>JBFLWA010000040.1:0-2004 GCA_040758135.1 Bacillota bacterium | reverse complement strand
TTTAAGGGTGAGTCTTACCGGTTCCGGGAAAGTCAGCAATGGCAATCTGTTACCACAGATACCTAACCGAGAGGGTGGTCAATTTTTACGTTGTCAGGGTGGTCAAGTTTTTGGTTGACGAACACACATTCACTCCGGGAGAAGGTGCTTCTCGTCCTTGTTTTTGTCCTCAATTATCCAACTATACTTTAACTCATACGTACTGCCAGTACTTATCATTCCCCTCTGGCGCTTTGGGCCAGAGGTGATATAATGAATCTCTACTAATGAGGCTAATGGAGGAGCCGGATTACCAGTTCTGCAGGAGGAAAAGGTCAATGAGTGTCTTTGATATGATCGGACCCATTATGATCGGGCCTTCCAGTTCCCACACGGCCGGAGCGGCCCGCCTGGGGCAACTGGCCCGATCCATTCTGGGGGGGCAACCGGTCCGGGCGCGGATTCTGCTCCACGGCTCATTTGCCGAGACTGGGGCGGGGCACGGTACTGACCTGGCCCTGGTAGCGGGTCTTTTGGGGCTGGGACCCGACGATGAGCGCATCGTCGATGCTTTTCAGCTGGCGGACGCGGCTGGTCTCCAGTATAACTTCGAGCGGGTCGATCTGGGTCGGGTCCATCCCAACACCGTGCGTTTCGTCTTAGAGGCCGGTGACCGGCGGGTGATGGTAACCGGATCCTCGGTGGGAGGCGGGCGGGTGCTGGTTACCGCCATCGACCAGTTCCCGGTGGAACTAAGTGGGGAATACGACGCACTGGTAGTTTCCTATCTGGATCAGCCGGGGGTAATCTCCAAGATCTCATCACTATTGGCCATGGACAATGTCAATATTGCCCAGATGCGGGTCTCCCGGGCGGAAAAGGGGGCAAGAGCCCTGATGATCCTTGAGGTTGACCAACCGGTGGCCGATGAGGTACAGCGAATAATCGGACGCTTGCCGGTGATCGATGCCCTGGTGGCCATTCCCAGGGTGATCGGGCAGAAGGGCGGGGAAACCGAATGAAGATCACCTCCGTCGCACAGCTGGTCGAGGCGGCCAATGCCAGGGGTTGTTCCATAGCGGAAGTGGTGATAGCGGAAGAGGCCCGAGTGAGCGGATCTCAGCCCAGTCAGGTCATGGACCGGATGGTCGGGGTGCTGCAGGTAATGCGCGCCGCTGTGGAGAGAGGTTTATCCGGCGAAGTCCGCTCCCGCAGCGGCCTGACCGGGGGCGATGCCGCCCGGGTCTGGGGTACTAACCGCTCACTAGCTGGAGAGACCATTAACCATGCCATCTCGCGGGCTCTGGCCGTCTCCGAGGTCAACGCGGGGATGGGAAAGATTGTCGCTGCTCCTACTGCCGGTTCTTCGGGGGTATTGCCTGGAGTGATTCTGACCATCGGCGAGCAGCTGGGGGCCGATGAGACGACCATGGCCCGGGCGCTGTTCACGGCGGCTGGCATCGGTCTGGCCATAGGCGCCCAGGCTACCCTTTCCGGGGCGGAAGGAGGCTGTCAGGCCGAGTGCGGTTCAGCCGCAGCCATGGCGGCAGCAGCGGCGGTGGAGATGGCCGGTGGTACCCCTGAGCAGGCGGCCCAGGCGGCGGCCATTGCCCTCAAAAGCAGCCTGGGACTGGTCTGTGATCCGGTGGCCGGACTGGTGGAGATCCCCTGCGTCAAGCGGAACGCCCTGTCGGCTGTGAACGCCCTGGCGGCCGCGGAAATGGCACTGGCTGGCGTGAAGAGCGCCATTCCGGCTGATGAAGTAATTCAGGCCATGGGAGAGGTGGGGCGGATGCTGCCCGAAGCCCTGCGCGAGACCGCCAGGGGCGGCCTGGCGCAGACGCCAACCGGCCGACGGATCGCTGAGGAGGTAATGGGACGGAATTCAGGAGGCCAGTGAGCCTGTTGCACAAACCTCGGGAGGAGCGGTGAAGGTCTTTGGGGAATAGGGAAAGCCATTCATGAGCTTTGCGGGGGTGCCAGCGTGGCCTACAACATCCACCCGGTTGACCGTGAGCAGGTGTA
>JBFLWA010000039.1:0-4837 GCA_040758135.1 Bacillota bacterium | reverse complement strand
TCACTGCCCAGGTCTTCTCATCGATGCCGTAGATGCTGTAGAGCTTCCTGCTCGCCTCTTCCCAGAAGTCCTTTCCGTCCAGTGTCACATGGTAGTTACGCTGGAGTAGCTCGTATTCATCGCTGGCTGGGTGTCGGGGACTCCACCCCTCGTGGCTCATAACCATCTTGATCTCCCGGTTGGGACTTCTCTCTTGCTGCATGGAGGCGACCAGGCCATCTGCCTCTACGAACAACACCGGCGCCTGGCGCTTCCCATCCGGCTCATCACGGGCAGCCTCGTCATCCCTCTCTATCCGCTCCCCGAGCCTCAAGACCTGCTGTCTCACGGTCTCATGGCTCACTACCTGGCCACCGTAGATACTCTCCAGAGCCTCCCTGGCCTGGCGGTATGACGGTCCCTGGACCCCCAGCATGGCCACCAGTGCGCCAAGACCGGGAGCGACTCGCTGCCCCTCGGCAAGGCTCAGCATCTCGTCTAGCAGGAAAACCCGCTGATCGGCTACCCGGTCCCAATAGTACCGCCGCCCAAACTCCACCGGGCCGACCAGTGTCTCGGCGGTACGGGAGACCCTACCTTTGATCTCGTACCTCTGCTTGTCCGGCTCTTCGGTAATCCGGCCATCAATCGCCTGGAGGATCTCGGCCAAGCCTTCAGCCATCACTTCCAAGAACCTGCCAAATACTGCGCGCTCCAGTTCCCAGAAGGATATCCCGACTGCACCTTGAATGGTATCCATGACGAGAGCACCCACCTCCTCTGTGACGGCTTCAGCAACCATTCACTTCGGGAGAAGGTGACTCTCGTCCTTTGTTTTGCCTTCAGTTACCCAACTCTACTTTACTCATACAGGTAGCACGCCGCCGCGATCTGCCACTACGGGATTGTCTGGAGTATACCTTCAGAACAGGACGAGGAGAGGTCGCTCCAGGGCGGCCTCTCCTCCCTGTTAACCAGCAGAACTTACTTGATCTCAACCTCGGCGCCAGCCTCAGCCAGTTTGGCCTTGGCAGCCTGAGCCTCTTCCTTGGCAACCTGTTCCTTGACGGGCTTCGGGGTGTTGTCCACAAGATCCTTGGCTTCCTTCAGGCCCAGACCGGTCAGCTCACGGACGACCTTGATAACCTGGATCTTGTTGGCGCCGGGGGACTTCAGGATAACATCGAACTCAGTCTGGGCCTCTTCGGCCGGGGCGGCGGCACCAGCGGCCGGAGCAGCGGCAACAGCCGCCACCGGGGCAGCAGCAGAGACACCGAAGGTCTCCTCAAAAGCCTTAACCAATTCGGACAGTTCGAGGGCGGTCATGCCCTTGATGATCTCGAGAACCTCATTTACTTTAGACACGCTTGTTCATCCTCCTATAAGTTAGTTGAACTTGAGAGCGGAAAGGCGAGTCAAACTCAGGCGCCAGCTTCAGCCCGCTGCTTGCGCAGGGCCTCCAGGCCATAGGCCATATTGCGGAGCGGGGCCTGCAGGACACTGACCAGACTGGTGAGGGGAGCCTGAATTCCGGCCAGAACCTGAGCGAGAAGAACCTCGCGGCTCGGCAGGTCGGCTAGGCGCTTGACTTCCTCAACACCGATGACCTTCCCTTCGAGAATGCCGGTCTTGACGGTCAGCTTATCCAACTTGTTCTCCTTGACAAACTCGGCCAGGATCTTGGCGGGAGCCACTGGGTCATCGTACCCGAAGGCAACCGCGGTCGGACCCTCCAGGTGAGGCGCCAGCCCATCAATTCCCAGTTGGCTGGCGGCCAGGTTAATCATGGTGTTCTTCAGAACCCGGTACTCAACTCCGGCCTCACGGAGGCGACGGCGCAGGATGGTATCCTGGGCTACATTGAGACCCCGGTAATCAACGAAGACCGCCGATTGAGCCCGCTGAAGGCGCTCCACAATCTCCTGTACTACCTGTTTCTTGTCCTCTCTGATGGCCACACACACACCTCCTTCCCACTAGGATCCAGCAGCGCGTCAGTGGCCATGAAAACGGCCCCCGTGCCATAGACACGAGGGCCGGGACTTGTCATGACACAAGTCAGTCGGACTCGAGCCTCGGTTGGCGGACCAGTGATCCTTTAAGTCGCGTACGACACCCACTGTCTACGGCTACTGGTTATGCATTTATGGTCAGCCCTGAAGGGGTAAAGCCCTACGGGGAAGAGCCCCACGGGCCGGACGCCTTACTCTGCCGGGTCGGTGGCCTGAGCCCGCAGCGGGTTGATGCGCACCCCGGGGCCCATGGTGGTCGCCACGGCAACACTGCGGAGGTACTGACCCTTGGCTGCAGCCGGCTTGGCCTTGACCAGGGCATCAATCAGAGCCCGGAAGTTCTCCAGGAGCTGCTGCTCGGTGAAAGAGGCCTTGCCAATGGGGGCGTGGATAATACCCGCCTTATCAGTACGGTACTCAATCTTACCGGCCTTGATTTCCTTGACGGCATTAGCTACTTCGAAGGTAACGGTGCCGGTCTTGGGGTTGGGCATCAGACCCTTGGGACCGAGAATCCGGCCCAGCCGACCGACTACGCCCATCATGTCAGGAGTAGCCACCGCCACATCGAAATCAAGCCAGCCACCCTGGATCTTCTCGGCCACATCCTCAGCGCCCACATGGTCGGCTCCGGCGGCCTGGGCTTCTTTGGCCTTCTCGCCTTTGGCGAAGACCAGAACCCGGACCAACTTGCCGGTACCATGAGGCAAGACTACCGCCCCGCGCACCATCTGGTCGGCGTGCTTTACCTCAACGCCTAGCTTGACGGCGGCTTCCACCGTCTCATCAAACTTAGCGCTGGCTGTCTTCTTAACGAGCTCAACTGCCTCGATCGGTTCGTAGAGGCGGTTGCGGTCTACCAGTTTCTGAGCTTCAGTGTACTTCTTGCCCTTCTTAGCCATGGCGTTTTCCTCCTTCGTGGTTATAGCGGATGAAATCCTCCCACAAGGCCGGGGCTTCCCAGCCTACGGTCGCCGTACGCCCGGGGCGTTGCGACCTACTCAGCATCAGCTGAGGCTAATCTTCTACTACTATCCCCATGCTGCGGGCGGTACCCTCGACAATGCGCATGGCCGCCTCGATGTTTCCAGCGTTCAGATCCTTCATCTTAGTCTCGGCAATCTCCTTGACCTGGGCCCGGGTAACCTTACCAACCTTGGTCTTGTTGGGGACGCCTGAGCCGCTCTCGATCCCGGCTGCCTTCTTCAGGAGAATAGCCGCCGGCGGGGTCTTGAGGATAAAAGTGAACGAGTTGTCCTGGAAAATAGTGATCTCGGCCGGGATGATCAACCCGACCTGCTTGGCGGTACGATCGTTAAACTCCTTCACGAACTGCATCAGGTTGATACCCGTGGGGCCCAGTGCCGAGCCGACCGGAGGAGCCGGGGTGGCCTTTCCGGCGGGAATCTGCAGCTTCACGATGGTCTTAACTTTCTTTGCCATGTCAGTTCCTCCTTTGTGGTGTTAACGGATGCAAGATCCTCCCACTGAGTTAGACCTTCTCCACCTGGATAAAGTCCAATTCGACAGGGGTTTCCCGGCCGAACATTGATACCAATACTCTGAGCTTCTCCTTGTCCGGGTGAATCTCGTCAATAACGCCGATAAACCCTTCGAAGGGACCAGCGATGACCTTGACACTCTCGCCCAGCTCATAATCGATCTTGGGCCGAACCTCTTCAATGCCCATCTGGCGGAGGATCATCTTGGCCTCTGATTCCATCAGGGGCACTGGTTTAGCCCCGGTCCCAACAAAACCGGTGACGCCCGGAGTATTGCGGACCACATACCACGAATCATCATCCATAATCATCTCTACCAGCACATAGCCGGGAAAGACCTTCTTCTTGGTGATCTTCCGCTTACCGTCCTTGATCTCCACCTCATCCTCCATAGGAACCAAGACGCGGAAAACCTTATCTTCCATCATCATGGACTCAACCCGTTTCTCCAGGTTGGCCTTGACTTTGTTCTCATAACCGGAATAGGTATGCACTACATACCATTGGGCGTGCATTATTTCGTCCATAGTGCGAGGGCCCCGATCCATCTCTGGGCCCTCTTTACCCTCCTAACCGATGCCGTAATCCCCATCTCTAACGGAGTATGAACCCCATCAACAGGCCGGCAATGGTATCTGCCAACCAGATACCCACGGCCACGAAAACCACTGAGATCAGGACGACTCCGGTCAGCGCGGTAGTCTCCTGGCGGGAAGGCCAGATGACCTTGCGCAGCTCCGCCCGGGATTCACGCAGGTAGCGCCCTAAGCGAGAGAAGACCGACTTTGTCTGTTTCTTTTCCATTTACATTCACATCCTCGCCACAATCTGGACCCAGCTATACCCGGGACCGTGAATCGGGATAGAAAAAAGAAGAAAACAGCAATGCAGGCCCGGAGGGACTCGAACCCCCAACACGCGGATTTGGAGTCCGCTGCTCTACCATTGGAGCTACGGGCCTGTATAGTTCAATTGTAGCCTAGCGGGTCTCCCGATGCAAGGTGTGTTGATGACAGAACTTGCAGTACTTCTTAAGTTCAATGCGACCGGGATCGTTCTTCTTGTTCTTCATCGAAGTATAGTTGCGCTGCTTGCACTCGGTGCAGGCTAGGGTAATGATCTGTCTCACTGTCAACCACACCTCCTCAGGGACCATGCCGGTTCCGTGCCTTTCTACATTAACATATCGTCTATTGGCTGTCAACAGATTGAAAGGCCTGCTGTTGTCGGCCTGTGATATTGTCACCCTGTAAACGGACTGAGAAAATGTCCTCATGAAAGGAGACATTTTCTTGAGTTCTAGAGAGTCAAAAAGAGTCTTTGTCATGGAACGTGTCCTTGGCG
>JBFLWA010000038.1:0-5062 GCA_040758135.1 Bacillota bacterium | reverse complement strand
ACCAGCTCCCGCTCTCAGCCGCTTCTCTACCTTCTCCAGTGTAGTCTGGTTAAGCTCCTCACTGGCCTGTTCCAGCCGCCCTTCAAACTGCCTGGCCAGACTCTGGACGATCGCCTGCAGTCCTCGTTTGACCCAGCTTTGACCTCGCTTCTTAACTCGGTTGGCGAACCGGTCCATGTTCGACTCAGCTGCTCCCAACCCTCTCATCCCTTCAGCCGAGATGCCCATCTCTTGCAGGCGAACACGGTAGTCCCGGCAGGCTTCAGGCATTGTCATAAAGTCTTCCTTCAACAACGCACGGAGGCGGCCTGCCGCTTCTCGTCCGGGCATTCCTTCTTGGCCACTGCCAGGGCCGCCAACAGCTCTTCCGGCTGATTGTCCTCCAATGCTTTAAGGGCTCTACTCCACCCCTCGTGGCTCATAACCATCTTGATCTCCTGGTTGGGGCTTCTCTCTTGCTGCATGGAGGCGACCAGACCATCTGCTTGTACGAACAACACCGGTGCCTGGCGCTCCCCATCTGGCTCATCACGGGCAGCCTCGTCATCCCTCTCTACCCGCTCCCCAAGCCTTAGAAATGGTCCCTGGACCCCCAGCAGGCCACCAGTGCGCCAAGACCACGAGCGACTCGCTGCCCCTCGGCAAGGCTCAGCATCTCGTCTAGCAGGAAAACCCGCTGATTGGCTACCCGGTCCCAATAGTACCGCCGCCCAAACTCCACCGGCCCGACCAGTGTCTCGACGGTACGGGAGACCCTGCCTTTGATCTCGTACCTCTGCTTATCCCGCTCTTCGGTAATCCGGCCATCAATCGCCTGGAGGATCTCGGCCAAGCCTTCAGCCATCACTTCCAAGAACCTGCCAAATACTGCGCGCTCCAGTTCCTAGAAGTATATCCCGACTGCACCTTGAACGCTATCCATGACGAGAGCTCCGACCTCCTTTGTGACGGTCTCAGCAACCATTCACTCCGGGAGAAGGTGGTTCTCGTCCTTGTTTTTGTCCTCAATTACCCAACTATACTTTACTCATACACGGAGCTGGGCGCCCAGCCGAGAACGCGCCTCGTCAACCACAGCCTCGATGCTGGCATCGATCTCGTCGTCGTTCAGTGTGCGATCTGCCCGGTAGACCAGGGTATAGGCCAGGCTACGGAAGCCGACAGTAACGGGTCTGCCCTCGTAGACGTCAAACAGTCTAACCTCGGCCAGGGTCGGACCGGCAGTTTCCCGGATCAGCTCCAGCACCACCTCAGCCGGAATGTCGGTCCTAACCACCAGGGCTAAATCGCGCACCGCCGCCGGGAAGCGGGGAATAGCCCGATAGACCGGTGTTGCCCCTCCTCCGGCCGTCAGACGGTCGAAGCAGAGTTCAGCTACCTGTGGCCGCCCCCCCAACTCAAACCGGTCGACCACATCGGGATGCAGTTCGCCCATGACCCCAATCTCATCACCATTGAGATAGATGACTGCCTGTCGGCCGGGATGCAGCCAGGCATGGTCGCTGGGCTGGAACGACAGGCCGCCAACGCCGAGGCTGACAGCCAATGCCTCAATAATCCCCTTGAGAGTGTAGAAATCGGCCGGTTCTGGCTTGACATCCCACCCTTCCCGATCCAGTCGGCCCAAGAGGCCGATAGACAGGTGGTACGGCTCTTCAGGCAGTTGAGTCAGGGGCAGTTCTTCGGCCCGGTAGACTGGCCCCAGCTCGAACAGGGCCAGGTCCAGGTTACGCTGGCGCCAGTTATAGGCCAGAGTGCTTACCATCTGCGGGACGAGCGTAGTCCGCATGGCCGAACGCTCCTCGCTCAGCGGGTTGGCAATGACAATGGGCGGGATAGAACCCTGGGAACCATAAATCATTTCCGGCAACTCCGGGTCAAGATAGGTGTAGGTCACCACCTCTGCTAACCCCAGACCGGCCAAGGTGGTCTTGGCCAGCCGGCTGGCGCGCCGCCGGTCCGGCAATCCTCCGGCAGTCAGTACTCCGGTCGGTAGGGTGCTGGGGATGCGATCATACCCATAATGCCGGGCAATCTCCTCGATCAGGTCGATCTCACCCTCGATGTCGGTACGCCAGGTCGGTACCTCGACCTGGCGGCGATCCTGACCGTCAGGCGAGACCCGGCATCCCAGCCGATTAAGAATAGAGTCAGCTTCGGCCGGAGACACCTGCACCCCTAGAAGCTGGTTCACCCGAGCGAACCGTAGCGTAATCTTCCTGGGGGCCACCGGAGCCGGATAAACATCGACCAGACCTTCAACACCGCGACCCGCCCCGATCTCCTCCAGAAGCTGGACAACCCGGTTGACCGCTTTAGCAGTGACCTCGGGATCGGCCTCCTTCTCGAAGCGGGCTGATGCCTCTGACCGGATTCCCACCGCTCGCCCGGTGCGGCGCACGCTCCACCCGACGAAGTTGGCCGATTCCAGAAGCAGGGTCCGGGTGGCTTCGGTGACCTCGGTCTCCTGGCCTCCCATCACGCCGGCGAGGGCCACCGCCCGGTCGCGGTCGGCAATAACCAGCATCTCGGCGGTCAGTTCCCGCTCAACACCATCGAGGGTAGTAATGCTCTCACCCTCGCCAGCCCGACGGACAATGATCTCCGACCCGTGGAGCAGATCATAATCAAAGGCATGCAATGGCTGGCCCAACTCCAGCATGACATAGTTGGTAACATCGACTACATTGTTGATGGGACGCATCCCGGCCGACTGCAGACGGCGCTGCAACCAGATGGGAGACGGTCCAACCTTGACCTCCCGGACGATGCGAGCTGTGTACCTCCGGCAGAGGTCGGGGGCACTGATTCTGATCCTGATCAGTCTGGCCGTCTCACCCCCGGATAGCGCCTCCGGTATCACCGGGGGGGTCATGGCTGCCTGGTTTATGGCTGCCAGTTCGCGGGCCACTCCCACCATGCTCAAGCAGTGAGAGAAGTTAGGGGTCAGGTCGAGCTCGAGTACATGGTCGTGTAGGCTAAAGAGCTCCACTAGGTCGGTACCGGGAGCAATGGTATCGGGCAGGATCAGCAGGCCATCTTCGTGGGTACCGGGCAATCCCATCTCGTCGGCGGCCAGGACCATCCCTTCCGAGCGCACTCCGCGGAAATCGGTGACCTCAACGGTCTGGCCACCGGCCACTACTGCACCCGGTACAGCCAGAGGTACCAACTGTCCAACGGCCACATTGGGAGCGCCGGTCACCACCGTGTAGAGGCGGTCGGCTTCGACCGTCGCCACCTGTAGCCGGTCGGCCCCCGGATGCGGCTCCAATGCCGTGATGCGGCCAGCCTTGATCCTGGCGAGTTCCTGCCCCAATGGGGCAGCATAGTCTACCTTCACCCCGCGGCTGGTCAACTTGGCAGCCAGCTCCGCCGGGGTATCCTTAATCGCTACATACTCCTTGAGCCAGTTAAGAGGCACCTTCATCGTCTTCTCCCCCCTTAGAACTGCGCCAGGAAGCGCCAATCGTTTTGGTAGAGCAGGCGGATATCGTCAATACCATACTTAAGCATGGCGACCCGGTCAATGCCCAGACCAAAGGCAAACCCACTCACCTCTTCCGGATCATAACCACCGTTCTTCAGGACCTTCGGGTGGACCATTCCGGCCCCGAGAATCTCGAGCCAACCGGTCTCCTTGCACATCCGGCAGCCCCGGCCGCGGCAGACAGTGCACGATACATCCACTTCGGCGCTGGGTTCAGTGAACGGGAAGTAACTGGGCCGCAATCTGATCTCAGTGTCCGGGCCAAACATCTCCCGGGCAAAGGTCAGCAGAGTCCCTTTAAGATCAGCCATGCTGATTCCCCCATCAACCACCAGGCACTCTACCTGGTGGAACATGGGTGAGTGAGTGGCATCATCATCCCGCCGGTAGACCCGACCCGGAGCGATAATCCGGATGGGCAGCCGGGGCCGCCGCGCCTGCATAGTACGGATCTGCACCGGTGAGGTCTGAGAGCGCAGGACGATTCCCTCAGAGATATAAAAGGAGTCCTGCATGTCTCGGGCCGGATGGTCCTTGGGCGTGTTCAGCGCCTCGAAGTTATACCACTCAGTCTCGATCTCCGGTCCCTCTACCACCTCGAAGCCGAGTCCGATGAAAATGTCCTCTATCTCCTCCCAGATCCGGTGCAGAGGATGTCGATGTCCCACCGGCTGTGGCCGTCCGGGCAGGGTAACATCGATCGTCTCCGCGGCCAGCTGCTGCCAACGCCGGACGGCGGCCAATCGCCCTTCAGCCTCAGCCAGGCGGCTCTCGATGTAGTCGCGGGCCTCGTTGGCCAGGCGTCCGATGGCTGGCCGCTCCTGGGGGTCGACTTGGCTCATACTGCGCAGGATAGCGGTCAGTTCTCCCTTCTTGCCCAGTAGCGAAGTGCGCAGTTCTTTCAGTTCCTCGCCGGTCCTGGCCACTGCGATGCGTTGGGCCGCTTCCCTCTGGATGGCTTCCAGTTTGTCTCTCATCTCATTTCCCTCCTTGCCTCGCCTTTGCCAGATAAAAACAAAGGCTCCCGTCCTACAAGGGACGGAAGCGCACTTCCGCGGTACCACCCAAGTTGAAGCCCTGACTGGCTCCCCCTCTCTCTCCTCTATCGGGGAGAATCCGGGCGCCCTACGCAGCCGAAGCCTTCGGGACGCCAGCTCTGGAGCGAACTTCGGACAGCCCTGGCTGGACGAGCTCGCAGTCGGTGGCTCTTCCTCCCTGCTAGCTGGGGTCTGTCTTACTTCTCTCCTTCATCGCTCTGCCAATATGCTTACTGAAGCAGGTATTTCCGATAAAGCAGGTAGGCAGCAACTGAACCGGTGGCCTCAAACAATTTCCAAAAAAACTCGGCGGTGAGCATAAAACACATCCCTTCCTCGTCTTTTGGAAAACAGCGTGGCTTCATTATATCATAGCTGCCTTTGTCAGACAAGCGAACCGAGGCGCTGCTGTTGTCGGCCTGTGATATTGTCACCCTGTAAACGGACTGAGAAAATGTCCTCATGAAAGGAGACATTTTCTTGAGTTCTAGAGAGTCAAAAAGAGTCTTTGTCATGGAACGTGTCCTTGGCGCTG
>JBFLWA010000037.1:0-6949 GCA_040758135.1 Bacillota bacterium | reverse complement strand
TGAGAGGTTCTTCCACAGGAAAGATCCGGCTGATCTATTCTACCATTCCAGCGACTGACCGGGGGACATTTTCTCAGTCCCATTTCGGCACCAAAGGGGTGACATTTTCACAGTCCGTTGACACGCCTGTCCCGGCACCATCACCCACTGCCGTCTTCAACCTCCGCTTATCCCACATGCTCTGCACCCGCTTCAGGGCAATGACCAGGCTCGAACTCCCGTAGAAGACCAGCCATTCACAGGACTGTCCGACCCAAGGAACGAAGGCAGATACCAGGAAACAGGCCAATAACGCGCTACGGTCGTGGTCGCGGAGCAGCAGATAGGTCAGGCCCCAGAGCCCCACTGCCGCCAGGGTCCCCTCCCAGTTGGTCATCACCAGACTGCTCCCGATGAAGGTAGCCAGCCCTCCACCGCCCCGGAAGCGTAGCCATACCGGCCAGTTATGACCGGCGATGGCCAAAGAAGGCAGGGCGTAGCCGGCCAACGGTGACGGGATCCGGAGCCCAATCTGGGCCACCGCTACCCCCTTCAACCCATCACCAAGGGCGGTGAGAATGGCGGGGAGTAGGCCGCTCGTCTTCCACACATTGGCAGTCCCGGCGTTGCGGGAGCCGATCTTCCGGATATCACGCCCCGAGAATAGCTCGGTCCACCAGTAAGCAAAGGGGAGCGATCCGGCAAGATAAGCAGCGGCAAACCAGCCAACCATTGTTCAGGCCTCCTTTCTCTGTCATAGCATAGCCGCCAGAGGAGACAAAAAACCGGGGGCGACAATAAAGCCGTGAAGCAGGGCGTGGGACCGTCTCCCACAGGATGGTCCCCCGGCGTTTACTGGGGCTTGATGATCACGCTAATGGCTTCGGCCCTGACTCCGGTGCACTTGGTGACAATCTCGGCCACCCGGGCCGCCTCGATCTGGGTTAGGTCTTTGGCCTTCATCACCACCACAACCGCCGAGTCGTAGATGAAGGCAACGGCATCCTCAAATCCCTTGGCCCGCAGCAAATTCTCAATCTCATTCTCCCGCCCGATATCAGCCGCGATCCTCAACCACCGGAGGTTGGCCTCCTTGCGGGTCGTCTCGTCGGTATTGGGACTATTGATGATCTCCCGGAGCAATTCCAGTTGTTCGCCACGCACCCGTTCACGCTCCAAGCGGTAATCAATGAAGAAATCGGCTTTGAAGAGTGTAGCCGGATCCGCCGGCGCCAGAGCCGGTACAGCTACCTCCTCATCGCTGGCCCATCCCATTATCTCCTTTCGAGCCAGGGGCCGCATCTCCACCACATAATAGAGCAGAGCCCCCAGCATTATGGCAAATAGCAGGACCTTAAATAGACTACCCCGGTTAGGTGTAACAATCATCTCAACTTCCTCCTCTCGGCAGGACTCTTATGCGGTGAGTTGCCAGACGCAGGTAGGCTGCGACTGCTCTGGTCAGTTCGGCTCGAACCAGCGGGTTGCTGGCCCCATCGGCCACCACCAGGACGCCGACTACTCGGGGTCGGTTGACCACGATCACCGTGGGCAGCTCCTGGCCACCGCTAACCCGGGCCACCACTGTAGAAGTGGTAACTGTGCTCTTCTCGGTCTCCCGGGAACCGCCGGATTTGTCGCGCTCACTGATCTGTTCGAGGGTGGTGGTGGTATCCTTGAGGTGAACCTGTTCCGGCGTGGATTGCAGGGTGAGGGAGACCTGAACCCGACCAGCCCCGGCCATCTGGCTCAGGATCTTCTCAAGCTCCATAGCCATGGCACGCTCCAGCGACTGTGCCTGTTCCCATCCGCTTGGGACAGGGGTAGTGGACGGCAGGGAGCTGACCTCAACAGTGCCCTGAGTGGTCTCCACCGGCAGCGGCTCGCTGGTGGGCTGTCGGGCCGGAGGGCCGAAATAGCGGCCCAGGATTATGAGAAATACTCCGACGGCAATCAAAACGACCATCCGTTTGCTCAACCTGATCTGCGGTTCCTTGAATGGCAGTGCTGCCAAAGAGATCACCCCTCGCTCTTGGTTTTGACCTCTATCTGGTCAAGCCGTACCCGGTAGGCGGCAGACAGCAGCTCTCTGATCTTGGCTGCCAGCTGCGGGTCGAGGGTGTTGCTCGCGGACGTCCCGTCGGGTTCGCCAATCTCGATAGCAACTGCCTCCACCTCTACGGCCACCTCATGGATTTCGCTGTCTGGCACAGTCTCCGGTGGCAGGACCCAAATAACGATCCGTCTGACCCCGGTGGAGCGGCCCTCAGTGATGATCAGCTCCACCGAGGCCTCGAAGCGGTTAGCCGACAGCCCCGCGAGATAACCCTCGATGTCTGCTTCCAGCATGGAGCGGTACTGCGCGATGGCCTCCTGTGCCCGGGCCTCTCGCAATTCGGCGCCACGGGCCATGATCGCCTCAAGACCCCGACTACTGGTAGCGGCGATCCGCCCGGTCAGGGCATCCAGGTCAATCCCCTGACCCAGGAGGGTAAGCAGAGGCTGAATAGTGGCCAACAGGATCAGGAGCCCCATGACCACCCGCACATACCGGTTTAGACTGCTTCGGGGGATCAGCATCTCCAGGAGAGCGGCCATGAAGACGATTACGGCCAGGCTGTGAACCCACTGGTACAGGAAAGCCATGCCCGTCACCCCTTCACCGTAGCATGACCGCCATATTGCCGGCAGCGGTAATAATGGTGGTGCCAACGAAGAACATTAGAGCCACTGCCCCGATGCAGAGCGCCACCATGACCAGAGAGTTGCCGATATCGGTCAGGCTACTGGCTACCGGACCAGCACCCAGCGGCTCGGCCAGAGCGCCGGTGAGCCGGAAGATGAGGACCAGAGCTATAATCTTGAGCAACGGAAAGATGCAGATAATGAAAACCGCAGCCAATCCGGCGATTCCCACGGCGCTCTTGACCAGTAGTGACCCCCCAATGACCAACTCCACAGCGTCACCGAACATCTTACCGACTACGGGTATGAAGGTCCCGGCCGCAAACTTGGCCGTTCTCAGAGCCACCCCGTCGGCCACAGCACCTGCTGCCCCCTGGACTGTCATCACCCCGAGGAAGATGGAGAGCAGAATCCCCAAGCCGGCAGCGGCCGCTTGCTTGATAAGGCCGGATAGCCGGCTCAGACGAAACCGTTCGCTGAACCCCCCCACCAGGTCCAGGACAACGGCCAGCATAATCAGAGGAAGGATAACATCACGCACCGCCGAGCTCACCAAGTGGATAGCGATGAGAATCACCGGATGGAATAGCCCGGCAGTAGTCACCGCCCCCACCGCCACCAGCAGGGTTAATAGCAGCGGCGTCAGGGCCTGCATGAAGGAGACCAGCTGGTCAATGGCCGCCCGGCCCGCTTCCAGGCCCACCAGGAAAGCGCTGACCGCCAGGGCAACCATCACCATATAAGCCACGGCATAGCCCACCCGGCTGGTCGCACTCTGGGCGAACGCCGCCTGCAGGTTCTGCAGGATGGCGCACAATACCGTCAGGATAAGAAGCTTCCCGAGGAGACCACTTCCCTGGACGACCTCCCGGAATAGGTACCGGAGGAGCCCGGTAACGATGGCTGAAACGCTGGCTCCCAGCCCCTGTCGCCCGGTCTGCTCCAGAATACCGGTGAGACTGAACCCACCCAGGTGCTCAGCGGTCTCCCGTTCCAGCTGGGCCAGGAAGGCGGTGAGCTCACCGGCTTCGCTGGGCAGCTCCTCGACAGCCGTACCCAGAGGCGCGGCCACGGCCGGCCCGGGAGCCAGGACCAGGGTGATCAGAAGGAAGTCCATAATGGTGATGAGGATAGCTCTGGCCATAACTCCCTCCGGATGAGTCTTCAGGGGAGGATCTTGAGAATGGTGTCCAGAACGGCGAGGACGATGGGAATGGCCAGCACCAGGATGAGGACTTTGCCGGCCAGCTCAACCTTGCTGCCCAGGGCACCCTCCCCGGCGTCACGGCAGATTTGCGCCCCGAATTCGGTTAGGTAGGCGATGCCAATGACTTTGAGCACCGTGGCCACATAAACTTGGCTGACGCCGGCCCGCGCGGCCAGGTCGCCAAAGACCCCCACAATTGCCCTGAGCTGGCTCACGGCCAAGAGCAGCAAGGTCACCCCGGCCACGACCCCGACGAGGGTCGAGGCAGACGGATTGGTTTGACGCAAGACCAGCAGCAAGACCAGGGTGATCAGGGTGAAGCCCAGTACTTGGAAAATATCCATAGTTGCTCTTAAAGCATGAACACGGTGCGGATGGTTTCGACCAGTTCCCTCAGCAGGTCCATGGCCAGCCAGAAAATGAGGATTACCCCGGCCGCCGTAACCCCCAGTGCCCATTGGTCTCTATTCTGTTCCTTGAACATGGAGACCAGCGTGGAGCAGATCAGACCAATGCCCGCCATCTGCAGAATCGTCTTCAAACCCACCATGAGTCTTTCCCCCCTACAGAAGAATGATCGCCAGAGCCAGACCGCCCAAGACCCCCAGGTATTTGAAAAGACGCTCCCCCCGGCTCTGCTCGTCTCGAGCCAGTGCCTCCTGGTATTTCAAACGGTCTAGGACATGGCGCAGATGGCGCTTCTGGTTCTCCCGGTCCGAGCTACCCAACCACCCGCCGATCTCTCCGAGGATCTCACGGTCCTCCGCGTTCCATGACGACTCACGATCCCAATGTTCGAGGCTCCGGGTCCAGGCCTCGCCAGCGGTCAGCCCGTCGCCCGTCTCCAGCTCGTCGGCAGCCGTCTCTAGCAAGCGACTGGCCGGAAACGCCAGACCGCGGGCCGACCGGCGCAGAGCCGCCGGGAGAGGCACCAGACCGTAGTCGATCTCCGTCTCCAACCGTTCCAGCCCTGCCTGCAGCGCCCGCAGCACCCTTGGACGCTGAGCAAAGGGAGCTGCCAGAGCGAAACCCAGGATACTCGAGGCTCCCACCACGATGATGGCACCTACCAGCTTGATAGTCATGGTCGCGCCGTCACCTCCCGTACCGGCCTGCGCAATGGGTTACCCTGCCCATCGGTGATCTCGGCCACGGTCCCCGGATGGGGTTGCCTCTTCAGGGCCACCAATCGCTGAAAAAGCCCGGCCTGCAACATGCGGCCCAGTGACGGGCGCTGGCGGGCATCGCTGACCCCGTAGGCGTGCGCTGAGGCAATCACCGCGACTCCCGCGTTGGCAGCCTCCAGCAGGGCCTCCACATCCTCAAGGCGCCCAACTTCGTCAGTGATGATAACCTCTGGTGAGAGGCTGCGGATCATCAGCACAATGCCCCGCGCCTTGGGGCAGCCATCCATTACATCAGTCCTGAGCCCCACATCCCGCTGCGGCACCCCGTTGCAGCAGGCCGCCAGTTCCGAACGTTCATCGACTATCCCTACCCGTAGTCCCGGCGTCAGGCCAGGGCGCCCGTTGGCCAACTGGCGGGCCAGATCCCTCAGCAACGTGGTCTTGCCGCAACCGGGAGGCGACAGGACCAGTGTACTGTGGGCGCCGCCCGAGGGCCGGATGAGGTGGGGCAGCAGGTGGTCGGCAGCCCCTGGGACCTCCCGGGAGATTCGGACATTAACCCCGTTAATCTCCTTAAGCGCCCTGATCTCTCCGTTCTGCAGGACGGTGCGGCCCGCTAATCCAACCCGGTGGCCTCCCGGGAGGGTCAAAAAGGCATTGCACAACTCATCACCCACCGCGTAGAGGGAACCCCGGGTAATAATCTGGAGAGTCCGCTCAATGTCGTCAGCCGTGACCAGCCAGTCAACCAGAAGGTTGCGTCCAGGCAGGGTAAAAGCCAAGGGCCGTCCCCGGCGCAACCTGATCTCCTCCAGGTCTTCCAGGTCAGGCCCGAGGTCAGCCACCAGGCGCCTCAGGTTTTCCGGTAGCCAGCGGATGACCTCCCGCTCGATGCGTTCACGTTCCGACATTGACGCCCCTCCCGACTTACCAATAGGTATTAGGGCTCGTCTGTGGTTATGACTGGACCGGAAGGCATAGAAAAGGGGCGACCGATAACCGACCGCCCCAACATGATTGGTCAATGGCTACTCGCCCTTGTGTTCCCGCGTGAGGTTCAGCTCTTCCACCGCGTTCAGCCCATCATCATCCTGGATGATCTGATACTCCTGCTCGGTGTCATAGACCACCTCTCCGCAGTTAGGGCAGGTAATCTCAAGGGCTTCATTATCCAAGAGCAGCGACTCATCGAAGTAAACGCTCTCACCGCAGTTCTCGCACTCGACAGAGACGTATTCCTCATCGTCATCGACATCAACCGTCAATTCTCCCTCATCGGCATAATAGTCGTCCTCGAGGTCGGTCAGGTCCTCATCCATGGCACCCAGGTATTCCTCAATATCGTCGTGCTCCACCTCCAGGCGCTCCATACCCCGGGCCACAGTCTCCAGGGCATCCACCACCGCCATCATCAGACGACCAGTATCGCCAGCCTGGTCGATTTTCAGCCCTTCGGCCAACCCGCGGATGTAGGCTACCTTCCCCTTGATCTCGCTGCTGATCACGGGTTACCCTCCCATACGTGTGATTTGAGTCTAGACTATTATCCCCGTCGCTCCCTGGTTTAAACGGTAGGTATGAGTAAAGTATAGTTGGGTAATTGAGGACAAAAACAAGGACGAGAAGCACCTTCTCCCGGAGTGAATGGTTGCTGAGACCGTCACAAAGGAGGTCGGTGCTCTCGTCATGGATAGCATTCAAGGTGCAGTCGGGATATCCTTCTGGGAACTGGAGCGCGCAATATTTGGCAGGTTCTTGGGAGTGATGGCTGAAGGTACGGCCGAGATCCTCCAGGCGATTGATGGCCGGATTACCGAAGAGCCGGACAAACAGAGGTGCGAGATCAAAGGCAGGGTCTCCCGTACCGTCGAGACACTGGTCGGGCCGGTGGAGTTTGGGCGGCGGTACTATTGGGACCGGGTAGCCAATCAGCGGGTTTTCCTGCTAGACG
>JBFLWA010000036.1:0-8601 GCA_040758135.1 Bacillota bacterium | reverse complement strand
TGAGAGGGTCGAGGCAGCCGTTATCGACCTTAGCGACGCGTATCGTCAGGCCCTCAGACGGGCCCTGCCCGATGTTCCTCTCGTGGCCGACAAATTCCATGTCGTAAGGCTTGCCCAGTGGGCTCTCCCTGGCAGGTGGCTATACCTGAGGTGATTTCCTTCCGAGTTGACTGGCGTAACGCTGGCCTGACAAGATCGCAAAAGAAGTCAAACATCCTCCTCCTGACCTGTGTCAGAATCAGGTTGACACCGCTTCGGGGGAGGTTACCGGCTATGCCAGATAAGCAAATTGACACAATGAAGCTCGCTAAGCAAATGTCCAGCTTCCATGTGCCAGGAGTCAGCATCGCCGTCATCAACGAAGGTAAGCTGGCCTGGACGCGAGGCTATGGTCTGGCCGCTGCTGACCAGGCGAGACCGGTGGATGAGCTGACCCTATTCCAAGCCTGCTCGCTGAGCAAGTACATTTCAGCCACCGCCGCGTTATGCCTGGTCCAGCAGGGACACCTCGATCTGGATGAACCGGTCAACGTTCGGCTCACTTCATGGCAGATCCCCGGTCCCGGCGGCGATTCGGTCACCCTTCGCCACCTTCTCACCCATCACTCCGGACTCAGGGACCCCGACGGCATGTTCGACCCACTGCTGGAGGCCAACTACCCGTCTCTCACCGACCTGCTTGCCGGCAGGCGGCCCGGAACGGCCAGCCCGTTGCTGGCCCCGGTGGAGCCACCTGGCACCAGCTTCGAGTATTCTGACGCTGGCTACTGCATTATCGAGTTGCTCCTGGAGGACATCTCCGGGGAGAGCTTCGCCAACCTGGCCCGGCGGCTTGTGTGCTCGCCGCTGGGCATGGAGCGGAGTTGTTTCTCTCAGCCGCTGCCGCCCGACCTTCTTGGCCAGGCGGCTCGCGGGCACGACCCCCAAGGCCGTGTTGTCCCGGAAGACCGGACCACCTACCCCTTTCTGGCTGCGGCTGGCCTTTGGACCACGCCGGGAGAGTTGGCCCCGGTCCTTCTCGAGCTCCAGGCCGGCCTGAATGGCCAGGGGAGGCTACTCAGCTCCGAACTCTCCTGGCCGCGGTTAACCTCGCCGAGCAGCGCGGAGGTGGGAATGGGATTCTTCCTGGACCGGGCTCAGCCAGCCATCCGCATCTACCACTATGGATGGGGGACTGGCTTCCAGTGCGCCTTCATGTTCTATCCTCTTCTCGGGAAGGGCGCAGTCGTGATGACCAACTCCAATCCAGGACAACACCAGGAGCGAGCCCTGGTCGGCGCGGTCATGCGCGAGGTCGCCCGAATCTACTCCTGGCCAGGCTACTGAGTCAGGGGAGCTACAGAAACACCAACTCATCCCGATCAGCTGGTATAATGGAGCTGAGGGGTGAGATAGGGTGCAGTACCTGGAGCGAGTGCAGATAGCCATTGACTACCTTGAGGAGCATCTGATGGAGCCGGTCTCCCCCGCCCGGGTGGCGGAAGAGGCTGGCTTCTCCCTATTTCACTTTCACCGCATTTTCCGGGGGATGGTAGGTCAATCGTTAGGCAACTACCTGCGACGTCGCCGACTGACCGATGCCGGTGAACAGCTGCTCACCACTGACCGGCGGGTGCTGGATATTGCGTTGGACTACCAGTTTGGGTCGCAAGCTGCCTTCACCAGGGCTTTCCGGACTGTCTACGAAATGACCCCGGGGGAGTATCGTCGCCGCGGGCAGCGTCTGTTACTGCTGGAAAAGCCCCGACTGACCGTTGAGCGCTTACAGCATCTGCAGTCAGGCCTCACGCTTGAGCCGTCCATTCAGTTTCGCCCGGCAAGACAGGTCGTTGGCCTCCCGTATCTGGGAAAGAACCAGCACGGGGAGCTGGGTGCCATTGCCCGGGAGCTTATACGTCGTAGAGCTGGGATTCCTCACCGCTTGGCTGACGATGTGATCCTCGGAGTCTGCGCACCATTGCCCGGCGGACTCACCGATGAGAGCACCATCTCCTATCTGACCGCAGTGCCCGTCAGCATAGTGGATAGTCGTCTGCCACAGGGTATGGTCGCGCAGGAGATTCCTGCTGGCCTCTGGGCTGTTTTCACCCACCGGGGTTCGGTCGATCGCCTGGACGAAAGCTACCAGCATATCTGGGGAAGCTGGCTCCCGCGCAGCGGTTACATACCGGCTGAGGCTCCCGATTACGAGGTCTACGATAGCCGCTATGACCCGGACTCGGAGACTTCTGAGATCGACATCTGTATCCCAGTGATAGAGGTAGGGCTACCCGATATGGCCGGGGAGGTGACCCAATGACCGGGTGGAGGGATCGTCTAACAGTACGGCTGGCTGAAGAAGCTGATGTCAGGCCGCTGAGGCTGCTGGTCAACGCGGCCTATCGTGAATTGGCTGAGATGGGGATGAACTATACCGGTAGCTATCAGGATGAGGAGATCACCAGGGAACGGATGCAGGGTCGCGATGTCTATCTCGTCTTTCTTGACGGACAGATGGTGGGTACCATCTCCACTGAGGTGGAGGAAGAGGATGGGCAGTCGCACCTGTACATCAGTCAGTTCGCGGTGCTTCCGGAGCTGAAACTTCGGGGAATCGGGCGCTTCATCATGGATCTTGTGGAACAGAAGGCCCGGGAGAACGGTATTAGCCGTCTGCGGCTGGACACCGCCACCACCGCCCATCATCTGGTTCGTTTCTACTCTGGCCTTGGCTACCGGGTTATCGCCGAGGAGCAGTGGCAGGGAAAGACCTATCGCAGCTACATTATGGAGAAGGAGCTGTCGTAACTTGCTGCCAGGCTAAGACTATACCACCGGTCTTGGAAGAGGAGACACGATGGTGGAGGGGCATCCCCTTGGTGGTCACCCAGATCATAACCAGCGCGATGATGGGGGCTGACGCTGCCAGCACCCAGGAGAGCCGGGTGTCCATAGAGATGGCCATGATCAGCCCGCCGACGCACATGATCGGGGCATTGATTACCATCCGCACAAATACCAGAACCACCTGCTGGATCTGGGTAATGTCGTTGGTGGTCCGGGTGATCAGGGAGGCGGTGCCAAAACGGTCAAACTCTTTAAGAGAGAACTGCTCGACATGGGAGAAGACGCGGTTGCGCAGGTCTCGTCCGAAGCCCGAGGAGATTCGGGCCGAGAGGTAGCTGGCAGCGATCGCGCAGATTGAACCGACCAGGGCGACCAACAGCATCAGGCCACCGGTGCGCCAGATAAAGGCGGTGTCGCCCCTGGCTACCCCCTTGTCCACGATCTCTGACATGAGGTTGGGCAGGTAGAGGGAGGACATCGACTGGACAAAGACCAGGCCGACCACCAGCATTACGCCGGTGGTGTATGGTTTGAGGTACCTGAGAAGCTTGGTCATCTGCCGTTCACCCCTTATTGCTGTTTTGGTGCGTTTCCTGGTCGAGGGCCGACTGGAGTACTCGCAGACTCTCAATGATCGAGTCGATTTTCTCCGGGGGCAGGGCGGAGACTATACCCGAAAAGCGCTGGCTCATGGCCTGTTTCATCCGGCGGAAGTTCTCCCGTGTCTTTTCCGTCGGCTGGATGTGAAGCAACCGGTGATCCTCTGGGTCAGGGGTCTTCTCAAGTAATCCCAGAGCAGTTAGGCTCTCCACCGTCTTGGAGACATGGGATTTGGCCATGCCGATCTCGCGGGCCAGCTCGCTGACGGTGGTTCTGGGCCTCCGGAATACATGCCCCAGTACGACCATGCTGGAGGCGGGAAGCCCATGAACCTCCCGCAAATCCCTGAAAAGCTCGTGCAGGCCGCGGTTTACCGCCTTGAGTAGCTGCTCCAATTCCTCATATCGCTCGGCCATGGTCTACCTCCTCAATACTGGCAAAAGTCGTTCTTTGACGAACGTTCGGCATAGAACAAGTATACTCATCCGGGTGGTCGGACGCAAGTAGAGTCGATGGTTGTCGCAAAAACTATGACCAGGGAAGGATTCCGATGCCTCCCTATGGGAGGTAGAAGCTGACTGGCGGCGAACTATACCGCCCAGCGGGCATACCGCAGATTCCGCCCAGGGCGGCCAACCTCAGGAGGTGGCCGAGGAGACCGGGATCCGTCTGCCGTTTGCCAGGTTTACCGGTCCGGTTACCTGGGAGGGTGCGACCGAGACCAACCGCAGCGGGATGTACGTGTTTACCGCCGACCTTCCCGACCCACTGGCACCATGGAACGGCGTCCGCCCCACCGATGAAGGGGAGCTGGTCTGGGTGACCGAGACCGAGGCTGCGGAGACCGGGCGGTAGACAACATTGGCCGCTTTCTCCCGGGCATGCTAAGGGAAGAAGAGCCCGCCCACTACCACTGCTACTACTGCCCGCAGGGTCTGATCCGAGTCGAGCGGCACCCTCTGCCTGAATCACTGGTGGCCGCGACGAGAGAGGAGAGGTGAGCTTGCCGACACCGGTTCACATTGCTGTTATTGGTGGCGGATCGGCCGGTCTGATCGCGTCCATTGCCGCTGCCCGCCGCGGGGCGCGGGTCACTGTTCTGGAAAAGAACAACCGGGTGGGCAAGAAGCTTCTGACCACCGGCAACGGAACCTGCAACCTCACTAATACCGACCCGGCGCTCCACCGTTACCACGGAGAGAACCCACGCTTTATCCTCAGCGCTTTCTCGCGCTTTGGATATCCAGCGACCATCGAGTTCTTCCGGGAACTCGGAGTCGAGCCGGTCGAGACCGAGCAGGGCAAGGTCTATCCAGCCTCATTTCAGGCCTCAAGCGTACTGGATCTTCTCCGCTACGAGCTGGACGCGCTGGGAGTGGAGATATTGACCGAAGCTCCGGTGGAGGCAATTGGGCCGACCGGCTCGGGCTTTAAGCTAATGGTGAGCGATGGCCGCCAGCTTTCGGCTGACCGCGTAATCGTGGCCACGGGCGGCCTGGCCGCGCCCAACCTGGGCTGCCATGGCGATGGCTACCGGCTGGCCGGAGCTCTTGGCCATCGCCTGGTCGATCCTTTCCCCGCCCTGGTCCAGCTGAAGCTGGACTCCCCCTATGTGAAGCAGCTTAACGGTGTCCGCCTACAGGTGGAAGCCCGGATTATCGCCGGGGGAGTGGAGCGCCGGAGCGAAACCGGTGAAGTGCTCTTCACCAACTACGGCGTCTCCGGGCCGGCCATCCTCCAGTTGAGCCGTACTGCCGGCCACCACCTGCGCCTCGGTGAACAGGTAATCCTGGAACTCAACCTGGTCCCCGGCTATACCCTGGACTCCCTCGATCAGCTCTTAGCCCAGCGCCTGGCCGCTCGCCCGGCCAAATCCATCGCCTTCAGCCTGGTCGGCTTCATCCACAAGCAGTTGGCGCAGGCGGTGGCCAAAGAGGCGGTTGGCGATCTGCATCTGCCGGGCAGGCAAGTAACCGCTGCCCAACGGCAGCGCCTGGCCCAGACGCTATTGGGGTGGCGGTTCCCGGTCAGCGGCACCCTGTCCTGGCCGTCGGCTCAGGTTACCGCCGGCGGGCTTGATGTCACCCAGGTCGACCCCCGGACTATGGAATCCCGGCTGGTCCCCGGACTCTACTTCGCCGGCGAGGTGCTGGATATCGATGGTGACTCCGGCGGCTACAACCTGCAGTGGGCCTGGTCATCGGGGCATGTGGCCGGTGAGAGCGCGGCCCAGACGTAGCCTCGCGCACCGCTCGGGAAAGACTCCTGCATCCGGCAGGTCTTGGCTTGGGCGCTGGAGAAGACAGAGTCTGACACTGGCTCACCCGGGTCGGGGCAACCGGGCCGCCTGGGCAAGCCCTACATAGCGGGAGGTGCAACCGTGAGCCGAGAGGTTAGGAAGCTGGAGACAGAGAAGGAATTCCACGATTACGCCCGGATCTGCATCAGCGCCTATCCGGGGTTTAACATGACCATGGAGCGGCTGCCCGGACGGTACCAGGAGATGCAGCAGAACGACCCCACCTCGGCCTACTGGGGCGTCTTCGAGGATGGCCAGATGGTGGGCGGGATGCGGCTCATCGACTACCAGATGAACTACTTCGGTCGCTTCATCCCCACCGGCGGCGTCGGCATGGTCGCGGTCGACTTGATTCACAAGAAACGGCATGTGGCCAAGGACATCATCCAGTTCTTCATTGACCACTTTCAAGAGAAGGGCGCCTACCTGACTATGCTCTACTCCTTTCGTCCCGACTTCTACCACCAGATGGGCTTCGGCTATGGCCTCAAGCAACACCGCTATTCGTTCCAACCGTCCAGCCTGCCGCGAACGGTCCGGCCCCACGGGGTAGTCTATCTGACCCCCGAAGATACCGATGCCATTGAGGAATGCTATAACTTGCGGGCCGAAGGGCAACATGGCTATTGCCGCAAGAGCCGCTACGAACTGGAGTCGATGGTTAAGGGGTTCAGCGCCAACCGGGCCATCGTCGGCTACCGGAAGGATGGCCAGCTCCTGGGCTATGTAGCCTTTGGGTTTAAGAAAGCTCACGAACACAACTCAGTTAAGAACGACCTGGTGATCAAGGAGTGGATCTGGAACGGTCCCGAGGCTCTGGCCACCCTCTGCTCCTTCCTGAATACTCAGGCCGACCAGATCAACCGCATCATCTTCGATACCCAGAAATCCGATTTCCACTTCCTGCTCAAGGATGTACGGAGCGGGACCGACAATATCATCCCTCCGGTCTACCATGAGACTAACACTTCGGGCCTGGGCCTGATGTATCGGATTACCGCGGTCGACAAGTTCCTGGAGTCCACTGCCTACCGGAACTTCAATGAGGTCACCGCCGACCTGGTTGTGCAGGTTGAGGACACCTTCTGCCCCGATGCAGCCGGAAGCTACCGGATCCGTTTTGCGGATGGCCTGGTCACCGTGGAGCGAGGCGGCGGAAAGGCCATCGACCTGGCCCTGGATGTCACCGATCTTTCCGCATTGCTCATGGGGAGTGCGGAAATCACCACTCTCTACGACTTGGGGCGGGTCCGGGTCGCCCCCGAGCACCTGGGCACCCTGAGGGAGCTGTTCCGGGTTGATCAGAAGCCCGAGTGCATCACCGCCTTCTAGGAAGTGTGACTGAGACGAAACCCGCACGCTACTGGGAGATTGATGCCCTGCGCGGGGTGGGCATCGTCATGATGCTCATCCACCATACCCTGGCCGACCTGGAGGAGTTCGGCGGCCGGTCATTTGGCCTGTATCAAGGGGGCTGGCTGGTCTATGAGCGCTTTGGGGCTAGCCTCTTTCTTCTGCTGGTCGGCGTGTCGCTCTCCATCAGCTACGCCCGGGGCAGGGAGCGGGGCGAGGCCAGCGCCTTCCGGCGCTACCTGCGTCGCGGAGCCGCCATTTTCGCCTGGGGCCTGGCTGTGACCGCCGGCACCTGGCTGGTTCTGGGCCGGGGCTTCGTGGTCTTCGGCGTCCTGCACCTTATCGGCCTCTCTAGCATCCTGGGCTACCCCTTCCTACGGCGACCAGCCCTGGCCGCGGCCGGGAGCCTTCTCTTCCTGCTGGGGGGGTTCGTGGTGCGAGAACTGACGGCCAAGACCGGGGCCTGGCTCTGGCTGGGCATCCTGCAGCATGGGTTCTACTCGGTCGACTACTTCCCGCTGGTGCCCTGGTTCGGGGTGATCCTGGCCGGGGTGGCGTTAGGGCAGTGGCTCTACCCGCAGGGCCGGCGGGTCTTTTGGCTGCCCGACGCCGGTCGGCTCGCGCCAGTAAGGGCTCTGGTCTGGCTGGGCCAGCGCTCGCTCACCATCTACCTGTTGCACCAGCCGTGCATCATCGCCTTACTGCTTTTGGTTGGGGCCATCCTCAGCAGTTAGGGGAGTCACAGCGCTTTTTTGGATCTCTTAAGAGCCTGTTGCACAAACCTCGGGAGGAGCGGTGAAGGTCTTTAGCGAAAGCGAACGTGACTGATCCCGACAGCCGGATCATGAAGACGCGTACCGGCTACGTGCAGGGGTACAACGGTCAGGTGCTGGTTTCCAACCTTACTCAAGAGGAGAACGACTGCCGTCAGCTACATCAGATCGGGGCGCTGGCAGCGGATGCGGGTTACTGGAGTGAGGCCAACTGCGCGAGGTGCGATCCCGGCGGGCCGGAGTTGTTTGTAGCGACCACGTTTGGGCAGGTGAAGGTGGTGCGTGGGTGCGATCGGTTCATACGATGGGGTCATTCGGCCTGCCGGAGCGAGTGGCGGCTCATCTGGGCCACGCACAACTTGCTCAAGTTGTGGCGGCATTTTCTGGTGAGGTGGGGTAAGGCCAGGGGGCTACTTTGCCCTCACAGGGTGGGTCCGGCCTGGGCGGCCTGACAACGGGGTGAAGAGAGTAGGGAAATACCCTGTCAAGGGGTGAACGGACAACGCTCTGAGCCGTGACCGTTCCCCCGTCCCCTATGTAACCGGCTGTTCCCCATCTTTACGTGACAGGCTCTTAATGTGGATGAGACAACATAAACCCAATTGGCTGGTTGATTGCAGGTTGTGTCAACGGACTGTGAAAATGTCACCCCTTTGGTGCCGAAATGGGACTGAGAAAATGTCCCCCGGTCAGTCGCTGGAATGGTAGAATAGATCAGCCGGATCTTTCCTGTGGAAGAACCTCTCAACG
>JBFLWA010000035.1:0-9495 GCA_040758135.1 Bacillota bacterium | reverse complement strand
GTTGAGAGGTTCTTCCACAGGAAAGATCCGGCTGATCTATTCTACCATTCCAGCGACTGACCGGGGGACATTTTC
This sequence comes from Bacillota bacterium, assembly GCA_040758135.1. GTDB lineage: Bacteria > Bacillota > Sulfobacillia > JBFLWA01 > JBFLWA01 > JBFLWA01. The sequence continues at coordinate 9,420 of JBFLWA010000035.1, read as the reverse complement.
TCAGTCCCATTTCGGCACCAAAGGGGTGACATTTTCACAGTCCGTTGACAGTCCTAATGGCATTCGGTCGGCGGGCATTAGACATGCTAATCACTTAAGACCTGGGCCCGGAGTTGGTATTAGTACCGAAACGAGAGCTTAGCTATGGAGGAAAAGGGGGCGAGGGAGAGAATGCAGAATACTCGACGGACCAGCCATGGCAAGGGGGCAGTTCTCATGGGCAAAGAAGCTGTTAACCGCTGGGGGCGAATCTCCATTTCGGATGAAGTTATCGCAACTGTGGCCGGTGTAGCGGCAACAGAGTGCTACGGCATTGTCGGCATGGCTTCGCGCAAGCTCAAAGATGGTATTGCTGAGCTCCTGAGACGGGAGAACCTCAGCCGCGGCGTGGAGGTCAATGTTGAGGGCGATGAGGTAGGGGTTAGCCTTTACATCATTGTCGGTTATGGGACGCGCATCTCCGAGGTGGCCAAGAATGTCACCGAGCAAGTCAAGTATAGTGTTGAGAGTATGACCGGGCTGCGCGTTAGCCGGGTCAATATCCTTGTCCAGGGTGTGAAGGTGGGCAACGAGCGTTAGGGAGGGGCAGGCATTGCACCACGAGGTGATAGACGGGGTAATCTTCAAAAAAATGCTCTTGGCAGCAGCCTCGCATCTGGAGGCTAACAAGGCCAGTGTTGATGCACTCAATGTGTTTCCTGTTCCCGACGGTGATACTGGGACAAACATGTCACTGACTCTTCAAGCCGCCGGCCGAGAAGTAGGCAAAACTGACTCGGTTAACATAGCCGAAGTGGCCGCCGCGGTTTCCATGGGTTCATTAATGGGAGCACGTGGCAATTCAGGTGTTATCCTATCACAGATCTTCCGGGGCATTTCTCGCGGGTTGGAGGGAAAGAGACGAGCCACCGGTCTTGATCTGGCCTGGGCCTTGCAGGGCGGGGTAGATACTGCCTACAAGGCAGTGATGAAGCCGGTGGAGGGAACCATTCTCACGGTGGCCCGGGAGACGGCCAGGGCCGCCCTGGCTCGGGCTCGCGAGGGTGCGGGTTTGGTCACGATCATGGAGGCGGCAGTGGCCCAGGCCGAGGCCACGCTGGCCAAGACCCCGCAGATGTTGCCAGTGCTCCGCCAGGCAGGCGTAGTTGACGCTGGCGGCAAGGGCCTGGTCTTCATCTTGAAGGCCTGGCTGATGGTGGCCAGAGGCCAGGAACTGGTGGATGAACTGCCCGCAGCGCCCCCACCTTCCGAGCTTCAAATGCGTGAAAGCTTTATCACCGCCGAAATGGGCGACATTCATTTCATCTACGACACAGTTTTCATGCTGCGCGGCACACGGCTCCCGGTGGATGGGATTCGTCAGTACCTGGATAGTATCGGCGACAGTCTGGTAGTAGTGGGCGATGAGACCCTCATCAAGGTGCATGTCCATACCAACACTCCGGGTAAGGCGCTGGAATACTGCCTGCAGCATGGCGAACTGCTGACGGTTCAGATTGAAAACATGAAGGAGCAGCACGCGGCACTCACTGGTGGACAGGATCTGCTCGATCCACCCAGCGGGCCGATGGAGAAGAAGGCGCAGGCCATTGTGTCGGTCGGCGTCGGTGATGGACTAATCGAGGTTCTGCGCAGCCTCGGAGCTGACGCGATTGTCGAGGGTGGCCAGACCATGAACCCGAGCACCGAGGAGATCGTCCAGGCGGTAGAAGCGGTTCCATCGGATAAGGTGATCATCCTTCCCAACAATAAGAACATCATCCTGGCCGCCGAGCAAACCAGGGAACTGACCCAGAAGGAGGTGGCGGTAGTCCCCACCCGCAATGTATCCCAGGGGATCGCCGCGCTGCTGGCCTTTGACCCTGAGGCCGAGCTGAGCGAGAATGTGGGACGGATGGCCGAGGCTGGGCAGCGTGTGCGCCATGGGGAGGTTACCTTTGCAGTTCGCGATACTCAGCTTCACGGCCGGGAGATCAAAAAGGGTGACATCATAGGGATAGTTGATGGGCGAATCGAAGCTGTAGGAAGCGAACCCACCTCGGTCGCACGGGAATTGGTGGGGAAGATGGTCAGTGAAGAGACAGAGATCATCACCCTCTTCTATGGGCAGGAGGTGACGCCCGAAGCGGCACGGGCCTTCGGGCACGTTTTGGCTGAAGACCATCCCAGGTACGAAATCGAACTTCACCAGGGCGGACAACCCCTTTACTACTTTTTCATTTCAGTGGAATAAGCACGGCAGCCGCCCCCAGCGGGCGGCTGTTTTGATACTGGGGGAGGTGGGGCCGTTGCGTCCCCTATGGCAGACGGAGATCCTGGAGGGATTGGAGCGCGAGCGGGAGACCGGTTTCGCGGATAGCAGTGTTTTCGGGGGGTTTGCCCGGTTTGCCCTGACCGTCCTCTCCCGTCATCTGGCCCGCTCACCTCGGGACTGGGCTGGTCTGGAGCTGTTACTCTACAGGTATGTGGCAGCAACCCCGGGAGAGAGAGAGAATCTGGCCGGACAGATTAGGGACGCCCTGGTTGCCGGTGGCGGAACCGGATCGGTTGCTCCTGAGCCTCTCCTCAAGCCGGCCCCGACCGGGCAGAGCCGCCGGACACGGCTGCCCCAGTCGGCTGGGGGAAGGGTTCCAGAGGTGGATGAACCGCCGGAGAGCTGGTCGGTGGAGCGGTTGAAAGGGGTCGGCCAGAGCCGGGTCCGGCTGCTGGCCCGCATGGGAGTGGAGACCGTGTCTGACCTTGTCTGGTACTTCCCCCGTGACTATCATGACCGGAGCAGTTTCACCCCGCTGAACCGCCTGAGTTCCGGAGAGTCGGCCACCCTGGCGGGAACTGTGGTCAGAGTGGATGAGCGGCGCCCCCGTCCCCGGCTTCTCCTCTTTACCGCCGAGATCACTGATAGTATTGGCTCGGTGAGTGCCGTCTGGTTCAACCAGCCGTGGGTGGCAAGAGCTATCCGGCCCGGGATGAGTATAGTGGTAACAGGCAAGGTGGAGATGAGGTACGGCCGCCTGCAGATAGCCAACCCCGAATGGGACGAGATCGATGGCGAAGAGAGCCTGCACGCGGGACGGATCGTACCGGTCTATCGCGTAACGCAGGGGGTGAGCACCAAGTGGCTGCGGGGATTGGTAGCCCAGGTTTTGGACCTCTGGGGGGAGCGGCTGAAGGGCGCCCTGCCGGCCGAGACTGAAGTTCGCCTGGGGCTGCCGAGTCTGGCTACTGCCCTGCGTGAGATGCATTTCCCCACTGACGAGATGAGCCGGACGCAGGCCCGGCGACGGTTGGTCATCGAGGAGCTTTTTGTCCTGCAGGCCGCGCTGGCCGTGGAGCGTGATCGGGCCCGGCCGGCCGGTGGCGGAATAACCCACCAGCCCAATGGACCTCTGGTCGCCGGCTTCCTGGAACATCTGCCCTATCGGCTGACGGCGGCCCAGCGCCGGGTATTAGATGAGATCTTCGGTGATATGGAGAGCAATACTCCCATGAACCGGTTGCTCCAGGGCGATGTAGGTTCCGGCAAGACGGTGGTGGCAGCCGCGGCGCTCGTCAAGACGGTGGAATCGGGCTACCAGGGGGTGATCATGGCTCCCACCGAAATTCTGGCCGAGCAACACTACGCCAGACTGGTGCAGCAGTTGGGCGAGATTGGAGTATCCGTGGGTCTGATAACTGGCCGCCTGGTGGGGAATGAACGCCAAGAGGTGTTACGGCGGGCAGCCAGTGGCGAACTCCAGGTGCTCATAGGTACCCAGGCCCTCATCCAGAAGGAGGTAACCCTGGCCCGGGCCGGACTGGTAATCATTGATGAGCAGCACCGGTTTGGTGTCAGGCAGCGCAGCCGTCTGGTGGGCATAGGAAAGCAGCCCGATGTCCTGGTGATGACGGCAACCCCCATCCCGCGGACGATGGCTCTCACTGTTTACGGCGATCTGGACCTGTCGGTCATAGATGAACTGCCTCCCGGGCGCCGTCCGGTCATCACCCGGTGGGTCCGGGGCGACCAGAGGGAGCAGGTCTATGCCTACGTCAGGAAGAGGGTCGAAGCCGGCGAACAGGCCTATGTGGTCTGCCCGCTGGTGGAAGAGTCGGAGAAGCTGGAGGTAGCTGCGGCTACGGCCATTGCTGAAGAGCTGGCGGGCGGGTACCTGGCCGGGCTTCGGCTCGGCCTCCTTCACGGCCGTCTGCCAGCATCGGATAAGGAACGGGTAATGGACGACTTCCGGGCCGGAGAGCTTCAGGTGCTGGTGGCAACCAGTGTCATTGAGGTGGGAGTGGATGTCCCCCGGGCTACCACCATGGTCATCGAAGGGGCAGAGCGCTATGGGCTGGCCAGCTTGCACCAGCTCAGGGGGCGGGTTGGTCGGGGAAGCCAGCAATCGTACTGCATTCTGATTAGCGATCCCCAGACCGAGGAGGGCAGGAAACGTCTAGAGGCGATGGTTTCTTCCACTGATGGTTTTGTCATCGCCGAGGAAGACCTCAAGCTGCGGGGGCCGGGCGAGTTCTTCGGTACTCGCCAACACGGCCTGCCCGATCTCAGGGTCACCAATGTCCTGACCGATGTCGAGGAACTCAAGATCGCCCGGCGCGAGGCTTTTCAACTGATAGCCAATGATCCCGATTTGCGTAGACCAGAAAACCGCGGGTTGCGCAATGCTTTGGCCCGCCTGGCGGCACGACGCGACAGCCTGAGAGGAAACTGATGGAATGAGAGGAGTCTCCCCTGGCCGATCACTGCCGGGCAATGGGCGCCAATGTCGGCGCCATTTTCTCTTTCTGAAGACTGAAGGCCAGCTAGACAAATTATCCCAGTATAGTGGCGTCGCAAACTGCAGAACAATATGCTCAGAACAGCAAAGGAGGTGACATTCGTGGGCGCTGGACAGAGATCGAATACTCATGTCGTTCCCCAGGCCCGTCAGGCCCTTTACAACTTCAAGTATGAGGTCGCCCGGGAAATTGGCGTTACTCCTCCGCAGAGCGGATACTGGGGCGAGCTGACCTCCCGTGATTGCGGCGCTGTTGGCGGCCATATGGTCCGCCGCATGATCCAGCTGGCTGAGCAGAGCCTGGCTGGTGGAACAGCCGGAGCCGGCATGGCTGGCGGTATTACCGGTGGAACTACTGGCGGCCGAACCCCTACTCGGTAAGTTAGTTGCATTGTGGCAGCGGGCGGGCAACCGCCCGCTTTCCATTGTCTATAGGAGCCCGGCCGCTCATTCTGTGAATTATCTACTTCATGAGATAAGATGCCAGATTATCAGCGGTTATTCCCTGGTGGAGAGCGGCGTTTAACCCCTCGGCAACGATCCGGGCCATCTCCATAATGTGTACATCGATCTCCTTCGGGGTTACCATCAACTCACCCATCTCCGGTCGGAGCACCGCGTCAAAGAGATGGCTGAGTTGGTCTGTCCCCATTTCATTGACCATTGCAGTAAACCCAGCCTGCTCTTTAAGCTGCTCCATTAAAAGTTCAATGGCGTCATGCGCGATGGTCAGGGCATGGACCACCGTGGGGATACCGATAGCCAATACCGGAATACCCAGGGTCTCATGGGTCAGCCCCACACGACGGTTGCCGACACCGGAACCCGGATGGATTCCGGTATCCGAGATCTGAATGGTGGTCATTAACCGATCTACCTTTTGTGAGGCGAGGGCGTCAATGGCCATAACAACATCAGGGCGGGTCCGGTCCACGATCCCCCGAATGATCTCCCCGGTTTCAATACCGGTTAGGCCCAGGACACCTGGGGCAAGAGCCGATACTGACCGGAGCCTGTTCCTGACCTCCTGGGGAACATAGTCGCCCAGGTGGCGGGTGATCAGTAGCTGGTCAACTACTCGGGGACCCAGCGCATCCGGAGTCGCGTTCCAGTTGCCGAGTCCGACAATGAAGAAACTGCCCGCTTCGGGTGGCAGCAGGGCGGCTAGCTCGTCCACGAAGACCCGGGCCACTTCATCCTGCAATTGTCGATTGCGTTGGATCAGAGCCGGTGATTCAATAGTTATATAGTTGCCCATGGGTTTGCCCATGATGGAGGAGCCCTGCGGTGTTACAATGCGCACGCGGGTAACCAGGGTGTGGCCAAGCTGCTCTTCGGTACTATAGACCCCGGGAATGGACCGGTTAGTCCGGTGCTGGACGTAGTTGCGGGCTTCCACTGCCAGATCGGTGCGGACGGCCCCCGACCATTCTTCCCACTGTTCAGTCATCCTTGTCCCCCCCAAAGAACACCCATTACGGTACATGTTGCCAGTAGGTTTTCCGACCTGGTGGGACAATATGCGTGTTCCTGCAGCGGAAGAGAGGGAAGGATATCACGACCAGGTGTAGAAACCAACTGACGCTGCCCCAAAAAAAAGGAGACGGTCTATGAGAGACCGTCTTGGGAGAGGAGAAACCGGAGGAAGAGCCTATGGGGGAGGGTTACGAATCTCTTCCATCGACTCTTGCATCCATAATATGCGCCTCCCCTCGGTAGTTTATACTGAATTAAAAAGCATTTTCCTGGAGGTAGAGCATGCGAGTCATCGCTGGATTAGCTAAAGGCAGACGCTTGCGGTCGCTACCGGGGCTGGAGACACGTCCGACGTCAGACTTGGTTAGGGGCGCTCTCTTCAACATACTGATGAATGTCATAGAGGATGCGGATTTCCTGGATTTGTTCGCGGGTACCGGAGCCGTGGGCATCGAGGCACTTAGCCGGGGGGCCAGATCAGCCGAGTTCGTCGAGTCAGACCGTCGCAGTCTGGCGATCATCCGGGCTAATCTGGAGACCACCGGATTAGCTGACCGGGCTCGAGTCCATGGCGAAGCCGCCGAGCAAGCTGTGGCGAGATGGGCCCGGCAACAACGTCAGTTTGATCTTATCTTCCTGGATCCTCCCTATAACCGGGGTCTGGCCCGGGCGATGGTGAGAGCCGTTCTCAGCGGACGACTTCTCCGTTCAGGAGGCTATCTCATTGCTGAGCACCATCTGAAGGAAGAGATCGACCCAGGTGACGAGGGGCGAGTCGTCAAGCAAGCAGCCTATGGAGAGACTTGTCTGACCTTTATTACAGCCTGACAGGCGGGTGAACAGTCATGAAAGTGTTACTGCCGGGTAGCTTCGACCCTCTTACTTTCGGACACCTCGATATCATCCAGAGGGCAGCTACCCTATTTGATGAGGTACTGGTAACTGTTTTTCACAACCCTGAGAAGGCCGGGCTGCTTACGCCCGGAGAGCGGGTGGAGTTACTGAAGGAGGCCACAGCTGATCTGCTCAATGTAGCGGTCGATGCCTATCCGGGACTGGTAGCTACCTACGCCCGGGAGCGCGGAGCGAGAGTCATCATCAAGGGCCTGCGGGCCCTGTCGGATTTTGAGTATGAGTTCAAGATGGCTCTTATGAACAAACGGCTCGACAACGACTTGGAGACGCTGTTTATGATGACAGCTAACGAGTATTCCTTCCTGAGCTCGAGTTTGATCAAAGATGTCGTCCGCTGGGGTGGATCGGTGGAGGGGCTGGTTCCACCCAGAGTGGAGGAGGTTCTCCGCGAGAAGTTGCTCAAGCGGTAGGAGGCGAGAGCGTGAGAAAGGTCGAGGATATCATCGATGAGCTGGCCGATCTAATAGCCGACGGGGCGCGACTGCCTTTCGGCAAAGTGGTAGTCAGCGAGCGTGAGCTCAGCGGGCTTCTGGAGGAGCTACGCCGGTCGGCTGTGGAGATGGCCGTGACAAGAACCCCGGCCCCGGTAGAACATCGTGCCACTGAGCAGGTTAACGAACTGGTCCGCCGTACCGACATAGTCCGCGAGGCAGAGCGGGTCAGTCGTGAGATCGTTGAGGCAGCTGAAAGGTATGCCGCCGATACCCGGCGACGGGCGGATCGCTATGCCCTTGATGTCCTGAAGCAGCTGGAAGGGGTTATGGGGCGTGCCCTGGGCATCGTCCGGGAGGGAAGAGTGCGGCTGGACCTACCGACGATGGCGGAAGATGACTGAGCGGGGCCCTTTGCCCGCCAGCAGGAGGGAGACAAGGGCCAGGAAGCTCAGACCGGCAGTAGCCCTGAACAGGCTGAGTGTGGACCACATGAAGCTGCCGAGCCAGTAAGGTTCGGCAGTTGGCGCGCTCCCGGCCAAGGTCGGCACAACCAGTGAAGCCAAGGTGGCCGCGGGGCCTAGGATCAGATAGGTGAAAAACGCAGCTAGACCAGCGTGGACTAGGCGAGCCATTACATAGGGTCCAATGGAGATGTCGGTGCCGTGGGTAACCGCAGCCACCTGGGCGTGGACTGAGAGGCCGCTCCAGGCGATGATCGTCCCGGCCAGCATCAGCTGCTGGGAGAGGGGGATCGGTGCTATGCTGGCCAGTTGAGTCCCATTGGTGATCTCGAACAGGCCGGCTACCAGGGCCGGAGCTCCATTGGGATCCAGTCCGAAGGCGGCCAGGAGGGTTCCCGCCCCGGTCGAGAGAGTGGCGAGGATCCCGGCTGCCTTGATGATGTTTACCAACACTGAGAAGAGGATGATGAACCCTCCGACCAGGAGAAGGGTGTTGACCGAGCTCTTGACTGAGTCGCCCAACAGTTGGCCGAAGGGCCGTCCATCCTTTGCCCGGGCTTCCCGGAGCGCCTCAAGAGCCCGGCGCAGGAGCGATCCGCGACCCGGTACTGTTGGGGTGCGGGGCGCCCGCGGCCGGTAACACCGGAGGAGAAGGCCGGTGGAGATGCTGGCGAGGTAGTGGGCAGCCATGATTACCGGGGCCAGCGCGGCATTCTTGAACATCCCAACCGCCACAGCTCCGCTCATAAAGAGTGGATCCGCGGTGTTGGTGAATGAGACCAGACGCTCCGCCTCCACCTTATTGATGAGGTCCTCGCGTCTCAACTTCCCGGTGAGGACAGCACCAATTGGATAGCCTGAGGCCAGTCCCATGGCCAGAACGAAGGAGCCGACCCCGGGCACCCGGAACACGGGAGCCATCAAAGGTTCCAGCAGGCGTCCCATGAAGTGGACAACTCCCAATCCCATGAGAAGTTCCGAACCGATGAAGAAGGGCAGCAGGGCCGGGAAGACGATATCCCACCACAGGCGCAGCCCCTCGACAGCCCCTTCAAAGGCAATCTCCGGGTAGAAAACCATCGCTACCGTAATGACGACGGCCAGCAGAGGAACAAGGTAGAAGAACAGGGGCCCCAGCCACTTTTTCAACAGTTTCCCTCCTGCGATGGTGCTGATGTCTATTATGATATATTCGGCGGGTCGGGGAAGCTATGCTTGACCCCAGCCGAGCCATTCCTGTCAACGGACTGTGAAAATGTCACCCCTTTGGTGCCGAAATGGGACTGAGAAAATGTCCCCCGGTCAGTCGCTGGAATGGTAGAATAGATCAGCCGGATCTTTCCTGTGGAAGAACCTCTCAAC
>JBFLWA010000034.1:0-9541 GCA_040758135.1 Bacillota bacterium | reverse complement strand
CAGGCCGGCCGAGGAAAGGCACCGGGTGATGGCCGCGGTCAGGGTGGTCTTACCATGGTCAACGTGACCGATGGTACCCACATTCACGTGCGGTTTGGTTCTCTCGAATTTCTTCTTTGCCAATTTGCTTCACCTCGCGTCAATCAGTTCCTATATGATACCCAGAAGATTAGAATTCTGCAAGATTAGCTATTTTCCTGCCAGTTTTCCCACAACGGTCAGGTTAACTCAACCGCTTCCTTCCGTCCTCGGTACGAGCGGCCGGCGCGCCCGCAGGACGCGGAAGCCCCCTTTGCACTTAACGACCCCGACCTCGTGGTACAGCTGCTTCATCCGCCCCGTTAGTGACTCAGCCCCCTGCTTGTTACCGACCACCACCCAGAGGGCAGCCTCAGGGGCCAGGTGGTCGGCGGCCTGCTCCAGCCAGGCGTGAACCAGAGCCTTGCCCGCCCGGAACGGCGGATTGGTGATGATGGCTGAGAACTGCTCGCCAGCAACCGGGGCAAAGCCGGAACCGGTCCGGATCTCCACATTGGCTGCCTGATTGCGGACCGCGTTCTCCATTGCCAATTGGGCGGCACGCTGGTTGACCTCGACCCCGATCACCCGGACACCCGGCCTCAGGCGGGCCACAGTAATAGCGATCGGACCATAACCGCACCCCAGATCGAGGAAGGGGCCTGTCTCGGGCAGCTCCAGGTACTCCAAGAGCAGACGGGTTCCGAAGTCGATCCTGTTCCGGGAGAAGACGCCGCCACCGGTCAGAAGGGTGAGCCGGATTCCCCTAATCTCTTCGCTGAACTCAGCGACCTCCTCCCGGGAGCTGGGCCGGGTAGTGAAATACTGCTCGCTCAAAGCATCCGCCTCCCCGAGGTGTATTCTGCCGTGGGCTGACTGTTAGGATTCAAGAGCAAAACGGCCCCACCACTGAGGTAGGGCCAAAACCTAAAAACTGGAGCTCACGACCGGGATTGAACCGGTGACCTCGTCCTTACCAAGGACGCGCTCTGCCGACTGAGCTACGTGAGCAAGCCGTTATAAACTTGGTTGCGGGGGAAGGATTTGAACCTTCGACCTCCGGGTTATGAGCCCGACGAGCTACCAGACTGCTCTACCCCGCGGTTTGGTGGAGAGAGGTGGATTTGAACCACCGTAGGCGTCAGCCAACAGATTTACAGTCTGCCCCCTTTAGCCACTCGGGCATCTCTCCATGTATAGACTTATCAAAGGTTAACCATACTCTCTGGAGCTGGCGATGGGATTCGAACCCGCAACCTGCTGATTACAAATCAGCTGCTCTACCGTTGAGCTACGCCAGCACGTCCGTATCCTGACGCTTGACTATAATAACATACTGCCAGAGCAATTTCAAGGCATCGGCCTGTCCAAATTCCAACAAATCAGGCCAATGGTCTAACGGCGGTCGCTGTTTTGATAGACCTCTTCCCGGTTATCAAGGTAACGCTCGATCTTACGCTTGACCCGTTGCAGAGCGTTATCAATAGACTTCACATGCCGCCTGAGGTCACCAGCAATCTCCTGGTACGACTTGCCGTCCAGGTAGGCCATGAGCACCTTCCATTCCAGGTCGCTCAGGATCTCTCCCATTTTTTCCTCAATATTACCGAACTCCTCGCGGCTAATGATCAGTTCCTCGGGGTCGGTTATCTTGGAGCCGGAGATGACATCGAGCAGAGTCCGGTCTGAATCCTCATCGTAGATCGGTTTGTTAAGGGAGACATAGGAGTTCAGGGGGATATGTTTCTGTCGAGTGGCAGTTTTGATGGCTGTTATGATTTGCCTCGTTATACATAATTCGGCAAAGGCCCGGAACGACGAGAGCTTATCACTCTTGAAATCACGGATGGCCTTATAGAGACCGATCATCCCTTCCTGAATGATGTCCTCCCGGTCAGCGCCGATAAGAAAGTAAGAGCGAGCTTTCGCTCGTACGAAGTTTTTATACTTATTTATCAGATACTCTAAGGCTACCGTACTACCGTTTCTTACCGCCTCGACAATCTCCTCATCCATCATTCCATCGTAATGGAACTCCATCAGATCGCCTCCGTTCAACCTCCGGACGAGGGTAGTCAAGGTTCCAGCGAGCTGCGCTTAAGGCAGGTTGTCCCACGTTCTTAATTATAAGTCATACAAAATTGAGCGTCAAGCAATGTAAAGCCCAGCTTAATGTCGCGGTCTGTCGATACAGGGCCCATGTCTTATGTCTTCTCAGTCGGCTATGGTCCCATGGGGTCAGCAGCTGGGGCTTCCTCGGGGGTGATTCCGATGCGTGCCTGAGTGGCCACCGGTGGGTAATAGTCGCGCGACAGCAGCTGGCGGTCTAGTATCCGCTGGCCGCTATAGCGAAGGCGCCAGATGGTCACCCGGTAGCCCGGACGACCCTCTCGGTCCACCACTACCTGGCCGGGTGCCAGGCCGGGGTCCGGGCGCTCGATGATGGGCGGGTCTATGCGTTCCTCGTCAGTGCGCTGGATCTCGTAGCGGTACCGGGCAGCCTGTCCCAATAGGCGTACCTCTAGATAGCTCTCATCGGCATAGGCCAACACTACCACTGGTTGATCGTAGGGGTTGCGGAAACGAAGATCGAGGTAGCCATGGACTACGGTGGCGTCTCGACCGAGGGGGACATACTTGACCGGGCGCGAATGGTTGGCGCGCTCGATGATCTCCATGCCGGCCTCGAGGGCGGCATTATAGACGGTAGAAGCTACCTGACATATGCCGCCGCCAATCCCCGGCACAAACTCCTGGTTGACGATCTCCAGAGCAGTCCGAAAACCGGCAGCCTCCGTGCGCTCCCCCACCGCCCGGTTGAAGGAGAACTCGCCTCCGGGTGGGACCACTGTTCCATTCAGCAGTTTGGCCCCGAGATACACATTGTGGGAGCGGTCACTCTCCTCCGGGTTGAACTGGGTAATGAACCGGGAGAGCAAGTTACGGGGAACGGCGGCCAGAGTCTCAGCGGTAGTGGCCGGCGGGATAGTCTGCCTTGAGACAACAAGGCTCGCCTTCCCCTCCCGGAGAGCGGCCAGCAGCTCTTGGCGCAGGCGGTCAGTATCGATGCGGCGACCGACCTGTTCGGGGATGATCTCCCCGGTCCTGGCGTCAAAGCTAGCATTGACCGGTGGTACATTGACCTCATTGGCCAGTTCTACCAGCCAGCCATGGAGTTCGCCTTCCTCCACTACCAGCACCGGGCGGATCTGTACTCGATGGCGACGCGCCCGCCAGAGATCAGCCAGTCGCTGCGGGAGTCCACCAGTGCGGGCGTATAGCCAGGCCTCGTGGGCCGTGGCGGCCGCGTCTAGGCTGATCCCGGCTTGTTCCGGTGAAAAGGTCCGCACGGCATCATCAATCTGCACGGTAAGCTCCAGTGCTAGTTCGCCCAGAGGGGCCCCGGCCAGCCTGGCCGCTGCCGCTTCCTGGGTAAGGCCCCCCAGGTCCACGCGGCCACAGGCCACCCCGGGAAAGATCCTCCCGCGGCTCCACCCGCGCGCCAGAGCGAGGCTACCAACAGCTGCCCCGCTCAACACAAACCCTGATAGGGCCAGTATGATGAGAACTCGGATGATTCTCGGTCTCAAGTACCGCTCCTCCCGCGTTCCCCCTGGCCTCTCTTCACTCCGTCCTCTCCGATCCCAACCGCTGCCGGACTGCCTCGAACAGGAGGACCCCCCCGGCTACTGAGGCATTAAGTGAACTAACTTGTCCCAGCATCGGCAAACGTACTAAAAAGTCACAGCTCTCGGCAACCAGCCGTTTCATTCCCTGGCCCTCGCTGCCGATGACCAGCCCGATAGGACCGGTCAGATCCACATCGTAGCAGTACTGCTTGGCTGCGGCATCGCTGCCGACAATCCAGAAGCCCCGCCTCTTCATGGCTTCGAGGGCCTGGACCAGGTTGGTGACCCTGGCCACGCTAACATATTCCAGCGCACCGGCCGCCGTTTTGGCCACCGTAGCGGTGAGTCCCACCGCCCGCCGCTTGGGGATCACCACTCCCGCTGCCCCGACCGCCTCGGCCGATCGAATGAGGGCCCCCAGGTTATGCGGGTCTTCGATCCGGTCCAGCACCAGAATCAATGGCTGAGCTGATCGGGCAAAGGCCTCGTCCAGTAGTTGTTCCAGGTCCAGGTACTCCTTTTCGGCTACTACCGCCAGCACCCCCTGGTGTGAGCAGGTAGTAGCCAGGTTCTCCAGCTCCGTCTGGCTGACCATCCGAATGTCCACACCCTGTGCCCGAGCCAGGGCAATGATCTTGTTGATGGATCCATGCCGCTGGCCCTCGGCAATGAGCAGCCGCTCGATGGGACGGCCGCTCTTCAGAGCCTCAAGGACCGGGTTGCGACCCTCGATCTGGGTGCTTTTCAACCGAGCCCCTCCTCTGTTCAGTCTTCCCCGATCGGCTGGGATTCACCCATTGCCTGGTGCCAGCACTCGGCCAGCACCTCACCCAACCGGGCATCCTGCCCGGTCAGGTAGAGGTAGCCAATGAGTGCCTCAAAGCCGGTACTTTGTTGGTAGGTAGCCGCATCGGTACTGCGGTGCCCGTGTCCAGCCTTGGCGTTGCGTCCCCGACGGACTATAGCCTGCTCCATCTCGGTAAGATGCCGGCCCAGGTTAGCCAGGAGCCCGGCCTGGGCCGCCGCCGAGACCAGTTCACGGGCAGTCCGGTGCAAGTCGTTGGGCTTCCGGCAGCCCATCTCCAACAGTTTTAGGCGGACCTGCAGTTCGAAGTAGGCATCTCCCACATAGGCCAGGACCAGAGGGGACAGCTGATCGGCCTCGGTGAACCGTGGTTTGGGCGTCATCGCCTCTTCCACCTTACTCCGCCAGGTGTGTCTTCAAGGATAATCCCCCGGGCCGCCAGCTCGTCCCGGATCCGGTCGGCCACAGCCCAGTTCTTCTCCTTCCTCGCCTGCTGCCGCCGGACAATGAGCGCCTCGACCTCGGCATCCAGCTGCTCTTCCCGGAAGGCCTTGCCCAACAGGCCGAGGACTCCGCCCAGCTCAACCAGAAGCTTCAGTGCCGCCTGGGCCATGGCCGGGGCCGAAGCTGCGCCGATCCGGCCGTTAGCCTCGCGCACCAGTTCGAACAGGATGCCCAGTGCACCTGCAGTGTTCAGATCATCATCCATGGTCTCGATGAAGCGAGTCCGGAAGGTAGCCAATCCGGCCATCCACTCCTCCTCCTCAGCGGTGGCCGGGCGCTGGGGGGTATTGGCCTGTTTATGCTGGAGGGCGGCAACACTGTTGTACAGCCGCCCCAGAGCGGCCCGGGCCTGGTCCAGCTGGCCAGGGTTATAGGTCATCGAACTACGATAGTGGGAGCTGAGCATGTAGAGACGGATGGCCTCCGCCGGATAGTGCTTCATCATTTCCCGGGGAATGATGGTATTCCCCAGCGACTTGGACATCTTCTCCCCTTCCAGATTGAGCATCTCATTATGCAACCAGAAGCGGGCAAAAGGCTGTCCGGTAAAGGCCTCACTCTGGGCAATCTCGTTTTCGTGATGGGGGAAGATGAGGTCAGTGCCCCCCGCATGAATGTCAATGGTCGGCCCCAGCAGAGCCAAGGTCATAGCTGAGCACTCAATGTGCCATCCGGGACGCCCCTTACCCCACGGCGCCTCCCAGGCGGGTTCGCCCGGCTTCTGGCTCTTCCAGAGGGCAAAGTCGGCCGGGTGCCGCTTTCGCTCATCGATATCCACCCGGGCCCCGGCCTCCAGGTGTTCCAGACTCTGGCGGGACAGCTTCCCGTACCCCGGGAAGCTGTGGGTGTCGAAGTAGACATCCCCGTCCACCACGTAGGCGTGACCGCGGTCAATGAGTCCCTGGATCAGATCGATCATCTGGGGGATGAACTCGGTAGCCTTCGGGGCATAAGTGGGCGGCTCGATGCCCAGAGCGGCCGCATCCTCCGCATAGGCCACCGCGTAGCGCGCGGAGAGCTCCTCGGTGCTAATCCCCTCCTCGGCCGCCCGGCGAATGATCTTGTCCTCCACATCGGTGATGTTATGGACATATCTAACCTCGAACCCCCGGTACTCCAGGTAGCGCCGGAGGACGTCAAAGATGATGGCCGGACGGAAGTTGCCGATACTGGCGAAGTTGTAGACTGTGGGGCCACAGACATACACGGTAACCACACCGGGTTTGGCCGGTACAAACTCCTCCTTGGAGCGGGTAAGGGTGTTATAGAAGCGGATAGTCATGGCAATTCCCCCTAGCAATGAATAGTCCCCTCCCTCTGCCCGTGGCAGAGACGAGGGGACGCGGTTCCACTCTGCTTGGGTCCGACGCTGGCAGACCCCACTTCCAGCCGGATAACGGCGGCTAACCGGCTCACCCTACTGCATTTTTCGGGCGGAGACTCCTGAGCGCACTTCCTGCCGGACTGGCCAAGGGCGGCTTCCAGCCTCGACCGCCCCTCTCTACTGGCAGCATCAGCAGTACTCTACTCATTCGCCGTCTGTAGCGATATTCACCTTGTCCCATATTATACCCACCCGCCTGCCGGTGCGCAAGAAGAGGCGAAAATCAGCCGATGGTGACCACCACCTGGGCGACCATTCCCTCGCCCCGACCAATGAACCCCATCCCTTCGTTGGTCTTGGCCTTCACACTGACCCGGTCCAGGGGAATCCCGAGGATAGCCGCGAGATTTCCTCGCATCTGATCGATGAAAGGGGCCAGTTTGGGCTGTTCTGCAATGATAGTGGCATCCACCTGTTGGGCCCGGAGACCCCGTATACGCAAGAGCTCCACCGTCCGCCGAAGCAGCTCCAGGCTGGAGATACCGGCGTAGCGGGGATCAGAGTCCGGGAAGCGCTGACCAATATCACCAGCCGCAGCCGCACCCAGCAGGGCATCGATAAGGGCATGGGTCAGGACATCGGCATCCGAGTGCCCCATCAGCCCCACCTGGTGGGAAATGGTTACCCCGCCGAGGACCAGCGGTCGTCCCCCGGCGAGGCGATGGCTGTCATAGCCGATCCCCACCCGGAAGCGGCTCGGCAGGTCGCCCGCCAGCAGGAGTTCGGCCTCCTCAAGATCCTCCTCACGGGTGATCTTCAGGTTGCGGCGGCTTCCCTCGACTACTGCCACTTCGTGGCCGACCGCTTCTACCAGAGCCGCATCATCGGTGACACTGGGGCCGGCCGAGTCATAGGCCAGCTGCAGCCAGTCCCGGCGAAAGACCTGAGGCGTCTGAACCGTGCGCAGGCGCGAACGATCCAGGGTCGCGGCAATTCGGCCGCCAACCACTGCCTTGACGGTATCGGTTATCTCCCGTCCGAGGGTGGCGGCTCCAGTGCGAACCGCCACGTCGATAACGGCGGATATATCACTGGATGGGACCAGAGGGCGCGCGCCATCGTGGATAACCACGAAATCGGCCGCGCCCAGGGCGGCCAGGCCGGCGCGCACCGAATCCTGTCTCCGCGCGCCACCGGCCACGATCTGTGTGACCTTGCTGAGACGATAGGTCTCCACCAGGCTACGGTATAGCTCCAACTGGTCCTTCCGGACTACCAGCACAATCCCCTCAATCCTGGGACAGGCGGCCACCGCCATCAGGGAGCGCAGTATCACTGGTATGCCGCCCAGCGGCACCAGAAGCTTGTCGCGTCCGACGCCGAAGCGTTCACCCCGACCGGCCGCGACGACGATGGCTCTTACTGTGGGCATGGTGCTCAATTGTGGGCAACCCTCTCCTCGAACTTGGGTTTGGCAAAGATCATCCGACCGGCCGAGGTTTGCAGGACACTGGTGACCGTTACCCCGATGGTATCGCCGATGAAACGCTTCCCACTGTCGACAACAATCATAGTGCCATCATCCAGGTAGGCTACACCCTGACCCGACTCTTTGCCATCCTTGACGATATGGACCAGGATATCCTCGCCGGGTAAGACCACTGGCTTAACTGCGTTAGCCAGTTCATTGATGTTAAGAACTCTCACCCCGTGGAGCTGCGCCACCTTGTTCAAGTTGAAGTCATTAGTGACAATAATACCTTCGAGCTTCTGGGCCAGTTTGACTAGCTTGATGTCGACCTCCAGCCCCTCGCCGACTTCCTCTTCGTAGATCTGGACAGTGGTCCCGCCCTGTTTCTGGATGGTATTCAGAATGTCCAGGCCCCTTCGTCCTCGATTCCGCTTCAGGGTATCAGCTGAATCGGCAATGTGTCTAAGTTCTTCCAAAACGAAACTAGGTATAATCAGAGTGCCTTCCAGGAAACCACTGCGATGAATATCGGCAATTCGCCCATCAATAATGACACTGGTATCAAGGATTTTGGGGCTTAGCCCGGCGGTTGTACCCTTCGTCTGCTTGTCCATAGGTTTCGCCGAACGCAGGTTGCTGAAGACCCCTGAGAGCTCCTCTCGCTTCTTCATGGCTACACTCATCCCCAGATAGCCGAGGAGCAGACTTCCGGCAATAGGGAGGACGATATTGAGGTGGGAGACATTCTTAAAAGCGGAGCCGATAAGATTAGCAATTATAAGTCCAAAAATCAGGCCAACAGCCCCGAGGAACAAATCCAGGACAGAGATGCGCTGCAGGCGGCCTTCCAGCCACTGTGCCAGCTGCACAACCTGTCTAGTCACCCAGGGGGCGGCCAAGAAACCAATGGCCCCGCCCAGAACCACGCCCGCCACTTCCAAGGTCCAAATCGCGATCACTCTGGCTAGCAGGATTTCCAGTGGATACTGGGCCCAAACTGCGGCGAAATGCCCGAGAACTGCACAGAGAATGGCAAAGGTGAAGCGAACAATTCGGTTGACCATTCCTTCACCCCCTTTCTGCCTTCTCATTATACCGTTTGCTCGAAGAGGGTAACAATAGGTGAATCGAGTAGAAGGCGGGTTTGTCCCGCCGTCCTCCCACACCATCGCACATGCGGGGCCGCATCCGGCGGTTCATCAAGCGTTACGGAGCTTTGAGTAGCATTCTGTGAGACTCATCAGGCCCTGGGTACGCCAGTAGGCGTTGCCCAGGGCCTTGCTCAGGGGCTAGTAAGCCATGTGCCAGTATCCCCGGCTTGACATGGCCATCTGCCAGCAGTCCCGTTCGGCCAGTCCAAGAGCCCTTAGCTCGCGTAGCCGCGTCCGCATTCTCTTCCACTGCTTCCACAGGCACATCCTCAACCGACGCCTGATCCAGCCCTCGGTGTCTGCAACGAGCCATTTCATGTCGGCCAGCCGGAAGTAGCTAGTCCAGCCGCGCATGTATTCGTTCAGTTGCGCGATACGCTGCGAACATACTGAACAGGTGCGTGCCGGTCGGTTATCTTCCGGATACCGCGCTCCTGGCCTCGTTAATCTTGAGTCCCAGTCCTTCCTGCACAAAGCGGCATACACTGGCCATCACCTGTTGCCCCGCCCGCTCGCTCTTGATGTAGATGTTACAGTCATCTCCCGTCGGCTCTAGAACCACCGGTACTATGGCCTCTGCTGACTCCTGCCGGACAAACCGCGTCGCTCGGCGCGGCTTATCGGGTTCTCCCCCCCCCC
>JBFLWA010000033.1:0-10414 GCA_040758135.1 Bacillota bacterium | reverse complement strand
GCGCCAAGGACACGTTCCATGACAAAGACTCTTTTTGACTCTCTAGAACTCAAGAAAATGTCTCCTTTCATGAGGACATTTTCTCAGTCCGTTTACAGGGTGACAATATCACAGGCCGACAACACCCAGCCGAGCCATTCCTTGACAAGGGTTAACGGGCTCTGTATAATCTTCTGGAGGTGACGGCGCTTTGCAGATAGATCTGGTTCAGCCGCAGAAGGATCTGGGGCGGGCTCACCGCTTTTCGGGGGAGATTGATCCGGTCGCTTGCGGCCTGCCGGGCGTGGCCGGGCTTTTTAGTGTGCGGGGCAAAGCGGTTTTCAGTCACGGGCGACTATTGATCGAGGGTAGAGTGACGGGAGAAGTCGAACTGGTCTGTAGCCGTTGTTTGGTCGGGTTTCGCTATCAGCTCGATGTGCCATTTAGCCAGGAGTTCCGCAAGGAAGGTGACTGGCTGGCTGGCTCCGCAACGGCCACCGGAGAAGATGGGGACGATATCGAGTTCTACAGCGGGGACTCGCTGGATCTGACACCTCTGCTGTGTGAGACAGTTCTCCTCTCACTGCCGATGAAGCCAATCTGCCGAGAAGGTTGCCGTGGCCTATGCCCGGTGTGTGGCAAGAACCTCAACAACGGCCCCTGTGGTTGTGTTGTCGAGGAGACTGATCCCAGATTAGAGAAACTACGAAACCTGCTAGGAAGGGGTGGCGGAGATGCCAGTAACACCCAAGAGGAAAACCAGTAAGGCTAGGCGCGATAAGCGGCGGGCCAATTGGAAGCTGTCGGTACCGGGTTTGATCGAATGCCCGCAGTGCCACGAGCTAAAGATGCCTCACCGGGTCTGCCCGAACTGCGGCTATTACAAGAACCGTACTGTCGTGGAACAGGACTAAGAATAGATCCGGAAAAAAAGAACCCAGGCTGTCTGGGTTCTTTTTGTCGTACTCCCGGTATGGGCGTTGTCTTGGGAGTAAAAGTTCCCTGCGGAGGTTGGCAGTACCAAACGCTAGCCAATGCAGTATTGGGCTCCGTCTTCTGTCGCAGACTCGTCCGGATACATCTGGCCTGACGCGGTTCGTGTTCCTCGGGCCGGGATTTTGCCTCCGGCTTCCTTCAGATTCTGCCTCACAACGGACACCCCAGGGCCTGATGAGTCTCACAGAATGCTACTAAAAGCTACGTAACGCTTGATGAACCGCCGGATGCGGACCCGCATGTCCGGTGGTGTGTCCGGTGGTGTGGGAGAACGGCGGGGCGAACTTGCCTTCTACTCGATTTTATTGCCAGCATTGTCCGTACAGGGTATAATTAAGACAATATGTTATGAGCTGGTGTTAGAGGAGGAGGAAGTGGAGTGCTCAGAGAAGATAGACAGCGAATTCTCAAAGAGACATTACGGGCTAACCCCTTCCTGACCGATCAGGAGTTGGCTGACCGGTTGCAGGTGAGCATTCAGACCATCCGCCTAGACCGCCTGGCACTGGGCATCCCCGAGCTGCGGGCCAGGACCCGTGAAGTGGCCAAGCGTACCTACGGCCAGGTGAAATCACTGCAGAGCAAGGAGATCTTCGGCGAGCTGATCGATATCAACCTGGAGCAATGGGCGGTCTCGGTGATCGACTGTACCGAAGCCATGGCCTTTGAGCGCAGCCGGGTAGTACGAGGGCACTTCATCTTCGCCCAGGCCGATTCGTTGGCTCTGGCCCTGGTCAACGCCGATGTAGCCCTGACCGGGCTGGCCAACATTAAGTTCAAGCGGCCAGTGAAGGTGGGGGAGAAGGCCATTGCCCGGGCCGAGGTGTTGCGCCGCAAGGGGAACAAGTACGTCATCCTGGTGACCACCAAGGTAGACGGGGAAGCCGTGTTTCGGGGTAAGTTCGTCGTTGCGGCGATCGAGCCAGCAAAGGGGGAATCGGTCTGAGGATTATTGTGGATGCCATGGGCGGAGACCGCGCCCCGGGCGAGGTTGTCCGGGGAGCGGTATGGGCCGCCGAAGAGCTTGGTATTGAGCCGGTACTGGTAGGTCAGAAGGAGAGAATAGAGGAGGTGCTGGGAACTCTGGGGCGTCGCCCGCGCCTGGAGATCATGGATGCCCGTGAGGTTATTGGCATGGATGAAGCGGCTATGGCCATCCGCCGCAAGCGGGATTCATCCATGGTCCGCTCGTTGCAGCTGCTGCGGGATGGTTACGGGGCAGCGGCGGTCTCGGCCGGGAGTACCGGAGGCCTGGTAGCTGGAGGGCTCTTAATCGTTGGACGGATTCGCGGGATCCGGCGGCCGGTGCTGGCTTCCGTGTTGCCCAGTCTGAAGGGATCCAGTCTCTTGCTGGATATGGGGGCCCACACTGAGGCCCGCCCCGAGGACCTGCTGCAATCGGCGGTAATGGGTGCCCGATACGCTGAGTTTGCCCTGGGCATCCGGGCGCCCAGAGTAGCTCTTGTTAACAACGGGACTGAGGCCGACAAGGGAAGTGAGCTGACGAAGGCGGCGCACTCCCTGTTGGCAGCTAGCAGCCTCAATTTCATCGGCAATATAGAGGGGCGCGATATCCACTCCGGCACCGCCGATGTCCTGGTGACCGATGGGTTTACCGGCAATGTGATTCTCAAACATACTGAGGGCCTGGCCAGCGCCATCTTCGCCATTCTCAGGGAGGAACTGAACCAGGGACTAGGGTCCAAGCTGGGTGCTCTCCTCCTCAAGCCAGCCTTCCGGCGTATTAAGCGACGGATGGACTATGCCGAGTATGGTGGAGCTCCGCTCATCGGGATCAATGGGGCGCTGATTAAATGTCACGGCAGTTCCAATGCCCTGGCGATCATGAATGGTATTCGCGTGGCCCGTGATTTCGCCCGGGGAGAGGTAGTTCGGAGACTGACCGATTACTTCAGTGAGGAGGATGACCATGAGCAACCCGAACAGAACCATTAAGCTGGTGACCGACAGCACGGCCGATCTTCCAGCCGAGCTCAGAGAGAGGTACGATGTGACCATGGTTCCCCTGAACCTCCATTTTGGGACCGAGACTTACCTGGAACAGGTAGAGATGACCTCAGCCGAGTTCTTCACCAAGATTGGCGAGCCCGGAGTGGAGCTCCCCAAGAGCTCTCAGCCATCGCCGGGCGCCTTTGCCGAAGTCTACCGCAAGTTGGGTGCTGAAGGTGCTTCGATCATCTCTATTCATCTCTCCGGCGGCCTGAGTGGTACAGTGCAATCCGCTGAGATAGCTAAGGCGATGTTGCCTGAGCTGGATATCCACATTGTGGACACGAAGAGCGCTTCCATGGGCACTGGACTCATTGTGCTGGAGGCGGCGCGGGCCCGGGAGGAAGGCCTGGATGCCCCGGCTATTGTTGCCCGGCTGCACCAGACCATGGAGCGTATGTGGACCCTACTGACTGTCGACAGTTTGGAGTGGCTGCACCGTAATGGTCGCATCGGTAGGGCGGCGGCCCTGTTCGGCTCGATGCTCAACCTCAAACCTCTGCTGGAAGTAGCCCATGACGGGATCATCCGTCCGGTAGAGAAGGTGCGGGGGCGGGGTAAGGTCATCTCCCGCATGGTCGAGTTCTGCCGGGAGAAGGTACCGGTAGGTAGCAAACTGTGTTTTGCCATTATGCACGGTGATTGTGAGGATGACGCCAGGAAGCTCTACGACCTGCTGGCTGTCGATTACCAGGTGGAGTTCGGCCATGTTGGTTTCATTGGCCCGGTCATCGGGACCCATACCGGTCCGGGGACTATCGGATTCATCTTCCACCGTGCTTGAAATCGTCCTACCCCTCTGCTAGTATAGGTGAGAGAAATCCCCAGAGTAACAGCTGGGGATGCGGGAAAGGTAATGGAGCATGAAACCAAGGAGGTGAGCCCTGTGGCCGGCAAGGACTCAATTTTTGAGCGGGTTAGGCAGATTATCGTCGATACTTTGAGCATTGATGAAGAAGAAGTGAAAATGGATGCCCACTTCATGGATGACCTGGGCGCTGATTCGCTGGACGTGGTAGAACTGGTAATGGCCATTGAAGAGGAATTCGACCTGGAGATTCCCGACGATGAGGCTGAGAAGATCCAGACCGTTGGACAAGCCGTTGAGTATATCAAGGAGAACCAGTAAACTAATGAGGCAGAATAGGAAAGTCCTGGCCTTCCGGGGCTTTCTCTGTGCTAGAGGGGGTGTCTGATGACTGTCCGTTACCATCTTGAGCCTCTGGCTCAGCGCCTGCCGCCCGCATTATGGCAGGAGGCACTGACCCACCCCTCTTGGCGGCACGAGGAGCCTGGCTCCAGCGTTGATAACCAGCGTCTAGAGTTTCTGGGTGATGCGGTCCTGGGGTTGGTTGTGGCCGAATGGCTCTATCAGAATCAAGCTGACTGGGATGAGGGGTTCATGACCCAGATCAGGGCCGGGTTGGTTAACGAGGCCAACCTGGCGCGGGTGGCCAGCCGGATCGGCCTCGGTGAGCACCTCCGTCTGGGACGCGGTGTGGAACTGGAGGGAGGGCGTGAGCGGCCATCGATACTGGCCGATGCGTTGGAGGCACTGGTGGGAGCCAGCTACCTTGAACTGGGTCTGGTCGCTACCCGCCGTCTGGTCTGGGATTGGCTCCAGCTAGGCTCAGTGAAAGCCCGAAGCAGCCCGGGCCAAGACTACAAGAGTCAGTTGCAGGAGACAGCTCACCGGCTGGGATACGGGATACCCAAGTACACCCTGGTTTCGCGGGAGGGGCCCGACCATTCACCTCGTTTCTGCAGCAGAGTAACCCTGGGCGACCGGGTCCGGGCTGAAGGGTGTGGCAGGAGCAAACGAGGGGCCGAGAAAGAAGCGGCCCGGTTGGCTCTGGAGCAGTTGCCGACAGAGCAGGATTCGTCTGGCCGGTGAAGAAGTATCTGGCAATGGTGCCGTGCGGGCACCCGCATCGTGCGGGTGCTTTTGCGTGCCGATGGCCAAACCCAGAGGTGACAACGGATGTACCTGAAACGTGTTGAGATATTGGGGTTTAAATCATTCCCCGAGCGGACGGTAGTTGAAGTGGAGCCAGGTATCACTGCTTTCGTCGGGCCCAACGGGTCGGGGAAGAGCAACCTGTCTGACGCCGTCCGGTGGGTCTTGGGAGAGCAGAGCGCCCGCGAACTCAGAGGAAGCAAGATGGAGGATATCATTTTCGGCGGCACCGATACCAGACGCGGTCTGGGCATGGCCGAGGTCACGCTGGTCCTGGATAACAGCGATGGCAACTTGCCGCTGGAGTACTCGGAGGTCAGCCTGACCCGTCGTCTCTACCGGTCCGGTGAGAGTGAGTACTATATCAATAGAGTGGCCTGCCGGCTCAAAGACATAACCGACCTCCTGGCCGACACCGGAGTCGGGCGTGAAGCCTACTCGGTGATCAGTCAGGGGAAGGTGGATGAGATCCTCAGCCACCGGCCCGAGGACCGACGCGGGCTCTTCGAGGAGGCGGCCGGAATCACTAAGTATAAGAGTCGGAAGCGAGAGGCTGTCCGGAAGCTCGAAGATACCGAGAACGACTTAGGGCGGTTGGGCGACATCCTGCTCGAGCTAGAGAATCAGTTGGGTCCCCTCGGTGAGCAGGCCCAGACGGCCCGGCTCTATCAGAGTCTGCGCCAGGAGGCCGATGGCCTCGAAATCAGCCTGCTGGGTCGGAAGTATCGCGACTTGCACGAAGAACTGGCGCAGATAATCGAGAAGAACCGGGACTACGCCAACCGCATTGCGGAAAGCGACCGTAGTCTGGAGGAACTGGAGGCCGAGGAAGAGGATATCCACCGCGAACAAGCGGAGCTGGACAAATGCCTGCAGAGCCTGCAGGAAAGAGTGGCTGAGGTCGGAGGACAGATCGGGCGTTGGGAAGAGCAGCTGTCGGCCGCGGCTGAGCGTCGGGAGACTGCCCAGCGGGAGCAGGCCCGGCTTAGGGAGGAAGAGAGGGCCGTCCAGCAGCGCCGGTCGGAGCTGGCCCAGCAGTTGGTCGGTGTCCAGATCCAGACTGCGGAGCTCGAGAAGAAGCTGGAGACCGCCCGGTCGGGCGCGGGGGATGAAGTGCGGCGCGCCGGCGAGCTGGAAGCCAGCCTCGAGCGCCTGGAGCGCGAGGTAGAAGCAGCCAAGGAAGCCATCATTGAGGATGTGCAGCGTCTAGCGGAACTCAGAAACCAGGGTCGCACCCTGGAGGCAGCCCTGGAGAGTGAGGGTCAACGGCTCCAAGGCTTTAAGCACCGTCAGCGGGAAGCCGCCGCTCGGCTCGAGGAGGCTAGAGCCGGCCGGGAGCGCCTGCTGAAGGCCCTCGATGAGTTGCGACGGACGAAAGAAGAGATAGCCGAGAGCGGCCGGGCGATGCAGGCTCAACAGGAGGAGACCCGGCTCAAGGCCGAGGCTGCCGCACACGACCATACCAGGGAACAGGAGCGCCTGGCCGCCCTGAGAGGGCGCCTGGCGGCCCTGCGCGAGAGCCGCGAACGGTACGACGGATACGCTCGCGGGGTTAAGACTGTATTAGCTGCGCGCGACCGGGGTGAGCCGGCCTGCCGCGGGGTCATTGGTGCTCTGGCCGACCAGCTAACCGCCGACCGTCGCTTCGGGAAGGCATTGGAGATGGCATTGGGTGGGGCCGCCCAGAACATAGTCGTAGAGGACGACGCCTCAGCCGAGTCGGCCATTGGGTTTCTCAAAGCTCGGAACGGGGGACGGGCGACTTTCCTGCCCCTCAACACCATGCAGTGGACCCCACGCCGGGATACTGAGGATGCGTGGGTCAGGCTACCCGGAGTCATTGCCTTTGCCGAGGAACTGGTCCGGGGTGAGCCACGGCTGGAACCGGTGATCAGGGCCCTGTTGGGGCGGGTGCTGGTGGTTGAGGATCTGACTACCGCCCGGAGAGTGGCCCGGCAGAGTGAGTACCGGCTGAAGATCGTCACTCTGGATGGCGATGTGGTGCACCGCGGCGGGTCGCTCAGCGGTGGTAGCTATGGACGGGAGATCAGCGGCCTCTTCGTTCAGAAGCAGGAGCTAGAGGCGCTGGAAGAGGAGGAGAGGAGACTCATCGCGGCCGCCGAGGAGGCAGCCAACCGGGCGAGCCGACATCAGATGCAGGTCCGCCAGTTGTCGGAGCAAATGGAAAGGCTGCAGCGGGACTTCTCGGAGCAGGTCCGCGAAGAAGCGGCCCTGGCCAAAGAGATCGAGGCGGCTGAGGCTGAGATCAAGCGCTGGGCTGAAGCGCTGGCACTGGCCGAGTGGGAGGCTGGTCAGGCGGCCAGGGATCTGGAGCGGCGCTCGGTCGAGGCCGTTGAGGTTCGGCAGGCGGTGGCCCGTCTGGAGGAGAGCCACCGGGAGAGGCAGGAACAGCTGGCCGCTGCCGATGACCTGCTGAAGAAAGAACGGCAGCAACTGGCCAGCATAGGTGATGCGGTTACCGCCTTCCGGGTGCAGACGGCTTCGCTGGAGGCGGATCTGGCGCACAGTCGAACCAGAATCGAGGAACTCGAGGGCGAGCTGGCCGATGTCAAGAACCGGCTCGAACGGATCCACTCGGAGCAGGTTGAGGTTGATCAGCTAGTGAAAAGCATCGAGGAACGACGCCTTGATGTGGCGCAGCGCTTGGCCAATGTCAGACATGAAAGGATAGGTCTTGAAGAGCAGCTGGCGGCCCTGCGGGCCCGTCGGCAGAACCTCCACGAGGATCTCTCCCGCATTCAGGCTGACCGGAAGCGGTGGCGGCGGAGTGCCGATGTGTTGGCCGGCCGATTGAGGCAGGGCGAGGTCGAGGCAGCGCGCCTGGAGAGTGAGTCGGTTGCTGTGGTCATGAAGCTCCGTGATAGCTTTGGGATGGAGGTCGCGGCTGCCCTGGAGCGAATGGACGATGACTTCCGCCCCACTGAGGCCGAAGAAAGGCTGAGAGCACTGAAGGGCGCCATGGCCGACCTGGGCGCCATTAACCCGACGGCCATCGACGAATTCGCCCGGGTGAAGGACAGGTACCACTTCCTGATGGGTCAAAAATCCGACCTCGCGGAGGCCCGGGATTCGCTGATGGCCCTCATCGATGATCTGGATGGTGAGATGGCGCGGCGCTTTGTTGCAACTTTCCGGCAGATCAGCCAGTGTTTCCAGGGGGTCTTTGGCGAGCTATTCACTGGCGGTCGGGCCGAACTCACTCTGGTCGACCCCGACCGGCCGCTGGAAAGCGGCGTGGAGATTCTGGTACAGCCACCAGGCAAGCGCTTGCAGTCACTCTCATTGCTCTCTGGCGGCGAGCGGTCTCTCACCGCTATAGCCATCCTGTTTGCTATTGCGCGGGTCAGGCCCAGCCCGTTCTGCATCCTGGACGAGATTGACGCCGCCCTCGATGAGGCGAATATCGACAAATACACCACTTACTTGCGCAAACTAGCCCGTGATACGCAGTTCCTGATCATTACTCACCAGCGTCGAACCATGGAGGCGGCTGATGCCCTTTACGGGGTGACCATGCAGGAGCCGGGGGTCTCCACCCTGGTCTCGGTGCGGCTGGTAGACAGGGCTGTTTAGGAGGTGCAGCATTTGACGAAGGAGTTCATGAGCCGCCTGATGGGCGGCTGGAGCAAGGTTAGGGACAATCTGAGCAGCCGCCTGGCCGAGGTGCTAGGCAATGACCGCCTGGATGATGATTTTTACGATGAGCTGGAGGCGGTTTTGGTCCAGGCTGATGTCGGGGTTAACACGGCCATGGAGCTCATTGAGGAACTGCGGAACCGGGTCAGGCAGGAGCATGTCCGCGAGGCTGATGGGGTCAGGCGGATACTGAAGGCACAGATCCGGGCTATTCTCGAAGAGGGGCACGACCCGGAGCTGCACCTGCCCGAGGGACTGGGGGTGGTGATGTTTGTGGGGGTAAACGGAGTCGGGAAGACCACCACCATCGGCAAACTGGCCAGCCAGTACCGGCAGCGCGGGCAGCAGGTAATCCTGGCGGCTGGCGACACCTTCCGGGCTGCCGCTGCTGAGCAGCTGGCCATCTGGAGCGAGCGGGCCGGGGCCCGGATCATCCGGCATGACCCCGGCGCCGACCCGGCGGCGGTCGCCTTCGATGCCCTTCAGGCGGCACGGGCGCGCCAGGCCGGAGTGGTACTGGTGGATACGGCCGGCCGCCTACACACCAAGCATAACCTCATGGAAGAATTGCGGAAGATGAAGCGGGTCATTGCCCGCGAGCTGCCCGGAGCGCCCCACGAGACACTACTGGTCATTGATGCCAACACCGGGCTGAACGGTTTAGAGCAGGCCCGTGCGTTTTTGGAGGCGGTGGAGGTAACCGGCATTGTCCTGACCAAGCTGGATAGTACGGCTAAGGGGGGCGTGGTGGTCGCCATTAAGCGACAGTTTGGTCTGCCCGTAAAGCTGGTGGGGCTGGGAGAGGGCATCGACGACCTGGCCCCCTTTGAACCCGCCGGATTTGTTGAGGCTATTCTGGGATGACGGGGGAGGGAAGAAGATGCCGACAGACTCCAAGCTACCCAGCCAGATTGAAGATATCCTATCCTCGGTAGACGGGACCATCGGTCTCTGGGCCCAGGAACTGCGCGATGGTGAGACTCTCGCCTGGAATGAAGATGAGCCATTCCCAGCGGCCAGCATCATCAAGATCCCCATTATGGTGGAGGTATTCCGGCAGGCCCAGGCCGGGCTGCTCTCTCTGGACCGCTCCATCAGCCTTAGCCCTGAGGACCAGGTCGGCGGCTCCGGGGTGCTGCAACTGCTATCGCCCGGTATTGCCCTGCCCGTGCGCGATCTCGTAGCCTTGATGATCGATGTCAGCGACAACTCAGCCACCAACCTCCTGGTGGACCTGGTGGGGGCCGAGGCAGTAACCGCCACCATGCACGCCCTGGGGCTAACCGGGACCTACCTGTACAACAAGCTGATGGTGGTCCCGGTGGAGCGTCCGGGCAATAATGCCACAACGCCCCGGGATATGGGGACTCTCTTGGTCAAGCTGGCCCGGGGAGAGGTGATCTCGTACGATGCCTGCCGGCGGATGGTAGAGATCCTCAAGCGGCAGCAGTTCAACGATATTCTGCCGGCCCGCCTGCCCCCGGCCTATGGTAATGAGGTCGGCGGTCTGCCGCGCTGGGTGATGGCCCACAAGACCGGGATGATCGCTGGCTGTCGCCATGATGTGGGACTGGTCTATACTTCGGGTCGGACCTGGGTGGTCTCGGCCTTCAGTAAGGGGCTGACTGACGCGGAGCGGGGCGTCCAGGCTCTGGGTGATATCAGTCGCCTTCTGTACGATCATTGGGCGGTGTCAAGGTAGAAGCTGTCAACGGACTGTGAAAATGTCACCCCTTTGGTGCCGAAATGGGACTGAGAAAATGTCCCCCGGTCAGTCGCTGGAATGGTAGAATAGATCAGCCGGATCTTTCCTGT
>JBFLWA010000032.1:0-11551 GCA_040758135.1 Bacillota bacterium | reverse complement strand
GCTGTTGGCAGCCCTGGCGGTGGCCGAGAAGGAATGCCCGGACGAGAAGCGGCAGGCCGCCATCCGTGCTTTGAAGGAAGACCTTATGACAATGCCTGAAGCCTGCCGGGACTACCGTGTTCGCCTGCAAGAGATGGGTATCTCGGCTGAAGGGATGAGAGGGTTGGGAGCAGCTGAGTCGAACATGGACCGGTTCGCCAACCGGGTAAAGAAGCGTGGACAGAGCTGGAGCAGACGGGGCTTATAGGCGATTACGCAGAGCCTGGCCAGGCAGTTTGAGGGATGTCTTGAGCAGGTGGCCCGCAGGCTGACCGAGACGACACTGGACGGGGTCGAAGCGAGACTGAGAGCCGGTGCCGGGCAGCTCGCCAGAGAAGTGGCTAACGCTTACCGGTTCAAACAGGCCCGCCTGCCGGTTAGGTCGGCGGGGAGAGGGGCCTCAGGTGGCTTGTCCCGGCTCTTCAGAAAGCTGACTCTGCCGGCTTAAGAACGTAGTCTCAGAACTCAATACTTCGGGAAGAACGACTCATTACCCAAGTCTGCTTGACAGTCACCCGCCACCTTGGTTTGCTTGACAAACCTTCCTCAGAATGATATTATTATAAATTGCTACGCCACCAGGTGCCCGGAGGTCGTTATTTTGAATATCTGCCCAGGGGCTGGAGCATAATATATTATCCTGTTGTGATTTGGAAATCCCAAGGTGAAGCTTGCAGTGGGGGAGGCTTTGCTTTTGGGTATTTTGGTTTCCTCATGGCAGTTTAGGGTACGCGCGCGGCATCTCCCCCAGGGAAAACTGCGGTAAGGAGTGATTAGATGGCCCATGCGGTGAAGCTCGGCACGCGGGAAAGAATCAGCTTTTCACGGATTAACGAAGTCCTGGATATCCCCAACCTCATTGAAGTACAGCAGAAGTCGTACCAGTGGTTCCTCAACGAGGGATTGCAGGAGATGTTCCACGACATCTCTCCCATTCAGGACTTTACCGGTAACCTGGTGCTAGAGTTCATCGACCATAGCTTAGGTGAACCCAAATGGTTGGTGGAAGAATGCAAGGAACGGGATGTCACTTACTCCGCTCCGCTCCGGGTCCGGGTCAGGCTGATCAATAAGGAGACTGGCGAGGTCAAGGAGCAGGAGGTCTTCATGGGCGACTTCCCACTCATGACGCCCAATGGTACCTTCGTTATCAACGGCGCCGAACGGGTTGTTGTCAGCCAGCTAGTCCGCTCCCCCGGTGTTTATTTCAATGAACAGATCGATAGTGGAGGGAAGCATCTCTACTTCGGCACTATTATTCCCAACCGCGGCGCCTGGCTTGAGTTTGAAAGTGATGCCAATGATATTGTTTATGTCCGTATCGACCGTACCCGGAAGCTTCCGGTAACGGTCCTTCTGCGCGCCCTCGGCCTCGGCAACCGGGCTCAACTCATCGAATTGCTGGGCGAGTCGCCCCAGTTGCTGGCGACCTTGGATAAGGATCATGCCGCCTCAGAGGAAGATGCCCTCATCGAGATCTATAAGCGTCTTCGGCCGGGCGAACCGCCCACGGTGGAGAGTGCCCGGGCACTCCTGGAGAACCTCTACTTTGACCCCAAGCGTTATGACCTGGCCAGTGTCGGACGGTACAAGCTCAACAAGAAGCTGGCTATTCGCCGACGCCTGGCTGGCCGGGTGGCGTCAAGGCCCATTGCCCACCCCGAGACCGGTGAAGTACTGTGTGAGGCTGGGCAGACCATTGACCGCCGTCTGGCCGAGAGGATTCAGGCAGCAGGTGTGTCCTGCGTCTATGTCCAGGACGGCGAAGACGGCGAGATCCCAGTCATCGGCAATGGCCAGCTGGACTACTTCGTCAAGACCATTACGGAGGAAGACATCCTGGCCTCCATCAACTACCTATTTGGCCTTTTCCGGGGGATCGGCACCACCGACGATATCGACCATCTGGGCAACCGTCGAGTGCGGTCCGTCGGTGAGCTGTTGCAGAATCAGTTCCGAATCGGCCTGGCCCGTATGGAGCGGGTCGTCCGTGAGCGCATGACCATTCAAGATGTAGATATTATCACCCCGCAGGCCCTGATCAATATCCGACCGGTGGTAGCGGCGGTCAAGGAGTTCTTCGGCTCCAGCCAGCTATCGCAGTTTATGGAACAGGGCAATCCTCTGGGTGAACTCGGCCATAAGCGCCGCATCTCGGCTCTGGGCCCGGGCGGTCTCTCCCGTGATCGGGCCGGGTTCGATGTGCGCGATGTACACCACTCCCACTACGGGCGGATGTGTCCCATTGAGACACCGGAAGGCCCCAACATCGGCCTGATTGGCGCCCTTTCCTGCTATGCCCGTATCAATGAGTTCGGCTTCATCGAAACCCCTTACCGGGTGGTGGATGTCGAGAACAGGCGGGTTACCAGCGAGATCGCCTATCTGACTGCCGACGAAGAGGACGACGTAGTAGTGGCCCAGGCCAACGCGCCCCTGGATGACAATGGCTGGTTCGTCAGCCCCCAGGTAACCGTGCGCTACCGCCACGAGATTCTGGCGGTGCCCCCGGAAGAGGTAGACTACATGGATGTCTCGCCCAAGCAGCTGGTCAGTGTGCCGACTGCCATGATCCCCTTCCTGGAACACGATGACGCCAGCCGGGCCTTGATGGGCTCCAACATGCAGCGCCAGGCGGTGCCGCTCTTGGTCACCGAGGCGCCGCTCATTGGCACCGGCATCGAATACCGGGCTGCTCTTGACTCGGGTGTGGTGATCACTGCCCGCAAGCCGGGCACCGTACGCCGTGCCTCAGCTAATGACATCACCATCCAGTACGACGATGGTGTTAACGAGGTATTCCGCCTAGTCAAATTCTCTCGTTCCAATCAGGGGACCTGCATTAACCAGAAGCCCATCGTCCGTCCCGGTGAGCGGGTGGAGGCCGGTCAGGTGCTGGCCGATGGCCCCGCCATCGACCAGGGAGAGATGGCTCTCGGCCGCAATGTGCTGGTGGCTTTCATGCCCTGGGAGGGCTACAACTACGAGGATGCCATCCTCCTTTCGGAGCGCCTGGTCAAGGACGATGTGTTTACTTCCATTCATATTGAAGAGCACGAGTGTGACGCCCGTGACACCAAATTGGGGCCGGAGGAGATCACCCGGGAGATCCCCAATGTGGGCGAAGATATGCTGAAGGATCTGGACGAGCGGGGGATCATCCGCATCGGCGCCGAGGTCCGTCCCGGCGATATCCTGGTCGGCAAGGTGACACCCAAGGGCGAGACCGAGCTCACTGCGGAGGAGCGGCTGCTCCGGGCAATCTTCGGTGAGAAGGCCCGCGAGGTACGTGACACTTCGTTGCGAGTTCCCCACGGTGAGAGTGGGATCGTAGTAGATGTCAAGGTCTTCTCCCGGGAGAACGGAGATGAATTGGCTCCGGGCGTTAACCAACTGGTCCGGGTCTATATTGCCCAGAAGCGCAAGATCTCGGAGGGCGACAAGATGGCCGGCCGCCATGGTAACAAGGGCGTAATCGCCAAGATCCTCCCCGAGGAGGATATGCCGTTCCTGCCCGACGGCCGGCCGGTGGAGATCGTCCTCAATCCGCTGGGCGTGCCGTCGCGTATGAATATCGGTCAGATTCTCGAGACCCACCTGGGGTGGGCGGCCAAAGTTCTGGGGCTGCATATCGCCACTCCCGTCTTTGATGGGGCCACTGAGCAGGAGATCTTGGAATACCTGAAGCTGGCGGGACTACCCGAGGACGGCAAGACTGTCCTCTATGATGGCCGCACCGGTGAGCCTTTTGACAACAAGGTGACCGTGGGCTACATCTACATGCTCAAACTGGCCCACCTGGTGGATGACAAGATTCACGCCCGGTCGACCGGCCCCTACTCTCTCGTCACCCAGCAGCCGCTGGGCGGTAAGGCCCAGTTTGGTGGGCAGCGCTTCGGCGAAATGGAGGTCTGGGCGCTGGAGGCTTACGGCGCCGCCTACACCTTGCAGGAGCTTCTCACCGTCAAGTCCGACGATGTGGTGGGCCGGGTTAAGACCTACGAGGCCATCGTCAAAGGCGAGAATGTTCCTGAGCCCGGCGTGCCGGAGTCGTTCAAGGTACTCATTAAGGAGCTGCAGAGCCTCGGTCTGGATGTCAAGGTCCTTACCGAAGACCAGACGGAGATTGAGATGCGTGAGACCGACGAGGACGCTGCTGATGCTGTTCGCCATCTCGGTCTGAACATCGAGGGGAGCGAGCGCGGCAGTATTGATGAAGGGCCCCGGCGCATCTACGATGAGGACGAGGAAGATGAGGAAGAGGACGACTATATCGGCGAACAGGATGACGAGGCCGGTGAAGATGACGACGAGCAGTTCGTGGCTGAGGATGACGATATCCCGGCCGATGAGGACGAAGAGGAACTGGTCAAGCGGCGGGCGCTGGCCCGTGGACCTCTGACCGAAGATGCCGAAGACGAGGACCAGGAATAGCGTGGTTCGGAAAGTGTGTCGCCCGGTCTCGTTCATCAACTCCAGGGAGGTAAGTAGCTGATGGATGTAAACTACTTCGACTCCATGCGCATAGGGTTGGCCTCTCCCGAACAGATTCGCTCTTGGTCGCGCGGTGAAGTGAAGAAGCCCGAGACCATTAACTACCGGACGCTCAAGCCCGAGCGCGATGGTCTCTTCTGTGAACGGATTTTTGGACCCATGAAAGATTGGGAGTGCTATTGCGGCAAGTATAAGCGGGTCCGTTACAAGGGTGTAGTCTGCGACCGCTGCGGAGTTGAGGTCACCCGCCAGAAGGTTCGGCGGGAGCGCATGGGCCATATTGAGCTGGCTGCCCCGGTCTCGCACATCTGGTACTTCAAGGGAATTCCCAGCCGCATGGGGCTGCTTTTGGATATGTCACCCCGGGCCCTGGAGAAAGTCCTCTACTTCGTGGCCTATATTGTGCTGGACCCCGGCGAAACCTCGTTGGTACAGAAGCAGATCCTCACCGAGAGCGAGTACCGGGAGTACCGCGAGAAGTATGGCACTGGCTTCCGGGCAGCTATGGGCGCCGAGGCCATTCGCGAGTTGTTGGCGGCCATGGATCTGGACCAGATGGCGCGCGACCTCCGTACTGAGCTGAAGCAGGTCAGCGGGCAGCGCCGGGTGCGGGCTATCCGCCGCCTGGAGGTGGTTGAAGCCTTCCGGCAGTCGGGGAACCGGCCTGAGTGGATGATTATGGAAGTGATCCCGGTCATCCCGCCGGAATTGCGTCCCATGGTTCAGCTGGACGGTGGGCGTTTCGCCACCTCCGATTTGAACGACCTGTACCGTCGGGTGATCAACCGCAATAACCGCCTCAAGCGGCTCCTGGACTTGGGCGCGCCGGATATCATCATCCGCAACGAGAAGCGCATGCTCCAGGAGGCGGTAGATGCTCTCATTGATAACGGCCGCCGTGGCCGTCCGGTGACCGGTCCCGGCAATCGCGCCCTCAAGAGCCTCAGTGATATGCTCAAGGGCAAGCAGGGACGGTTCCGTCAGAACCTCCTGGGCAAGCGCGTTGACTACTCGGGCCGCAGTGTTATCGTAGTTGGCCCCAGCCTGAAGCTGCACCAGTGCGGGCTGCCCAAAGAGATGGCCCTGGAGCTGTTCAAGCCGTTTGTCATGAAGAAGTTAGTTGACGAGGGGTTGGCGCATAACATCAAGTCGGCCAAGCGCATGGTGGAACGGGTCCGGGATGAGGTCTGGGATGTGTTGGAAGAGGTCATCCGGGAGCACCCGGTCCTGCTGAACCGGGCCCCCACCCTGCACCGCCTGGGCATTCAAGCCTTCGAGCCGATTCTGGTCGAGGGGCGGGCCATCCAGATCCACCCGTTGGTCTGTACCGCCTTTAATGCTGACTTCGATGGCGACCAGATGCCGGTGCATGTGCCCTTATCGGCTGAAGCCCAGGCCGAGGCGCGCATCCTGATGCTTTCAGCTAATAACATCTTGAACCCCAAGGACGGCCGTCCGGTGGTCACCCCCACCAAGGATATCGTCTTGGGCTGCTATTACCTGACTCTGGAGAAGCCGGGTGCCCGCGGCGAAGGGCGTTATTTCATCGACGCGAATGAAGCCATCACCGCCTACACCCTGGGACAGATCGAGCTACATGCTAGGATCTGGGTCCGGTGGCAGGGGACCCGCCTGGAGACGACGGTCGGCCGTATCATCTTTAATGAGAAGCTCCCGGCCGAGCTGGGCTACCAGAACCAGGCCATCAGCCGCAAGGATCTAGGCCGCATTACCGCTGAGTGTTACCGCAAGCTGGGCACTGCAGCCACGGCCGAGATGCTTGACGGCATCAAGGAACTCGGCTTCCACTTTGCCACCCAGGCCGGGGCGACTATTGGTGTCAGCGACCTGGAGGTTCCTCCGGCCAAGGCGGAGATTCTGGCCGAGGCGGAAAAGGCTGTGGGTGAAGTAACCCGCCAGTACAAGCGGGGCCTCATCACCAACGAGGAGCGCTACCAGAAGGTTATCGAGATCTGGAGCGATGCTAAAGAGAAGGTTACCGAAGCCCTGATGCACAATTTCGACCAGTTCAACCCGGTCTTTATGATGACCGACTCGGGCGCCCGCGGTAACCCGGCCCAGATCACTCAGCTGGCCGGTATGCGCGGCCTGATGGGCGACCCGTCCGGCCGCATCGTCGAACTACCGGTCAAGGCCAACTTCCGCGAGGGTCTGACGGTGCTGGAGTACTTCATCTCTACCCACGGCACCCGCAAGGGTCTGGCCGATACAGCGCTGCGTACGGCCGACTCGGGTTACCTGACCCGGCGACTGGTCGATGTATCGCAGGATGTAATTGTCCGGGAAGAGGATTGTGGTACCAACAGCGGTATCATGGTGCGGGAAATCAGGGATGGCAACGAGGTTATTGAGAGCCTCGAGGACCGGATCCTCGGACGAGTCGCCTTCGATACGGTGTTTCACCCCGAGACCGGTGAGATAATCGTGGAGGCCGGTCAGGAGATCCAGGAAGAGGCTGCCCGGGCTATCGTCAAGGCCGGAATCCAGCAGGTACCGGTTCGTTCGGTTCTGACCTGCCAGACCCGGTACGGGGTCTGTGTCAAGTGCTACGGCCGCAACCTGGCCACCGGCCAGCTGGTAGATGTGGGCGAGGCTATTGGTATCATCGCCGCTCAGTCCATTGGTGAGCCAGGTACCCAGCTGACCATGAGAACCTTCCATACCGGTGGTGTGGCCGGTGACGATATTACCCAGGGTCTGCCGCGCGTCGAGGAGCTGTTCGAGGCCCGCAAGCCCAAGGGCATGGCGGTCATCACCGAGAACAGTGGTGAGGTTCGGTTCCGGGAGAGCAATGGGCGAAGGGAGATCGAGGTAGTCTCGGCCGATGGGGAAATCCATACTTATCCGATTCCCTACGGCGCCCGGACCACGGTGCGTGATGGCCAGTATGTCGAGGCCGGTGATGAGCTGACCGAAGGTTCGGTCAACCCCCATGACCTGCTGAAGGTGAAGGGACTACGGGGCGTCCAGGTCTATCTGCTGCAGGAGGTCCAGCGGGTCTACCGGTTGCAGGGTGTGGATATCAACGATAAGCATATCGAGGTCATTGTCCGGCAGATGATGCGCAAGGTAAAGGTAGAGGAGCCAGGCAACACCAACCTGCTCCCCGGTGGCCTGGTTGATGTCTTCGAGTTCCAGGAAGAGAACCTGGCGGCCATCGAAAACGGCGGGGAGCCGGCGGTAGCTAAGCCGGTACTGCTGGGGATCACCAAGGCTTCACTGGCTACCGACTCCTTCCTATCGGCGGCGTCATTCCAGGAGACCACCAAGGTCTTGACGGAGGCCTCGATTAAGGGCAAGCTTGACCCGCTCCTTGGGCTGAAGGAGAATGTGATCATCGGCAAACTGGTCCCGGCCGGTACCGGTATGACCCGTTACCGCAATGTCGAGATTGAGATTGATGAGTCCAAGCTGCCAGAGCCTGAACCGGCTCTAACCAGAGGTTGACACGCCAGGAGGCGTGGTGCTAGAATGATTAAGTGTGCCTGCTAGCCATAGTGCTTTTTGGTTGGCGAGGGGGTCGTTGGAGTGTCGTGGGAACGACTCGTTCAATCCGGTAAAATGGCGGTTGGCAGTAAGCAGACACTCAGAGCTATTGAAAGCGGTCTGGCCAAAATGGTGTTTCTGGCTGAAGACGCTGACCAGCGTCTCAAACATCAGGTTACCGTAGCCTGCCAGGCTCGCGGTCTCGAACCTGTTCTGGTCCCAACAATGATTGCCCTAGGCCGAGCCTGCGGGATCCAAGTGGGCTCGGCTTCAGCGGCCATCATTGAGAAATAATTGCCTAACCCGAAAGGAGGTGCACTGGTGCCCACCATCAGCCAACTAGTCCGCAAGGGCCGGAAATCGGTGTCCAAGAAGAGCAAGACCCCTCACCTCGAGGCTTCGCCACAGCGTCGCGGTGTCTGTACTCAGGTGCGAACCGTCTCGCCGAGAAAGCCTAACTCTGCTCTGCGCAAGATTGCCCGTGTCCGGCTGACCAACGGGTATGAGGTTACAGCTTACATTCCCGGGATCGGCCATAATCTGCAGGAGCACTCCGTGGTTCTGGTCCGGGGTGGCCGGGTCAAGGATTTGCCCGGTGTAAGATATCACATCATCCGGGGGACACTGGACGCGGCAGGTGTTGCCAACCGTGCCCAGGGCCGTTCCAAGTACGGAGCCCGCAGGCCCAAGAAATAATGAGATAAAGGGGGGTCAATGAGTGCCACGACGTGGTCATGTACCCAAACGGGAAGTACTGCCCGATCCGGTCTATGGCAGCCAGTTAGTCACCAAGTTCGTAAATAAGATCATGCTGGACGGCAAGAAGACTACCGCCCAGGGGATTTTTTACGATGCCATGGATATCATTCGGGAGAAAACCGGGAAGGAGCCGCTCGAGGTCTTCGAGACGGCGATGAAGAATGTTATGCCGGTTCTGGAAGTTAAGGCCCGTCGCGTCGGCGGTTCCACCTACCAGGTTCCGGTGGAAGTCCGGCCCGAACGTCGCCAGTCTCTGGCCATTCGCTGGCTGGTGGAGTATTCCAGGAACCGCGGCGAGCGCACCATGCGGGAGCGCCTAGCGGCTGAATTGATGGAGGCGGCCAGCGGCACCGGTAGCTCGGTCAAGAAAAAGGAAGATATGCACAAGATGGCCGAGGCCAACCGCGCTTTTGCTCACTACCGCTGGTAGTAGAAAGTTTGTTAGCTCAACCAGACGCCAAAGGGGGGAAAGAGGATGCCCAGGGAGTTTCCATTGGAGCGCATCAGGAATATCGGCATAATGGCACACATTGATGCTGGGAAGACAACTACAACCGAGCGGATCCTCTTCTACACCGGGCGTCTGCACCGGATGGGCGAGGTCCACGAAGGGTCGGCCACCATGGACTGGATGATCCAGGAGCAGGAACGCGGCATTACCATTACTTCGGCTGCGACCACCTGCCTGTGGAAGGATTATCGCATCAATATTATCGATACACCCGGCCACGTGGACTTTACTGCTGAGGTTGAGCGCTCATTGCGGGTACTGGACGGTGCTATAGCCATTTTCTGCGCCAAGGGCGGGGTCGAACCACAGTCGGAGACAGTCTGGCGTCAGGCCGATCGTTATAGTGTACCCCGGCTGGCCTATGTCAACAAGATGGATACCGTCGGCGCCGACTTCCAGCGTGTTCTCCAGATGATGGAGGAGCGGCTCGGTGCCCGGCCGGTGGCGATCCAACTGCCCATTGGATCGGAAGATACCTTCCGCGGCATCGTCGACTTGGTGACCATGAAGGCCATCTTCTACCTGGATGATCTGGGGACCCGCAGCGAGGAGAGCCAGATCCCTGAAGAGATGTCCGACCTGGTGGACCAGAGTCGGGAGAGGCTGCTGGAAGCCGTGGCCGAGTTGGACGATGACCTGATGCATAAGTACCTGGAGGGCGTGGAGATTAGCGCGGATGAACTGCGCTCTGCCATCCGCCGGGGGACTCTGCAGGGGGCCATTGTGCCCGTTCTCTGCGGCTCCTCCTATCGGAACAAGGGTGTGCAGCTACTCTTGGATGCGGTTGTCCACTATCTTCCATCGCCCATCGACATTCCCCCGGTGGTCGGAGAGCATCCCGACAGCGGAGAGGAGCTGGTCAGGCCGGCACAGGACGATGAACCCTTTGCCGCCCTGGCGTTCAAGATTGTGGCCGACTCCTATGTTGGCAAACTGACCTACTGCCGTGTCTATTCGGGCGTGCTCAAGACCGGCACCTATGTCTATAACGTCAACAAGGGACGCAAAGAGCGGGTGGCCAGGATCCTGGAGATGCACGCCAACCACCGCAAGGATATAAACGAAGTCATGACCGGCGATATCGTCGCCGTAGTGGGGCTCAAGGATACCGCCACCGGCGAGACCCTGTGCGATGAGAAATACCCCATCGTCCTGGAGTCGATGAGCTTTCCGGAACCGGTGATTGATATTGCTATTGAGCCCAAGACTAAGGCCGATGAGGAGAAGCTGGCGGTTTCCCTGTTGAAGCTGGCCGAAGAAGACCCAACCTTCCGTATGTCAACTCACGAAGAGACGGGACAGACCATCATCTCAGGCATGGGCGAGCTGCACCTGGAAATTATTGTCGACCGGCTTATGCGGGAGTTCAAGGTTGAGGCCAATGTGGGCAAGCCGCAGGTCGCCTACAGGGAGACTATCCGGCGCCCGGCCAAGGCCGAGGGGAAGTTCGTCCGCCAGTCTGGCGGGCGCGGCCAGTACGGCCATGTGGTACTGGAGATCGCCCCCAACGAGCCCGGCCAGGGTTTCGTATTCGCCAATAAGGTGGTGGGCGGAGCCATTCCCAAGGAGTATATCCCCGCCGTCGAGGCTGGTGTGCGGGAGGCCATGCAAACTGGCGTCCTGGCCGGCTACCCGATGGTCGACGTGCTGGTGACGGTGGTCGATGGTTCCTACCACGAGGTTGACTCGTCAGAGATGGCCTTCAAGATCGCCGGATCGATGGGTTTCAAGGCGGCGGTGGAGAAAGCCCAGCCCCTCCTGCTGGAACCGACGATGAAGGTGGAGGTTGTGGTACCCGAGGAGTATATGGGCGATGTGCTGGGTGATATCAACGCCCGGCGGGGCCGGGTGGAGCGGGTTCATCCCCGGGCCAACGCCCAGGTCATTGAGGGGATTGTTCCACTGTCGGCCATGTTTGGGTACGCTACCGACCTTCGCTCCAAGACTCAGGGCCGTGGGACCTATACCATGGAGTTCAGCCACTACGAAGAGGTTCCCAAGAACCTGGCCGAGGAGCTGATCGCCAGGGCTACCGGCCGCTACTTCTAGGGGCATCACCTCCAGCGGCATAATATAGAACCTTTGGTGACTTTATAAGGAACAAGGAGGATGGACAAATTGGCAAAGAAGAAATTCGAGAGAACCAAACCGCACGTGAATGTGGGTACCATCGGTCACGTTGACCATGGTAAGACCACCCTGACCGCGGCCATCACCCGGTGCCTTTCCTCGGCCGGCCTG
>JBFLWA010000031.1:0-11832 GCA_040758135.1 Bacillota bacterium | reverse complement strand
GCCGCTGACCACGGTAGGACAACAAACAGAGGCGTCTTTCCTTTCTCAATGATATGGCCATTATATCCAGCAGCCCCCGGTCAGGCAACCCCGTCAGCTTTCGGTCGTTTTAGGTTAGCCCTAACAGTTGGTCCCAGCTTTCCCCTTGTCGAGGAAAGGGAATGCCCTATTTAGGGGAGAAATAAACGATGCACCAAAAGGGAGGGAAAGCGTTGAGTTATCGCGTTCTTTACCGCGAATGGCGCCCGCAACGGTTCAACGAGGTCGTCGGTCAACAGCATATCGTCCGCACCCTGCTCAACGCGCTGACCACCGGCCACTTAGCCCACGCCTACCTCTTCTGCGGTCCTCGTGGCACAGGCAAGACCAGCGTCGCCAGACTCCTGGCCAAGGCCCTCAACTGCCAGCAACCAGATGATGTAGAACCATGCGATGCCTGCGATTCGTGCCAGAAGATTGCCAACGGTACTGCCCTGGATATCATCGAGATCGATGGGGCCTCCAATCGCGGCATTGACGAGGTCCGTGAGCTTCGGGAGAAGATCAGGTATGTACCGGCCGAGAGCCGCTACAAGGTCTATATCATTGACGAAGTGCACATGCTGACCAAGGAGGCCTTCAATGGGCTCCTCAAGACATTGGAGGAGCCACCGGCCCATGTGGTTTTCATCATGGCTACCACAGAACCACACAAGCTCCCGGAGACTATCCTCTCACGCTGTCAGCGGTTCGATTTCCGCCGCATTGGCCTAAATGATATTATCGTCCATATGCAAAAGGTGATCGATGCGTTGAGCCCGCCCCGGGAGGTTGACGCAAGCGCTCTGGAGCTTATCGCCGCTAAAGCCGAAGGCGGGATGCGTGACGCGCTGGCTCTGCTGGATCAGGCTCTGGCCTTCGCTGAAGGCCGGGTGGAAGTGGACGACATTGAGGCCATCCTGGGGCTGGTGGGCGAGGAAGGCTTGGAGCAGTTGGTCGGATTCCTGGCCGATGGCGATGTGGCCGGTCTGCTGCAAGAGCTGAACAGCCTATTCCGCCAGGGCAAGGACTCCCGGCAGCTGGCGGGAGAACTGGTCGCCTACTTCCGCGACCTGCTTCTCTGCCGGACCTGCCGCCGTCCCGGCGATGTCCTGGATCGCAACCGTGAGGCAGTAGAGCGCCTGCAGCAGTTGGCGCAGAGGTTCAGCAGCGACCAGCTCACCCGTATCCTCGGCCGGATCGCATCGACTGAGGCTGAGATGAAGTGGAGTCCCCAGCCTCAGATCCTGCTGGAGGTCGCCCTGGTCGACTTGGCCGCGCCAGGGCCGGTGACACCGCCTCCGGATGCTGAGATGCGGGCGGCCAGTAGGACAGCTACTCCCAGCGCGCGGCCGGCCGGCAAGAGCGCTTCCCGCAGTACGTCAGTGGTGGCAGGCGATAACCCTGAGGCGCAGCCCAACCCGGTTGAAGGCGGCCAGGCCGCAGCGGCCAGCCTGGACCAGCTGCTGGATGGCTGGGAGAAGGTCCTGGCCATGGTGCGGCAGAAGAGCCCGCTCACCCATGCCCTGCTGGACGGTGCCCGGCCCCTCGAAATACAGGGGCGGAGAGTGGTCATCGGTTACCGCCATGCTTTTCACCGGGACAAGATGGGCGAGAGCGGCAACCGCCAACTACTGGAGACGGCCATCGGTTCTCAGTTCGGGGGAGAATGGATCGTTCAGGGAGAGCTCCTGGAAGATGGGAAGAAGCAGAAAACTGGTGAGGACGACCCGATCGTCCGCAAGGCCATCGAAGTGGTCGGCGCCGACCTGGTCGATATCATAGACTGATAGGCAAGGGGGAAACTGTGTGAGCTTTAACATGAATAAGCTGATGAAGCAGGTCCAGAAGATGCAGAGCGATATGGCCAAGCTCCAGGAAGAGCTGGCCGAACGGACCACCGAGGGTACGGCCGGCGGTGGCATGGTGACCGCTATGGTAAATGGTAAGAACGAGCTGCTGGAGCTGAAGATCAACCCAGAGGTGGTCGATCCCGAGGAGATAGACATGCTGCAGGATCTGATCATTGCTGCTGTTAATGACGCGCTGCGCCGGTCACAGGAGATGGTCAGCGAAGAAATGGCCAAGATTTCCGGGGGAATGAAGATTCCCGGACTCTTCTAGGAGCACGCCATGTACTTCCCCGACCCGGTAGCTCGGCTCATTGACCAGCTGACCAAACTGCCCGGGATCGGACCCAAAACCGCCCAGCGCCTGGCTTTCCACCTCCTAAGCGTACCGCGGGATGAAGTGGAGAACCTGGCCCGTTCGATGGTGGTTGCTAAGGACAAGACCCGGTATTGCTCGATCTGCCAGAACCTAACCGAGAACGACCCGTGCCCTATCTGCAGCTCCCAGGCGCGCGACCGCAGTCTCATATGCGTAGTGGAAGAACCGCGCGATGTAGTGGCCATGGAAAAAACTCGGGAGTTCCGGGGTCTGTATCATGTCCTGCAGGGAGCCATCTCGCCCCTGGATGGTATCGGGCCCGAGGATATCCGCATCAAGGAGCTCATTAGCCGTCTGGGCGATGGGACCACTAAAGAGATCATCATCGCGACGAACCCCAACATCGAGGGCGAAGCCACTGCAATGTACCTAGCCCGCCTGATTAAACCCATGGGGATCCGGGTAACCCGGATTGCCAGTGGCCTGCCGGTCGGCGGTGATCTGGAGTATGCCGACGAAGTGACCCTCAGCAAGGCGCTGGAGGGTCGCCGGGAGATCTGACCTCCGTATGACCTCCCCACAGTTTGGCTAAGCTAGTAGCGCACCTCCCAACAGAGGTGCGCATATACTAGTAGTTAGCAAGGGAGGGAAACGGATGCGCAGTCTCAGTAACCTGGTGGCGTCCGTAGCCGAGAAGCTCTTCCCCCCGCCGGTCAGCGATGCCGGCATCGAGACCGACACCCGCCCGCTTCGGGCCCTGGTGGACGAGGCCCGGCGGGAATGGCAGACCGCTTTGGCCTACTTCGAGACAGTGACCGATCCTGACCTAATCGACCAGGCCATTTTCATGATTGAAGCGGCCGAGAAACGCTATATGTACCTGCTGCGACTGGTCCGGGAGAGTCGGGCAGCCGGCCAGATTCCATAAGTCATAAAGCCCCGCCCCCTTCAATAGACTTTACTAGTTTGGTGAGGGGGGGACTCTTTTGGACATCGCCGTACTGGCAGCTTACATCTTCGGCCTGCTGGTGATCTTCCTCATCGGAAAGGCTTTGATCATGCCCATGCGGATGATTCTTACCC
Organism: Bacillota bacterium; assembly: GCA_040758135.1. Lineage (GTDB taxonomy): Bacteria > Bacillota > Sulfobacillia > JBFLWA01 > JBFLWA01 > JBFLWA01. The sequence continues at coordinate 8,562 of JBFLWA010000031.1, read as the reverse complement.
TAACCTACAATGGGATCATCGGGGGTATCCTGCTCTGGATCCTCAATTTGGCCGGCCAGTATGTGGGGATCAATGTCGCCATCAACCCTGCCTCAGCGCTCACTGTCGGCTTTCTGGGGATCCCTGGTCTGGTTCTTTTAGTCATTTTACAGCAGTTCGTGTTCTAGAAGAGGGCTCCGGCTTACAACAGCCGTGCTAGAGCCCTCTTTTTGCTTGCCCTGCTTTCCTTGACGCACCTATATAATGGTGTTACACTGTTGACGAATCACCAGCAAAAATAGGCAATTCGCCCGAATAATCTTACAACTTATTGCATTAACGCCCTAGACGCGACTGTATAAATAGAAACCTCGGAAGGAGGAAGAAGCATGGGGAAGCTGGTCGAAGTAAGGTGGCACGGCCGCGGTGGCCAGGGTGCCAAGACCGGCGCAATGCTACTGGCTGAGGCAGCATCGGTGGCCGGCAAGTTCGTTCAGGGGTTCCCGGAGTACGGTCCTGAGCGGATGGGCGCACCGATGTTGGCTTTTGACCGGATCAGCGATGATCCGATTGGCCTGCACTGCCATGTCACATCACCCAATGTTGTAATCGTGCTAGATCCAACTCTCATCGGCAAGATTGATGTCACCGAGGGCCTGACGGAGGACGGGGTGATCGTCATCAATACCCACCAGCCTCCGCAGGAAATGCGCAGCAAGCTAGGTCTCAAGGGCCGAAAGGTTTTCACGGTCGATGCTAGCAGGATCTCCATCGAGACCATTGGTCGGGAGATCCCCAACACCCCGCTAATGGGGGCGGTTATCAGGGTCACTGGGTTGATGGACTTCGGCAAGTTCATTGAGGTAATGAAGGATGAGCTCACCGCTAAGTTCAGGAATAAACCCGAGGTTATCGAGGGTAACCTCAAGGCCATTAATAGGGCCTTCGAGGAGGTGCAAGGGGAGTGAGCAAACTCAACTGGCGGGAAGTCCCGCGCGCTGGGATCATCTTCGAAGGCGGCAACGCGCAGAAGTATCAGACTGGCGACTGGCGCTCCGAGCGCCCCATTTGGGACAGCAACAAATGCATTCACTGCCTGCGCTGCTGGGTCATGTGTCCGGACTCCTCCATCAAGGTGGCCGACGGCAAGATGACCGGCATTGATCTGGATCACTGCAAGGGCTGTGGCATTTGCGCCAAGGAGTGCCCGGTGAAGGTTCAGGCCATCACCATGAAGCCCGAAAGCGAAATCGAGTAGGGGGAGGAGGAGGCCGGAGATGGCAAAGAGAGTGAACGTGACCGGCAACGAAGCGATCGCCCTCGGGATGAAGCAGGTTAACCCCGATGTGGTCGCGGCGTACCCGATCACCCCACAGACAGATATCGTCCAATACTTCTCGTCCTTCGTTGCAGACGGGAAGGTAACGACCGAGTTCGTCACTGTTGAGAGCGAGCACTCGGCGATGAGCGCCACCGTTGGTGCCGCTGCCGCTGGCGCCCGGGCGATGACCGCGACCTCGTCCCAGGGCCTGGCGTTGATGTTTGAGATCGTCTACATCGCCTCATCCTATCGGCTGCCCATCGTCATGCCGGTAGTCAACCGGGCCCTGAGCGGCCCCATCAATATCCACTGTGACCACTCGGATACCATGGCCTGCCGGGACTCGGGCTGGATCCAGCTCTACTCGGAGAACGCCCAGGAAGCCTACGACAACCTACTGCAGGCTTTCCGCATCGCTGAGCATCCGGACATTCTCCTGCCGGTGATGGTCTGCCAGGATGGCTTTATCATCAGCCACGCCCTGGAGACCATTGAGGTCCAGGACGATAAGGTCGTCAAGGACTTCGTCGGCGAGTACAAGGCTCCGGTGACCATTCTCGATCCGGATAACCCGGTGAGCGTTGGTCCTCTAGCTCTGCAGGACTACTACTTCGAGATCAAGCGCCAGCAGGCTGAGGCGATGGCCAAGGCGAAGCAGGTTATTCTGCATGTGGCTGACGAGTACGCCAAGCTGACGGGCCGCAAGTATGGCCTGTTTGAAAGCTACAAGATGGAAGACGCTGAGGCGGCCATTGTGGTCATCAACTCCACCGCTGGCACCGCCAAGGTCGTCGTTGACAAGCTGCGGGCCCAGGGCAAGAAGGTCGGCCTCATCAAGATCCGGGTCTTCCGCCCCTTCCCGATGGAAGAGATCGCGGCGGCCCTGACTGGGCTCAAGACCGTGGCCATCCTCGACCGGGCCGAGTCGTTCTCCAGTGCCGGCGGCCCGCTGTTCACCGATGTCCGCTCTGCTCTGTACGAATCCCGCTGCAAGCCGCTGATGGTCAACTATATCTACGGCCTGGGCGGCCGAGACATCGGGCTCGAGGAGATCGAGCAGGTCTACGCTGACCTGGAGAAAATCCAGAACACCGGCCAGGTCGAACAGCTCATCAGCTATCTCGGCGTCCGGGAATAAAAGGGAGGTGCAAAGATGGCAACGCTAAAGGAACTCTCGCGTAAACCCGAAGTCCTTACGGGTGGACATCGTCTTTGCGCTGGCTGTGGAGCCTCCATCGTCGCCCGCCAAGTCCTGGCGGCCGCTGATGACCCGGTAGTCGTGGGCTGCGCCACCGGCTGCCTGGAAGTCTCCACGACGATCTATCCGTACACCGCCTGGAATAGCTCCTATATTCACAACGCCTTTGAGAATGTGGCGGCAACCGTCTCCGGTGCTGAAGCGGCCTACCGGTCGCTGAAGCGGCAGGGGAAGATCGAGAAGGCCCAGAAATTCGTCGCCTTCGGTGGCGATGGCGGCACCTTCGACATCGGCTTCCAGTCGCTCTCCGGTGCCATGGAGCGCGGCCACAACATGGTCTATGTCTGCTACGACAACGAGGCCTACATGAACACCGGTATCCAGCGGTCTAGCGCCACCCCGCTGGGCGCTGACACCACCACTAGCCCGGCTGGTACGGCGGTACCTGGCAAGCCGGTTCACCGCAAGGACCTGACGGCGATCATGGCCGCTCATAACATTCCGTACGTGGCCCAGGGCTCGCCCAGCAACTGGCTGGACCTGACCAACAAGGCCAAGAAGGCTTTCGATGTAGAGGGGCCGGCCTTCCTGAACATCATTGCCGGCTGCCCTCGCGGCTGGAGATACGACCCGGCCGACACCGTTGAACTGATGCAGCTGGCCGTGGACACCTGCTACTGGCCGTTGTTTGAGGTGGAGAACGGCGTCTGGCGCCTGACCTACAAGCCGAAAGAGAAGAAGCCTCTGGAAGAGTGGCTGAAGCGGCAGGGCCGGTTCAAGCACCTGTTCAAGCCGGAGAATCGTCGCCTCATCGACGAGCTACAGACTGAGGTGGATCGGAACTGGGAGAGGCTGCTGAAGTTAAGCGAGGCGTAAGAGATACCCGAGCCCGGGATGGCGCACTGCCAACCCGGGCTTCTCCTTGCCCCCCCAACCTGACAACGTGGATAGTGAGACCCGTCAGGCCTGGCTGCATATCAGCCGCTTTGGGCAGACTAACTCCAACAGGACACGAAGGGGGAAGCGCTCGTGGAGGTTTTGCTTGCCTTAGGGCTGGGACTCATCGGCATCGGCAGTGCCTGGTTCTCGGTGGCTGCCGAGCGAAGGAAGGAACGAGAGCAGGCGCAGGCAGCAGCCATCGAAACTCAGACCGAGCAGAGCTAAATTGCCAAGGCCGCGCCGTCCGGTTTTCTGGGGGCGCGGCCTTGCCTTATTGTAAGCCGGTGTCGGTGTCCATAGTAGCCCGCACCACCCGTATCATCTCGGCCATGGCCTTGCGCGGTTGTGACCTCCAGCTACTCCCGGGTGAAGTCTTCGTGCATTGCCTTCAGCTTCCCGATGATAGGGATCCCCTGGCAATCCACCTTGAGTCGCGACTGGTAGAGATCGCGCACCTCTCCCACCAGGGCCAGCTCCTCGGCGGTCAGCGAGCCGGGCAGGGTAACCGTCGCACTTCGGGCATTCTCAAACGGCTCCGGCGACCGTGCGGGCTCCATCAAATCCGCGTAAAGAAGTACGGCATGCGCCGTACTTCCGCTTGAGCAGGCTGATTGTGCCTTCGTCGCCGGCCTGCCATCGTTGCAGTCCGCGGAACCAGCGCTGTTCTTGGAAAGCCTTACGGGCCTCGCTTATCTTGCCTGGACGCGGGATTGCTGCTTGCTTGACCCCTTGTCCCGCCAGGAACTGATCGCTTTTAGCAGTTCCAAATCCCCGATCTGCAGCGACCTTCCTGGGTGCCCGGCGAAAGACCTTCTTGTGTCGTTCGATCGCATTCGGTAAGAGCGTATGGTCAACCGGGTTGCCCTTGAACACCTCGTAACCGGTCACCCGGGGCTCCTCCGTCTCTTGGATGAGCATCTGAACCCGAACTCGGTGGGAGACTTCAGCTTGCCCTTCTTGATTGGTCTGGCATCGGGACATTTTGGACCATTGAGTTGTCAAAGAATCCTTCTGGGAACTGGAGCGCGCAGTATTTGGCAGGTTCTTGGAAGTGATGGCTGAAGGCTTGGCCGAGATCCTCCAGGCGATTGATGACCGGATTGCCGAAGAGCGGGACAAACAGAGGTACGAGATCAAAGGCAGGGTCTCCCGTACCGTCGAGACACTGGTCGTCCCGGTGGAGTTTGGGCGGCAGTATTATCGTGACTGGGTCAGTGGGAAGCCAGTCTTCCTGCTAGACGAGATGCTGAGCCTTCCCGAGGGGCAGCGAGTCGCTCCCGGTCTTGGCGCACTGGTGGCCATGCTGGGGGTCCAGGGACCATTTCTAAGGCTTGGGGAGCGGGTAGAGAGGGATGACGAGGCTGCCCGTGATGAGCCGGATGGGAAGCGCCAGGTGCCGGTGTTGTTCGTAGAAGCAGATGGCCTGGTCGCCTCCATGCAGCAAGAGAGAAGTCTCAACCAGGAGATCAAGATGGTCATGAGCCACGAGGGGTGGAGTCCCCGAAACCCGGCCAGCGATGAATACGAGCTACTCCAGCGTAACTACCATGTGACACTGGACGGAAAGGACTTCTGGGAAGAGGCGAGCAGGAAGCTCTACAGCATCTACGACATCGATGAGAAGACCTGGCCAGTGATTAACGGTGACCGAGCTGGTTGGATTCGTGAGGGAGTGAAGTACTTTCCCCGGGCGATCTACCAGATCGTCCAGAGTCTGGCCAAGCAGTTTGAAGGGCGGCTGGAACAGGCCAGCGAGGAGCTTAACCAGACTACACTGGAGAAGGTGGAGAAGCGGCTGAGAGCGGGAGCTGGTCACGTTGCCAGAGAGATCGCCGAGGCATTCCAGTTCAAACAGGCCATCCACTGATTCGCTCGGCCGGTACCACGGCCTCGGGCGGTCTGTCGCGGCTAATTAGAAAGCTCAGTTTGCCAGCCTGAGAAACAGTTTTTCAAGAACGCTCACTTCGGGAATCCGATAGATTACCCAACTCTGCTTGACAGACACTTTGCCTAGGCGCGATTTTCCTGTCACTGGCGGGTTGTGGTATAATACCTTCATCACAGCACGCCTCGGAGGTATTACGCATATGACCCATGTCCGCGTCCGCTTCGCCCCCAGTCCCACCGGCTACCTCCATGTCGGCGGGGCGCGTACCGCTCTCTTCAACTGGCTTTTTGCTCGTCACCACGGTGGCCAGTTTATCCTTCGCATAGAAGACACCGACCGTGCCCGGCTTAAGGAAGAGGCCATCGACAACTTCCTCAACTCCTTCACTTGGCTCGGCATTGATTGGGACGAGGGCCCCGGAAAGGACGGTCCCTACGGTCCTTATCACCAGTCGGAGCGTATCGACCTCTACCAGACAGCCACCAAAAAGCTCTTGGCTTCGGGCCACGCCTACTACTGCTTCTGCACCGCCGAAGAGCTGGAGGAGCGCCGCGAACAGGCCCGGCGTGAGGGGCGGCCGCCGCGCTATGATAGCCGATGCCGCGATCTATCCGCGGCCGAGCAGGAGCAGCTGCGTGCCAAGGGCCGGCAACCGGTGGTCCGTATTAAAGCGCCGGAAGAAGGCGTTACAGTGGTCAATGACTTGATCAAAGGCGATGTGAGCTTCGATAACTCGACCCTTGACGACTTTGTTATAATGAAGTCCGATGGTTTCCCGACCTATAATTTTGCCTGTGTAGTCGATGATTCAGAGATGCAGATCAGCCATGTGATCCGGGCGGACGAGCATCTCTCCAACACGCCCAAGCAGATTATTCTCTACCAGGCGCTCGGGCTCGATTTGCCGCAGTTTGCCCATGTACCCATGATCCTGGCGCCCGACCGTACTAAGCTCAGCAAGCGGCATGGGGCCACCAACGTCGAGGAATATCGGGACAAAGGTTTCCTCCCCGAGGCACTGGTCAACTATCTGGTCTTGTTGGGCTGGTCGCCCAGCGAGGAGCGGGAGTTCTTCACCCTCGATGAGCTGGTTCGCGAGTTTGACCTTGGTCGCGTTTCCAAGACTGCGGCGGTCTATGACAATGAGAAGATGACCTGGATGAATGGGCATTACCTGCGGGAACTGCCGCTGGAGACCATCGTTGAGCGGGCCATTCCCTTCCTGGAGCAGGCCGGCACCGTTAGCCGGGCCGATCTGGACGACCGTGAGCGCCTGACCAGGGTCATTTCGGCCATCCGGGAGCGCGTTAAGACCCTGGCCGAGATTCCCGACGCGGTGGATTACTTCTATAATGAAGTGACCGAGTACGACGAAAAAGGTGCAAAGAAACACTTCGCCAAGGAAGGCGTGGTAGAGCTACTGGAGACAGCCAGAGAGCGCCTGGCGGGGCTGACCGAGTTCACTCTGGAGAACACCGAAGAGGCCTATCGACAGCTCATTGAGGAGCGGGGCCTCTCGGGCGGCGCGCTGATTCATCCGACACGACTGGCGCTGACCGGGCGGACCTGGGGCCCGGGGCTCTTTGAAGTCATGATCTTGCTCGGTAAGGAGCAGTGTCTCCAACGGTTGGCAGCGGCCGTTCATCACATTAAAGGCAATTAGCATTATGAGGAAGCTAAGGTAATATGAAGAGCTAAAACGATTTCACACGACCTTGATATGTCATGTGGGCAGTGATATAATAAACACTGCCTTGAATTGGGGGATCATCTAACGGCAGGATGACAGACTCTGGATCTGTTCATGGTGGTTCGAATCCACCTCCCCCAGCAACAGCCCCGCTGGCTTCAGCGGGGTTTTTTCATCCTGTGGGATGGAACAACACTTACTCATTGTACGTCTGGATAAGTGAAAAAGCGCCGGCAACAAGCTTTAACCAGATAATGAAGGAGGTAGAACTCTTGATGAAGAGGGTTACATTGACTCTGATGGTGGTTGCACTGCTAGCGATCATGTCGCTACCGGCTGCCGCCCTCTACCAGCCGGATAGCGAGTTGGCTATTGAGTTGAACCTCAATAAGGACGGCATCAGTATCGACTTGACCAACCTACTGAAGCAGGAAGAGGCGATCAAACGAGCCGAGGGCGGCATCTACTACCGCTGCACTAGCGACAACCGACTGCTCATGTTCATCAATGCCGATTACCGTATTGTCAAGATTGCCATCCCGACTAAACCGGCTGGCGAAGGCGATGAGGCGATGCTCGTCCCGGCCATCGAGATCGACCTGAAGAGCTTCGATCTAGGCAAGCCGTTTATGGATGAGCTGAAGGCTCTGGTTGATGCCAAGGTCATCACCGGACTCATTGCCGCCGACCTGTCCGGCATCAAGACGCTGGCTGTCCGGGGAAATGCCGGTCTCCACAAGAGCATTAAGTGGGACCAGAGCAAGTGGATCGCCGATCTGCCCGAAGGCACCGCCGCCATCATGAACTTCCCGATGGTCGAGGTCAGAGAAGGCGGTACCCAGGACTTGCTGCCTGTTGGCCAGCTCAATCTGGACGCCGCCGGCTTCAACTGGACCTGGATTACCGTAGGCGGCATTGCCGGGCTGCTGACGGTGGTAGCCTATACCGCTATGCGCAAGCATTAATCCTCCCCCCCCCCATAGAGAAGGCGCAGGCTGAAATATCAGCCCTGCGTTCTTCCTTTTTGACTAGTATAAATGTGGTTCGTCTCGAGGTTTACAAACCTCGATCCATGTACTATAATAAATGTTGCGCATGTGGCCCCATCGTCTAGAGGCCTAGGACACCGCCCTCTCACGGCGGCGGCAGGGGTTCGAATCCCCTTGGGGCTACAGAAAGGCTTCCCGGCATTGCTGGGAAGCTTTTTTGCATGCATAAGAGTAGTTAGCAGTTGATTCACCCGAGACTACTGCGGAATCGGCACCGTCTCAGTGACTATCTCTCGCACTTGCGGGCCGTCTAGCTTCATGACGGTCACCTTCAGCACGTCAGACCCGAGATTCACCCGAAGGATCCGGCCCGAGAGCGAAAGGAAGACCTTATGACAATGCCTGAAGCCTGCCGGGACTACCGCGTTCGCCTGCAAGAGATGGGCATCTCGGCTGAAGGGATGAGAGGGTTGGGAGCAGCTGAGTCGAACATGGACCGGTTCGCCAACCGGGTTAAGAAGCGAGGTCAAAGCTGGGGCAGACGAGGACTGCAGGCGA
>JBFLWA010000030.1:0-12639 GCA_040758135.1 Bacillota bacterium | reverse complement strand
CAGCGCCAAGGACACGTTCCATGACAAAGACTCTTTTTGACTCTCTAGAACTCAAGAAAATGTCTCCTTTCATGAGGACATTTTCTCAGTCCGTTTACAGGGTGACAATATCACAGGCCGACAACATTGAACCAACTTCCCGTTGACGAGCCCTTTAGCCTCTGGTACAATGGGGGCTGGAGTGGCGAAAGGACCCAAATGGACCAGGCCTTGATTGGTCCAAAGAGGTCCAAATCCCGGGGAGGGCTGAGACCTGTGGAGTTGGAGGTAAACCGCAAAAGCGGCATACCTATCTACGTCCAGCTCAAGAGGCAGATCGACCATCTGGTCAAGATGGGCGTGTGGCCGGCGGGCACCCAGCTCCCTACCGAGCGTGAACTGGCCAGAATCCTGGGTATCAGCCGTAATACCGTCAGTATGGCCTACCGCACCCTGGAGGAAGAGGGAGTACTCGTCTCCCGGCAGGGTCGCGGTACCTTCGTCTCAGGCAACAACCAAAAAATGGCTGAGTCGAAGAAGGAATGGTTGGGACGGCTGGTCGACTCGCTGCTGGACGATTGTCTTGAGGCCGGTCTCAGTCTGGATGAATTTGTCGAGATCTGTCGGCGCCGCGCTGAGGATAAAGGCGCTTACCTTAACCGTCTCACTGTAGCCTTTGTTGAATGCAACAAGGAGCAATTGGACTACTTCGCCCGTGAGCTTGAGCTGGGCTTCGGGGTAGCCATTGCTCCTATTCTTTTGTCCAATCTTGTCGAAGGGCAAGAGACGGCGGTCAAGGCGGTGGAGGAGGCTGATCTGGTGGTTACCACCTTTTTCCACCTTGAGGAGGTGCGCGATCTTCTGCGTCACCATCGTCGGCAGATTCTGGGGAGTGCCCTTGACCCACAGCTGGAGACTATTGTCCGGCTGGCGCGCCTGCCCAAGGGGATCACTGTTGGACTGGTCTGTTCCAGTCAGCAGTTCGCCGAACGGGTGGAGAAATCAATTCAGCTGGCTGGTATCGAGGGGCTGAACATCAGGACGACCACCGTCCGGGATCCGAAGATGGTTCGCCAGGCCCTGGATGGAGTACAAGCGGTCATTGTCTCGCCGGGACGCCGCAGAGAGGTGGCATCCCTGCTGGAGGGCAGCCCAGTAGAGATGATCGAGTTCATCTATATCCCGGACGCCGGTTCCGTCAACCTCTTGCGGTCGGCGCTAATGGGGCTAAGAAATGGAGATAAAAGGGACAAGGAGTGAGAGAATGACGGCCAGGGATGAACAGGAGAAGATGCCGGTCCGGTTCGATGAAAGATGGTGTAAGGGCTGCAACATCTGTGTTGCTTATTGTCCCAAGGGCGTTCTGGCCAAAGGGACCAGAGTGCCGTCGATAGCCAATCCGACCGCCTGTTCTCGGTGCAAGCTCTGCGAGATCTTGTGTCCGGATTACGCGGTCACCGTCTCCGATGAGAAGGAGGGGAAGCAATGAAGCGCGCCCAGTTGATGCAAGGCAACGAAGCAGTAGCCTATGGCGCCATTGCCGCTGGTTGCCGGTTCTTTGCCGGTTATCCTATCACGCCCTCAACCGAAGTGGCTGAGATCATGGCGGAGCTGCTGCCCCGCCACGGTGGTAAGTTCATCCAGATGGAGGACGAGATCGCCAGCATGGCCGCGGTCATTGGTGCTTCGCTCACCGGGGCCAAGTCGATGACCGCCACCAGTGGCCCGGGCTTCTCCCTAAAGCAGGAGAACTTGGGGTTTGCTGCCCTGACCGAAGTGCCCTGTGTCGTAGTGAATGTCCAGCGGGGCGGTCCCAGCACCGGTCTGCCCACCTCGCCGGCCCAGGCCGATGTGATGCAGGCCCGCTGGGGGACCCATGGCGACCATCCCATTGTGGCCCTGACACCTTCTTCGGTGCGTGAGTGCTTCGATTTGACGATTGAGGCTTTCAACATCTCGGAGGAACTCCGGGTTCCCGTTATCCTACTGCTGGATGAGGTCATTGGGCATATGCGCGAGAAGGTAGTACTGCCCGAAGGTGGTCAGGTGGAGCTGGTCGAGCGTCCGCGCCCCACTGTGGGTCCTGAGGAGTACAGACCCTACGATGACCGGTCGGGCGATGTCCCGCCCATGGCCGATTTCGGCTCGGGCTACCGCTGGCATGTCACCGGCCTGATGCACGATGCAACCGGATTCCCGGTGGGCCCGGGCAAGGTGACTGAGGCCCTCATCCGCCGGGTCACCGGGAAGGTCGACAGCCGGGTTGAGGAGCTGAACATCTACGAAGAAGAGAACCTGGACGATGCCGAGATCGCGGTTGTGGCCTATGGGTCAACCGCCCGGACCGCCCTGCGGGCAGCCCGGCAGGCTCGGGAGCAGGGACTTAAGGTCGGGGTGCTGCGCCTGATGACTATCTGGCCCTTCCCGGATCACCTGATCAAGCGGGTGGCTGACCAGACCAAGCGGATTATCGTCTCCGAGATGAACCTGGGCCAACTGGTCCGGGAGGTTGAGCGGGCGGCCGGTGGTCGGGCCAAGGTGGAGCACCTCGGCCGGGTTGATGGCGAACTGATTACCCCCGACCAAATCCTGGCCGTAATAAAGGAGGCTTGAGCCCCGTGTCTGACCTGGTGAAGAAATACCTGAGAACAGAAAAGATGCCTCACATCTGGTGTCCCGGTTGCGGACACGGTACAGTGCTAGGCGCCGTCATCCGGGCTATCGACGCGGTGGGTCTGGATAAGAACAAGGTTTGTATTGTCTCGGGTATCGGATGCGCCTCCCGGGCGCCCGGATATATGGATTTCGATACCCTGCATACTACTCATGGCCGGGCCCTGGCCTTTGCCACCGGTATCAAGCTGGCCAAGCCGGAGCTCAATGTCATTGTCCTCACTGGCGACGGTGACCTGGCCGCGATCGGGGGTAACCACTTCATCCACGCCGCCCGGCGCAACATCGGGATCACCACCATCTGTTTCAACAACAGCATTTATGGGATGACCAGCGGCCAGTTCTCACCGATGACCCCCAAGGGGCACCTGGCGACTACCGCCCCCTATGGGAATATCGACCGTGATTTCGACTTGTGCGATCTGGCCCGGGCAGCCGGCGCCACCTATGTGGCCCGGAGCACAGCCTTCCACGCCCGGCAGCTTTCGGACTTAATCGCCAAGGGGATGCGGCACGATGGGTTCGCCTTCATTGAGGCAGTGACCCAGTGCCCCACCTACTATGGGCGCAAGAACAAGATCGGTGATGCCATCGCTATGCTTAACTGGATGAAGGAGCGGGCCATCCCGGTGAAGGCGGCCGAGCGGCTGAGTCGCGAGGAGTTGAAGAACCGGATCACCACCGGTGAGCTCTACCGGGTTGAGGAACCGGAGTACAGCAAAGAATACGACCGGATGGTGGCCGAGGTCATGGCGAAGGAGGAGAGCCGCTAATGCAGCGTTTTGAGATCAGGTTGAGCGGCTCTGGCGGGCAAGGGCTCATCACCGGTGGTATCATCCTGGCAGAAGCCGCTGCTGTATACGATGATATCAATGCCATCCAGAGTCAGTCATACGGACCCGAGCAGCGAGGCGGGGCTAGCAAGTCGGATGTGGTCATCTCCAATGGCGAGATTGATTACCCCAAAGTAACCCGCCCCGATGTCCTGCTGGCCATGACCCAGGAATCGTGCGACAAGTATGCCCCGGGGCTCAAGCCAGGCGGGCTGCTCATCCTGGACAGCACCTATGTCAGTAAGGTTCCTACGCTCGACGCCAGAGTTGTCGAGTTCCCTATATCACAGGCCGCCCGCGAAGCAGGCCGGGAGATTGTAGCCAATATCGTTGCCCTCGGTGTGGTGGCCGGCCTGACCGGCATTGTGACCCGCGAGGCTCTGGAGAAGGCCGTGCTTGATCGGGTTCCCCGCGGAACCGAGGAGCTCAACCGGCGGGCACTGGCTCGCGGTTACGAGCTGGCAGAGAGCGTCCAGGGATAGGATTAGCAGAGAAGTGAGAGGGGGAGTGCCCGGGGGAGCTTGGGGGGTTGAGGTCGTTCGGGATTTCTTCAGTCCACATAAATACCTTGAGGAGGTAGAAAGCAAAAATGTCCAGAGAAACCACCAATCCGTTTGAGATCGTACAGGGTCAGATTAAGGAGGCCTGCGATGCTCTGCGTCTCGAGCCGGCGGTTTACGAGATCCTGAAGCAGCCCCAGCGTGTTCTCGAAGTGGCCGTTCCGGTTAAAATGGATGATGGCAGTGTTAAGACCTTCATCGGCTGGCGTTCCCAGCATAACGACGCTCTCGGCCCCACCAAGGGCGGCCTGCGCTTCCACCCGGAAGCTTACATGGATGAGGCCAAGGCTCTCTCCATGTGGATGACCTTTAAGTGCTCGGTTGTGGGTCTTCCCTATGGCGGTGGCAAGGGTGCCGTCAAGTGTGACCCCAAGAACATGTCCGCCGGCGAACTGGAGCGCCTCAGCCGGGGCTTTGTGGATAAGATCGCCCCGATCATTGGCCCCGAGAAGGATATCCCGGCTCCGGACGTCTACACCAACGCTCAGATCATGGCCTGGATGACCGACGAGTTCTCCAAGCTGAAGGGCTACAACGCCCCTGGCGTCTTCACCGGCAAGCCCATTATCTGGGGCGGTTCCCTCGGCCGCAATGAAGCCACTGCCCGCGGCTGCTCCTTCACTGTCCGTGAGGCCGCCAGGAAGCTCGGTATCGAGATGAGCAAGGCCACCGTCGCTATCCAGGGCTTTGGCAACGCTGGTTCCATCGCTGCCCAGCTCATGGTGGAGATGGGCGCCAAGGTAGTGGCGGTCAGCGACTCCAAGAGCGGCATTTACAACCCCAATGGGCTCGATGTCGAGGCGGCCATCGCCCATAAGGCCCAGACCGGCCGCGTTGCCGGCCTGCCCGGTGCCCAGGAGATCACCAACAATGACCTCCTGACCTTGGCTGTCGACATTCTGATCCCGGCTGCCTTCGAGAACCAGATCACCATCGAGAACGCCAACGATGTCAAGGCCAAGCTGGTGGCCGAAGCGGCCAACGGTCCTTGCACTCCTGAGGCCGACCAGGTCCTGGCCGACCGCGGCATCATCGTCATTCCGGACATCCTGGCCAGCGCCGGCGGCGTGACCGTTTCCTACTTCGAGTGGGTCCAGAACCTCTATAACTACTATTGGACTGAACAGGAAGTCAACGCCAAGCTCGAGCAGGTCATGGTCCGTTCATTCAACGAGGTCTACGCTATGGCCCAGGATAAGCAGGTCCCGATGCGCAAGGCTGCCTACTACGTGGCGGTCAAGCGGGTTGCTGACGCCATGCGCGTCCGCGGCTGGCTCAACTAGCTAGCTGTCAGGGCCGGGTGGGGCTGCTGGGGTCAGTGGCCCCTCTCGGCGCTTTTGCGCGCTAAGTACCGATGTGAAAGGGGAGATATGCCGTTGACCGATAAAGAGAGTCTCGAAGGAATCGCTCAGGCGAAGGAGGCCTGGGAGCAGGGGATGGTCAAGAAGCTGACCAGCCGGTTCCCGGAGCGCTCGCCCGAGTTCTCCACTATCTCTGGTCTCGGGGTTGACCGCCTCTATATCCCGGCCGAAACCGACTATCTTAACGAGCTGGGTTTCCCCGGCCAGTACCCCTTTACGCGCGGGGTCCAGCCCACCATGTACCGGGGGCGATTCTGGACTATGCGGCAGTACGCCGGTTTTGCCACGGCGGAAGAATCTAACCAGCGCTACAAGTACCTGCTGGAGCAGGGACAGACCGGCCTCTCGGTCGCCTTTGACCTGCCGACCCAGATCGGTTACGATTCCGATCATCCCCTGGCCGAGGGAGAAGTGGGCAAGGTGGGGGTGGCTATTGACTCCTTGGAAGATATGGAGATCCTCTTTGACGGCATCCCCCTGGACCGGGTCAGCACCTCAATGACTATCAACGCTCCGGCCGCCGTGCTGCTGGCCATGTACATCGCGGTCGCCGAGAAGCAAGGAGTCCCCTCGGAGAAGCTATCGGGGACAATCCAGAACGATATCCTGAAGGAGTACGCGGCCCGGGGCACCTACATTTTCCCTCCCCAGCCGTCGATGCGCCTGATCACTGATACTTTCGAGTATTGCGCCAAGCATCTCCCCGACTGGAACACCATCAGTATCAGCGGCTACCATATCCGGGAGGCTGGCTCCACGGCCGTCCAGGAAGTCGCCTTTACCCTGTCTGACGGAATCGCCTACGTGGAGGTGGCCATCAAGGCCGGGCTGGATGTGGACACATTTGCCCCCAGGCTATCGTTCTTCTTTAACTCGCATCTGGACTTCATGGAGGAGATCGCTAAGTTCCGGGCGGCCCGGCGGTTGTGGGCGCGGATTATGAAGGAAAGATTCGGCGCTAAGGATCCTAAGTCGATGATGCTGCGGTTCCATACGCAGACCGGTGGTAGCACCCTGACTGCCCAGCAACCCTACAACAATGTGGTGCGTGTCGCCTTGCAGGCCCTCGCGGCAGTGTTGGGCGGGACCCAGTCCCTGCACACCAACTCGTACGACGAGGCCCTGGCCCTGCCCACCGAGGAGTCGGTGCGGATTGCCCTTCGGACCCAGCAGATTATCGCCTACGAGAGCGGTGTGGCTGACACCATTGATCCGCTGGGCGGCTCCTATTTCCTCGAGGATCTCACCAACCGCATTGAGCGTCAGGCCATGGAGTACATTGAGAAGGTCGATGCACTGGGCGGGGCTCCGGCCGCCATTGAGCAGGGCTATATTCAGCGGGAGATCCAGGAGAGTGCCTACCGGTACCAGAAAGCCGTCGAAAGCGGTGAGCGGGTGGTGGTCGGTGTCAACCGGTTCACTGCCGAGGAGGCCCCCCCCAGGGATCTGCTGCGGGTTGATCCCGCCGTCGGCGAGCTTCAGGGCCGTAAACTGGCGAGCCTCAGAGCCCGTCGTGACCAGGCGGCGGTTGAGGCGGCCCTGGCCGAGCTGAAGAGCGTTGCTGAGGGGAATGGGAATACCATGCCCGCCATCCTGAAGGCGGTTCGGGCCTATGCCACTCTCGGCGAGATCTGCGGTGTCCTTCGCCAGGTCTTCGGAGAGTACCGTCCCGACATCTCCCTGTAAGAGAGGTGAACGGTGTTGGATAGAAAGATCAGAGTGCTCATCGCCAAGCCAGGGCTGGATGGCCATGACCGGGGAGCTAAAGTAGTGGCCCGGGCTCTGCGGGATGCCGGAATGGAGGTAATCTACACCGGCCTTCGCCAGACCCCGGAACAGATTGCAGAAGCAGCTCTTCAGGAGGATGTCGATGTCGTCGGGCTCTCGCTACTCTCCGGCGCCCATGGCACGCTCTTTCCCAAAGTGGTCAGCCTGCTGAGGGAGAAAGGGTTAGAGTGCCTGGTTATCGGTGGGGGAGTTATCCCCCAGGCCGATATCCCGGCACTGAAGGAGGCAGGGGTGGCCGAGATATTCACTCCCGGCACACCGACCTCGGCGGCGGTAGAGTTTATCAAGACCCATGTCCGGGTCTAGTCAGGAGGAGAGTTATGCTGACCAAAATCGATCACCTGGGAATTGCAGTGCGCGACTTGGATCAGGCGCTGAAGGTCTATACCGAGGTTCTGGGCCTGGAGCTGAAGGGCATCGAGCGGGTAGAAGAGCAGAAGGTCCGTGTGGCTTTCCTACCCATCGGCCAGTCCAAGTTCGAGCTGCTGGAGTCGACCGATCCTGAGGGCCCCATTGCGAAGTTCATCGAGAGCCGGGGCGAAGGGATCCAGCATGTGGCGGTACGGGTAGATAACATTGTCGAGGCGATCCGGAAGGTTAAGGAGGCCGGCTTGCGCATGATAAACGAGGAACCGCGCATTGGTGCCGGCGGTGCCAAGATTGCCTTTGTCCACCCCAAGAGTACCAACGGAGTCCTCATTGAGCTCTGCGAACGGCCCAGCGATCACTGAACCTGGGACTCGGAACTAATTAGGGGGGAGCAATCACCATGGACATGGAGAAAAAACTGGCAGAGCTCCAGTCCCGCGAGGAGACGGTGCGCCAGGGCGGTGGTCCCAAGCGCATTGAAAAGCAGCACGAATCAGGAAAGCTAACAGCTCGCGAGCGTCTGGAACTTCTGTTTGACCCTAATAGCTTTATTGAGATTGATATGCATGTTACCCACCGGGCCGCTGATTTCGGCATGGCCGGGGTGGAGGCACCGGCTGACGGCGTGGTTACCGGGTACGGTACTGTCGATGGGCGGCTGGTCTTCGCTTTTGCCCAGGACTTCACAGTCATCGGTGGCTCACTGGGCGAGATGCACGCAGCCAAGATCACCAAGGTACAGGATATGGCGATGAAGTGCGGTGCTCCCTTGATTGGCATTAACGATTCATCGGGTGCGCGCATTCAGGAGGGCGTCGATGCTCTGGATGGCTATGGCCAGATCTTCAAGCGCAATACACTGGCGTCGGGTGTCATCCCCCAGATCTCAGTGATCATGGGACCGTGTGCCGGTGGAGCGGTTTATTCGCCGGCTCTCACTGACTTCATCTTTATGGTCGAAGGTACCAGTCAGATGTTTATTACCGGTCCCCAGGTGATCAAGGCGGTAACCGGTGAGGATGTTACTGTAGAACAGCTGGGCGGTGCCGCGGTTCATAACCAGCGCAGTGGGGTGGCCCATTTCCGGGCCGCCAATGAGGAGCAGTGTCTCATGACCGTGCGTAAGCTCCTCTCCTTCCTCCCAGCCAATAACATGGAGAACCCTCCCTATGTGGAAGCTGGCGACCCGTTGACTCGCTGCGACGAGGAGCTGCTGACGGTAGTTCCGGCGGCGGCTAACCGTCCCTACGATGTGCGGGAGGTCATTGGCCGTGTTGTTGACAGCGGCGACTTCCTCGAGGTTCAGGCCGATTTCGCTACCAATGCCGTGGTCGGGTTAGCCAGGATCGGCGGGCATGCCGTGGGAATCGTAGCCAACCAACCCCAAGCAGCGGCGGGTTCTATCGATATTAACGCTTCAGACAAGATCGCCCGCTTCGTCCGCTTTTGCGATGCCTTCAACCTCTCTCTGGTAACCTTTGTAGACACTTCCGGCTACCTGCCCGGCACCGACCAGGAGTACGGCGGGGTTATCCGGCATGGGGCCAAGATTCTCTACGCTTACTCAGAGGCCACCGTCCCCAAGGTCACGGTTATCTTGCGCAAAGCCTATGGCGGCGCCTATCTGGCCATGTGCTCCAAGTCGCTCGGTGCTGACCAGGTTCTAGCCTGGCCCACTGCTGAGATCGCGGTGATGGGACCGGAGGGAGCGGCCAATATCATTTTCCGCAAGGAGATTGCTGAGGCTGAGGATCCGGCGGCCAAACGGCAGGAGATGATTGCCGAGTACCGGGATAAGTTCGCCAACCCTTATGTGGCGGCAGCCCGGGGCTATGTGGATCAGGTGATCGACCCCCGGCAGACGCGGCCCCGCCTGATCAGCGCTCTAGAGATGCTGGGGACCAAACGGGAGAACCGGCCAGCCAAGAAACACGGCAACCTGCCGGTTTAACGGGGGGAAGGACTCATGGACGATCTGGTCCTGTGGGGAGTTCGGGTCACCCTGATCGGGATGGGCGTTACTTTCCTGGTTCTGATTACCCTGGCGTTCATCCTGGGCGCATTCAAGCAGCTCTTTGCCCGTGACAGGCGCCCGACGGCCGTTCTGACGGAAAGTATCCCGGCTGGGCCGTCGACCCCGGCTGTCGAGGTAAGCGGCCCGGCTGAGGGCTCCGACCGCCAGCGGGTAGTTGCGGTCATTGCCGCGGCAGTCGCTGCCTATCTAGGCCGCCAGGTGATTGAGATCAACATCACGAAAGTGAAGCGCATCGGCACCGCTGGCTCGCCGTGGCAGGCCGCGGGTCGCAGTGAGAACATCGCTGCCCGGCAGAGACTGTACAGAAGGGGGAACCAGTAGCAATGAAGAAGTTCCGGGTCACCGTCGATGGGACGGTCTATGAAGTAGAGGTCGAGGAACTGGGCGGTGAGGTGGCGGCCCGCCCAGTCCAGCAGGAACAGTCGAAGCCAGCAACCCCGGCGTCGGTGGCCAAGCCGATGGTCGCGCCCCCCGGGAAGAAGGAGGAGCGTCCGGCAGCCAAGCCGGCGGCTCCGGCTACGGCGGGCGGCTACCGGGTCACCGCCCCGCTGCCGGGCGTGGTGGTAGCGGTGAAAATCAGCGTCGGCCAGCAGGTAGTAGCTGGCCAAACTCTGCTGGTCTTGGAAGCCATGAAAATGGAAAACGAGATCCAGGCTGCACAGGGCGGTATGGTTAAAGAGATCCTGGTCAGCCAGGGTGCCTCGGTTAACTCGGGCGATGTAATGGTTGTCATCGGATAGTAGGTGGATAATTTGCTGGGAGAATCTTTGGAGAAACTGATGCAGAGTACGGGTTTTACGGCAGTCACTTCCGGGCAGCTGATCATGATTGCCGTGGGCTGTGTCCTGCTTTATCTGGCCATTGTCAGAAAATACGAACCGCTTCTCCTGGTCTCTATCGCCACAGGCGTGATCCTGGCCAATATTCCCCTGGCTGGCCTGATGGATGAGGGGGGGCTTCTCTACTGGCTCTACCGCGGGGTTAAGCTGGGGATCTACCCGCCGCTGATTTTCCTGGGCGTGGGGGCGCTCACTGACTTCGGACCGTTGATTGCCAACCCCAAGACCCTGCTCCTGGGAGCGGCCGCGCAGTTTGGGATTTTCGGGACCTTCATCGGAGCGTTGGCCCTGGGCTTCGCTCCGAAGGTGGCCGCCTCGGTGGCCATCATCGGTGGCGCCGATGGCCCTACCGCCATCTACCTCACCAGTAAGCTCGCCCCGGAGTGGCTGGGTCCTATCGGCATCGCGGCGTACTCCTACATGGCCCTGGTACCCATCATCCAGCCACCGATTATGAAGGCACTCACCACCAAGCAGGAACGGATGGTCGTCATGGAGCAGCTGCGTCCGGTGAGCAAGACCGAGAAGATCCTGTTCCCCATTGTGGTGATGATCGTGGTAGCCTTTGTTCTGCCCTCAGCGGCCGCGCTTATCGGGGCTCTAATGTTCGGCAACCTGATGCGCGAGTCGGGAGTGGTTGACCGTCTGGCCAAGACAGCCCACGGGGAACTGATGAACATTGTCCTGATCTTCCTGGGACTGACGGTGGGTGCCACAGCCAATGCCGAATCCTTCCTGACCCCGGACACCCTGAAGATCATCGCGCTGGGTTTGGTCGCTTTCTCGGTGGGGACGGCCGCCGGTGTCCTACTCGGCAAGCTCATGTATCTGTGGAGCGGGGGCAAGATGAACCCGCTCATCGGTTCGGCCGGCGTCTCGGCGGTGCCGATGGCGGCCCGGGTTTCGCAGAGAGTGGGCCAGGAGGCCAACCCGGCCAACTTCCTGCTGATGCACGCGATGGGGCCCAATGTGGCCGGTGTTATCGGCTCAGCAGTGGCCGCTGGTGTGCTTTTGTCAATCCTGGGCTGAAGGACAGAACTGGGCGGGCCGGAGATCTTCGGCCCGCCTTTTGTATGATGGCGGGAAGGAGGAAGAGACCTATAGAAGAGACCAAGGATGAACTGCGGCAGCGCCTTCTGCAACGAAGGCGCACCCTGCCGTCCGAGCTCCATTCTCTGTGGAGCGAGGCTATAGTCGAGCGGTTGGCGGCTGCCGACTGGTTGCAGCGCGCTCAATGCATCCTGGCTTACCACCCGGTGCGGGGCGAAGTCGACCTTCGGCCACTCTGGCGCGCAATCAGCGGCGGTCAGGTGCTCTGCCTGCCGCGCAGCCACCCGGCTAACCGCTCTCTAACCCTCCACCGCGTGGCGGATCTAGAAGAAGTGCGGCCAGGGGCTTACGGTATTCCCGAGCCATCGCCGGCAGCACCGCAAGTCACCCTGTCCGAGCTCGATCTGATCCTGGTCCCCGGTGTTGGGTACGACCGCCGGGGCTATCGCCTGGGGTATGGTGGCGGTTACTTCGACCGCTTGTTGGCCATGGTCCCCCGGGCCTTAAAGGTGGCCCCGGCCTTTTCCTTTCAGATTGTCGATCAGTTACCGGTCGATCCCTGGGACAGGCCGGTGGATCTGCTGGTAACCGAGGTGGGCATTATCACGCCTGGACATACTAGGGGAAAGCTGCCATAAGGGAGGTGCGTTCCATGGCTGTCAAGCGCGTTGCCCCAGGGGTCGTCGGACCGGCCAACCTCACTGAACTTGATCCCCACCGTCCGCCCGGCGCCCCCCGATCGCGAGAACCCAAATCGCAGAAGGTACAGGTAACGGGAGAACTGCGGCACGGATTCCGCAAAGACCGGAAGATTGGGATGACTGCCAAGACCAGGGTTTTCGACTGAGGAGCGCGTAAAACCCCCGGAAGCCCGAAGCTTTCCGGGGGTTTTACTGTGGACGTAAGGGGAATCGAACCCCTGACCTCCGACTTGCGATGCCGGCGCTCTCCCAGCTGAGCTATACGCCCGTGCCGCATTTGATTTTAAACCATTAAACCGGTTTCGTCAAGGCAAAGCCAGTCTGCCTGTTGTCGGCCTGTGATATTGTCACCCTGTAAACGGACTGAGAAAATGTCCTCATGAAAGGAGACATTTTCTTGAGTTCTAGAGAGTCAAAAAGAGTCTTTGTCATGGAACGTGTCCTTGGCGCT
>JBFLWA010000029.1:0-12927 GCA_040758135.1 Bacillota bacterium | reverse complement strand
GCAACTCCTTTTCCTCCCGTAAGCCTAGTGTCTCAACTTAAGCTTACAGGATGGGGTTCTCAGGGTGGTCAACTTTTTCGTTAGCACCAGGGGCTAAACTGGTCAACTTTTATATTAGCGAACACACAACCGGGAATTCGGAAAATGGGCCGATGGTTTCCAGTGGCCGGCGGCTGTTCGCCCGTATAGAAGCTCAACCGATGCTTCTTCCCTGCGTCGGCCGGTGGCCGAAGATTTCGGTCAGAGCACGACCGACCGGCTACTGGCCGAGTTTGAGGGCGGGCGGATCCTCATGGCCGGCCGCCGCCGGTGGTTATCTCGTCTACCACACCGGTGAACCTGGCTTCATCCAGCAGTTCTATGTGACACCGACGGCTCGCGGGCGCGGCCTGGGTCGGGTGCTCTTCCGAACGGCCCTGGCTGAACT
This sequence comes from Bacillota bacterium, assembly GCA_040758135.1. Taxonomy (GTDB): domain Bacteria; phylum Bacillota; class Sulfobacillia; order JBFLWA01; family JBFLWA01; genus JBFLWA01. Next base: position 12,500 of record JBFLWA010000029.1, on the reverse strand, counting down.
GGCGGCCACTGGTCATGCCTCGGCCTGCCTGGGCTGCAGTGCAGCCAGTGTACCGGCCATCGCCCTCTACCAGGCCCGTGGCTTCACAGTCGAACGGGAGATCTGGCGACGCTCCCTGCGCTGGAGCGAACTAGAGCGTCGTATCTAGCAGGAGAGAAGGCCATTGTCGCTGAATAGATGGGTGCAGCTTAAAGTTAGATATTAGAAGTTTCTGTGGGAGGCAGCTGATGAGCCAGGATGCGACACCAACTCAACCAATACCTGATCTAATCCCAGAACCAGCTCAGTCAGAGGCACGAGCCCTGTACTCGCCCACTGAGCGGCGCAGAGTTATCTTTCGCCTCGCCTGGCCAGTCTCGGCCGAGATGATCCTCGGGACTTTGGTCCAGGTAATTGATATGGCCATGGTCGGACGCCTGGGGGCGGTGGCCATCGCTGCTGTGGGCCTCAGCTTCCGGCCGCTTTTTGTCGGCCAAGCCATCTTTCTCGGTTTGGGGGTGGCCACTACAGCCATGGTAGCCCGCTTTACCGGCGCCCGCCAGCCTGACCAAGCCAACCGGGTCACCGAACAGGCTCTTTTGACCACTTCGCTCCTGGCTCTTGCCTTGGGGCTCTTTGCTTATCTGGCCGGCCGGCAGATCGTGGTCTTTATGGGTGGCGAGGGTGAGGTCGTGAAGTTAGGCACCAGCTACATGCGGGGGATTGCGCCCGGGCTCTTCTTCATGCTGGTAGCCACGATCATGACAGCAGCTCTGCGGGGAGCGGGTGATACCCAGACTCCGATGAAGGTCAATATCCTGACCAACCTGATTAATGTGTTTGGCAATTGGGTACTTATCTTTGGCCACCTGGGCTTCCCGTCCCTGGGCGTCTTTGGTGCTGCTGTAGCTACCAGTTTCTCGCGGCTGGTGGGGGCGGCCATCATGTTTATTGTCTTGCTCCGGGGGAGGGGAGGCCTGCACCTGGAGGCCGCCGGCTTTCGCCGGTTAGATATGGATCTCATCGGTCGCCTGTTCCGCATCGGCATCCCGGCTGCCCTGGAGCGCATGGTCATGAGCGTCTCGGCCATGATTCATATCAAGATCGTCGCTACGCTGGGGACAGTAGCGGTGGCTGCCGCCACCGTTAGCTCCAACGCCGAGCAGCTCTCCTTTATGCCGGCCATCGGCTTCTCCGTGGCCGCCTCGGCGCTGGTGGGGCAAAATCTCGGGGCCTGCAACCCTAAGGAAGCGGCGCAATCAGGCCGGCAGGCCATAGCGCTTGGCACTATCTTCATGGGTCTGATGGGCTTGCTCTTCTTCATCCTGCCCGGGCTCTTTGTCCGCATCTATACCGACCAGGTGGAGATCCTCGCCTCGGGGATCATGCTCATGCGCATTGTCGGTCTCTCCCAGATCCCCATGGCCATCGGTTTTGTCGCCAGTGGTGCCCTACGCGGCGCCGGCGATACCTCGTCGGTCTTGCTGGCCACCGTTGTCTCCAGCTTCGTGGTGCGCCTGGGGTTGAGCTATCTCCTTGTGGTCATCCTCGGCTGGGGACTCTGGGCGGCCTGGATGGCTACACTGCTGGATTGGGCCGTCAGGGCGGCCATCACTGCAATCCGGTTCCGGGCCGGACGGTGGCAGCAGATTGAGGTATAGTTCATCCCGCCTCCCAGAATTGGGGCGAAATACATTTCCGGTTACGAAAGGAAAGCGGTTGGCTCAGTAGAATAGAAAGAGGATTTCAGGCAACCAGAGGAGGCGCACGCACACCCATGCCGTCGCTAGCGCGGTGGTGGGCCACCCTGCGGGGTGACCTGACAGGCCAGTCGGAAGGACCTGTCCTCGAACGCAACATCCGCCTCAATACTCTCCACGGAATGGTATCAGTGGCCGCGGCCAACCTGGTCGGCCCATTTGTCGGGATTTTCGCGGTGAAGCTCGAGGCCAGCAACCTCCAGGTGGCGCTGCTCTCATCGGCCCCGGCCGTAGTCAGTCTCCTGTCCATGATTCCCGGCGGCAAGTTTGTCGACCGGCAACGACACAAGAAAGCGGTGACCGCGGCTTTCCTGCTGGCGCACCGCTCGTTCTATTTGCTGATGGCCACCATCCCACTCTTCCCGGCACCGCTGCGCCCGGCCGTGCTGGTTACCGCGGTGGCTCTGATGAACCTGCCGGGTGCCATCGGCAATGTGGCCTGGCAGGGGTTCATCTCGCGGATCGTCCCCCAGCAGCGGCGGGCCACGGCCTTCGCCGCCCGCAACCGGGCCATGAACCTCTTCGGCACTATGGTGGTTTTGCTGGCCGGCCGGATCCTGGATATGCTGGGCTATCCCTTCGGTTACCAACTTATGTTTAGCCTGGCTTTCCTGGTGGCCCTGGGCGAGATCTGGGTCTTCACCCGCCTGGAGGAATCGGAGGAGACCCCTCCGTCGGCCCAGACCGAGTTGGCGGGCCAGCGCCGCTCCATCCTCGGCTCTATCGGCCGCGACCTGCGGGAGATCGTTGGCTACCAGAGGTTCCTCCGCTATACGCTGGCCTCCATCTTCTTCTACTTCGCCTGGCAAACCGCCTGGCCGCTGTTCACTCTCTATCAGGTTAAAGTGCTGGGCGCCAACAACCTCTGGGTCAGTATCCTGAGCCTGATGAACACCGGGGGCTCGCTGGTGGGCTACGGCTACTGGGCCAGGTTCATGGACCGCCACGGCTCCCTGCGCACCCTGTTCGTCTCGACGGTGGGGATTTTCATTGTACCCACCGTCTACGCCTTCTCTCACAGCCTGGTGACAGTAGCGGTCTTCAACCTGGTGACTGGGGCCATTTTCTCCGGCGTTAACCTGGCGCTCTTCAACGCCCTGCTGGAGTTTACCCCGGAGGACAAGAAGACCACCTACATCGCTTACTACAGCACGGCGGTGAACGCCTCGGCCATCTTCGCCCCCATGGCCGGTGTCGCCCTCTTGAACCTGGTCGGTTTCTTCTGGGCTTTCCTGGCCGCGGCAGCCCTCCGGATCATGGGCAGCCTGACTTTCTTCTACCTGGGTCGTCTGGAGAGACGGGAAGAGGCGCGACAAAACTCGGCAGCGGCCGTATCGTAAGGTATAATGGGAGGAGAGTTGATGTGGGAGGGATACCGGTGAAAGGGAAAGACCGTTTGAGTGGTTGGGTTTTTCTGGCCTTGATCTTGGCTCCGATCCTCTACTATGTGCTGAAGCTGCTGCCAGCCACCTATCATCTGTCCTTTGTGGCCACTGCTGTTTATCTGATGGTAACCGGGGCAGTCTTTAGTCTTATTCGCCTGTTTACGGGCCGCCGAAACTGGTTGAACCTGGCGGGGATTGGCTGTTTTGTCTTGGCTGGTTTGACGACCATCTACTGGGAGCAGCTATGGGGAGGGCACAACTTTCTCGGGTTGCGGGTGCTTTTGACCGAGCACAGCATACCCAAGCTGGTCTTCGGGCTGATCCTGACCGGCTGGGTCACTCTACTGGCTACCGTGGGTCAGAACAAGAACTCTTGAAACGCTTCATGGCAAGGGGCGGGCAGCTAGCCCGCTCTTTTGTTATTTCTGGGCCTCTTAGAGGCGCTGCTGCCGGAACCAGTGGCCCAGGGCTGACAAAACTGCCGCAGTGGCACCGGCGGCCAGCGAAGCTCCCGCGGCAACCGGAATGAATCAGGTCCAGCCGGCCAGCAGCTCCCGACCGAAGACCATAGTTGCTACCAGCCAGACACCGAGTGCTGCCGAACCGGCTGCAGCAATAGCGCCCTGGCCCAGGCCGGCCACGCCGCCCACTAGTGCGCCGATAACAACTGTGGTCAACGCGGCTATGATATAGGCGCCGCCGTACGGATAGCGGACCGAGATAATCAGCCAGCTAAAGCCAGGAAAGGCCCAGCGCGACTGATGCGTACCCAATGATGGTTCTGGCCATCGCTCCCACCTGCCTTCGATGGTTTGGTCTATTCCATTCTTATACAGATGCTGCTTGCTATTTCCATATGGACCGCTCACAACCTAGTATTCTGCTGGTCTTGGCTACCCATGATATTGGAGGAGCACAACAATTCCAAGGAGGTTATCGGCGTATGACAGTAGGCAAGAAGCTGCACACCACTCTCTCTCAGGCAGAATCGGTAGCTGCCTCGCTCAAGTCTTTCGGGCTCGATACTGACGACCAGCAGGCGGCGGCTGCATTCAACCAGCTGGCCGACATCATGGATAAGCAGGTCGTGCCTCAGCTCCGGGCAAGGCTCAACTACATTGAATCCGAGGAGCCGCAGTATAAGGTAAGGCAGCAGACGATGCAGCAGGCTCAGCAGCAGATGACCCAACAGACCAATCAGACGAACACCACTGGCAGCACCTATCAGGGCAACCGCCAGCGGTAGGGTGGGCACCAGAGCTGATCCCGGGTCTGTCCGGGCTCAGTTTTATATTAGCGGGGTGAGCCTATTGTACAGTACCCGTTCGGTGGTCTTGGCCGTCATTGCCCTCGCATTGCTGGCCTGGGAGATCCCCCGTCTTTTCGGTGGAAATACGGCGGAGGCTCCCACTCTCGAGGGAGATCCAGAACCAGGCCAGGGCCAGCGGTCGGCTTATCTGAGTCTATTTCTACTCGCCAACTTGACCGGCCTGCCTGCGTATGCGGCCCGTGCTGGCCGCTCTCGGGGAGAGGTGGAGAGAGCAGATGGACATCACCAGTATGATATGTCCCGGGCTGATGCTGCTTCCCTAGCTACCACCTGGGGGTAACCTACATCCCCACTTCATACTTCGTAACCGCAACCGGGCAGATTTCCCAGCCCCATGTCGGGTACAAACCGCCAGGGGAATGAGAAAAGATCTGGCTGAGTTACTGAGGGAGGGAGGAATTGAGCGAACGCGTATTCAAATATCCTAATACATAGATAGGTGTCTAAGCCGGAGGTGAGCCAATGAAGATTGCCCGGTGGGTGATTATCCTGGCCATTGTTGGATTGGCCATTGGGGGGTGGCTGCTCAGCCGCGGTTCTCAGCCGTCAGCGGCCGGGGCGGGCCCGTATAGCCTGGAACAGGCCAAGGAAGAGGCAGCCGCCAAGAACCAGCTGGTCTGGCTGTATTTCTACACTCCAACCTGACCAGCCTGTATTCAGATGAGGCCCGTGTTGGCCTCCCTTGGTGAGCAATGGAAGGGCAGGGTTATCATCTACCAGTATAATGCTGCCACTCAAGAGGATTACGCGTTCTACCGCAGCCTTGGCCTGCAGGGGGTTCCCGCTTCGATTCTGGTTCTTCCCAATGGAAAGGTGACCAGTGTCATCTACGGTTACTATCTGGCCGATCAGTGGAACGGCCTATTCCAGGAACTCCTCAAGTAACAGATGGGGGCTCGTCCAGCGGGCCCCCTCAGCGCGCCCTACCGGATCAGTCGGCGGGAGAGAAGTTCAAAGTAGCCGGTGAAGATCAGCAGGCCCATGACGATCATAATATAGCCGGAGATAATGTGGAGCCGCCTGACCCAGACCTGTACCCGGCCGAGCAGCTGGGTCAGGCGATCCACCAGTAGGCCTGCGACCATGAAGGGGATGGCAAACCCGGCCGAATAGGCCAGGAGCAGTCCGCCACTCACCCAGACGTTGGCCTGGCTGCCGGCCAGTACCAGGATAGCAGCCAGGACCGGCCCCACGCACGGGGTCCAGGCTAGCGAGAAGACCAGGCCCACCAGCCAATAATGCCAGGTTCGCAGCTGACGGCCACCCAGGGTACCCTGGGTGCTGCGTTGCAGCGCCGGGATGTGGATAAGCTCAGCCAAGTGGAGCCCGAAGACGATGAGTAAGAGGCCACCAGCGTATTGGGCGTAAAGCCGGGCCGGCCCCAGCCACTGCCCGACCAGCCCCGCGCCGAGGCCCAGGGCGGTGAAGCCGGTGGTGAAGCCCAGCACGAATAGAAGCAGACGCGGCCAGGGCGATCGGGCCTCGCCGCCGAAGAAGGTCAGATAGACCGGGACCAACGGCAGGACGCAGGGAGAGAAGAACGAGACCAGGCCACCGACGAGAGCGACGCCCAAGTTGAGGGCGGGCACCATGGATCCAGCACTCCTTTGGTAAACCGCGGATTAGCTCATCTCTCTTCTTCCTCGCCGGAGCGAAATCCTCTAGGCCGGCCCAGGCCATAGCCGCCGGATGGCTATTCGTCTTCAGTGTCCTCCCCGACCAACTCGATGCTCTTGGCTTCGATCTCCACTGCCAGGTCGCTCCCATGGACGGTGGACCGCCCCAGCGCGTGCAGCATGGGGCAATAGCGGGTGGTCCCCTCGGCCACCTTCATGGCCCCGGCGCTAACCAGTAGGCCAGAGAGCGCATCATTCTTGCGGATGCCTCGGATGATCCCCATCCCCAGCATAGTCAGGCCCATGGTGATTCTCAGGTAGGCATCGATAGTACCGACATTCCTCTGCATGTTAACACTCCTCGCTGCTAGCATTCATCGAACGAGTCTAGTCTGCCCCAAAGCGCGCTGAAAGACCGGACTCGCGGCCCGGTCTTTCAGGGTTGCTGGTCAGTCTTTCTGAGAAGGAGAGCGCAGGAACCCGAGGACGGCGACAGCGGCAACTCCGGCAGCCATCAGGTACAGGACGACCTTCATGACCAGATCCACTATAGTGACCTCCTCTCTCGGCTGGAAAGTTGCTCTTGCGCGTTTAGCTGCAAGAGTCAAAATTGAACAAAGATTCCGAAGCATATTTCGTACCCCGAACTATTCGGGTGATCATTCTCTGTCCAGTTGACAACTCCTTCTGGTAAAACCCGTTCCCGAAGGAAATATTCTCGGCAGGTGCATGCTAGAGGCAGGTAGCCTCCGGGTGAAAACACTTCGGAAGACTGGAGACGGCGAGACCCTGGCGGCTGTGGTAGGAGATGGAGACGAGAAGGAGAAAGACATAGAGGGAATGGAGGTGAGCCAAATGACCAAAGACATTATGGACTGCATTCGTGAGCGCCGTAGTATCCGGAAGTTCAAGACCGAGCCGATCCCTGATGCTTCTATTGGCCGGTTAGTTGAAGCAGCCCTGCTGGCTCCGAGTGCCGGAAACATGCAGCCATGGGCGTTCTATGTGGTGAAGAATCAGGCCACCAAGGAGGCTCTGGTGGGTGCGGCCCTGGGACAATCCTTCCTGGCCCAGGCACCGGTGGTCATCGTTGTCTGCGCTGCTCCCGAGCGGTCGGCCAGCCGCTACCGGGAGCGGGGCGCTGAGCTTTACTGCCTGCAAGACACAGCGGCCGCGGTGGAGAACATCTTGCTGGCGGCGGTGGGTTTCGGCCTCGGCACCTGTTGGATTGGGGCGTTTAATGAACAAGAGGTGGCCCGCATCCTGGACCTCCCCCCCCATCTACGCCCCGTGGCCATGATTCCCGTCGGTTACCCCGACCAGGAACGGGGTCCCCGGTCGTTTCGCCCCAAGGAGGAGGTACTGGTGGTCGTTGACTAAGGCTACCGGCCAGTCTCCTTGACGAATAAGTCAAACGCTTCCCCTACGGTCTTGGGGGGCGTTTTGTTTCGTACAACGCAATTATTGCAGCAGAGGGAGGGAAGCCATTGCCGGTTGGCGAAATCCAGTGTGGCGCTGGGAATAAGCCAGCGCCCGCACTCTGGAGTGAATTGGGGGATAAGGGGACATGCAACAGCGGGTCATCGGTGGCTTCACCATCTTGGTGGTAATAGCCATGTTCCTTTCCTCCTGCCGGGCACCGGCGGAACTGAGGGCTGAGTACACCATGGAGCCCGGTGCCGACCCTAGCGGTGCCTGGGTAGTTCAGCTATGGGAGACCAGGGAAGGCCTGATCCGGGCCGCCTGGTCGCCAGACAGCCAACGGCTGGCTTACATCCAGTATGAGGGCGGCGGCACTGTCCTCGACCTCTATACACTGGTGGACGAGAAGATTACCGAGCTTGGCTACAGCGCCTGGGCCGGCCCGGGGGCGCCATCCCAGACCGAGCTGATGGCTCTGACCGGTCTCTGCTGGTCCGGCAGTGGCACCAGGTTCATCGCCAGCCTCAACGGAGTGGATGTTATCCTGGCCGATGCCGACAAGCGCATCCTGGTGGACCGGAGAACCCTGATCTGGGATTTGCGCGACCCCTCCCAGATCGGTTTTCATAGCTTCCAAACCTCCCCTTCCGGCGACTATGCTCTTTTCTTGCAAGGAGCCGGGGGCAAAGCCGGGGTCTGGACCGTCGGTTTCTACTGGTTCAACCTGGAGAAGACATTCGATCCCCGGGGGGCGGTAACCGACCTGACTTGGCGCTCCGACGGGAAGGCCTACGCCTTCCGGGTGACAGATGGTCCCCGGACCGGGCTCTATATCGCAAACCTGGGCTATGCTCCGCGTTGCCTGGTGGCCGGGGCCACCGGGTCGGTGGTCGACTGGACCGGTGAGGGGATTATACTCGAAACTGGTACCGGATACCAGGTGGTTACGGGCGACGGCCAGATTCGGGAAGCCACCTGGTCTCCGCCGCCTGCCGCCTGCCCCAATGGTCCGGCTATCAGCCTGAACCACAGCCGGAGCCGGGTGCGCCTGGTGGGAGCCAGTCTTCCGGCCTCCCAGCGGCAGTACTGGAGCCAGGATGGGAAGAAAGCCGTCCTAGAACTCGAGGACGAGGTCGGTAACAGCGCAGTCTGGCTGGTGTCATTCCCGCAGCCGGTCTGGCCGGAGGGGAACCGGATCCCGGAGGCGCTCGATTCCTACCGCCGGGAACGCCCTTTCACCGTGACCGCCTCTTCGGTGGCTAGGGATGGCTATGCCGAGCTGGCCTTTGATGGCCTGATGACCACTGCCTGGAGACCAGCGGTGAGGAATGGGCGCCTGCCAGGCGTGGGCGAATCCCTGACCCTTAAGTTCGAGTCACCGCAGGTAGTCACCGGGATAAGCCTGGTGACCGGGGCCGGGAGTTCCCAGTCTGCTTTCAGGCATTATGCCCGCCTGGCCGCCGTTGAAGTGGAGACATCAGACGGGCGCAAGTGTAGGATTACTTTTGCCGATAATCCCGGTGTGCACCGGATCCAGTTCCCCCCGGTCACAGTGGAGTGGGTTAAGCTAACTATTGTCGGCATTTATCCGGGCCCGGTCGCCGAGATCGGCATCGCCGAGATTGAGATCCATACCGAGACCAAATAAGCCCAGAGGTGACCCCTTTTGCCAATTGCCAGCCGCCGTAACCCTCAGGCCAAGGAGTGGCGGCAGCTACGCCGCCCCGAGGTAGCCCGTGCTGCAGAGAGAGTCTTTGTAGAAGGGCCCCATCCCGTCTTGCAGGCTTTGGAGTCGGGGCTGACTGCCGAGGCCGTTATCGTCTGTCCCCAACTGGCCAAGCCCGATACCATCGAACTGGTCCGGCAGCGGGCTGGTGAGAGTGTCCGGCTCTGGGAGGTCACTCGGGAGGTTTTCGAATACCTCTCTGAGCGCGACGGCCCATCAGGGATCGCGGCCGTTATGCCCCTACGCCTCTGCCCCCTGAGCGAACTTGAGCCAGACTCTCTGGTGATCGCGCTCTGGCGTGTTGAGAACCCAGGGAACCTGGGGACAATTCTGCGCACAGCCAATGCCTTCGGAGCCAGTGGGGTGATTCTGGTCGATAACTGCACCAACCCGTACCACACAGCTGTGGTCAAGGCCAGTATGGGCGCGGTCTTTCACACACCGCTCGCGGTCTGTACCAACCTGACCGAGTTGGTCCGGTGGTGCCGGGGGCATAGCCTGGTGCTGACCGGCACATCGGCCCGGGCACGTGATGTATCGCCGGACTGGGCGCCCCACCTCCCCCTGGTGCTTCTGTTTGGCAGTGAGGGAGATGGCCTTCCCCCTGAGGCCAGCGGGTTCTGCGATGAGATGATCCGCATCCCGATGTTTGGGATCAATACCTCGTTGAACCTGGCCACCGCGGTCGGGATCCTGAGCTACCTGGCGGTTGCTGGTTCTCGTGGTGACCAACCGAAGGAGAACCGGTGACGTTTGCTGCATAGGATAGAACACGAGCAGTGGGAGTTGGTGAAATTGGCCCTGAAGCGAGGTTCATCGGCGAGAATCAGTGGGCTCACTCCCGAGAGCGCCCGCCATCCAACGCGAGTCATTATTGAGGCCACCAGTGCGGTTAACCTGGAGCGCCTCCGCCGGGAGCTAGAGGGACGCTGCATCGCTGAACTTCCCATCATCCAGGCCCTGGTAGCCAATCTGACCTGGACCGAGATCCAGGTCTTGGCCGAGCGCCCGGAGATTGCCCGGATAAGCCCCGACCACGAGGTCCGGGGAATGAGATAACGAGATAGGGAGAAGGCGCACCCGGTTGTGGTGTGCCTTCTCCCTGCTGGCGCTAGGGACGCCGGAACAGCAGGGCCAGGCCGGCCGCGATGAGGAAGATGGGTAGTAGGATTAATAGGGCCGGGGCAGCCAGTAGACCTAGGGGGACGGCCACCACGAGAGCAATGGCTCCGATTACGATACCAATGCAGCCACCGGCTAGTCCCAGGGCGAGACCGATGGCCCCGACTACCAGTCCGAAGAGGGCTTTCAGTAACGAAAACATATACGGCATTCCCCCGTTTCTCTTTTTCTCACTCTTACCTACGCCGGGCGGCGAAAAAAGTCTACAGGGGTGAAGGATATTCGGCCCGGCCGCAGGTGATGCCCAGGGCTAACGAGAAGTCTCAGGCAGCAACCAAACCCGGGGGGAAGCAGCCAATGGCTGAATACGATGTAGCGATAGTCGGGGCCGGGGTCATCGGAGCCTTGCTGGCCCGGGAGCTTTCCCGCTACCATCTGCGGGTGGCCCTCCTTGAACGGGAGGTAGACTTCCCCGGCGGGGCCAGCAAGGCCAACAGCGGCATTCTCCATTCAGGCTATGACCCACCGCCCGGTACGCTCATGGCCCGCCTCAACTTGGAGGGGAATGACCTGTACCATCAGCTCGCGCAGGACTTGGGCTTCGGTCTCCGGCGAACCGGGTCGCTGACGGTGGCCCTGACCGATGAGGAGGTCCAAGTTCTCAGCGGGCTGCTGGACCGGGGCCGGGCCAATGGAGTTAGGGGGCTGAGGCTCGTCTCTGGCCAGGAGGCGCGGCAACTGGAGCCGCTCCTCTCGCGCGAGGTTCGGGCAGGCCTCTGGGCGCCCAGTGCCGGCATTGTCGACCCGCAGGGATTGCTCTGGACCGCCCTGGAGAACGCTGTGACCAACGGCGTCCGGCTACGGCGGGGATTTGCCGTCAACAATCTCAGGCGCGTCGGGGCCTTAACCAGAGTAGAAGGGGAGGAGTGGTCGCCGGCGGCCGACAAGGCCACCCGTCCGGTCGCCCTGACCTGCCGCTATCTGGTAAATGCGGCCGGGACCGGGGTTGGCCACCTGGCCGCCTTGGCCGGAGACTATCTGCCGGTCCGAGCCCGCCGCGGTGAATACCTGATCCTCGACCGGGGCGTTACTGACCTGCGTCGAGTCATCTTTCCGCTTCCGTCAGGGGCAGGCAAAGGGATCCTGGCGATCCCGACTATTCATGGTAATGCTTTGCTGGGTCCGACCTCCACCTGGCAAGATGACCTCGAGGCAAGCGCCACCACCCGCCGGGGACTGGAGGAGGCTCTGGCCGGCGCCAGGCGCCTGGTGCCCAGTCTATCCGCGCGCCAGGTAATTGCCCAGTTCGCCGGTATAAGGGCTGTGAGTGGCGATGACTTTCAGCTGCGCCCGTCTGACCGCTGGCCAGGTTTACTGCATGCCGCTGGCATCTGCTCGCCCGGGCTTTCAGCGGCTCCGGCGGTTGCCCACTATCTGGTCGGGCTCCTACAGGAGATGGGCCTCAACCTGGAAGCCAAACCGGAGTGGGAGCCGGGACGACCGGTTGCGGTGGCTTCCGGGCGGGTGGTTTGCCGGTGCGAGAAGGTGACCGAGGGCGAGATCCGCCGGGCCATAGCTGGTCCGGCCGGGGCTCGCACTATAGATGGAGTGAAGCAGCGCACCCGGGCCGGGATGGGGCGCTGCCAGGGGGCCTTTTGCCGCCACCGGGTAGCGGCTCTGATCTCCGAAGAGCTGAGGATCCCGGTGGAACGAGTGACCCAGCGGGGGCCAGGTTCCTGGCTGGTGGTGCCGATGGAGGAATCTAATGAATAAGAGTCGAATGTCTATGCTTCTAAGGGAGGTTAAGTTATGAAAAAAACAGCGCTTATAACGGGCAGTTCAAGAGGAATAGGGCGAGCTACGGCAGAACTATTGGCACAAAATGATTATAATATAATGATTAACTATTTCCATTCAGAAAAAGAAGCCATCTCATTATTAACTGAACTAAAGGAAAGAGGCTATAGCGCCAAAGCATATAGAGCTGATGTTTCCGATCGAGGGCAAGTTGAAAAGCTTATCGAACAAAGCATTAACGATTTTGGAAGGATTGATGTCCTGGTTAACAATGCAGGTATTGCACAGCAAAAGCTGTTTACCGAAATCACGGAGGATGACTGGGACAGCATGATAAATATAAATGTGAAAGGGATCTTTAAC
>JBFLWA010000028.1:0-14000 GCA_040758135.1 Bacillota bacterium | reverse complement strand
TTTAAGGGTGAGTCTTACCGGTTCCGGGAAAGTCAGCAATGGCAATCTGTTACCACAGATACCTAACCGAGAGGGTGGTCAATTTTTACGTTGTCAGGGTGGTCAAGTTTTTGGTTGACGAACACAGACTATTGAAGATGCCCTTGACCCAGCTAGTCCGGACAATTTCTACTTTAACCAGAGGGTACTCACTCGTTCAGACTGTCCCTGCGTAGTGGTTCTTGGAAGTGAAGACGTTAATCGACAGGCAAGATTGCGCCCAAAACGAATGAAAGGAAACCAGTGCAAGAACGGCTCAAGCTCAGAACTCGCTCAACTGTCCAGTTGGAAGGCAAATTGGCAGAGTATGATGCTCTCATCGATGACGAGGCCATCGATGAAGCTTTGGGATATGACAGCTGGAGTAGAGTCGATGCCCCTCTGGGGCTCGTAAGGGCGACTAGTAAGCCAGCAGATGGTGGTTCGTGCAGGGAAATATCATAAGATCGTGGAATAAGTGGGCCGAGGAGGGAATGCCTTGGCCTTTTTGGTTGGGGTTCTGGGTCTGTTAGTCGGTAGCTTCCTAAATGTATGTATCTACCGGCTTCCCCGCCACGAATCGATCTTCTGGCCCGGATCGCACTGCCCAGCCTGTGGGCACCCGCTGGGGCCGTTGGATCTCATCCCTGTCCTGAGCTGGGTGTGGCTTGGTGGACGGTGCCGCTACTGCCAGGCACCGGTCTCTGGACGCTACACCGCCGTGGAGCTAATCACTGCCGGGCTCTTCGGCCTGGTCTATCTCCGCTTCGGGTGGCATTGGGAGACGGTAGTCGGCCTCATATTTGCAGCGATCCTTGTTGTCCTGGCCTTTACTGATCTGGAGACCGGGCTGCTACCCAACGCGGTGACCCTGCCCGGAACCGCCATCGGATTGGTACTGAGCCTGGCGCGTCCGGGCTGGACCCCCATTACTGCCCTCTGGGGGGCCGCTCTGGTCGGTGGAGTTCTGCTGTTGATTGCTGTGGCCAGTGGGGGAAAAATGGGTGGGGGAGATGTCAAGATGGGCTTCCTGATGGGAGCTTTCCTCGGCCCACTGCTGGGACTGGTGGCCTTGTTCATGAGCTCATCACTGGGGGCCTTGACCGGCCTCGGGCTAATGGCGACCGGCCGGGTACGACGGGGTGAGTTCATCCCGTTCGGCCCATTTCTCTCGCTCGGCTCTCTTATCACCCTGTTCTTCGGCCAGGCCATTCTAGCCTGGTATCTGTCACTAATACAGCTGTAGCCAAGGAGGCAACCGGATGTCTGCTCTGGGTCTGAAGGATGCAATTGAACGGAACGTCGATAGCCTTGCCGACCAGCTTTGTGCTGTTTCGGACCGGATGTATGCCAACCCTGAACTAGGACACGCCGAGTATCGGGCAGCCCAGTGGCTGACCGAATTGCTGGAGCGCGCGGGGTTCGTTGTAGAACGGGGTCTGGCCGGGATGGAGACCGCGTTCCGCGCTACCCTGCGGGGGAAGGGAGGAGGCCCCTGTATTGCCATCCTCGCCGAGTATGACGCCCTGCCTGAACTGGGGCACGGTTGTGGGCACAACATCATCGGCAGCGCAGCGGTGGGTGCCGGCCTAGCCCTGGCGCCGCTGATAAAAGAAGTGCCGGGCACCCTGGTCATCCTCGGGTCGCCCGCCGAGGAAGGCGCAGTGGATAATGCCGGTGGCAAGGTGATCATGGTGGAACACGGTGTCTTCGACGGTATAGATGCCGCGATCATGGTTCACCCTTCCTCCCGGAATATGGTCATGACCTCCTCCAACGCCCGGCAGGCACTGGAGATTACCTTTCACGGACGGACTGCCCATGCAGCCGGGGCGCCTCACCTGGGGATCAACGCCCTGGAAGCCCTGATAACCATGTGGAACGCCATTAACTCCCTTCGCCAGCACGTCAAGGATGAAGTGCGCATTCACGGGATCATCACCAAAGGTGGTGTCTCGCCCAATATCGTCCCCGATCTGGCCCAGGCCCGTATGTATGTGCGGGCTGCCAGCCGCCAGTACCTAGATGAGGTAGTCGAGAAGGTTAAGAACTGCGCCTGGGGCGCGGCGCTGGCCACCGGTGCCACGGTAGAGTTCCGGAATACAGCCAACACCTATGCCAATATGGTCACTAACCGGGTTATCGCGGATGCTTTCAAGGCCAACCTCTTGGCCCTGGGGGCCCAGGTGGATGATGCTGAACGATCGGGTGCCGGGTCAACCGATATGGGGAATGTTAGCCACGTAGTGCCGGCAGCCCACCCGTATATCCGGATCTGCCAACCGGAAGTCATCGGACACAGCCGTGAGTTCGCTGACGCCACCGTCAGTGAGGAGGGGCATCGGGGGCTCATCCTTGGGGCCAAGGGCCTGGCCATGACGGCGTTCGACCTGTTGACCTCTCCCGAACTACTGGCCGAGGCCAAAGCTGAGTTCAGCCGGGTCCGGCCGTCCTAACAGGCAGAGTTTCGAGACACAGCAACTGGGGTAGCATATAATGGGTTGGAAAAGAGGGTGAGCAATGAACTACCGTCAGGTCCACTTCGTTGGCATTAAAGGTACCGGGATGAGCGCCCTGGCCCAGATACTGGTGGCTAACGGGGTGCATGTTACCGGCTCTGATGTCTCCGAGCGCTTTCCCACCGATGCTGCACTGGCCCAGGCCGGGATCAAACCCCTGGTCGGTTTCGCCCCCGAGAATGTTGGTTCACCCGACCTGGTGGTGGTATCAGCCGCCTACGGAGCAGATAACCCGGAATTGGCTGAAGCCCAGCGCCGGAGAATTCCGGTTGTCTCCTATCCGGAATTCCTGGCTGAGCTGGTTAGGGGCAAGCGTGGGATCGCGGTGGCCGGCACCCACGGTAAGACCACTACCACTGCTCTCATTGGCCGCGTCTTGCAGGAAGCAGGGCTTGACCCGCAGGCAGTCATCGGCAGTGGGCAGGCGCTGGCCGGGCGAGGCGAGTTTCTGGTAGTGGAGTCGTGCGAGTACCGTCGGCACTTCCTGAACTATGATGCCGAGATTGCCGTGGTTACCAGTGTGGAGATGGATCATCCCGATTACTTCCGGGACCTTAATGATGTTCAGCGGGCCTTTGAGGAGTTTGCCGCCAGACTGAACCCCGACGGTTTGCTGGTGGTCTGTGGTGATGACCCCCGGGCCAGGGCCTTATCTACGGCAGCCAGGAAAGTAACCTACGGGTTTGGTGGGGCCAATGACTTTCGGGCCGGTGACCTGGAGACGGTCAACGGGACTACTGCCTTCACTGTCTGGCAGCACGGACGGGAGCTGGGTCGGTTTGCCCTGCATATCCCGGGGCGCCACAATGTCCTGAACTCGCTGGCCGCCATCTGCATTGCCACCTATCTTGGGATTGAGCCGGAGTCCATTGCCCGGGCATTGCGAGGTTTCTACGGGGTTAGCCGACGGTTTGAGTACAAGGGAACCTATCGAGGGGCTCTCATCTACGATGATTACGCGCACCATCCGACGGAGGTCGAGACCACCATCCGAGGGGCACGGGAGTGGTTCCCCGACCGGCGGCTCCGGGTAGCCTTTCAGCCCCATACCTACAGCCGTACCCGCAGTCTACTCCGGGAGTTCGCTGATAGTCTCTCTCAGGCCGACTTCGTGATCCTGGCCAGTATCTTCGCCTCGGCCCGGGAGCAGAGCGGGGCTGGTGTCAGTTCCGAAGACATCTGCCGCCTGATGCCGGGTTATCCCGAGACGGTGAAGTACTTGCCGACTTATGAGATGATCGAAGAGTATCTAGCCGGTGAACTCGGTGAACGTGATCTGTTATTGACCATGGGAGCCGGGAATCTGTATAAGGTAGCCGAGGCCCTAGCGAACCGGGGGCGTTGACGAAGCCAGACACAAGCAGGGGGGAGGGCGCGAGCCCTCTCCCCTTTAGCTTTCAATCACTAATGATAAACAGAAGATCCTCCAAGAGACTACCACTGATGGTCAGGACCAGATCGACCCGGCGGACCTCCTGGCCGTTCTTTCGGTAGACCACTTTCACCGGGTAAGCGCCATCCGGCTGGGTGTCAGCGATGGTCAGCTCTGCCCGCCAGGCCAGAGAGTCCGCACCAGAGGCAACCTGTTCCAGGTAGACAGTGTTCCCGTCCCAGAGGATGGCGACCACCTGGGGGCACGTTATATCGGTCTCGGCCTCAATCGCCACCTTTTCGCCGCGCCGGATCCGCTCGGGGTTGAGGGCAGCGGTCAGACGCGGGTCGGGCTCAGGCGGAGCGGCCGGGATGTCAGGAGGCGATGGAGCCGGATCGGTGGCTGGCGGTTTAGTATCGCCAACCAGGTCTTCCGAAGCGTGGATCAGTCTGATGGCTTGCGCCCGTGAGAAATGGCCCCCGGCGGCCTCCGGAACCGCCGTCCCCTGCAATGCTTCGCCCAGAATCGCCAGCTCCCCCAGCCCGGCAAGCCCCTCCACCGCCCGGGCAATCTCCAGCAGGGTCGGCAGGTCGAGGGGCGACCGGGCCCGGCTGGTATCCACTCCCAGACTGGCCAGATAGGCCAGGTTCTCTTCTTCACTCAGGTCTCGCTGGTGGTAGTTGCGGGTGATGATATTGGCGAACTGCTGAAGCGTGATGGCCTCATCGGGGCGGAACTCGCCATTGTCGCAACCGATAACTAAGCCCAGCTCCGTTGCCTCCTCAATGTGGCGCTGGTGGACATGGCCGACCACGGCATTCAGGTAATCGGTGTAGTCGCTGGCGGCCCTGGCACCGGCGAAATGGCCGTAGCTGGTGCCTCCGTGACCTGGGCAGATATCCACCGCATCCAGCAGGCGGAAATATTCGTTGACCAGTGTTTCGTAGTGTCGACCCTGCCAGGTATGGCAGTGGTAGACGAAGGTGGTGACCCTGCGTGCCCGCCACAGATGCCCATCCTTCTCGTAGGTGACAGTCTCCTCGCGGCTATCAGTCCTCACTGAACAGGCATCCTGTGGTCCAGAGGAGTGGTTGACAAACCGGAGCGCTTGACCATCGTGCATCTCGATGCTCTGCCAGGTCTGGTAGCTATAGAGGTGCCCTCCCTCATGGTACCAGTGCCAGGTCTTCGGGCCATCCTGGTGGGTTACGGTGCAGACGTCCCTCCATGGGCCGCAGTGAAGGAACTCCGTGTGATCGTAGATATCCATCCCCAGCCGGGGATAGCGCCGATAGACATGGCGGATGGTCACTGTCCGCTCTTCGCGGTGGATACCGTTCCGGCGCGTCTGGAGCTCGGTCCGGGGATCCTGGCGAACGTAATACCATTCGTTGCGGTGAGATGAGTGGCTGCAGTTGGGGCTATGCCGCCAGGGTGAATAGGTGATGATGGTATGGCTGTACCAGTCGACACCATTGATGCGGGTGTAGACATGAACCAGGGTGCGGGTCCGTTCATACAGATGTCCATTCTGGTATCCGGTTTCGGTTTCGAAGATGGGTGGCTGGGACACCTGGCCAGCCCTGACTGGAGGGCTGAAGACCAGGAGAACTAGCAAGAGCGCGGCCACGATTGGCCATGGTCTCACTTTACCACTCTCCAACTTGGGGAGTTGTCAGCTGTCGGTGGGAACGACTCGAAAGATGCGCCACCCTGGGGCTAGTTTGACCAGGAAGATGATGGAGGAACCTGCTTCACGGTGGGCAGCGGTTCCCTGCTGGAGTATCCCAGAGTAGTGAAGGACGGTCTGGGCCAGGAAGCCGCTTTTTTCGATTATCCGGACATCAACCTGATCAATGACCAGGCTTCGCCTGGCTTCGGCGTCCCGGCCGGCCATTAGCAGCGGCAGCTGCCGGAGCGTATTGCAGCGGGCCAGGCCAGTTCTCAGGGCCAGCAGCCGGGCGATGGTGGCGCGGTCGGGATTGCTGAAGGCTTGAGCCCAGCTCGAGAGATCTTCGGTGATGAGGCTGATGAGCTCCCGCTCGGTGGTGGTTGCCCTGGCCAGTGACAGGAAGCGCCAGAGCAGTACGGCCCCCTCGGCCAGAGTGGCTGGGCGGTCGGGTTGGAACGCCTGGTTATACACAACACCCCGGACCAGACCGGCTTCAAAGGCGCTCACAATATGGCCTTCCAGGGGGTGACCGGCCGCATCGCCGAAGGCACAGGAGCCAGGCCGACGGCGCTCGGCGCCCAATGGCCAGAGCTGCATGAGGACGGCCACAACCTCGGCCCGGGTCATTGGCCCACTGTCTAACGCGGGCAAGAAACCCAGGCTGGCCAGGATCCGACCCATCCAGTCGCCGGTGACCGGCCGGTCCGGACATATGCCCTCTTCTGCCAGACCGGTGTCAACTAGGCCCAGTACTCCCTCCTGGGCCCACGGGGGAGTTGCGGCCAGGGTCGGATGGCTGACCAAGGCTACTACTAGCAGGGCCAGCAAGATCTCCTGGACGCGTCTGGTCAACTCTATCACCTCCTTTCCATAGGAGGGGCGTTCGGTGTCGGGTGGCAAGATTCCTCCCAAAAACTGCCAGTTTTTCACTTGACTGGATGGTTGCGGGTAGGGTATGGTAGACATTGGGAGGAGGTAGATTATGAATCGTCGCTACTGGATAATCGCTCTGGTTCTGGCCTTACTCACTGCTCTTCTCGTCCACCGGTACCTGAGCCAGTTCGGACGCACCGGCCGTGTGCTCATCGCGGCGCGAGATATCGAAGCTGGTACACGGCTTCTGCCGGAGCTTGTAAGAGAGGCAGAGATACCGGCCAAGGCCATCCACCCGCGGGCCGTGCGCCGACGTGACGAGCTCTCGGGCCTGTATGCGCTGACTCCGGTCTATGTCGGGCAACAGATCATTGCCCCTATGCTCTCCCGGGGCGATGATCACATTCAGCTACTCACCTCATTGGCGCCCGAGCAGCGCGCGGTGATGATCCCGGTCGCTATCAGCCGGGCGGTGGGCGGGCTGGTGCGGGTCGGTGACTATGTGGACGTTCTTTTCGTACCAGCCGGCTATGGCGGAGCTGGCGAGCCGGCTCTGGTTGTCTGCCGGGACCTGCGGGTGTTGGCTGTCCTCGGTGAAGATGGAGGCAAGTGGTCGCCTGGTCGGACGGGGTTGGGCGGGGTGGTCGCAGCGGCAACCATTGACGAGTGCCTGGCCATAGCCACAGCCCTCGAGAGAGGTTCCGTTTTTCTGGTGCTCAGTGGTTTTCTGGTAGGATATAGCGCCCCTTCGGCACCAGAGGGACTACCGTGAGGTGGGTGGTCGCCAGTTCGGATCCGGCAGTCCTACTGCGCATCGCCGGGGAGGGGGGTGAGGTAGTGGGGCTGGCTTCACAGCCCTTACTCGTCATCTCGTTGGCCCTGGAGAAGGAGGCCCAGTGCTGCCTCATTGACAGCCGCTGCGGAGACCGCAGTGTTATCGAAGCCGCGGCTAAAGCACTGCACACCGGGCTTCCCGGGGTCAAGGTGTTCGTGTGGGATGTCTCGGGCCAGTGGCCGGAGGAGGCGGCGGCCCAGGATGGTATCACCCTCTGGCGCCCGCCGGCCCCGGTTGCCGCCGCTGAGCCCCCGAAGGCCAACAGTGGGGCAGCCGAGCCGCCATCGGTCATGCCGCCGCAGGTGATTACGGTTTTCTCGCCCAAGGGCGGTGTTGGCAAGAGCTTCATTGCCGCCAACCTCGCCGCCCTCCTTGCCCTCAGGGCTGGGATGCGGACGGCCGTGGTCGACCTGGACCTAGACTGCGGCGACCAATCAGTCTGCTTTAACCTTCCCGATGGACCGACTATCACTGACCTTCTGCCGGGCCTCAAGTCGGTCCGGGGCGATCCGCCCGAGCTTCCGAGGCACCGTCCCAGCGGCGCTCATGTACTTCTGGCCCCCCATCATCCCGAGCTAGCCGAGTTTGTGGAACCCGGAGACATCGAAAGGTTAATCTCGGCACTGGCCCGCAACTTCCAGCTAGTGGTGATCGACACAGCTCCCGGGCTGGATAACGAGGTCACCTACAAGGCACTGGAGCTGTCTAACGCCGCCCTGCTCGTGGTCAACCTCTGTCCCTCATCACTCAAGGCGGCCAGGACTTTCCTTGGGTTGCGTTCCCGCTTGGGCCTAACTGACCTGCGATTGGAGATCCTGGCTAATCGGGTGACCGGCAACTCAGCGGTGAGCCCGACCCAAGGCCAGAGTTTCCTTGGGCAACGGTTCTTGGCCCAGATCAGGGAGGACCCGGCAGCGGGCGAGGCACTCATCGCCGGCGACCCGGTTACTCGACGGAGCCCGGAGTCCCCGGCCGCTGAGGACCTGGTCAATCTGGCCAGAAGGTTGTTCCCTCAGCTTCCCCTGAAGGCGCGCCAAGAAGGACCTGCTTGGCGGCGGTGGGCCAGGAGGATCTGGCGATGAAGCGGGGAGGACTGTGGAAAAGGATGGGCGGCGCTGAAGTGGCTGCGGCCAGGGACCAGTCGTACGAGCAGATACTGGCTGCCGTCCGCACCGAGCTGGTGGACCATCAGGGGCATCTGCTGGAGGCAGCCCACCGTGACCCCGGGCAGCGAGTCCGTCTCCGGGAAGTGACCGCCACGGTTCTGATTCAACTCGGATTGGTGCAGGGTAAACTGCCCGCCCAGTACTTAGCCTACCGGCTGATGGCTGACATCGTTGGCTATGGCCCCCTAGAGGAGCTGCTCAATGATGCTGAGGTTACCGAGGTCATGGTTAACGGAGCCTCCGAGGTCTATGTGGAGCGGGCTGGAACGCTTCACTTAACTGATGTCCGGTTCACCAGTGACCGCGAGGTGGTGGAGGTCATCTCCCGGATTATTGGTCCCTTGGGCAAGAAAATCGATCTGCTCACACCCTTTGTCGATGCCCGATTGCCAGATGGCTCGCGGGTTCATGCCATCATCCCTCCGCTATCGGTGCGCGGCCCTGCTCTGACTATCCGCCGCTTCAGCCAACAGCACCTCACGCTCCATGAGCTAACTGAGCTGGGGACCATCACCTCTGATCTGGCAAAGTTCCTGCGCGAGGCCATGGAACGGCGCTGCAACATTATAGTGACCGGTGGTACAGGCTCTGGCAAGACTACCACCCTGGCCGCCCTGTTGTCATGCCTGACCCCACAGGAGCGGATTGTCGCCATTGAGGATACCACTGAGATTGATCTGTCCGGTCATCATCTCATCAGCTTGGAGACCCGGGCAGCCAATCTCGAGGGCAAGGGTGAGGTGACCATGAGGCAATTGGTGAGAAATGCGCTGCGCATGCGCCCGGACCGGCTGGTGGTGGGGGAGTGCCGGGGGGGAGAGGCTTTTGATATGCTGCAGGCCATGAACACCGGACATGATGGTTCTCTCTCCACCCTACATGCCAATGGCCCAGCCGACGCCTTGGCCCGGCTGGCCAGCATGGTGATGATGGCTGACAGTAAGATGCCCCACGGGGCGGTGATCGACCAGATCCGGAGTGCGGTGGATCTCCTGGTGCACCAGGCCCGCGAGGGGAGCCGGCGGGTGGTGCAGAGGGTCTGCCTGGTGGTCAAGGAGGCGGGAGAGCGAATTCAGCTGGTGGACGCGTATACATCCGGCTCCGGCCTGCTGTATCCGGAGACTTCCGACCGGGTCCGGATTACGCCGAAGCTGGAGGGATGGTGGCTGAGCGGTGGCTGATACCAGTCTGATCCTGATAGCAATCTCGACTGCCTTCACTATCTATCTGGTGACCCGGCTGACCATGCTTGCCCTCGCCGCCCGCACCTGGCAGACCAGAGTGGGCCACCGGCCGCCGCTTCTGAGAAAGGCCGGGTATTGGCTGCGCAAGAAACTGGAGGGAGGGCCCTTCCCCGGAGAGCTCCGCGCCCAGTTTCTCCCATTGATCGGCGGGGTCAGCCTGGGTCTGGGCTTTCTTGGTCTCACCTTTCTCGGACCTATCGGTCTACTGCTGCTGCCAGTTCCGGCCCTGCTGGTGGCCGCGGCCAGCCAGTGGAGGAAGAACCGTCGCCTGAGCCAGGTCGAAGGCCAGTTAGAGCAGGCTTGCCTCACTCTGGCCAGTAGCCTAAGAGCCGGACTCTCTCTGGTTCAGGGTCTGGAACGGTGTGCCAGTGAGCTACCCTCTCCCTTGGGCGAGGACTTCCATCGGGCAGTCCAGGAGTATCTGTCAGGCGTGCCACTGAGGATTGTCCTGTCCAACCTGGGCAGCAGGCACCAGTCGCTGCGGTTTGCCTACTTCCGAAGCTGCCTTGATATCTACCAGCAGACCGGTGGCGACTTCATTGAGGTATTGGCCCAGGCGGCGCGGACTATCCGCCACGCGCGACTGCTCAAGGAAGAGGTGAGGGCCAGAACAGCAGAGTCACAACTGGCGGCGATGGTGCTGGCGGCGATTCCCCCGCTGGTCCTGGCCTTCTGCTGGGTGGCTGCCCCCGATCTGCTGGAACCGCTTTGGGCCACCAGGGTGGGGCAGGGCGCTCTGGCCTACGCTGGAATCTCTTGGGCGGCAGGGCTAGCCTATACCCGACGTATTGTGCGGCTTCCGCGGTGGGGTGAGTGATGGTGATGCAGCTGATCGCTATCGTGGCCGGTGCTTTTGTCCTGGCCACCGCCGGCTGGCTCCAGCAATGCCTGCCACCCGTCGGAATGACCCGGCTAATGCCCTCTCGGCCCGAGGCGGACCTGTTGGCCCGCAGCCGTTTTCTGCTGGCCGGGCCCGCTGGTGCCCTTATCGGTTACCTGCTGGGCTTGTCGCCACTGCTGGGGTTGATCTGCGGGCCATTAGGCCTGTTAGGGTTAGAGCGGATCATCAGGCAGCGGGCCCGGGAAGCTCGAACCGCTGCCCTCCTGGCCGGATTCCCGTCTGTGGTTGATCTGACGGTGATCACTGCCCTGGCCGGCCTCAATCTGTACCAGGGGCTGGAGTTGGTGGCGGGAATGACCCGGGGGCCGATGGGCGAGGAGCTGAGCCAGACGGTGAGCGAGGTCAAGGGAGGGGTGCCGCTGGAAGGTGCCCTCCAGCGGCTGGCCCACCGCTGCCATCAACCGGCCATTGACACCTTTGCCGGCGATCTGATCAGAGCCCTTCATCTGGGCACCCCGGTGGTCGAGGCTCTGGCGGAGGCGGCGACCACGGCCCGGGAGTTCCAGCGGCGCCGGTTGGAGCAATGGGCCGGACGCTTGCCGGTGAAGATGACGGTAGCTGCCATTCTCTTCTTTATGCCAGCCATCTTCGCCGTGGTGGTTCTGCCCAATGTCCTGTCTTTCATCAGCCGATGGTGATTTCAACAGCAAGGGAGGTGTGGAAATGCGTGAGATCCTGCATCGTCTCCAGCGCCTGTGGCGCGGTGAAGAGGGGGCCTCGACGACCGAGTATGCCCTCCTCTTGGCGCTGGTGGTTATCATCCTTATCGGTAGTCTCAGCCAACTCGGCCAAGCGCTCAAAGGCAAGCTGTCGGAGATCATCCAGAGCATCCAGAGCGCGGCGGGTCCCTGATGAGAGCGGAGCTGTCTTGGTCGAGTTTACCCTGGTCTTCTTGCTAGTAACGGCACTCCTGTTTACCTTGTTTGACCTCGGTTTACTGCTCAATGTGAAGCTAGCCATGTCGGCGGCGGCCCGGGCCGGCGCCCGCCGGGCAGCCATAGAGGGGGGAGAAACACCGGCTGTGCTGGAAACTATCCGGCTGAACCTGGCGGTGGGAGGAATCCCCCACCAACAGGCTGAGGTGGAGATCCGGCCCCGCCGGGCTTCGTACGGTACACCCATCACCGTCACCATTATCTACACTCACCAGATGGTAACACCTCTAGCTGCTCTGGTGCTGGGCAATGGCGTCCGATTGGAGGCCGAAGCGGTCAGCCGCAGTGAGAAGGTGAGGGGATCATGAGAAGTGAGCGGGGAGCGGTAGCGATATTGGTGATTCTGGCCCTCCCAGCGCTCCTGGCCATGATCGCACTGGTGGTCGGCCTCGGCTCAGTGGTGTTAGCATACTACCAGGCTCACATTGCCGCCGATCTGGGGGCTCTGGCGGGGGTTCAGAGCCTTGATCTGGACCAACTGGCCGAGGGTAAGATATGGATCGACCCGGAGGAAGCTCGGGGGCAGGCGGAGAAGATTGCCTGGGAAAACCTTAGGGCGAACTTCGCCGGACTCCGCAGGGCTGAGGTGGAGATCACGGTAGAGGTCTACCAGGCCAGTGAATCAGAGCCACTCTACCACCGTACTACCGGCCGGCGGCTGACGGCACCAACCGTAGCGGTTCAGCTCGCCTTCCAGCGGAGGTTGCCATTGGTCATCTACAGCAGGTCGATTGCCATCCAGGCGCGCGCAGATGCCAGTGCGGTTCGGAGGAGACAATAGCCGGGGGCGAAGAAGGCCGCTCGATTCAGAATGCTCTGCGAGTACCGGTACCTCCTGGTCGCCATTCTCTGCGCGATCATCTATCTAGCCATCAACTGGCGGATGGCCCTGCAGGCCGAGAAGGCGGCCAGGGAGAAGTTCGAGGCCGATGGCCCGTGGCTCATGGAGCTGGTCATCGACGAGGCCTGCACTAAGCTGGTCCTACTCCTGCCGACGTGGCTGCGGGCATACCTGACCCGCCAGCGCCTGTCCCGCTTCGCCTAGTGGGTGTATGATCGGGCGAAGGACTACCTGGATGACGGCAAGTTCAACAACTCGGCAGCCGGGTCCGCCGCCACGGGCTAGGCTCTCTTTCCTCCTCTAGCCCTCCCCTTCGGGGGAGGGCGAATCTCTATCCTCGGACGAGAGTCTGGCGCGAAGACAGAAAAAAAAGAAGAAGGTTGACAGGAATTTCAGCGAGGATGCGGAAAACATGGCAACGAGCCGCGCTGCCTACATTATTTAAGAAGGAGAAGTATTTATTGTAGGAAGCAGAGCCTGATTGTGATTTTCCTTACCCTACTATTGCTGTTACCTGCGTCAGTACTTGCTTCAGCAGAAGTCGGGATCATCCACTACCCGCCTGACCTTGCTCACGCAGGTACCTCCTTGACCCTACACATAAGAACGGCAGAGAGTGGTCCGTTTGAGCTGAGAGTAAGAGGATTCTCCGAGACCGTACCTTTTGTGCCTGGTCAGAACGGCTTCCTATACGCCGTCATCCCTGAGTACATGGTCCAAGAAGGTACCTTGGTATACCGAATCGAGGGTTCGGGGCAAAGGACGGCTTGGTACGAAGTGCAGGTCGGCGAGGCTCTACCATATACCGATAACGACGTTGTTGAGAACGGTGGCATATCCATCTTGGCCATGGCAACCTCGAAAGAGATCTGGTTCTACGATGTCGGGACATTCCGCACCTATCTGCCCAATGGGTATAACATTAGCAACGTGTACAGCCAACTTCGGAGTCCATTCCGAGTCGAGACTTCGCCGGGACAGTACGATGTCTGGCAGGATGTCTGGCCTCAGATTAACTGCCCCCACAACACAACCCGAGGCGTTAACCTGTCCAACCCTCATCGGGGACTTGATCTGGACATGGAGGGCGGGAAGAATGTGTACACCGTGCTCGACCGGGGCAAGGTCATTGATGTGTACAGTTCTCCCAGTTACTCCTTCGTTCGTGTGTCCCATGACCTTAACGGTGACGAGGTCTACGGTGACATAGTCACCAAGTACGAGCACATCGTCCCCTCTGTCAACAAGGAAGATAACGTCAGCACCTTAACCGTACTCGGCACAATTAACCCCACTGACGGTCACCTTCACCTCAAATTTGAGACCGATACGTTCCGTTCATTGTCTCAGCAGATATTCTTCAAGAATGTGTCGCATTACAGTAATGGTCTTGATGTCGACTTCATCAAGGAGCCAACTCTGGATCAATACGGGACCCTACGGGTGCAGGTCTACGGATTCAACATCGGGGTAAGGACAGTTGCCTCGCAGGTATCCTGTTAGGGCTAACCTAAAACGACCGAAAGCTGACGGGGTTGCCTGACCGGGGGCTGCTGGATATAATGGCCATATCATTGAGAAAGGAAAGACGCCTCTGTTTGTTGTCCTACCGTGGTCAGCGGCA
>JBFLWA010000027.1:0-17088 GCA_040758135.1 Bacillota bacterium | reverse complement strand
CCCATCCCGAACACGGAAGTTAAGCCCTCCAGCGCCGATGGTACTTGGCGGGAGACTGCCTGGGAGAGTAGGTCGCTGCCGGAAAGTATTTGACCCCGAAGCTTTTACGCTTCGGGGTTTTTCTTTTTGTCATTCCATTGTACCCGGTCAGGTGCGGCGGGTGGCGGTTCACCGGCCAGGGGGTGTCGCGGGGCGCTTACCAGGGTGATGCTGTTGAGCAGTATCTCGATTTCGCACTCACGGCAGTTGCCCTTTTCATCCCGGACCGGGCAGCGTTTGCGGATCTCGGCCCTGGGGACGACGATGGTCACCTCATGGGCGATGCTTGGCGGCAAGCACCGCTCAAGTTCGATGCAGAGGCCGGGTAGCCGCAGGCGGGCTTGGTCATGGATCCCGCAGCAACGGTTCAGCCAGTCTCTAATTCTTTGCACATATCCTGTGGTCAATGCCAAGCGCCTCCGGCTCTGTTTGCCTTATGGTATGCACGGGTCTAAAGGCTCTTGGCCGACAAATGTCTCTCGGGCCTAGGGTTGTTCGAAGGTGCCGAGGACGATTGCCTTTCCACCCTCCACCATTTTCCGCCCGCGGGCCCAGACATCGATGATCTCCAGCTCTGATCCGAGAAGCAGCAGATCGGCATCGGCCCCAACGCGGAGGCAGCCCTTACGGCCGCTTTGGTTAAGGGTTGTCGCGACATTTGCAGTGATGATCTTCAGCGCTCGTTCCAGAGGCAGTCCTTCCTCCCGGACCACGGTGACCAGGGTTTCATGGAGTGTCTTCAGGGAGCCCACGCCCAGGCCACTCAGGCGGCCCGACTCGTCGAACCGGGGAAGACTACCATTGCCATCGGAGCTGATAGTCACCAGTTCCTCCGGGACGCCGCGAGCGATGGCCTCGACCACTGCTTTGGCCGCGCTGCCCCCAGCCGTGAAGTCAATCTTCCCGCCGTGCCTGCCGAACTCCACCGCCTCCTCAAACAGGCGTGCGGTCCGGTTGAGGTGGGTCGGTGTAAACTGCGTGATGGGAATCTCGGTCTCCTCAATGATATCGAAAACTGGCTTAAGGCCGCGTGGGCCTGAGCCGACATGCAAATGGAGGATGCCGGGCTTATTGCCCAACATACCGCCGACCCGGGCTTCGGCCGCCAGGCGCATCAACTCGTGGGTCTGGGGTTGAGCTGAGCGATGGTCGGAGATGGCGATCTCGCCAATACCGATCACTTTCTCGATGAGGATGAGATCGTTTCGGGCATTGTCGGTGAGGGTACGGGTGGGCACCTCGTAGGCGCCGGTGTAGATCCAGGTGGTGATCCCTTCGATCTCCAGGGCCCGGGCCTTGGCCAGCAATGCCTGCATGCTGCGGGTAGTACCATCGGTACCCAGGCAGCCGACAACGGTAGTTACTCCGGCGGTGGTAATGTCCGAGAGCATGGCTTCCGGTGTGCGAGTCGCTGGGCCGCCCTCACCGCCGCCGCCAGTGAGGTGGACATGCTGATCGATGAAGCCGGGGACCAGGGTGTGACCCTTCAGGTCGCAGACCTCAACATCGCCGAGCCCAGACGGTTCGGGTATGTCGTCGGCTATGTAACCGATCCGCTCTCCAAGGATGAGGATATCCTTACGGCCTAAAGGCTCTGGTGCATAGATAATCGCGTTTTTTAGTATCTTGATCAAGCATCGCGCCCCCCTTTCTGGCCAAATGTTCGCCGTGGCCGGGCCAATCCCTATGTTAGTTTAGCCCCGATAACCGCAATTCGCAGGAATCCTTTGGACAGCAGGAGAAGTGATAAACCCAGAGGTGAGTCCAAATGAAGAGACGACGGTGGCGGTTTAAGCCGCGGTTCTGGGTGATCATACTCTTGCTGGTGGGCCTGGTGGTCTACCTTGGCTATCGACGGCTGAACCGGGAGGATCCGGCGGCGCAGGTTCTGGAGTCTTACGGCCTGACGGCGACCGGCAACCCAGAGCGGAGCATAGTACAACTACCCGCTGCGGTGGCTGGTACTGCTTTTGAGCCCATTGCTGTGGCCCTGGCCGCGGCGGGCTGGGATCTGGAACCCTATCTCGGGCGGCAATTGACCAGCCTTCGATACTATGTGGGTATGACCGATAACGCGCAGCTGGTCCATGTTCATGTTTTCGTAAATGGCAATAACCCCGTGGGTGGCTACCTGGAGGTTAGTGGCACCATCTACCCGCTGAACACCCCAGAGCTGCGAATCATCAAGGGCTGACCTATTCGCCGCGCCGGATGACCTGTCCGGCCCGGATCCCCCTAAAGAGTCCTTTCTCCATCACAATCTGACCGTTCACCAATACCCAGGCGATGCCTTCGGGGGCCTGTTCGGGCTCGGCGAAGGTCGCCTTATCTATTATGGTAGCCGGGTCGAAGATAACCAGATCAGCGTAGTTGCCCACCGCGATAGTGCCGCGACCAGTCAACCGGAACCGGGCGGCGGGCAGGCCGGTCATCTTCCAGATGGCCTCGCTCAGACTGAGGGTGTTTCTTTCCCGCACATATCGGGCCAGTACCCGGGGGAAAGCCCCGTGGGTACGCGGGTGGATCTCTAGCGCCATCTGCCCACCGTAGTAGGGCTTGGCGGAGGCATCATTACCGATCACCACATGCGGCGACCTCAGGAAGGTCTCCAGGTCGGCTTCGGAAATAAGCTGCACCCAGACATAGGGCTCAGGCACCTGCTGGCGCAGGGTTTCCACAACCTCGGCCACGGTCTGCCCACTGGCCGTGGCGATCTGCGACAGGTTCTGCTCGCGCCAGGCGGGATCGGTCGCGGTCTTAACAAAGATTAGTTCCGGGGGGAAATGGCGGAGTGCATCCGAGAGAGTCCAGTGTCGGCCATAGTCGGGGGTAAGGTAGGGATAGAGGTCGGCGAAGACCTCGATTCCCTCGGCATTGGCTGCTTCAATGGCGGCGAGGATCTGCCCGGCACTGCCCCAGTTGCGCTGGTAGACAACTTTGTTGTGAGAGATGTTCACGCGAACCCCCGATTGGCGGCCGATCTCTATAGCCTCGGCCACCGCGGCCGGAAGATTGCCGCGCTCATTGCGAGTGTGGCTGACATAAACCCCATCGTACTCGGCTACAACCCGGGAGAGCTTAATCAGCTCCTCGGTAGTGGAGTAATAATCGGGGTAGTACTCGAGTCCGGTGGAGAGGCCCAGGGCTCCCTCTTCCATAGCCCGGCGCAGTAGTGCCTGTATGGCCGCTAGCTGCTGGGCGTTGGTACGCTGGCCTGAGGCGCCCATTACCGCCGTACGAAGGCTGCCGTAGCCGGCCAGAAGGGCGTAGTTCACTCCGACACCCTGCGCTTGGACGGCGGCAAAGTGCTTGCCCAGATCCACCGGTGCCCGCCCATCCTGGCCGCCAATTTCGGTGGTAATTCCCTGGGCCAGAGCAGATACCGCGTCGGGGTGGCTGAAGACCCGTTCGTAAGTGTGGGAATGGGCATTGATGAACCCGGGAGCAACCGCCAGGCCGGTGGCGTCAATGATCCGGCCTGCACTCACCCCGGAGAGGTCGCCGATGAAGACAATGCGTTCTCCGGTGATCCCCAGGTCAGCTTGGAATGGGGCGGAACCGGTACCGTCATAGACAGTACCGCCCCGAACGATGAGGTCTAGCTGGGTGCCTGGACCGGCAACCGGCATGCTCACCAGCATCCCGAAGGCCGGGTGCCCGGTCGGACGACAGCCGACTGTCACGGTCAGGAAAAGCATGATAACCACATATACTGCTGTAGGGTAACGCCTCTTCATGGTTATAACCTCTTTTTGCTATTGACTGTACAACGCACTTCGAGGTTAAATAGGCTTGTACCTGCTGTTTCAACATTTAAACAAAGGGAAAGATATCATGCGCTGTAATAGCACTATTGCTATAATCTCACTGCTGGTTGGACTGGTCGGGATGGTGGCCTCAGGCTCGGTCCTGGCCATGGCGCGCTCAGCATGGATTAGTGCCGCTGATGTGGTGGCCCAGTTGGTCCAACCCGATTTTGAGCAGCAATTGGTTGCCTGGCTCAATAACCGGCGATCTGAAGGTCCGTACAGTGCTCTAAACGAGAGCCTGTTTTTCCAGCGCTTGGTCGAGGGGCGTCCTGAACGGCCGGCCGTGGTTGTCCGCGGGATCTACCTGACCTCCTATGTTGCTTCCATTCCCCGCTACTATGAGCTGGTGGATCTCATCAGGCGCACCGAGTTAAACGCCATGGTGATTGACATCAAAGATGACCATGGGCGGCTGACCTATGAAAGCCAGCTGCCAAATTACTTAGCCAACAAAGCAGTTTCGGGCCAGATCAAGGACATTGGGGTCCGGCTGGAGGCCCTGCACGCAGCGGGAGGCTACGCCATTGCCCGCATTGTGTGCTTCAAGGACAGCAAACTGGCGACAGCCCGCCCCGATCTGGCCATACAGCGAGCCGATGGTAGCCCTTGGCGGGATTCCATTCGGGAAGCCTGGCTCAACCCATATAAGGAAGAGACTTGGGCATATATCGTGGATGTGGCTGAAGAAGCGGCGAAGTTGGGGTTTGATGAGATCCAGTTCGACTATGTCCGCTTCCCCAGTGACGGCCGGTTGAGCGAGATGATCATTGAGACTGACGGAGTTAGAACCAGGGCCCGGGTCATCAAGGATTTCCTGGCCTATGCCAGGCAGCGGTTAAAGCCATATGATGTTTTTATCTCGGCTGATGTGTTTGGCCTGGTGACTACCTTTGTCGGCGAAGGCGGCATCGGTCAGAACTGGGAGATGCTAGTCGAAGAGCTCGATGTCATCAGTCCGATGATGTACCCTTCGCACTACGGACCTGGCAACTACGGCATACCCGACCCTAACTCTGCTCCTTATGCCACTATCTACGCCAGGCTCGGCGATGCTCTTCGCCGCACTCGCGAGGGGCAGGCGGTGATCCGCCCCTGGATTCAGGACTTCAGCCTAGGTTATCACTATGGGCCGGCCGAGGTGCGCGCCCAGATTCAGGCCATCTATGACCGGGGACTCAACCAATGGCTGCTCTGGAATGCGTACAGCCGTTACACCGAGGCGGCCTTGCTGCCAGGCAGGGAATAGGTGGGAGGGAGCAGGGAAAAATGATTTTGGCTAGGAAGGAATGGGTCTGGAAGATGTCGAACTGACCCAGGTACTGCAGTTTGTCTCGATAACAAGAGGCCTCGGCCTCTTGTTCAAAATGTATGGGGCTTTGGCTCATCCAGCCAGTCCGCACCCTGGGAGGAGATAACCGAATGAAGAAGTATGGGATTAACCAAATCCGCAACATTGCCTTGGTATCCCATGGCGGGTCGGGCAAGACCTCGCTGGCCGAGGCGATGCTCTTCAACGCCGGGGCCATTGATCGTCTCGGCCGGGTCGATGATGGTAATGCTACCATGGACTACGATCCGGAAGAAATCAAGCGTAAAATATCTATTAGCGCCGGTCTGGCTCCCTGCGGATGGAATAACCACAAGATCAATATCATTGACACTCCGGGCTATTTTGACTTCGTTGGCGAAGTCAAGGGCGCTCTGCGGGTTGTGGAGAGCGCTATTGTCATGATGGACGCCGTCGCCGGAGTTGAGGTCGGTACCGAGATGACCTGGCGCTATGCCGAGGAGTCCAATGTCCGGCGGGTGCTGTTCATCAACAAGATGGATCGGGAAAACGCCAATTTCGAGCGATCGCTGCAGTCGGCGGTCAATGCCTTTGAAAGTCGCCTGGTCCCGGTTATCCTGCCCATTGGCGCCGAGGCCAAGTTCCGCGGCGTGGTCGACCTGCTGACCGAGAAAGCCTACCTGGTCAATGACGGCAAGGTGACTGAGGCCGAAGTCCCGGCTGACATGGCCGAAGCTGTGGCTGATGCCCGGTTGCAGCTGATCGAGGCCGCGGCTGAGTCCGATGATGAAATGCTCATGAAGTACCTGGAGGGCGAGGAGCTCACCAAGGAAGAGGTCATCAAGGGGCTGCGCCAGGGGATTCTGGCCGGGAAGATTGTCCCGGTTGCCAGCGGTTCGGCTACCAAGAACATTGGCATCCAGCGCCTGATGGAGCTGATTGTCAACTTCATGCCGTCACCGGCCGATGCTGGCCCGGCCTCTGGCACGACGCCGGATGGTGCTGACGTTACCCGGGAGCCGAATGTCAATGCCCCCTTCTCGGCCTTCGTTTTCAAGACCATGGCCGACCCGTATGTGGGTAAGCTTACCATCTTCCGGGTCTATTCCGGGCTGATCAAGTCTGACACCCAGGTCTATAACGTCTCGAAGCAGCGCAGCGAGCGAGTGGGCCAGCTCTTCGTGATGAAGGGCAAGAACCAGGAGGCGGTGGCAGAGATCGAGGCCGGCGATATCGGTGCCATGGCTAAGCTCCAGGAGACCACCACCGGCGATACGTTTGCCGATGAGAACAACCCCATCATCTTCTCGCCCATCCAGTATCCCAAGCCGGTCTTCTCTGTGGCTGCACTGCCCAAGGCCAAGGGCGATGAGGATAAGATCGGCTCGGGCCTCCACCGCCTGACTGAAGAGGATCCCACCCTCCAGGTCCACAAGGATCCGGTTACCGCCCAGCTAATTCTGTCCGGTATGGGCGATATGCAGCTGGATGTGGTCACCGACCGCCTGAGCCGCAAGTTCGGCGTCTCGGTTAATCTGGAATCCCCCAAGGTGGCTTACAAAGAGACCATTCGCAATAAGGTCAATTCTGAGTATAAGCACAAGAAGCAGTCCGGCGGCCGTGGGCAGTATGGCCATGTGGTCATTGAGATAGAGCCCCTGGCTGACGCCGAGTTCGAGTTTGTTGACAAGATCTTCGGTGGCGCGGTCCCCCGCCAGTACATTCCGGCCGTTGAGAAGGGCCTGCGTGAGACTCTGGTCGAGGGTGTGGTGGCGGGCTACCCGGTAACCAATGTCCGGGTGACCTTGCTTGACGGCTCCTATCACGCGGTCGACTCCTCGGAAATGGCGTTCAAACTGGCGGCGAGCCAGGCCTTCAAGAAGGGCATGGCGGAAGCCAGACCGGTTCTGCTGGAGCCTATTTATAGTGTGCAGGTGACCATTCCCCAGGATTACATGGGCGATGTTATCGGTGACCTGAACAAGAAACGCGGCAAGGTGTTGGGGATGGAGAGCATGGGCAATAGCCAGATTATCAAGGCCCTAGTCCCACTGGCCGAGATGGCCAAATATGCCATTGACCTCCGCTCCATCACCCAGGGGCGCGGCACCTTCACCATGGAATTCGCCCACTACGAGGAAGTACCGGCCAACGTGGCTCAGCAGGTCATCGAAGAGGCCAAGAAGGCCCGGGAAGAGGAGAACAAGTAAGCATAAGCAAAACGGCTGTTGAGAAGCGCCGCCTCCATCGGGGCGGCGCCGTTTTATTTGCCTGGGCGGCCATTTTTGTGGCCACTCCTAAATGATATCAGATCCGACGCATAACGGCGTGCGGGCGAGCTATAGCTCGTTACGCCGCAATGTAAAGGCCAAAGAAGGGCAAACCAGACCGACATCGGCGATCAGCCTGGTTGCATATCAGGATGCAAAAGGTGTTATAATTTATCTGGAAGGTCAACTAAGGTCAAAGAAAATGCGGGGAGGTGGATATGTGGCTAACCTGGCCGACCGCATTGAGGCCTACATCAAGACACTACTCAGGCGTAACCAAGGTGAAGCACTGGAACTCGGCCGCCGTGAGCTGGCTGACACCTTCCAATGCGCCCCCAGCCAGATCAACTACGTACTGGAGACCCGCTTCACTCCACAGCGTGGCTATCTCGTAGAGAGCCGGCGGGGCGGTGGGGGCTATCTTCGTATAGCCCGGGTTGAGGACGGTAACGCCCGAAATATCCTGCGCTCTATGTTAGAGAGAATTGCCGATGGCTGCAGCCAACGGCTGGCCTATGATATCATCCATCGCCTGCACGAGGAGGGTCTGGTCAGCCCGAGGGAAAGCAGTCTCTTGCAGGCAGCTCTGGCCCGGGAGACACTGCGGCTCGATTTGCCGCTCAGGGTTCGCGTGCGGGCCAATATACTGAGGGCGATATTGATTGTCCTCTTCACCAGCGAGCTGGAGGCGGGATCTCCGGAAAATAGCCAATAACCTCAATAAGGAGGTATCGGTATGCTTTGTCAAGAGTGCCGTAAACGTCCGGCTACCCTCCATTACACCAAGATAATCAACGGACAGA
Source organism: Bacillota bacterium (assembly GCA_040758135.1). Lineage (GTDB taxonomy): Bacteria > Bacillota > Sulfobacillia > JBFLWA01 > JBFLWA01 > JBFLWA01. Next base: position 8,879 of record JBFLWA010000027.1, on the reverse strand, counting down.
AGACAGAGCTCCATCTCTGCCAGGAGTGTGCTGAAGAACACAAGGATCTGATGGAAGCGAGTTTTGCTTTCCCTAATTTCGTAGCTGGGCTGATGAACCCCGGATTTCTAGGCAAGCAGCTTCCTGGGTCCGGCGACGTCAGATGCCCTACCTGCGGTCTTACCTATCAGCAGTTCGCGAGTTCAGGCCGCCTGGGCTGCGGCGAGTGCTATCAGCACTTCGACGAAAGGATGGAGCCGCTGCTGCGGCGGATCCACGGTAACACTGTCCACAGCGGCAAGGTTCCGGCTCGGGCGGGCGGAGCGGTCAGGGTGAAGAAGGAGCTTAACAGCCTTAAGTCCGAACTGCAGAAGGCGGTGGCCCGGGAGGATTTCGAGCGAGCCGCCGAGCTGCGGGACCGCATCAAGGATCTGGAGAAAAAGGTCAGATGAGGGAGGTGACCGGCGATGACCAATGAGTTCGCCCGACGTCCGGTTAGTAAGTGGATGGAGGCAGGCGGCCCCGAGGCAGATGTCGTGATTTCCAGCCGTATCCGGCTCGCCCGCAATCTGGTTGGCCTGGCCTTCCCGCACCTCATGGAGGAATCTGCGGCGGAGCAGGTCTTTCGCTCTACGAGCAAGGTGGTGGGGGCACTCAACTCCGGGAAGGGACCCCAGTTCGAGCTGATCCCCATGAATACTCTCACCCCCTTAGAGCGGCTTGTACTGGTAGAGAAGCACCTGATCAGTCCCCAGCACGCTGAGGCCGACGGCCGGCAGGCGGTAGTCCTCAGAGAGGACGAGGCGGTCAGTATCATGATCAACGAAGAGGATCATCTGCGCATCCAGTGCCTCTTTCCCGGCCTGCAGCTGGACCGGGCCCTGGCCCTGGCCAACCAGGTCGATGATACCTTCGAACAGTACCTGGACTATGCCTTCAGCGAAGAGCGGGGCTACCTGACCGCTTGCCCTACTAATGTGGGAACCGGGCTGCGGGCCTCCGTCATGGTGCATCTACCGGCTCTGGTCATGACCGGACAGGCCGGTCGGATCCTTCCTCAGATCAGCAAGTTCGGGCTGGTCGTCCGGGGGATGTATGGCGAGGGAACCGAGGCCATCGGCAATATTTTCCAGGTATCCAACCAGATTAGCCTCGGCCCTACCGAGGACGAAATCGTGGGGAACCTGCAGGCCGTCGTTTCCCAGGTCATAGATGGTGAGCGACAGGCCCGTCAGAGCCTGCTCCGCGAATCCCGTGACCAGCTGGAGGATCGAGTCTATCGATCCTGGGGCGTGCTCTCCAACGCTCGCATCCTCACCTCACAGGAGGCTATGCAGCTGATTTCCGATGTCAGACTTGGTGTCGATTTGGGACTCATTAAAGAGGTTAAGGCCAGCACCCTGAACCAGCTCCTGGTCACAGTGCGTCCCGGGTTCTTGCAGGTCGTGGCCGACTATGACCTGTCGCCCTACGAGCGTGATGTCCGGCGGGCGACCCTTGTTAGACAAACGGTTCGCAACCAATAATACTCGATAAGGAGGGAATGCTTATGGCAGGTTTCGATAGGTTCACGCAACGAGCCCAAAAGGTTATCTATCTTGCCCAGGAGGAAGCCAAGCGCCTGAAGCATCCTCAGGTTGGTACCGAACACCTGCTTCTCGGTCTCATTGCCGAAGGCGAGGGTGTGGCCGCCAAAGCCCTGGAAGCCCAGGGCATCAACCTGCAGCAAGTGCGGGGAGAGGCAGAGAAACTGATTTCCCCGGGTGAGACCGCCCCCAACGAGGTCTCCCTGACCCCGCGGGCGAAGAAGGTGCTGCTGGAGCTTGCCCCCGCTGAAGCTTCAGCCATGGGACAGGGCTACATCGGCACCGAGCACTTGCTCCTTGGGTTGATCCGGGAGGGCGAGGGTGTTGCCGCCCGGGTTCTGAGCAATCTGGGCGTCACTGTGGACAGTATCCGGGCCACTGTCGTCCAACTGCTGGGAGGCATGGCCGCCGCTGGCGGCCCCGGCACCCACCCCTTCTTTGGCCATCACCAGGCGGGAATTCCAGGTAAAGCGTCTCCGCAGGGAGGTAGCAAGACTCCGACCCTTGACAACTACGGCCGGGACCTAACCGCTCAGGCCAAGGTCGGGAAACTCGACCCGGTGGTGGGGCGGGAGAAAGAGATCGAGCGGGTTGTCCAGATTCTCTCCCGGCGTACCAAGAATAATCCCGTGCTCATCGGCGAGCCGGGGGTTGGCAAGACGGCTATTGCCGAGGGTCTGGCGCAGCGCATAGTCAAAGGTCAGGTTCCGGAGATCCTGGCCCGCCGACGGGTCATTACTCTCGACCTGGCTTCGGTAGTGGCCGGATCCAAGTACCGCGGTGAGTTTGAGGACCGGCTTAAGAAGATCCTCGACGAGATCAGGGCGGCCGGCGATGTAATCCTGTTCATCGATGAACTGCATACCCTGATCGGTGCCGGCGCGGCCGAGGGGGCTATTGATGCCTCCAACATCCTCAAGCCGGCTCTGGCCCGGGGCGAACTGCAGGCCATTGGCGCCACCACCATTGACGAGTACCGGAAGCACATTGAGCGCGACCCGGCTCTGGAACGCCGGTTCCAGCCCATCATGGTGGAGGAGCCCAGTGTCGATGAGACCATCAAGATTCTCAGGGGCCTGCGCGACAACTACGAGGCGCACCACAAGGTCGAGATCAGCGATGAAGCCATTGAGGCAGCGGCCCGGCTCTCCGACCGGTTCATCACCGACCGCTTCCTGCCGGACAAGGCCATCGACCTCGTGGATGAAGCGGCCTCGAAAGTGCGTCTGGCCTCGTATGTCGCACCTCCGGACCTCAAGGAGCTGGAGGCGAAGGTCGAAACCCTTCGTCAGGAGAAGGAAGCAGCTATCCGGGCCCAGGAATTCGAGAAGGCCGCCGGCTTCCGGGACCAGGAGAGCGAAATCAAGAACCGGTTGGCGGAGGAGCGCCGCAAGTGGGAAGAGCGGCAGGTGGCTACCAAGAGCACAGTGACGGCTGAGGACATTGCCGGTATCGTCTCCAGCTGGACTGGAATCCCCGTCAAGAAGCTAGCCGTGGAAGAGTCGGAGCGCCTGCTCAAGCTGGAGGAGGTCCTGCACCAGCGGCTCATTGGGCAGGAAGAGGCGGTGCGGGCGGTGGCCCGGGCCATCCGCCGGGCCAGGGCCGGCCTCAAGGATCCCAAGCGTCCCATTGGTTCCTTCATCTTCCTGGGCCCCACCGGCGTTGGCAAGACTGAGCTGGCCCGGGCGCTGGCCGAGGCGATGTTTGGCGACGAGGACGCCATGATCCGCATCGACATGTCCGAGTATATGGAGAGGCATAATGTCTCCCGCTTGGTAGGGGCACCTCCGGGATATGTAGGGTACGATGAAGGAGGTCAGCTGACCGAAGCGGTGAGGCGGCGCCCCTATTCTGTGGTCTTGCTGGATGAGATTGAAAAGGCCCATCCGGAGGCCTTCAACATCCTGCTCCAGCTGCTGGAAGACGGCCGGCTCACCGACTCCAAGGGACGGACTGTGGACTTCCGCAATACGGTGGTCATTATGACCTCTAACATTGGCGCCCACCTAATCCGTGGCGCGGGAACCAGCTTCGGGTTCAAGACAAATCTCGAGTCAAAGGCCCGTTCGTACGAAGAGATGAAGGATAAGATCATGGATGAGGTGAAAAAGACTCTCAGGCCCGAGTTCATCAACCGGATAGATGATATCATTGTCTTCCACGCCCTGGACGAGGATCACCTCGCCCAGATCGTCCGGCTGATGCTCAGGGATGTCGCAAAGCGTCTGGCTGAGAATCACGTCCAACTGGAGATTAGTGAAGAAGCCTATGACATCCTGGCCAAGGAGGGCCGTGACCCGGTCTACGGGGCCCGTCCCCTGCGCCGGGCGATCCAGCGGATGGTGGAAGATCCGGTCTCTGAGCTAATGCTCAAGGGAGAGGTTGCCGCTGGTAAGACTCTGGTCATCGCCGCCGAGGAGGGGAAGCTTAGCTTCAAAAGCAAGTAGGCGCAGTCAGGAGGATGAACCGGGTGTACCGAGCCAAGAAACTGGACCGACGGGAGCCGAAGTTCTACGAAGCCGTCAACTACCTACTAGACCGCTTAATTGGCGATGAGGACAATGCTCTGGCCAACCTCTGTAACGCAGCGGCTCTTCTGGGGCACCAACTGGATGAGGTTACCTGGGTTGGGTTCTACCTGCGTCGCGGCGATGAGCTAGTATTGGGTCCCTTCCAGGGGAAGCCGGCCTGTGTCCATATCCCCATTGGTCAGGGCGTCTGCGGCGTGGCTGCCGCCCGTCGGGAGACGGTGCTGGTCGCCGATGTCCACCAGTTTCCCGGACACATCGCCTGTGATGCCGCCTCCCGGTCCGAGATTGTGGTTCCCATCCTGGTCGCCGGAGAGCTGGTCGCGGTTCTGGATATTGATGCCCCGGTGCTGAGCCGGTTCGATGAAACTGACCGGGCCGGGCTGGAGGAGTTTTGCCGTCGACTGGCGGTTGGGATTGACTGGTCGCAGCTGGCCTAGGGAATTATCCCCGCCGCTTCTGGGTAGACTGGTAGCAAAGGGGGGAATGTCCAGCTGTGCCGACTAAGCAGCAGATGCAGGCCGAGCTGGCCCGCAAGTTCGGCTATGATGACTACGAGACCTTCCGGCGGGATGCTCTGGAGACCATGGGCAAAGCGGCCCTGAGGCGGGTAGAGAAGGAGCTCGATAAGTATCCCGATGAAGAGAATCCACCGGTCCACTAGAGCACTCGGCCTCCGATAGGTTCTGGTGGTACCCCGAAGGAATTCGCCCTCCCGGCGCGGAAAACAAGACCGGGGGGGCTTTCCATGTCCAAGTCCAAAACGGTCTTTGTCTGCCAGGAGTGTGGCTACGAGTCGGCACGTTGGCTCGGGCGCTGTCCTTCCTGCAATACATGGAGTAGCCTGCAGGAAGAGCGACTAGCCAGGAATCCTGTCGGTGGATGGTCTCATGGTGGCTACGGAGGCCAGCCACAGCCCATTGATGAGATTGAGGTCGAGAGCGAGGAGCGGCTATCTACCGGCTTCGGTGAGTTTGACCGTGTATTGGGCGGGGGAATTGTCCCCGGCTCACTGGTGCTGGTAGGGGGCGACCCTGGAATCGGTAAGTCTACTTTGCTGCTGCAGGCGGCAGCTCATCTGGGTCGCGAGCACCATGTCCTGTACGTTTCCGGCGAGGAGTCGGCCCAACAGATCAAGCTCCGGGCCACCCGCATTGATGCACTTCGCGCGGGCCTTTCGGTGCTGGCTGAGACCGACCTGGACCAGGTTGGCGCCGCGGTAGACCGCCGACAGCCAACTCTAATGATCGTGGATTCCATCCAGACGGTCCACCTTCCCGAGCTGACCTCAGCCCCGGGTTCGGTATCGCAGGTACGGGAGGGCACCAGCCGGTTAATGCGCTGGGCCAAGGGACGGGGGATCTCGGTTTTCCTGGTGGGGCATGTCACCAAAGAGGGCGCCATAGCCGGTCCCCGGGTGGTGGAACATATGGTGGATACTGTGCTCTACTTCGAGAGCAATCGGGATCAGAGTTATCGCGTGTTGCGGTCGGTAAAGAATAGATATGGTTCCACTAATGAGTTGGGTGTGTTCCAGATGACCGGAGGCGGGTTGACCGAGGTGACGAACCCCTCAGCGCTCTTCCTCGAAGAGCGCCCCACCGGAGCGGCCGGCTCGGTGGTAGTAGCCTGTCTGGAAGGAACCCGACCGGTACTCATTGAACTGCAGGCGCTGGTGAGTGCCACCAGCTTTGGCTACCCGCGCCGCGTGGCCACCGGCCTTGACCTGAACCGGGTTGCACTGATTATGGCGGTTCTCGAGAAGAAGGTTGGGCTCAGCCTGGGTAACCAGGATGCCTACCTGAAAGTGGCTGGAGGACTGCGTGTGGAGGAGCCTGCGCTGGATCTGGGGATTGCCGTGGCTGTGGCCTCCAGCTTCCGGGAACGGCCGGTCAGCGGCAAACTGGTGGTTATGGGAGAGGTGGGTTTGGCCGGCGAGGTTAGGGCCATCACTGGCATTGACAGTCGGCTCCGTGAGGCCGAGAAGATGGGGTTTGCGGCCTGCCTGGTGCCCGAAGCCAACCGGCGCAGTCTGCCATCTGGCTGCGCGCTGGAGGTTGCCGGCGTAAGGACAGTAGAAGAAGCTATAGCCCTGGCCATGGAGGGATAGATAAATGGACGGCTCAGAGGAGAGATTCCTGAAGACACTGCGAACGGTGGCTCCGGGTACACCGCTGCGTGAGGGCCTCGAGAACATTCTCCGCGCCCGGACCGGTGCCCTGATTGTGGTGGGAGACAGTGACGAGGTCATGGAAATCGTGGACGGTGGGTTCAGGATTGACGCTGAGTTCACGCCCACTCAGGTATATGAACTGGCGAAAATGGACGGAGCCATTATATTGAGTCGCGATGCGCGGCGGATCATGCATGCCAATGTTCAACTGGTTCCCGATGCCACCATCCCCTCTTTCGAGACCGGGATCCGGCACCGTACGGCCGAGCGAGTGGCTAAGCAAACCGGAGAGCTGGTCATCTCCATCTCACAGCGCCGCAATGTCATCACTCTTTACAAGGGCCCGACCAAGTACACCCTGAAGGATATCGGAGTCATATTGAGCAAGGCCAATCAGGCCATTCAGACCCTGGAGCGCTACAAGTCAGTGCTGGACCAGTCGCTGGCCAACCTGAGTTACATGGAGTTCGAAGACCTGGCTACTCTCAATGATGTGGCCACCGTTATCCAGCGCACCGAGATGGTTCTCCGCGTTGTCAAGGAGATCGAGAAGTACATCAGTGAGCTGGGGATTGAGGGGCGCCTGGTCAGTATGCAGCTGAACGAGCTGGTCAGCAATGTGCCGGAAGAGGGACTGGCGGTAATCCGGGATTACATACCCAAGGCCACCGTGGGCGATCTGGAAAAGGCAGAGGAGCGTATCTCCAAGCTGAGCTCCGAAGAGCTGCTGGATCTGGACGTGATTGCCCGGGAGCTGGGCTTCGGGGCGGGAGTTGATGTACTCGAACAGTCGGTAACCCCTCGGGGCTATCGGCTGCTCAAGAAAATACCCCGTCTCCCCCTGGCGGTTATCGAGAATCTGGCAGAGCACTTCGGCTCCTTCCAGCAGACACTGACGGCCAGCATCGAGGAGCTGGACGCAGTAGAGGGGATCGGTGAGATCCGGGCCAGGAGCATCAAGGACGGGCTCCGGAGACTGAGGGAGCAGGTGTTGTTGGACAGGCATTTCTGAGCATGGCATCCAAAACAAGACCGCCGTTCTCATTGAACGGCGGTTCTGTTCTTCACCTGAGTTTCTAGCAGAAAGAGAAGATTCCCAAAGCCCCCAGCTTCTTTCGTTCTTTGAGCAGAATATCGTACATGTTCACATCCAGCAGATTGCAGAGGGCAGCCAGGTAGAACAGGTTGGTTCCGATCTCGTTCTCAATGTGTTCCCGGCAGTTGTCGCAGATCTGGCCAGCCAGGTGGGTGCCCATGTACTCTTTCAGCTCGGTAAGGGAGATGTCTGAGGGGTAAGTCTGTTTTTCCGCATTAATCTTAACACAGCCACAACTGGTAACGGCCTTGACGATGGCTCGGTTAACCCGGGCATTCGACTCCTGGAATTTGGTCAGTATATCCAGGACGCTGCGATGGCGGACTAGATACTCGGCTACGGCATTCTGAAATTCATCGCATAGCAAGTCCTTCATACTGGGACCGATCACCCCTCCCAGAGTTTGGCTTCCAGCATCAATTATAGGTAAAGCACTACGTCCCTGTCAATTTTCTTACCATAGTAGAAACTTTTTCGGACAAGCTGCGTAGTACATTAAGAGGCTTCCATTGGGAGGTCACTATCGGTGAAAGAGTTTATGTGATCTACTACGATCGTAGCCCCAGCCGGCAGCGCCATGGTTCGTGGTACTTTACCAGATTTCTCAGCAATAACCACAAATCTCATTGACAACAAACAACTTCACATGGTATACTAACTATTTTTATTGACCGGCGTGCCATTTTGTGGTATGATGAACAGGTAGATTGGTGAGGGGGTTGTCCAATGTTTAGTGTGGGTGATAAAGTCGTCTATCCAATGCATGGCGCCGGAGTTATAGAAGCCATTGAGGAAAAAGAGATTCTGGGTGAAACGCGGAAGTATTACGTAATGCGGCTCCCCATCGGTGATATGAAGGTCATGATCCCCATGAACAATGTGGATGGTGTTGGACTACGCGAGGTTATCAATGAAGAACAGGTACAAAAGGTTTTCGAAATACTCCGGGACAATAAGAGCAAGATGTCCAACAACTGGAATAGGCGCTACCGGGCTAATCTCGATAAGATCAAGAGCGGTGATGTCTATGAGGTAGCTGAGGTAGTCCGTAACCTCTCCCTAAGGGAACGCGAGAAAGGTCTCTCTACAGGCGAACGTAAGATGCTCGATAATGCCCGACAGATTCTCGTTTCAGAACTGGTGCTCGCCCGTGATCTTCGAGAGGAAGAGGCCGAGGAGATGTTGGACCAGATCTACCAGTAAGAGCAGGGGCTCTGGAGAATGCGCCAATAGGCGTATTCTCCTTTGTTGTACGCCCGGCATGGGTGTTGTCTTGGGGGTGTCCCCTGCGGAGGTGGGCAATACCAACGATGGCAAGGGGGTCCGTCGTGAAGCGTAATCTGAAAGGAAGCCGGAGGCGAAATTCAGGCCCGAGGAACACGAACCGCGTCAGGCAGATGTATCCGGGCGAGTCTGCGACAGAAGACGAAGCCCAATACTGCCAAGGGGTTAGGGTAAACGCGGCGGGCGTGGGAGGAAAGAGAACGCTCTTATCCGGGGAGGCCTGCCGGGGGGGG
>JBFLWA010000026.1:0-18437 GCA_040758135.1 Bacillota bacterium | reverse complement strand
GGTTAGGTCGGCGGGGAGAGGGGCCTCAGGTGGCTTGTCCCGGCTCTTCAGAAAGCTGACTCTGCCGGCTTAAGAACGTAGTCTCAGAACTCAATACTTCGGGAAGAACGACTCATTACCCAAGTCTCCTTGACAGTCACAAACGGTAGCCGCTGGCTGTTCAAACCGTGGACAAGTGTGGTAATATTATTGGAGAAATTTGAGGAGATGGTGCCATAGTGACACGCCTCGCCAAGCTGCGCCAGAAGATGGAAGAACGGGGGCTACCCGCAATCCTGATAACAATGCCGGAAAACCGCCGGTATATCAGTGGCTTCACCGGTTCTTCCGCTTACCTGTTCATCACCGATGATGACGCCCTGTTAGCAACTGATTTCCGCTATACCGAGCAGGCGGCCGCGCAGGCTCCCGGTTTTGAAGTAGTCATGCACAAGAGTCCGGCCACTGACACCTTCAAAGAAGTCCTGCGCAGGTTCGGCGTCACCCGACTGGGGTTCGAGAAAGATCAAGTGACTTACAGCGATTACGAAACCCTTAGAGAGGCGCTCACCGGCGTCGAACTCATCGGTACCTCCGGGCTCGTTGAGGAGTTACGGATGGTCAAAGATGCCAACGAGCTGGATAAGATCCGCCGGGCCGTGGCCATCGGCGATAGCGCTTTCAAGCATATGCTGCAATTCCTCCGCCCGGGCCTGACCGAGAAAGAGGTCGCCTTCGAGCTGGAGTTCTTTATGCGCAAGACCGGCGCCGACGGACTGGCCTTCAGTGTCATCGCCGCGTCCGGCCCCAACTCGGCGCTTCCTCATGCGGTTCCCACCGATCGGGTGCTACAGCCCGGCGATTTCGTCAAGATAGACTATGGGTGCAAGATCGACGGCTACTGCTCGGATATGACCCGCACCGTAGTGCTGGGCCAGGCCACCGAGAAGCAGCGGGAAGTCTACGATATCGTCCTCCGGGCTCAGCTGGCCGCCGTTGCGGCGGTACGGCCCGGAATGACCGGCGCCGACCTGGATGCCGTAGCGCGCCAAATCATCACCGAAGCCGGTTATGGCGACAACTTCGGCCATGGGCTGGGGCACGGCGTGGGCCTCCAGGTCCACGAGGGGCCGGGAGCCGGTTCTCGCAGCACTACCGTATTTGAGCCGGGTATGGTCATCACCATCGAGCCCGGGATTTACCTCCCCGGCTGGGGCGGGGTCCGAATCGAGGATATGGCGTTCATCACCGCCGACGGAGCGGAGATTCCAACAGCTTCTACCAAAGAGCTGTTGATCATCTAGACCGGATCGCCTTGGCCAATCTACTACCGACAGAGGAGGTCTCTCTACTGTGATTTCCACCAATGACTTTAAGACTGGGATTACCATCGAGCTCGATGGCGAGGTCTGGCAGGTAGTCGAATTCCAGCATGTCAAGCCGGGCAAAGGCGCTGCGTTCGTCCGGGCTAAGATCAAGAACATCAAGACCGGTGCCACCCTGGAGCGGACCTTCAACGCTGGCGAGAAGCTGCCCCGGGCCCACCTGGAGACCCGGGAGATGAACTACCTGTATAGTGACGGCGATTTCCTCACCTTCATGGACAATGAAACCTACGAACAATTGACACTGTCCAAAGAGGTTCTCGGCGACCAGCTGCTCTTCCTCAAGGAGAACATGACGGTCCTGGTCCAGACCTTCCAGGGATCGGTCATGGGCGTCCAGCTGCCTAACACGGTGGAGCTGGAAGTAGTCGAAACCGATCCCGGCGTGCGGGGCGATACTGCCACTGGCGGCAACAAGCCGGCCACTCTGGAAACCGGAGCCGTGGTGAAGGTCCCTCTCTTCATCAATGTCGGCGACCGGCTACTCATCGATACCCGCTCCGGCCAGTATATCAGCCGGGCCTAGGTTCCATCAAGTCATATAAGCAAGCCCGGGGCGTCAGCCCGGGCTTGTATGCTTCCTCGGCGGTTGTGGCATACTATGGAAAAACCGCCAGGAGTGGATGATGTGACCAGTCTCCCTGTACTGATGGCCATTGGCCTGATGTCTGTCGCCACCGGCCTTCGCCTGAGGCAGATCATGAAGCCCCGCGAATTCGGGCCCGGAGGCGTTGCCGTCCTGACCTTTGGCTGTACCCTGATCTTCCTGTGTCTGGCCTCAATCTGTGGCTTACCCCCCTGGACCATCAAGGTCTTCGGTGGTGTCGCCCTCCCGCTTCTGCTGGTCGGGCTTTTCGGACGTCTCCGGCCGGTTGGCCAGCGATCCGGCTAAGCGATCCAGCAGCCTTTGGGTCTCAATGTACATGGCCGACTCCATGGCATACCATGGGCTCGGCCTTTCCTGTTTGACGAAACGCTGCCCCACACTATCCAGGAGGGCTTCGGCCCGCTCAGTATCCCCCAGCCGGGCGGCCACGTAGCCCACTGCCACCCAGGGGAAGGTATCGCCGGTTTCCAGCCGCGTCCATCCGGGCTGGTGCTGGTTGAAGCGGCGCCAGATGGCCTGGGCCCAGGGCGAATCCGGCTCCAGAAGCCCGAACATTACTGGATAAAGCTGGGATACAGCATCGGGGTACCAACGGCGCTGGCTCGTCCCTTGCGCCCAGTTCCAGCGGCTGATAGCCCAGGCATAGAGTCCTATCTCGGGGCGGAAAAGCCGGGTCTCGATCCCTTCCTTTACCCGCTCGGCCCGGGTAGAGGCTTCAGCTGATTGGTCTGGCCGGCCCAGTGCTGCCAGCAGCCCGGGTGGATGTTGTAGGCCACGCTGGCACCCCCGCAAAGCTCATGAATGGCTTTCCCCATTCCCCACAGACCTTCACCGCTCCTCCCGCGGTTTGTGCAACAGGCTCACTTGCCTTTGATGATTTCCCTGCACCGGGAGGCTACTTTCTCGGCTAATACCGGCTTGCGGCGTTTGGGCGTCCAACTCTATGCTCGTCTCTTACGTAGTCCATGGTGTTATCACCCGTTGATGTTCATAAAGCCAACGATAAACCCGCCGCCTATTTATCCGGGCTAAAGCCCGGTACCTTGCGGCGGGTATAAGGTTTTGCCAATGATACCGCCTCTTCGGCCACGAAGTAGAAGTTGAACTCGGTCCCATCGCCTCTGACGTAAAAGCCGATGTCGTGCAGAGTATAAGCGCTGAGCTCCGGCTGGACAGCCCTGACCTGAGCCACCAGGCCCTTCAGGTAGTCGAGCACAGAGCCGACACGCCGACTCTCCCGCAAGTCGTTGAAGGCAACCATCCGACTCACTGTGTGCAAACGCTGCATCCTCCGTCACCTCCAGTTGCACTAAGATTATGCCCAGGAGGTGAGAAGTAAGACGCGCGCTGTTCTATTTCACCGGGGCCTCAATTAGGCCGCGACGCAGCATCGCCCGTAGTACCACGCGTTCTATATGGCGCACCAACCGGGTGCCGATGAACTCTCGCCGGTTAATGGGGACCACCAATACAGTGAAGAGCCCCAATCGGTTCCCGCCGAAGACATCGGTGAAAACCTGGTCACCCACCATGGCTGTTTCCTCAGGCCGGGTACTTAAGCACTCCAAGGCGCGCTGGAAGGCGCGCCGACGGGGTTTACCGGCCTTGGGAACCGCCGGTATCCCCAGAGCGCTGGCGAAGATACCCACCCGCTTTGGCCCGTTGTTGCTGACCATGGCTATCCTCAGGCCAGACTCGCGAAAGGCGGTAAACCACTGCAGCAGTTTCTCGGATGGCTCGCCCCGGTGTCCCCAGGGTGATAGCGTGTTGTCAAGATCGAAGATGACTGCCTTGATGCCACGGCTGGTGAGATACTCGGGATCAAGGCGGTAGACCGATTCTAGGTAGAGATCGGGCACGAGCTTCTTCAGCATGACTGGCCTCCCGTGTGTATTCTTCAGATAGCATTATACCACACCGTGGTAAACGATGGTCACCAGACGAAAGCGCGCCGAGCCCGGACCCTCAGACCGAGAGCCCGGGCGGCCAGTACGGTGTGACTAACGCTGAGGGGAATTCCTCTCCATCAGGCTACCCATGTTCTGAATAGCCCTTTTCTCAATTCTGGAGACATAGGAACGAGAGATTCCCATTAACCAAGCGATTTCTCGCTGGGTGTGGCGCCGCCGGGTGCCAATCCCGTAACGCATCTCGATGACCCGGCGCTCCTTCGGATCCAGCAGACTCAGTTTTTCCCGCAAGTGTCGCCCCTCGTACCGGTTGTGCACTTGATCAACGACGGAGTCTTCCTCGTCGCAGAGAATGTCCAGATAGGAGATTTCATTCCCCTCCCGGTCGACACCGACGGGGTCATGGAGGGAGACATCGGAGCGCAACCGCTTGGTCCGGCGGAGGTGCATGAGGATTTCATTCTCAATACACCGCGCGGCATAGGTCGCCAGTCGGGTCCCCTTGGTGGGGTCAAAGGTCTGGATTCCTTTGATCAGTCCGATAGTGCCAATGGAAATAAGGTCCTCCAGGTCCTCTCCGGTGTTATCGAACTTCTTTACCACATGCGCCACCAGGCGCATATTTCTCTCTATAAGAATGTTTCTGGCCTCGCCATCACCGGCAGCCATTCGACGCAGGCAGTCGGCTTCATCCTCCTCCGACAGGGGCTGGGGGAAAGTGCTCCCGTTCTGGACATAGCCGGTCCAGACGAGAAACGGTTGGACAAGCGCAGCTAGAGCCGCAAACACGCTCTTCCGCACCTCCTAAAATAGGGTCACCTTTATCCCTATGAGGAAGTGCTGTCCAATTGTGCCTGTCCGCAGGGCAAAAGCCCCGGAGCAAAGCACGACCGCCCGGCCGGGCAAGAGGGTGACGCGAAAAAGGAAGGCGCTCGGCGCCTCCCCTGGCTGCGGGTGCCTCTCAGTCATCATCGATCAGCCGATGGTCTTCCCTCCTTTGCCGCCACAGTAGTGGATTTGGAGCAAACTGCCGTACACTACGGGCAGAGCCGCCAACTCACGGGTGACCAGCTCCCGAAGCTCGCCGCGGATCAAGGTCTCTTCAGGCCCCTCATCGGCACCGGCCAGCCACTCGGCCAGCTGCACCCAGCCCTCGGGGGAGAGCAGGACCTACCCCTTCCAGCGGCGAGCCCGAGCCTTGCGGTGGTTGAGACACTGGTAGAACACGACCTGCCTCAGCCAGCTCCGAAAGGCCGTCGGCTGCTCCAGCTGCCAGAGCTTGCGGTGCACCGCCAGCCATATCTCTTGGGCCACATCGGCTGCGTCCTGCTTCCCGACATAACTGGCAGCCAATGACAGCAAGAAGCTTTCGTTTTCCCGCACCAGCTTGGAGAAGGGTTCATCATCCCCCTGCTGGGCGGCGAGGATCAACTCCTATTCATTCACGGTGTCACCACACTCTCGGCTCAGGGTTCCGGAAGGCGCCTTCTCCCCTCAAGACAGCGCCAACCACCGCGCGGTTGGGTGAAACCGCTAACTTGCGGCCGGGAAAGTGGCCCGAATCGAACGCCGGCCCTCGGACTCTAGGCTGACTCCGGTCAGCTCGATCTTCAGTCCATTGGAGTGGTAGTTGATGGCATCCCCTCCCGGCTCCGTGCTGAGGTCGTTGGGCAGGGGAAGGACCAGCCGACAGTTGGCCGCATCCTCCAGCACCGGCACCGGGGGAAGGGCATGGCTGTCAATGACCAGGCCCGGCCGCCGCAGCGAGAACATCCGGGTGTGAATGATCTCGCCCCCTTCGCATTTCACCATGTTCATGGGGTCCATACTGCGGTGCCCGGTGAGGCCCGCCAGGGACAGGTCAATCGCCAGCACCCGGTTGTTATCCGGGTCAAAGCTGGCCAGCAACCGGGCCCGCTCTGCCTGGCGCTCCTCCAGGTAGACCTCCTCGGCCCGAACCCGGCCGGGAACGTCATAGCTACTCGAAGCCGATGGCCTGCTCCTCCAGTCTCTTCCGGCGGTGGTCGCGCACCGCGCGGTAACTGGCGATAGCGGCTCTGGTCCGCGCAGTGATCGGCCGCCAGTCCGTGTCGGCCACCAGCAGATTCTCCACCTGGCACAGGGCATTGTTGGTGGCATCTTCCCGGGGGTAGGCGTTGAAGTCATTGGCCTCGATGCCATCCCAGCCGCCCCAGGTCGCCTGGAAGCAGTGGAATTTCTCGTGAATCAGCAGCCCGATGAGGGTCACGGCCTCTTCTCCGGCCTCGGCCGGAGAATCCCGCATCAAGCAGGCCGTCTGCACCCCAGCGATCTCCGAGTTAGTGCAGCCCCTCACCGACGGGTGATTGCCCCCGAAGAATTGCATGGGACCGAGGTCAGTTTCGACCGGGACAAACTCAGTGGGTGGAGCCGGGTGATCAACCAGCAGTACCCTTTCGTTTTGCCGGTAGACGGCGATGGGTGCCTCGGCTGCAGTCCAGCCGGGCCAGAGCTGGTGGCTGACCTCGCTCAGCCACTGATTGGCCAGAACTAACATCCGCTCGCTGGCGGTCAGTTCAATGAACTTCACGATTTCGCCTCCCGGAAGCGCTGGATAATCTCCAGCAGTTGGTTGGTGAGCCGGGGCGATCCCCAGATGGTGTAGCGGGCCCGATTGGTCTCAGGGTACCACGCGTAAGTCCATTTGAAGGTGGCCTGGTCGGGCCGTTGGTGGTTGATGTGGTTCATCAGCTCATCAGTCAGCGGCTTAGGGTCGGTGGTGTAGTAGTCGATGATAGTGCAAGTATTCAGCGTGCCCACCGGCTGGGGCCCGGGATTCTCCAGCCGTGCGCTCACCGCCCGGTTGGAGCGCTGTTCGATGAAGTCCCGCAGGTCCTCCTCGCGCACCTTCCATTGTCCAATCTTGGCTGCCCGCAGCTCGCCGCTGGCGATGAAGTCGCGCACCGATTTCTCGCTCACCCCGAGTATCTTGGCGACATGCTCAACCGTCAGGAAACTCCATTCCAATGGTCATGCACTTCCTTTTGCGTATTACTGCTTCCTGTTGTAGTACATTCGTTAGTACTTCCTCCTGTCAACTCCCCTGTCGAGGGAGCGCGCCAAGGCGCCCAGCCTTGCACCGGGCGCCGTCTGAGTCTTGCCTCCAGATTAGCTCTCTGCTCTTATTCTAGCAGTATTTACAGAGGCCAGAATGGCCAGGTGAATGCCCAGCGAAATTAGAAAAGTGGCTGGAAGTGACCAATTTCGGTAGATGAGCATACCGTTCTGCAGCATGTACCAGTGAGTAAGGACAGCGCCCACCGGGAAGACGACCAGCGATGCGGCGGTCAGCCAAAGGCTGCGGCGCCGAACGAAGTCGCTGAAGACTATCACCAACGGAATCCACGATAGCCCCAGGGTCCACGGGATGCCGGCGTAGCTCAATGGGTCAGCATTGCGGAAATCCCAGAACCCGTAGACCACCTGCATCAAGTAGACCAGGGCGGTAGCTACCCCTAGACCGGCCACCAGGCCCCAACCCAGCAGCGACCGGATCCGGCGCAATGGAACCGTCAGAAACATGAGGGCGGTAGAACCCGCCAACAGGATGGGTGCGAAGCTCTGTTCGATGCTCATCTCATCCCCCCTTGGATTGCTGGTATAGTGTTGTCGCCAGCCGTTGGCAAATATGTAAGCCCGGCTGCACTGGCCGGGCTTAGTTCCACCTCTCCATCTTTCTGGCTCTGCCTGATAGACGATGGCAGAGGTCGGCAGGCAGAACATAGAGCGCTCTCAGCAGGAGTTGGGGCAGCCACTGCCACTCCCGGCGACGACCAACCCTCATCAGCTGGCTATAGCTCTCTGCGCCGAGAGGAGCCGGGCTCCCCCATACCTCGGCCCTCCGGGCCAAAAGCGCCTCCCTGACCGCTTCCAGGGAGAGCTGGTCGAGGGCCAGTTCCACCCCGGCCCGCCCGATCTCGCCGAGGGTGTGGGCATCACTACCCGCCGAGAACGGTAGCCCGGTCAGGTTAGATGCCTCTCGGGCTTTCCAATTGGCCTGACCGCGTCGGCGGAGGGCCACTCGGGCATTGTAGACTTCAATGCCGTCCAGGTTATCCCAGACCGTCGTATACATCAGAGATCGCCGCTTGAAGGGATGGGCAATAAAGACCAATCCACCCTGAACCCGAATGGCATCTACCACTTGGCGCCAGGAGCAGCCCCGGCCACCGGCGGGTAGTTGCAGTTCGCCCTGGAGGAAGTAGCCGATGATATGACCGATCTCGGTGGCATACTCGGCCGCCGGGATAACCAGCAGGTCGGAATAGGGGTTACGAGCTGCGGCCTCCAAACTGCCCCGGACGGTACCGTGGTCGCAGATAGCTACCCCGTGTAGCCCGCGGGCCCGGGCTGTCTTCAGGATCTCTCCCACCTCCAGACAGCTGTCCTCCGAATGGTGAGAGTGAATATGCAGGTCAAAACGATACCGTTCGGTCAAGGTCCAGCCCCTCCCGGTCAGGCCAATGAGTTCTTCCCTTCTTACTCTGATTAGACCTGTCCACCAGGGAATCCTGCGCCACTGTCCGCATATTCCTTTCTGGAGATCCCATGCAACTGGGGGATCCCGAGGAGTGACTGGCTTGGAGAGGGCTGCGGCCACAATCGTAACCTGCCTGACCGTGGTGGCGCTGCTCTGTCCACTAGTCGCCATCGCCGTCTGGCGTACGCCGGAACCGATTGCCCCGGCAATGGCTGAGGCGCTGCTGCGGTTGGTCGATGCCTGGCTCAATCTGGCCGGTCGGATCACCCGGCAGGAGGCTATCTTCCAGCAAGAACTCTATATCGTCATTGACAAAAACCAAAACCAGCTCTACCTTTTCTGCGGTCCCCACCTGCTTCGGCGCTTTCCCGTGGCCACCGGGCGCGACCTATGTACACCAGAAGGCGAGTTCTCTGTTCTGGTCAAGCTGGTTTACCCAGCTTGGACCAGCCGATATACCGGTGCCGTAGTCGCCGGCGGGTCGCCGCATAATCCACTGGGCAGCCGGTGGCTGGGCCTATCGGTGGGAAACTGTCCCGGCTACTCCTATGGTATCCACGGAACCAACCGGCCCGACAGTATCGGCCAATACGCTTCAGCCGGCTGTATCCGTATGCTCAACTCCGATGTAGAGTGGCTCTATCCTCTGATCTGCATCGGCACCCGGGTGTTTGTTGTCCCATCTCTATCCAAGCTGGTCTTCCCCCCATACCGCCGCAATCTCGAGGCCAGCTCGGGCCCGCCATAGAAAAGCCCGGCTACCGCCAGGCATCATCCTCCGACATAAGCTCTTCCGCAATGGCCCGAAAGACCGGGGCCGCATCTACTCCGCCCGCCGTCCCCTCTTCTACGAAGACTACTATGGCGTATCGGGGAGAGCGGACCGGGACATAACCGGCGAACCAAGCGTGTACCGAACGGCTTCCGTTCAGATAAACCTCGGCCGACCCAGTCTTCCCGGCTGACCCGAACTCTGGTACCCAGGCCGCTTTCCCTGTCCCGGAAAGGGTAGTCTTAAGGAGCGCTTCCTGAAGGGCACAGGCAGTGTGGGTGCTCATCACCCGGTGGGGCGGGTCGCTCTTGCGCAACAATACAGCGCTACGTGAATTCCGCAGCCCCTTAATCAGCTTAAGCTCGGGCAGTAATCCACCGTTGGCGATGGCCACCATTGCCCTGGCTAGCTGCAGCGGGGTGACGGTAATCTGCCCTTGGCCGATGGAAAGGTTGGCCAGGTCACCACCGTGGAGCCGCCCTGGGTCAGGCAAGAAACCAACACTTTCATCGCCTAAGCCGGTCCCGGTCAACTCGCCGAAACCCAGTCTTCGGGCGTAGCTCAACAGACGGGTCTTACCAAGCTTCTGCCCCACCTCGATGAATACCGAATTACAGGACAGGCTGATCGCCTCAGCAAAGGTGATTGCCCCGTGTCCGCCCCGATCCCGGGCGTAGCAAGCCGGCCACTTGGGATGCACCTGGCCGCTGCAGTAGAACCAATCATCTAGCCGTACTACTCCCTCCTCCAAAGCCGCTACCGCGACCAGGATCTTAAAAACCGAGCCAGGCGTGTAGCCCTGCCCCATCAGGCAGCGGTTGAACAGGGGGCCGTCGTTTCGCCCCATGACCAGTTCCGGGCGACTCTGGTCGAAGGTCGGCAGGCTGACGGCCGCCAGCAGCTCACCGGTGGATGCCTCCACTACGACAGCTGCACCGTGGGTCGTCTGGGCGGCCAGGGCCCTTTCAGCTGCCGCCTGGATACGGGCATCAAGAGTTGTCACCAAGTCCAGCGGCTGGCCGAGTTTGCCTGATAGCTCCGCATCAAACTGCGCTTCCAGTCCGGCAACCCCCCTACCCGATGCACTGGTATATCCCACCAGGTGCCTGGCCAGGGCTGTTGGACCGT
Source organism: Bacillota bacterium (assembly GCA_040758135.1). Taxonomy (GTDB): domain Bacteria; phylum Bacillota; class Sulfobacillia; order JBFLWA01; family JBFLWA01; genus JBFLWA01. The sequence continues at coordinate 8,137 of JBFLWA010000026.1, read as the reverse complement.
AGCGGTCCAGGGCCGTGGTGGGTATCACTCCGGTGATGCCGGCCGCCTCAATCTGCCTGATCTGCTGCTCCGAGACGGCGACCGGATAGAGAGTCGGGGCACCGGCGCCTTTAACCGCCTCGGCCAGTTGGGCGGCTGAGAAATCCAGGATGGACGCCAACTCCTCCCGACCGCGTTGGTCATTGAGGAGGGTAGGAAAGAGGGCTACGGCCCGGATCCACTGGGGCCGGTGCAGGGCCTCCAGATCCCGGTCCAGGATATGGCCGCGGGCTGGCTGTCCCCCTACAATCTCCAACCTCTGCTGCCGGGCGGCGGTGGCCAGTTCGAACCCGTGCCACAGCTGCCACCTTCCCAGCTGAGCCGCCAGGGCGGCATACATGACCAGGAAGGCGAGAGCCAGGGCCAGCAGGCGCCGACGCGATTGGGAACCCATGACAACCCTCCGATATGGGCCGAGAGAGCCGGGTCGGCTCTCTCGGTTTTCTGACCTTATATGATTTTTGCCGGAGGGCGGTGGCGTTATACTGCTCTCAACCCTAGCGAACGCGGCCCCGGGCCGCGACTGTCAGCTCACCATCGGACCGGCCTTCCCGAACCATCAGCAGCCGGTCGTGGAGATTGGCCACACTGCAGGAGTGGTTGGGGATGATGGTGATCACATCACCTGGGGCTAAGGGGCTGTCAACGGGCAGGCGGACTATCCCCACCTCCTCAGAGACCCGCTCAATGACGGCTCCAGGATGGCCGATGATCCGCCCATACCCCTTAATCAGAGGCGAGCTGTGGGGGCCCAGATCCGAGCTAAGGGTCTTGCTGCCGGCGTCGATCACTGCCCGGTCGGTGGCCGGGCGGCTCAGGACGGTGGCCCTAATGGTCAGGGCGCAATCTTCCTCGGGGACCACACCCAGTGCCACCTGGGTGAAATCATTGAAAACATAGTTGCCGGGGCGCAGCTCGGTGATGCCCTCCAGGAGGGCAGAATATCGCACAGTGGGGGTACTCCCGACGGCCACGGTCTTTGGTACCAGCCCCAGAGCACGGGCTGCTGCAACCGTCTCTGCCATCAGCCCAGCCTCGCGTCTGGCGATCTCGGCCAGAGCCTGGGGCGATGAGGCGCCGTAGGCGTGGCCGGAGTGAGAGGCAAAACCCACAAACTCCAGCCCCGGCTCTGCCTGCAGGCTGGCCGCCAGTTCAGCTGCGGGTCGCCCGGCGGTGACCCCCAGCCGGCCAAGCCCGACCTCAACGATAACTAAAAACGGCAGGCAGTGGCCGCGCTCGGCCAGCCAGCCCCCAAGGCGCTGGCCCGGTTCACGGGAATCGAACGATAGGGTAACCCGGGCTCCGGCCGTCTCCACCAGCGCCTGCAGGCGCTGGTACTTGGCCTCTCCCAGCAGCGGGTAGGCCAGGGTCACATCGGTGAAACCGGCTGCGGCTAATACCTCGGCCTCTCCCAGCTTGGCTGCGAGGAAACCCACTGCCCCGGCTGCCGCCTGACGGGCGGCGATTTCCAGCGATTTATGGGTCTTGAACATGGGCCGCAACCGCTTGCCGTGGTTAGCGGCCAGTTCAGCCATCTCCCTGATGTTCCGCTCGAGGCGATCCCCATCGACCACCACGGCGGGCGTATCCCAGCTGAACATCGTACCTCTCCTATCTGCCCTGATAGAGCGCCTGTTTGCGCAGGTGCTCTTCGAAAGTACGGCTGAAGTCATGTGCCCCGGTACCATCGTTCTTGGCCACGAAGTAGTGAAAGTCGGTCTGCGCCGGGTAAAGCGCAGCCATGATCGACTTGAGCCCCGGGTTGCCAATGGGGCCCGGAGGAAGCCCGGCGTAGCGATAAGTGTTATAGGGCGAATCGATCTGTGTGTCGACCGTGGTCAGTAGGGCATTGGGCTTCTGCAGAATGTAGTTCACAGTAGCACAGGAGTCTAGCTTCCAGCCCAGACGCAGCCGATTGTGAAAAACGCTGCTGATGATGGGCCTCTCGACATCAACCATGGCCTCGCGCTCAATTATGGAAGCCAGGGTAACCACCTGGTGGATACTCATATTGAGCTCAGCGGCCCGGTCACGCATCTCTTGGGTGAACAGCTTGGCAAAGGAATCCAGCATCATCCGGATGATGCGTTCCTCTGACATTCCCTTCACATAGGAGTAAGTAGCCGGGAAAAGGAACCCTTCTAACCGGGACGGCTGGAACCCCTTAGCGGCGGCCGGAGGGTTGTGGGCGGGGAGGAAATCATGGGTAAACGGTACTTCGCGCAACAGTTGGTCGAAACGCTCAGCATCAATGTAGCCCCGGCTGGCCAGCAAGTCCCGGATCTGACGGGCCGTGTAGCCCTCGGGAATGGTGAAGGGGTAGCTCTTAACCCGCCCGCTGAGCAGGTGCCCCAGGATGGAGTGGGCCGTCTGCTTCGGTGCCAGTTCATACTCACCGGCCTTGAGCCGCGTCGCTGAACCAGTCATCTTGACCAGTAGCCGGAAACCTAAGCTGCTGCGAATCAGCCCCTGTTCCTTCAGGTTCCGGGCGATGACCCCCGACGATTGGCCGGGCAATACCTCAAAGAGCACCTTCTGCTGGGAAGTGACTCGCGCCGGCCCCCAGAGCAGATACCAACTGATCATGGCCAGGGCGGCGCCGGCCAGAAGAATGCGGGGCCAGGGGCCGTGGCCGCTAAGGGCGCTCAGGGCGCGGTCCCAGCGGGGCCTGGGCATGCTCCGAAGCAGCTCCGTAAGGTGCTGCCGGGTCCGAACCAGCCAGTCTCGGCCAAGTGGAATCATCGGTGGCTTCTCCCTCCGGTGGACAATCTCCTTTCATTATATCCTGTCAAGGCCGGGAGGGGCAATGAACAGAACCGGGGCTAGCTGCCCCGGCCGTCATGATCTGCTAATCCTTGTCATCTTCCTCGTCATCATCATCATAGTCGTAATTATCTTCTTCATCAAACAGGCGTTCCCACTCGTTGCTTACCTCTTCCAACTCCTCCTCGTCATCGACCAGGACCAGGACATCTTCATCATCCTCACCCTTCTCGATGCGAAACACGACATACTCGCCTTCCTCTTCATTATCCAGCTCTTCATCGAGTGGGTAGAGAATGGCGTAGTTGCGGTCACCCAAGGCGAGAACCCGTACCAGTTCAAACTCGTGTTCCTGCCCAGCATCGTCCACCAGGACGATATGGCTATCTTCGTGCATTCTTTGGTCCTCCTTCATTCTAGTTGGCGGTCGAGCTTTATAGGTCTTTCTTCCTTACCTCCAAAAACCCTTGCAGGATGAGCTGTGCCGCCATCTTATCAATCACTTTTTTTCGTCCCCGGCGACTGATATCGGCCTCGATCAGCAACCGCTGTGCCGCGGCGGTTGTCAGTCTCTCGTCCCATTCATGTACCGGAACCGCCAGATGGGGCTGCACATATTCTATGAATTCTCTGGTGGTGAATACACGGGGACCGTGAGAACCGTCCATATTCCGGGGCAGCCCCACCACGATCTCACCGACTTCATATTCCCCGACCAGCTCCCGCAAACGCCGCAGGTCGTCTTCGGGACGGCGCCGCTTGATAACCTCGACTCCCTGGGCGGTGAGCCCCAGGGGATCGCTGATGGCCACACCGATGGTCCGGTCGCCCACATCCAACCCCATAATCCGCAATGGCCGCCCCTCCTAGAAAACCTTGAGACAGAAATCGGGACAAACCGGAGCGCAGTAGGCGCAAAGCACACACCGCTCCGGCCTGACTGCGGCCTTCCCCCCCACTAGTTCCAGGGCCTGGTGGGGGCAGCGGGCCACGCAGAGCCCACAGCCGCGGCACCAGTCGGCCACCTGCAGCCGCTTGCCGTGTACCGGCGGGGGCGCCGGCAGGCGTTCCCCTGACAGCAGTGCCGCGTTGTAGGCAATCTCCTCAACGGTACCCGCGCCGACCGCAATTGAGTCAACGTACCGCAGGTCAGCCACGAAACGCAGAGCTTCAGCGGCCTCTCCGGCCAGATGCCCGCCGCCCAGAGCCTTCATGGCGTAAACCCCAACCCCGGCCGCGTGGACCGCCCTGACCGCTCCCAGCATCTCATCTATACTTCCGTCAGCAATGCCGATCCCTTCCCGGTTGATGATGGGGTGGACCACATCCAGTTCGGGGAAATCAAGCATTGCCCGTACTCCGGCCACATGGTGGGTCGATAGACCGATAGCCCGTACTCTGCCGGCAGCCCGGGCGACAAGCAGTTGCTCTATGGCCTCCCAGTGCCCTCTGATGGTCTGTGCCGATTCCTGTTCGTGTAGCAGGTAGATGTCCACATAATCACGGCCCAGGGCCGAGAGGGCCCGCTCCAGACTGGCAACCAGCCCATCGGCGGTGTAGTCATATGTCTTGGTGGCCACCACCAGTTCCGGACGCTGCTTAAGGGCAAGGGCGATGGCCTCATAGTTGTTGTACAGACCAGCTGTATCGAGGAAGGTCACCCCAACATCGGCTGCGGCCAGAATCAGCTCCGCCCCTCGCTTCGCCCCTAGGTTGAGCTAGCACGGGCTCAGGGTTAGCGTACCCAGGCAAAGCCGGGAGACCTGGATGCCAGACCGCCCCAGAATGCGTTGCTCCATGGCCATCCCCTCCCGCCAACGAGAAGCCCCGCCCGGCGGCGGGGCCAGATGCTACTCTATCTTGAGGTAAGACTTGACCAATTCCTCCAAGAGCTCGTCGCGCTCCAGCTTCCTCACAATGCTCCGAGCGTTCTTGTGGCTGGTGATGTAGGCCGGGTCACCCGAAAGGAGATAACCCACGATCTGGTTGATGGGGTTGTAGCCCTTTTCGCTCAGAGCCTCGTAGACCTGGGTGAGGATATCTCTGGCCTTCAGCTCTTCCTCGGCCTTGACTCGGAACATCATTGTCTTCTCGTGTTCGCCCATGACTCACCCTCCCTGGCCGTGCTTAAAGCTATATTCGGCTCTGCCTCCGGTAACCCTTTCCGGGCTATTTACCTTGTTGCGAAACTGGTTAGCTCTTCCGATTATTCCCCTCCGCCCGTCGCTCTAAACTCTCCCCAACTGGGCGCTAACCAGCTCGGCCACAGCGGCGAGGGCTTCCGCCAGTTTCTCTGGCTCACGGCCACCGGCCTGGGCCATATCGGGACGGCCGCCGCCGCCTCCACCAACCCGGCCAGCTACCTCCTTGATCAGGTTGCCGGCATGTCCTCCCCGCTTGACCAGATCCGGGGTGACCATGGCCACCAGGTTGACCTTGTCGCCGCTTACTGCCCCCAGTACTACGATACCGCTGCCCAGTTTGTCGCGCAACAGGTCGCCCATACTGCGCAACCCATCCATATCAGCCACTTCGACCCGGGCAGCCAGGACCTTGGCGCCAGCCACCTCTACTGCCGTGGAGAGAAGGTCGCTGGCGGCCGCCTTAGCCGATTTGGAGCGTTCCTGCTCCAGCTCGCGAGTGAGGGCTTTGTTGGCGGCCAGGAGTTCGGCGATACGGCCGGGCAACTCACTGTCCTTGGTTTTCAGTGCCTCAGCACTGCGTTCAATGAGTTCCTCGCGCTGGCGCAGGTACTCCAAAAAACCGGCGCCGGTGACTGCCTCCAACCGACGCAGTCCGGAGCCAATGCCAATCTCGCTGATGATCTTCAGCAGCCCGATCTCGCCGGTGCGGCGTACATGGGTGCCGCCACACAACTCGAGACTGAAGTTGCCCATTGAGACGACCCGCACCCGGTCACCGTACTTCTCGCCGAACAGTGCTATTGCCCGGCGTTGGCGGGCCTCCTCGAGGGTGGTTTCCTCAGCCTCCACCTCCAGGTCGGCCAGGATCTGGCGGTTGACGATATCCTCTATCTGGCGAATCTCCTCCGGTGTCACCGGCTGGAAGTGGGAGAAGTCGAAGCGCAGCCGCCCTGGCTCCACCAGCGACCCGGCCTGGTGCACATGGTCGCCCAGTACCTGCCGGAGCGCCTGGTGAACAAGGTGGGTGGCGCTGTGGTTGCGGGCAATGGCCTGACGGCGCGCTTCGTCAACACTTGCCGTCACCTCGGCCCCCACATTCAGGCTCCCTTTCACCAGACGGCCGACGTGCCAGATCTTGCCGTCAGCCAACCGGCATACGTCTGCCACATGGAATTCACCGCTGCCGGCAGAGATCAGGCCCATATCGGCCACCTGGCCGCCCGACGCGGCGTAAAACGGTGTTTCCTCCAGAATGACCGCGGCCTCATCGCCCTCGGTGATGCTGTCCACGGCCTGGCCCCCGATGACCATCCCCATCACCCGGGACTGGTTCTGACAGCGGTCGTAGCCGTTGAAGCGGCTGGGGCCGACCTGGTCCAGGCCAGCCGCGGCCAGACCGGTCCCCTCCCAGCCCTCGGTCTCCTTGCGGGCGGCTCGAGCCCGCTCACGCTGGGCTTCCATCTCCCGCTCAAACCCGGCCTGGTCAACGGTAAAACCCTTTTCAGCCGCCATATCCATGGTCAGATCCAGCGGGAAACCATAGGTGTCGTAAAGCAAAAACGCCTCCTTGCCCGAGACCTGGCTGCGCTTCTCCCCGGCCATGCGCTGAAAGACTTCGCCCAGGACATGAGTCCCTTCAGTCAACGCGGCCAGGAACCGCTCCTCTTCGCTGAGGATCACCCTGGTGACGAAGTCCTGACGCTCCTTAACCTCGGGGTAGGGCTCTTTCATCAGACTGACGACCGTCGAAACCATAGTATGGAGGAACGGCTTCTCCACACCCAAGACCCGCCCGTAGCGGGCTGCCCGGCGGAGCAGGCGGCGGATGACATACCCCCGTCCCTCATTAGAGGGTGAGACGCCGTCGGCAATCGCGAAAGTGGCGGCCCGGATGTGGTCGGCGATGAGGTGAAGCGCCATATCGACTTTGCCATCCTTGACATAGTTGACCCCGGCGATCCGGGCCCCCTGCTCCACCAGGGGCCAGAAAAGATCGGTCTCGAAGTTGGTGTCCACATCCTGGACAATAGAAGCAATCCGCTCCAGACCCATGCCGGTATCGATATTCTTCTTGGGCAGTAGGGTGCGGCTGCCGTCTTCATTGTGGTTATACTGGGTGAAGACCAGATTCCAGAACTCGAGATAGCGTGAACAGTCGCAGCTGGGCTTACAGTCAGGCTGGCCGCAACCAAACCGCTCGCCGCGGTCGATGTAGATCTCGGAATTGGGACCACAAGGACCGGGACCGATATCCCAGAAGTTGCCAGGATCATCCACGATCCGCTCCAGGGGCAGGCCGATCTTCTGGTACCAGATCTGGCGGGCCTCATCATCGGTGGGATGGACGGTCACCCACAGCTTCTCCACCGGGAGCCGCAGCCACTCGGTGACGAACTCCCAGGCCCAAACGATAGCCTCTTCCTTGAAGTAGTCGCCGATAGAGAAATTGCCCAGCATTTCGAAGAAGGTCTGATGGCGGGGAGTGCGCCCCACATTCTCGATATCATTGGTGCGCAGCGACTTCTGGGAAGAAGCCAGCCGCGGATTGGGCGGAGGTACTCGTCCGTCAAAGAAGGGCTTGAGTGGGGCCATGCCACAGTTAATCCAGAGCAGGGTCGGATCGTCCACCGGCACCAGCGAGGCACTGGGCAGGACCGTATGCCCCTTGGTCTCGAAGAACTTCAAGTACTGGCGCCGGATATCGTGTCCAGATAGCTTCTCCATCTCGTTCACTCCTTGGCAATAGTAATCCCCCCTCAACTGGTTGCCAGCAACCAGGGACGAGGGGGGACAGACCTCGTGGTACCACCCTGTTTCACCGCGACCTCGCGGCCGCGGCCTTGGGGAGTCGCTAACGACTCCATCGGCGGTAACGGGCCGACCCGGCCGGCCTTACTGTTGGTTGGGCCGGCTGCTCGGGGAGGGCTTCAGTGCTGCGCCGGCGGGATCCTCGCACCCGGTGGATCCCTCTCTGCGGCCTGGCGGCCGGCACCTACTCTTTCCCTTCATCGCGTACCCCAATTATAGCTGGCTGCCAGATGGAATGTCAACTCGCCATTACAGAGGGTGTTGTCGGCCTGTGATATTGTCACCCTGTAAACGGACTGAGAAAATGTCCTCATGAAAGGAGACATTTTCTTGAGTTCTAGAGAGTCAAAAAGAGTCTTTGTCATGGAACGTGTCCTTGGCGC
>JBFLWA010000025.1:0-18813 GCA_040758135.1 Bacillota bacterium | reverse complement strand
GAGAGGTTCTTCCACAGGAAAGATCCGGCTGATCTATTCTACCATTCCAGCGACTGACCGGGGGACATTTTCTCAGTCCCATTTCGGCACCAAAGGGGTGACATTTTCACAGTCCGTTGACAGGAATACTAGTAGTGCACCTCTTCCAGGCACAACCCTTGCGGCGGTGCGGTTGGCGGTGCCTGTGTCCGATCGCGTCCGGCCAGGATCAGGCTAGTATCCTCCGGTGACAGGTGGTCCGTACCCACCGCGACCAGCAGCCCCACGAAGTTCCTTACCATGTGGTACAGAAACCCGTTGGCAGTGACGGTAACCAGCACCAGCGGGCCCTCCTGGCGGCAATCGAGCCGGCTCACTGTCCGTACCGGGTTTCGGGCTGAGCTGCCACTGGCCTGAAAGGCCGAGAAGTCATGCTCTCCCACCAACTGGTCGGCCGCGGCCCGCATGGCCTGTATATCCAAAGGTTCCTTCAGGTGCCAGGCATAGTTTCTCCAGAAAGGCGACGGAAACAGCTGGTTCCAGATGGTATAGCTATAGGTCTTGCCCCGGGCCGAGAAGCGGGCGTGAAACTCCGGCTCGGCCATGGCCGCCCCAACCACCACAATATCCCTGGGCAGCACCGAGTTGAGGGCCAGCGGGAGCCTCTCCACCGGGATCGTTAGCTGGCTGGTCAGGGAGACCACCTGCCCCCGGGCATGAACCCCGGCATCGGTCCTTCCGGCACCGTGCACCCGCACCTCCTCGCCGGTGAGCCGGAGCAAAGCCTGCTCCAACTCCCCCTGGATGGTCGGCCCCTCGGGCTGCAGCTGAAATCCCCGGTAGGCAGTGCCGTCATATTGGACGGTCAACCGGTAGTTCGCCACCGGCATCACCCCGCCCGGTGCCGCAGGTAGATCATGACTCCTACCAGAGAGACAGTGAGGAACAGGGCGGCGATATCCCTGGGCGCGGCCACCAGTTGCTTCATCCTGGTTCGCCCCTTGCCTCCCCGGTAGCAGCGGGCTTCCATGGCCGTGGCCAGTTCATCGGCTCGGCGGAAAGCGCTGACAAAGAGGGGTACCAGCAGCGGCACCAGGCTCTTAGCCCGGGCGAAAAGATTCCCGCTCTGGAAGTCGGCTCCCCGTGCCATCTGGGCCTTCATTATCTTCTCCGCCTCCTCCAGGAGGGTCGGAATGAAGCGCAGGGCGATGGTCATCATCATGGCCAGTTCATGGGCAGGCAGCCCAATACGCTGGAAGGGCTTTAGCAATCGCTCCAGACCGTCGGTGAGGGCCACCGGTGAGGTAGTCAAGGTCAGGAGCGAAGTGAAAAGGATCAGAAAGACAATACGTGTCCCCATGAACAGCCCCAGGCGGAAGCCTTCCCAGGTGGCCACCAGCGGCCCGATGGAGAAGATGGGCCGTCCCTGGTTCATGAACAGGTGGAGCACAACGGTCAGAGCCAGAATAAAGATTACCGGCCGGAGCCCCCTGATAATGACCCGGGGCTGGATCCCCGAGAGGAGAACCGCCATCACGCCAAACAGGCCGGCCACGAGATAGCCGAAGACATCGACCACCAGGAAGATGGCTACAATGAAGAGGACTGCGATGACGATCTTTATCCGGGGATCAAGGCGGTGGATCACCGAGTTTCCGGGCAGGTACTGGCCGACTGTGATGTTACCGAACACGGCCATTCCTCCTTAGCTGCCCGATGATCTCTTCCTCGGCCTCATCGACGGTGAGGACATCGCGCCTGATGTTCCAGCCCTGCTCAACCAGGCGGATGGCCAGTTGGCTGACGGGTGGGACACCCAGCCCCAGGTCGGCCAGTTCGCGCCCGAGGGCAAAGATCTCGCGGGGAGTCCCTTGGCGCCAGATCTGTCCCCGGGACATAACTACCACGCGGTCGGCGTATCGGGCAATGTCCTCCATGTTGTGGGAAACCAGGATAACAGTGATCCCCAGCTCCCGGTGGAGTTTTGCCACGTAAGCCAGGATCTCATCGCGTCCCCTGGGGTCCAGGCCGGCTGCCGGCTCGTCCAGTATCAGGACGCGCGGTTCCATGGCCAGAACGCCGGCCAGAGCCACTCGGCGCATCTGACCACCGCTGAGCGCAAATGGCGAGCGCTCCTCGAAATTGGCGCTCAACCCCACTAGGCGGAGCGCCTTCCGGGCCCGCTGACGGGCCTCTTCCGGACTCAACCCCAAGTTGCGCGGTCCGTAGCTCACATCAGCCAGTACCGTCTCCTCGAAGAGCTGGTATTCAGGGTACTGGAAGACCAACCCCACCCGGCGCCGAATCTCGCGAAGGTCGGTGCCTTTATCGCCAATGACCTGACCGTCGACGATGACCCGTCCCCGCGTAGGGCGCAGGAGACCATTCAGGTGCTGGACCAAAGTGGACTTCCCCGAACCGGTGGCACCAATCAACCCCAGAAAGGTTCCATCGGCAATGGTCAGGTTGATATCTTCGATAGCCGTGACTGCCATGGGTGTGCCAGCCAGATAGGTATGGGTTATTCCTTCAAGGACTATCGGCATAAGAAACCCACCAGTTCTTCAACGGTGATGACATCCGGCGGCACCTGCACTCCCCGCTTTCGCAGACGGTCGGCAAGCTCAGCCGCTTGGGGCACCGACAGGCCCATGGCCTTGAGTTCGTCCACCCGCTGGAAGACCTCGGCTGGTGTCCCGGTCATGACGATGCGACCTGCCTCCATCACCACGATCCGGTCGGCCCCAACGGCCTCCTCCATGTAGTGGGTGATATGGAGGACCGTGATCCCTTCCTCCCGGTTCAGGCGGCGGACTGTCTCCAGCACCTCGGCCCGGCCGGCCGGATCGAGCATGGCCGTGGCTTCATCCATGATCAGGCAGATAGGGCGCATGGCGAGGATACCGGCAATGGCTACCCGCTGTTTCTGGCCGCCCGAAAGCAGGTGAGGTGCGTGCTCCTGGAAATCGCTCATCCCAACAGCACTGAGCGCTTGCTCGACCCGCTCCCTGATCCTGGACGGTTCTACGCCCAGGTTTTCGGGGCCGAAGGCCACATCCTCCTCGACCGTGGTGGCGACCAGCTGGTTATCGGGGTTCTGGAAGACCATCCCCGCCCGCCGTCGGATCTCCCACAGGTTCTTCTCGTCGGCCGTATCCAGAGAGTCAATGACAACCTTACCCTGGCTTGGCACCAGAAGGGCGTTCAAGTGCTTAGCCAGGGTCGACTTGCCGGAACCGTTATGGCCAATGATGGCCACAAATTCGCCGGCTTCAATCTCCAAATCGACATTATCCAGGGCCAGTATCTCATGGTCGGTATCGGCACCGTACCGATGAGACAGGCCCTGGACCCATATCAGTCGTGCCATGGAACCACCCGGCTTTCTTACACCAGCTCGAGAAGAACCATGGGCGCGGCATCGCCGCGACGCGGACCGAGCTTGGTGATGCGGGTATAGCCGCCGTTGCGATCAGCATAGCGCGGTCCAATGGTATCGAATAGCTTCTTGACCACATCTTCATCCATCAGGTAGCTGGCCGCCTGGCGCCGATTGTGGAGCCCGCCCTCTTTAGCCAGGGTGATCATGTGCTCCGCAATGGCGTTAACCTCCTTAGCCTTGGCCAGGGTGGTCTCAATCTTCTCGTGGTTGAACAGAGCCGTTGCGGTAGCCCGCAGCATGGCCCGGCGGTTACTACTGTTTCGACCCAGTTTGGCGTAAAAGGCCATGGTGGTCGTCCCCCTTCCTAATCGTCAATCTGCCGTAGTGACAACCCGAGCGCGGCCAGTTTGTGCTTGACTTCCTCGAGCGACTTCTTGCCGAGGTTCCTGACCTTCATCATCTCAGGTTCTGATTTCTCAACGAGCTCACCAACGGTGTTGATCCCCGCCCGCTTGAGGCAGTTGAAGGAGCGCACCGATAGGTCGAGATCCTCAATGGCCATCTCCATGACCCGGTCCCGGTCATCCTCTTCCTTCTCGGACATAATCTCGACCTGCTCAATATCTTCCGTCAGGCCGACAAAGAGGCGGAGGTGCTCGGTGAGGATCTTGGCAGCTAGGCTCAGCGCCTCATCGGGCTTGATGCTGCCATCGGTCCAGATCTCCATGGTTAGCTGGTCATAGTCAGTAACCTGGCCGACACGGGTATCGGAGACCTCATAGTTGACCCGCCGCACTGGAGTGTAGATGGAGTCAACAGGTATTAGACCGATGGGTGAATCTGGCCGCTTGTTCCTTTCGGCCGGCACATAGCCACGGCCGCGACTCACGGTTAGCTCCATTGAGAGCCTGGCCCGGTCATCGAGGGTGGCAATATGCAGATCGGGATTGAGAATCTCGATTTCGGAACCGGCAATGATGTCGCCCGCGGTCACCCGCCCCTCGCCTTCGACCTCAATGCGCATGGTCAGCGGTCCGTCGCTGTGAAGCTTCAGCCGGAGCTGCTTAAGAGCCAGAATGATGTCGGGCACATCTTCCATGACTCCTGGAATAGTCGAGAACTCGTGTAGTACTCCATCGATCTTGACCGAAGTGACCGCCGCGCCCGGGAGGGACGAAAGCAGGATCCGGCGCAGGGAGTTACCGAGAGTGGTACCATAGCCCCGCTCCAGTGGTTCCACCACGAAACGGCCGTAGGTGTTGTCCTCTTTCATCTCCACACATTCGATCCTGGGCTTCTCGATTTCGATCATCAAACAAGACCCCCGTTTCGCCGGTTATCTGGAGTACATCTCGACAATGAGGTGCTCCTGGACGGTAATATCGATCTCTTCCCGGGTCGGCAGTCGCATTACCCGACCGCTCATCTTCTCCGGATCGAACTCGAGCCAGGCCGGAACGACTCGCCCGCCGGCGCCCTCCACCAGTTCCTTGATGCGATTTAGGCCCCGGCTTTTCTCCCGAACGGCAATGACCTCGCCTTCGCGCACCTGGTAGGAGGGAATATCGACCTTGCGGCCGTTAACGGTGAAGTGGCCATGTCTCACCATCTGCCGGGCCTCCGGACGGGAGCCGGCCAGGCCGAGACGGTAGACCACGTTATCGAGCCTGAGCTCCAGGAGCTGGAGCAGGCGCTCACCAGTAATACCCTTGGTGCGCGAGGCCTCCTGGTAGTAGCGACGGAACTGGCGCTCCAGCACACCGTAGATGCGACGGGCTTTCTGCTTTTCACGCTGCTGGATCCCGAAGTTGGAGACCCGGCGGCGACCCGTCCCCTTGTTTCCGTGCTGCCCCGGAGGAAACGGCCGACGCTCAACCGGGCACTTAGTGGTGTAGCAGCGGGTGCTCTTGAGGAACAGTTTCTGTCCTTCACGCCTGCACTGACGGCAGACTGGTCCGGTATATCTGGCCAAAAGGTTACACCTCCACTCTAGACGCGGCGCCGCTTGGGCGGCCGGCAACCGTTATGAGGGATAGGGGTGACATCCTTGATGATGTTGACTTCCAGGCCTGCAGCCTGAAGGGCACGGATGGCCGCTTCGCGACCCGAGCCAGGCCCTTTGACGAAGACCTCTACTTCCTTCAGGCCATGCTCCATTGCCGTCTTGGCCGCGCTCTCTGCCGCGATCTGAGCCGCGAAAGGAGTGCTCTTGCGGGAGCCGCGGAAGCCGGATCCACCGGAAGTCGCCCAGGCTAGGGTGTTCCCGCCCGGATCGGTAATGGTGACAATGGTGTTGTTGAAGGTGGACTTGATATGCGCCACCCCACGCTCTACAAACTTACGGTCTTTTTTGCGCGGTCTTGCCGCCCTTCTTGCCATATGATCCGCACTCCTTTACTTATTTCTTGCGCCGGACGCCGACAGTACGCTTGGGACCTTTGCGGGTGCGGGCATTGGTTTTAGTCCGCTGGCCACGGGTCGGCAGGCCGCGCCGGTGCCTGAGTCCACGGTAGCTGCCGATCTCGATCAGGCGCTTGATGTTCTGGTTGACTTCGCGCTGCAGGTCACCTTCGACCTTGAACTCACGCTCGATAACCTCACGCAAGCGCGAGACCTCATCCTCAGTAAGATCCTTGACCCGGGTGTCGGGACTTACACCGGTCTTCGCCAAGATCTCGCGCGAGGTCGACCAACCGATACCGTAGATGTAGGGTAGTGCAGCTTCAATCCGCTTATCGCGCGGAAGGTCAATACCGGCTATTCTGGCCACTGGCAGGCACCTCCTATCCTTGCCTTTGCTTATGCTTGGGGTTCTCGCAGATTACGCGAACAGCGCCTTTACGCTTGATAATCTTACACTTCTCGCAGATGGCCTTGACACTCGGCCGAACTTTCATGAACGGTACCTCCTTCAGGTAGGCTATTTATGTCTCCAAACAATCCTACCACGAGTCAGGTCATACGGCGATAGCTGAACGGTGACACGGTCGCCCGGCAGAATCCTGATATATTTCATGCGAATCTTACCCGAGACATGGGCCAGAATCTTATGGCCATTGGACAGCTCGACCCGAAAAATGGCGTTGGGCAATGCCTCAACTACCTTACCCTCTACCTCAATGACATCCTCTTTCTCCACAGGCATCGCTCCTTCCTCAAAGGCTTTCGGATTCATCGTCTCCCAGTCTACTCAATTCCTTTTCGGTATGGAAAAGGTTGCCACGCCACCTAGACATAATGTTATTATACCATCGGCGTTATGAGCTATTCAAATCAACCAGGTAAGGTGAGTATCTGAGGACCCTCGGCGGTAACAGCCACTGTGTGTTCAAAGTGAGCACTGGCCGTTCCGTCTTTGGTGCGAACCGTCCAGCCGTCCAGGTCGGTGTAGACTTGGTACCTGCCCAGATTGACCATGGGCTCGATGGCCAGAGTCATGCCTTCCTGCAGGATCGGCCCGGAACCAGGCGGGCCGAAGTTGGGCACCTGCGGTCCCTCGTGCATCTGGCGCCCGATTCCGTGTCCGACATACTCCCTCACCACGGAGAAACCGGCTCTTTCGGCGTGGACCTGTACAGCGTGGGAGATATCTGACAGCCGGTTGCCAACGGTGGCCTGGGCGACGCCCGCGCACAGACTCTCCTCGGTTACCTCGATCAGCTTGCGCTTCTCGGGTTCTACCTCGCCCACCGGGACTGTCACCGCCATGTCGCTGTGAAAACCCCGATAGATGATACCCAAATCGATGCTGACAATCTGTCCAGCCTCCAGGCGTCGCGGACCTGGAATCCCGTGGACGACCTCATCATCAACCGAGGTGCAGATGCTCTCGGGAAATCCACCATAGCCCTTGAACGAAGCAGTGAGACCCGCTTTAGCGATCTCCTCTTCGGCGACCCTGTTCAGCTCACCGGTAGTGCAGCCGGGCCGCACCCGGGCCACAATGGCCTGCATGATCCGGGCGCAGTGGCGTCCACTCTCCCGCATCAGCCTCAGTTCCTCGGCCGATTTCAAAATGATCATGCGGTCATCCCCTCAGGGCAGCCAGGATGGCCTCTTCTACAGCATCGATGGTCTGTCGTCCATCAACCTCAGCCAGCAACCCTTTCCTGCGATAGTAGTCTATCAGAGGGGCAGTCTGCTGATGATAGACCCGCAGGCGGTTGCCGACCGTTTCCTCGGTGTCATCCTGGCGCTGGACCAGTTGAGCACCGCATTGGTCGCATATCCCAGCCTGCCGGGGCGGGTCAAACCTGATGTGGAACATGGCCCCACAGGCCGGACAGGTCCGCCGACCCGTGGCCCGCTCCACCAGGACCTCATCGGGTACCACGATGTTCACTGTCCGGTCCAACGGTTGCCGCTGGGCATCTAGTAAGGCATCGAGGGCCTCGGCCTGGGGGATAGTTCGCGGAAACCCGTCAAACAGGAACCCCTTCTGGCAGTCGGGGGCGTGAAGCCGCTCCTCAACCATGCGAATGATTAAAGCATCGGGCACCAGTTCGCCGCGGTCCATGTAACCGGCAGCTTCCTTCCCCAGCGGGCTTCCCTGCCGGACATTGACCCGCAGGATGTCGCCCGTTGAGATGTGCGCCACGCCGAAGTGCTGGCTGAGCCGCTTGGCCTGGGTTCCTTTGCCCGCTCCCGGCGGGCCTAAGAGTACCAGTCTCATCGCCACGCCTACTTGAGGAAGCCCTGGTACTGGCGCATGACCAGGTGAGACTCGATCTGTTTCATGGTCTCCAGCGCCACACCAACCACAATTAGCAGGGCAGTGCCACCAAAGCTCAGACCGGGAATGTTGGTCACCCGGATGAACATGACCGGCATAGCCCAGACGAAGCCCAGGAACAGGGCACCGAGCAGGGTAATCCGGCTCATCACCCGCTGCAGGTAGTCAGCGGTGGGCTTGCCCGGACGCAGGCCCGGGATAAAGCCACTGTACTTCTGCATATTGGCGGCAATCTCTTTCGGGTTAAAGGTCATCGCCGTATAGAAGTAGGTGAAGGCAACGATCAGAATCAGGTTAAGGATCAGGTATGCCGGGGTCTGGAAGCCCAATACCTGCTGGAACCAGGTGGCAATGGGATGCTTCACAAACTGGGCAATAGTCACCGGGAAGGCCAGCACCGATGAGGCGAAAATGACCGGAATGACACCAGCCTGGTTGACCCGAATCGGAATATGGGTGCTCTGACCGCCGTAGAGCTTGCGCCCGACGACTCGCTTGGCGTACTGTACCGGGATGCGACGCTGACCCTGGGTGACCCAGACGATGCCGGCAATGGCCAGCAATCCGAGAACCGCCATAACCAGCACATTGAAGATGTTAATGCGACCTGCCTTCAGCAGATCGAACAGCTGAACTGCACCGACCGGCAGCCGCGAAACGATGCTGGCAAAGATGATCAGCGAAATGCCATTGCCAATCCCCTTCTCGGTAATCTGCTCTCCAAGCCACATGACGAAGGTAACACCAGCGGTCATGGTCAGGGCAATGACGAAGAACGAAGCCGGCGATGGATTGGTGATGGCAGTGCCGAAACTGACGGCCATGGCATAAGCCTGGATAAAGCCCAGGAAGACCGTGCCAAACCGGGTGTATTGCTGCAGCTTCCGCCGCCCCTCCTGCCCTTCCTTAGCCATCTCCTCCCACTTGGGGATGATCATTGTCAAGAGCTGTATAATGATAGATGCTGTGATGTAGGGCTGGACATTTAGGGCGAAGATGGAGAAGTTCCGGAGGGCGCCCCCCGAGAACATATCCAAGAAGTTAAAGAGTGAACCCTCTCTAAACAGACCCTGAAGAGCCTCGCGGTTGATCCCCGGCACCGGTACCAGAGCGCCGATGCGGTAAATGAGGAACATCCACAGGGTGAAGTAGATGCGCTTCCTCAAGTCGGGAATGCGGAATGCCTGTCTAATGGTGGCCAGCACTTACATCACCTCAGCTTTGCCGCCGGCGGCCTGGATCTTCTCGACCGCACTATTGGTGAACCGATGGGCCCGAACGGTCAGGGCCACTTCGAGTTCGCCAGTGCCCAGGATCTTCACTCCGTCTTTGATCTTCCTGATAATCCGCTTCTCGAGCAACATCTCAGGAGTAACAACTTCATCTTTTGCGAAAACATTCAGAGCACCGATGTTGACCTCGGCGTATTCTTTCTTAAACACATTGGTGAATCCGTGCTTGGGGGAACGCATAACCAGCGGCATCTGACCACCTTCGAACCCCGGTCGTACGCCGCCGCCGGCCCGGGCGTTCTGACCCTTGTGGCCCTTGCCGGAGGTCTTACCGAGTCCAGACCCGAGGCCGCGGCCCAGCCGCTTACGGGTCTTCTTGGAGCCCGGATTCGGGGCAAGTTCGTGTAGCTTCACTCGTTGCACCTCCTTTTACTCCTGGCGCAGGGCGAGTCCGAGCGCCTTCAGCTTCTCAATGACATCCTCTAGCGACTTAGCGCCAAAGCCTTTGATCGCCAGCAACTGGGAGGAGGTGTGGGCGGTCAGCTCCTCGATGGAGTTGATCCCTGCCTCGTGCAGTGCATTGAGCAACCGGGCCGAGAGACCCAGCTCCTCCAGGGAGGGGCCAGTGGCCACCGCGGCGGCCAGGGTAGCCTCGCCGGCTATCTCTTTTACCTCGACCAGGTGCTGTACCTTGTCGATCATGCCCCGGATGGCCGGGGTATCATCATGGACCGCCACATCGTTGACCTTACGCAGGCCAAGGGTACGGGCGGTGATCCGCTGTCTCTCTTTTCTCCCAATAAAGCTCTTGACCAGTCTTACCTGCAGCTTAGCCATGGCGAATCCTCCTAGTGTAGTAGCTGCTCGACGCTCTTGCCGCGCAGCCTGGCTACCTCTTCGGCACTCTTGAGGCTCTTCAGTGCCTGCAGGGTGGCTCGGACCATGTTCATCGCATTGGAGGAACCGAGCGACTTGGCAATGATATCCCGAATGCCGGCCGCTTCCAGGACCGCACGCACCGGCCCACCGGCAATGACGCCTGTGCCTTCGGAAGCCGGCTTCAGCAGCACCCGGCCGGCGCCGAACTGGCCAATGACCTCGTGCGGGATGGTGGTTCCCTTACGGGGCACATGGATCAGAGCCTTCTTGGCATCATCCACACCCTTACGAATGGCGTCGGGGACTTCGATGGCCTTCCCCAGGCCAGCCCCGACTCGGCCGTTGCCATCGCCCACAACCATCAGTGCGCTGAAGCTGCGCCGACGGCCGCCCTTGACGGTCTTCGAGACGGGCTTCCAGAAAACCAGCCGTTCCTGGAATTCCGATTCCTGTTCACGTCCACGTTCACGCTCTCTGCCTCTCGCCACACTCGAACCTCCTTTACCTAGAACTCAAGGCCCGCTTCGCGCGCAGCCTCGGCCAGGGCAGCTACCCGACCATGGTACAGGTAACCCCCGCGGTCAAAGACAACCTGCTTAACACCCTTAGCCTGGGCCCGCTCAGCGATGAGCCGCCCGACAACCTTGGCTGCCTCTACATTGCCCCCCGTACCCTCCATGCCGAGGGTCGAGGCTGCAGCCAAGGTATGCCCCGCCGTATCGTCAATCAACTGAGCGTAGATGTGACGACCGCTCCGGAAGACGCATAGGCGGGGCTTCTCAGATGTACCGGAGACATTCTTGCGGATGCGGGCATGTCTGGCCCGGCGAGCGATATTCTTATCCTCTTTCTTAATCACCTATTGTCACTCCCCTCGCCTACTTACCCGTCTTGCCGGCCTTGCGGCGGACGCGCTCATCGGAGTAACGGATGCCTTTGCCCAGATAGACAATGGGCGGACGGACATCGCGAATCACCGCAGCCAGCTGGCCGACAGCCTCCTTATCGGCGCCCTTGACAACAATCTGGGTAGGAGCGGGTACTTCAATCTCTACCCCAGCCGGCGGGGTAATCTCGACCGGATGAGAATAGCCTACATTCAGCACCAATTTGTTCCCCTGCTTGGTGGCCCGGTAGCCGGCTCCCTCGATGGTCAGCCCGCGCTGGTATCCCTTGGTCACTCCCTCGACCATGTTAGCCAGCAGGGCTCGGACCAGACCGTGCAGCGCCCGGTGCTCCGGGGTATCGCTGGGGCGGGTGACGACCAGGGCATTGTCTTCCTGGGCCACCGTAATGTCCCCGTGAAACTCACGAACCAGCTCAGCCTTGGGACCCTTAACGGCGACCCGGTTGCCGTCGATGGTGACGGTAACCCCTTCAGGGATAGTGATGGGTTTCCTACCTACTCTGGACACTTGTCAACCCCCCTTACCACACGTAACAGATGACTTCGCCACCGACGCCTTCGCGACGGGCCTGCTTGTCGCTGATAACACCCCGGGGGGTGGAAAGAACAGCGATACCGAGTCCGCCCAAGACCCGGGGAACCTCGTCCTTCTTGCAGTAGACCCGGCGTCCGGGCTTAGAGATTCGCTTCAGGTCGGTGATAACCTTCTCTTTGTTGGGCCCGTACTTCATGAAGACCCGGATGGTACCCTGCTTGTTGTCATCGATCCACTCGTAATCCCGGACGAAGCCTTCCGCTTTCAGGATCTCGACAATGGCTCGCTTGATCTTGGAGCCAGGGATCTCGACCCGATCGTGGTTGGCGATATTGGCATTTCTGATCCTCGTTAAGAGATCAGCAACGGGATCTGTCATCACCATGTGCCTATTTCCTCCTCCCTGCTACCAACTGGCTTTCTTGATGCCAGGGATCTCACCGCGGTGCGCCCGTTCCCGGAAGCAGACGCGGCACATACCGAACTTGCCAATGTAGCCGCGCGGCCGACCGCAGATCTTGCAGCGATTATAGCGGCGAACCGAGAACTTGGGACCGGACTTCCACTTATTGATCATCGACTTCTTGGCCAAGGTCATCCCTCCTTTTCGGTCGCCTACCTGGCGAAGGGCATGCCCAGGTGCTTAAGTAAGCCTCTGGCTTCTTCGTCAGTCTTGGCAGTGGTAACAATCACAACATCCATCCCCCGGACCTTCTCGACCTTGTCGTAGTCAATCTCCGGGAAGATGAGCTGCTCCCTGATGCCCAGAGTGTAGTTGCCCCGGCCATCAAAGGCATTGGGGGAGACTCCGCGGAAGTCGCGGACTCTGGGCAGGGCGATGCTGATCAGCCGATCGAGGAAGTCATACATCCGGTCGCCCCGCAGCGTGACCTTGCACCCAATGGTCATCCCGGCACGCACCTTGAAGGCAGCGATCGACTTCTTCGCCTTGGTGATAATCGGCTTCTGACCCGAGATGGTGGTCAGTTCGGCTACGGCATTCTCCAGTGCCTTGGGGTTCTGGATGGCGTCACCAACGCCCATGTTAATAACGATCTTCTCGAGCTTGGGGATCTCCATCGCATTAGTGTATCCGAACTCCTTCGCCAAGGCGGGGACGGCTTCATCCAGGTACTTTTGTCTCAATCTGCTACCCACTCGTAATACCTCCTCAAAAGCCCCTATTTGTCGATTACTTCCCCGCACTTACGGCAGAACCGTACCGTCTTACCGTTGTCGAGCTCCTTGTGACCGGTCCGGGTCGGCTTGCCACAGCCCTTACAGACCAACATCACATTGGAGACATCGATTGGGGCTTCCTTGTCGATGATTCCACCCTGCATAATCTTCTGATTGGGCTTCTGGTGCTTCTTCACCATGTTAACACCCTCAACGACCACCCGACCGATGGACGGCTCAGTGCGCAGCACTTTGCCTTTCTTGCCCTTGCTCTTACCGGCGATAACAGAAACGGTGTCGCCTTTTTTCACCGAAAGCTTCCCTTTGGCCACGTTTTTAACCCCCTTCCCGCTAAATGACTTCGGGTGCCAGGGAAACGATCTTCATGAAACCGGCGTCTCTCAGTTCTCTGGCCACGGGTCCGAAGATACGCGTTCCGCGCGGTTCCTTATCATCCTTCAGCAGGACGGCAGCGTTCTCATCAAACCTGATATAGCTGCCGTCCGGGCGCCGATTGGCCTTGGTGGTCCGGACGATAACGGCCTTGACGACCTCGCCACGCTTGACCACGCTCCCGGGAGTGGCTTCTTTCACCGAGGCGACAATGATATCACCGATCCCGGCGTACTTACGGTGCGAGCCGCCCAGTACCCGGATACACATGATCTGCTTGGCCCCGGTGTTGTCGGCTACGGTCAACCTGGACTGCACCTGGATCATCTAGCACACCCCCTACTTGGCCTTTTCAATGATCTCTGCCACCCGCCAGCGCTTGTCGCGCGAGAGCGGCCGGGTTTCCATAATGCGGACACGGTCGCCAATGCTGCACTCATTGGTCTCGTCATGGGCCTTGAACTTCCTGGTCTGCTTCACCCGCTTGCCGTAGGCCGGGTGCTCGACCAGCGTCTGGACAGCCACGACCACTGTCTTATCCATCTTGTCGCTAACGACAATACCAGTTCTCATCTTAGGCATGCCGCGCTCTACCATAAATTTACCTCCCTTCACCTCAGAGGCCCTAAGCGTTGTGGGCCTTCAGTTCCCGCTCACGCATGATCGTCTTGACTCGGGCAATGTCCCGGCGGACATTCCTAATGCGCATCGGATTATCTAACTGGCCGGTAGCTAATTGAAACCTCAGGTTGAAGAGCTCTTCCTTCAGGGCATTGATTCGCTTAGTGAGCTCGGCATCGGTGCAGTCGCGCATCTCCTTAAGCTTCATTTCTCTCACCGCCCATTTCTTCGCGCTTGATGAACCTGGTCTTGATCGGCAGCTTGTGCGACGCAAGACGCATGGCTTCCCGGGCGACATCTTCAGGGACGCCGGCCAGCTCGAAGATGATGCGGCCGGGCTTGACCACTGCCACCCAGAACTCGGGGGCACCCTTGCCGCTACCCATACGGGTTTCCGCCGGCTTCTTGGTGATGGCCTTATCGGGGAAGATCTTGATCCAGACCTTGCCACCGCGCTTGATGTAGCGAGTCATCGCAACACGGGCCGCCTCGATCTGCCGGTCGGTGATCCAGGCCGGTTCGAGGGCCTGCAGACCGTATTCGCCGTACACAATCTCCGCACCGCGGCTGGCCCGGCCCTTCATGCGGCCGCGCTGAACCTTACGGTACTTAACCCTCTTAGGCATCAACATTGTTATCTACCTCCCTCAGCTTCGGCCCGCCTCTTGGCTTGCGGAAGGACCTGGCCGCGGTAGATCCAGACTTTGACGCCAATCCTGCCGTAGGTGGTGCTGGCCTCAGCCATGCCGTAGTCGATATCGGCGCGCAGGGTATGCAGTGGTACACTGCCATCCTTCATCCCCTCACGCCGGGCGATCTCGGCGCCGCCAATACGGCCACTGACCATCACGCGGATCCCCTTAGCCCCCATGCGCATGGCCCGCTGGATGGCCTGCCGCATGGCCCGACGGTGCGAAATGCGCCGTTCCAGCGCCTGGGCAATATTCTCGGCCACCAGAGTGGCGTCTACCTCGGGGTGCTTGATCTCAACAATATTAATGGATACTTGCTTGCCGGTAAAAGCCTCCAGCTTCTGCCGCAGCGCTTCGACCCCAGACCCCTGGCGGCCGATAACCATGCCGGGCTTAGCGGTATGAATGGTGACCTTTAACCGGTTGGCAGCCCGTTCAAGGACAACCCGGGCGATGCTGGCATCAGGCAGGGTCGCCTTGACCAGGTCACGGACCTTGATATCCTCGTGTAACAGGTTAATGTACTCTTCCTTCTTGGCGTACCACGTAGCATCCCAGTCCTTGACAATCCCCAGTCTCAACCCTTTAGGATGGATCTTCTGACCCAAAGATTACCCCTCCTTCCTTTCCCGGACCACCACTGTAACATGACTGGTCCGCTTCAGAATCGGAAACGCCTGGCCCTTCATCCGGGGGTGCCAGCGCTTGAGCGTCGGCCCCTGGTCGACATAGGCCTCAGCAATGTAGAGGCGATTCTCATCCATGTCGAAGTTGTTGGTCGCGTTGGCACTGGCCGACTTGACTACCTTGGACAGAACCTCCGAGGCTACCTTGGGAGTGTGCCGCAGAATGGCCATGGCTTCGGCCACCGATTTCCCGCGAATGAGATCAAGCACTACGCGGACCTTGCGGGGGGCAATCCTGATATATCTGGCTTGAGCCCTCGCTTCCATGCTCCTCTAACCTCCTTAGCCCGCCTACTTCAAAGAGGTCGAACGCTCGGTGTGGGCGCCGTGGCCGCGGAAGGTGCGGGTGGGAGCAAACTCGCCGAGCTTGTGTCCAACCATATCTTCGGTAATGTAGACCGGAACATGTTTCCGACCATCGTGGACGGCAATGGTGTGTCCTACGAACTCCGGCACTACTGTGCATGACCGGGCCCAGGTCCTCACCGGGCGCTTATCGCCGGACTCGTTCATGGCCAGGATCTTCCGGAGGAGCTTCTCGTCGACGTAGGGGCCCTTCTTGAGCGATCTACTCATTGTCTGGCCTCCTTAGACTATTTACTGCGGCGGCGCACGATGTACTTATTGGACGCCGCATTCTTCTTTCTGGTGCGCTTGCCGAGCGCCGGCTTGCCCCACGGGGTTACCGGGTGCTTGCGGCCGATGGGAGAGCGCCCTTCACCGCCACCGTGCGGATGGTCAACCGGGTTCATGACTACACCGCGCACCGTCGGCCTCCAGCCCTTGTGCCGATTGCGGCCGGCCTTGCCGATGGAGATGTTCTCATGGTCGGGATTACCGGTCTCGCCAATGGTAGCCCGACAGTTAACCCGCACCTTGCGCATCTCGCCCGAGGGCATGCGCAGGATGGCCATATTGTCTTCCTTTGCCATCAGCTGGACCGAAGTGCCAGCGGCCCGGGCGATCTGCCCACCCTTACCGGGATGCAGTTCCACATTGTGAACAACGGTACCCACGGGGATATTAGCCAGTGGCAACGCGTTGCCGACCTTGATGTCGGAGTCGGGACCCGAGACGATGGTGTCGCCCACATTCAGCCCGAGGGGGGCAATGATGTAGCGCTTCTCGCCGTCAACATAGTGCAGCAGGGCAATGCGCGCCGAGCGGTTCGGATCGTACTCGATGGCCGCTACCTTGGCCGGGATTCCATCCTTGTCCCGCCTAAAATCAATAATCCGATAGGCTCGCTTGTGGCCGCCGCCGCGGTGCCGGGTGGTGATCCGGCCCTGGTTGTTGCGCCCAGCGTTGCGGTTCCTCTTGGCCAGAAGCGACTTCTCCGGCTTGGTCTTGGTAATCTCCTCGAAAGTGGAGACAGTCATCTGCCGAATGCCGGGGGAAGTCGGCTTAAAGCTCTTAATACCCAATGTCCTTTCCCCCCTTAGATGCCTTCAAAGACTTCGATACGGTTTCCCTCGGCCAGAGTGACAATGGCCTTCTTCCAGTCGGGGCGCTTTCCCTCGTAACGTCCCATGCGCTTGATCTTGCCCATCATCTTCACGGTGTTAACCTTATCAACCTTAACCTTGAAGATCTCCTCAATGGCCTGTTTGATCTCGGTCTTATTGGCATCAATGGCTACCATGAAGGTGTATTTGTTCTGATCCATGCCGCCGGTGCTCTTCTCGGAGACCATCGGCTTAATGATGATATCCCGGGCGGTCCGCATTACGCGAGCACCTCCTCAACCTTGGCCACCGCTTCCTTGGTAATGACCAGATCCCGATGAGCCAGAATCTGATAGACATTGAGGTTGCGGGCCTCGGAAACATCCACTCCGGCAATGTTCCGGGCCGACAGATACAAGTTCTCGTCACGGCCGACCGTAACCACCAGAGCCTTCTCGACCTTCAGGTTAGCCAGAATCTCGGCCATCACCTTGGTCTTGGGGGCATCTACGGCCAGACCGTCAACGACTTTGATCTCACCGGCCGCCAGCTTGGCCGAGAGGGCGCTGCGCAGGGCAGCCCGACGGGCCTTCTTGGGCAGGTTGACCTGAAAATCACGGGGCTTCGGGCCGAAAACGATACCGCCCTTACGCCACAGGGGCGACCGAATGGTGCCGGCCCGAGCGCGGCCGAGGCCCTTCTGGCGCCACGGCTTCCTGCCGCCGCCTCTCACTTCCGAACGGGTCTTGGTCGATTGCGTGCCGACGCGCTGGTTGGTGAGGTAGGCGAGAACTGCCTCGTGCATCAGCCCTTCATTAACGTCAGCACCAAAAATAGCATCATTGAGCTCGACCTCACCGATTGTCTCACCCTTGGTGTTGTATAGAGCCGCTTTGGGCATATTACATCCCCCTTTCTGCTTCGAACCTTACTCGGCCGCCTTGACGCTCTTCCGCACTACCAGCAGCGCCCCTTTGGCGCCGGGCACCGCACCACGGACCAGCATCAGGTTTTTGTCATTATCGACCCTGACGACCTTCAGGTTCTGGATGGTGACCTGCTCGCCACCCATCCGTCCGGGCAGCTTGCGACCCTTGAAGACACGGGACGCGTCACGGGACTGGAGTGAACCGGGAGCCCGGTGGTACTTGGAGCCGTGGGTCATGGGCCCCCGATGGAAACCATGGCGCTTGATGCCGCCGGCAAAGCCCTTGCCCCGGGAGATACCGGTAACATCCACACTCTCGCCCGCAGCGAAGGTGTCAACCTTGATCTCCTGGCCAATCTCATAACCGTCACAGGAGTCTACTCGGAACTCGCGGACAAAGCGCTTGGGCGTCACTCCGGCCTTGCCGAAGTGCCCCTTAACCGGGCGGGTGACACGCCGTTGGTTGGCATCGATGAATCCGACCTGAACTGCTTCATATCCATCGGTCGCTGTGCTCTTCTTCTGGACGACGAGACACGGCCCCGCCTCAATTACGGTTACCGGAATCAGAGAACCGTCTTCGGCGAAGATCTGCGTCATCCCGAGCTTGCGACCAAGAATAGCCTTAGTCACGACACGTCACACCCCCTTATAGCTTGATCTCGATGTCCACACCAGCTGGCAGGTCTAGGCGCATGAGCGCATCCACCGTCTTGGGTGTCGGATCGAGGATGTCGATGAGGCGCTTGTGGGTCCTCATCTCGAACTGCTCACGGATGTCCTTCTCGCCATTGGGGGCGGTCAGGACGGTGAAAATATTCTTCTCGGTCGGCAGCGGCACTGGGCCTGACACATTGGCACCGGTCCGCTTGGCGGTCTCGACGATCTTCTCGGCCGACTGGTCCAGAATGCCGTGGTCAAAGGCTCTCAACCGAATGCGAATCTTCTGCTGTGCCACTCACTTACCCTCCTTTGGTCGCGGCCTGGAATAATCCCAGACATCAGGAAACGGGCACCGTCCCGGGAGGGCTTGGGGAGCCCTCCCGTGGGCCCATGAGCTGACATTCCGCGCGCTTGGCAAACCGCGGCTTACTCAACAATGCCGGTGACAACGCCGGCGCCAACGGTGCGGCCGCCCTCGCGAATCGCAAAGCGCAGCCCCTCTTCGATGGCGATGGGGGTGATCAGTTCGATCTCCATCCGGATGTTGTCCCCGGGCATGA
>JBFLWA010000024.1:0-22810 GCA_040758135.1 Bacillota bacterium | reverse complement strand
GAGCCTGTTGCACAAACCTCGGGAGGAGCGGTGAAGGTCTTTGGGGAATAGGGAAAGCCATTCATGAGCTTTGCGGGGGTGCCAGCGTGGCCTACAACATCCACCCGGTTGACCGTGAGCAGGTGTAACTGCGCGAGGTCCGATCCCGGCGGGCCGGAGTTGTTCGTAGCGACCACGTTGCACAACTTGGCTCAAGTTGTGGCGGCATTTTCCGGTGAGGTGGGGTAAGGCCAGGGGGCTACTTTGCCCTCACAGGGTGGGTCCGGCCTGGGCGGCCTGACAACGGGGTGAAGAGAGCAGGGAAATACCCTGTCAAGGGGTGAACGGACAACGCCCTGAGCCGTGACCGTTCCCCCGTCCCCTATGTAACCGGCTGTTCCCCATCTTTGCGCGACAGGTTCCAGTGAGAGCGAGTAGAGTGCTGCAGCGATAGGTAGAAAAAGTGCTCGGAAACGAAGAAGAGAGAGGGGACTAGGGGGAGGAGATCAACCAATGCACAGACCGATCTTGATCGGCTTGGCCGGCGGCACTGGTTCGGGGAAAACCACAGTGGCCCAGGCCATCGCCGCCAACCTGCCTGGCGAGAGCTTCACCATCATCGAACAGGACTCCTACTACAGGGATCTGAGCCACCTGCCATTCGAGGATCGGGTGCTGGTCAATTTCGACCATCCAGCGGCCTTCGACACCGAGCTTCTCCTGGACCAACTGGACCGACTGGCGGACGGTCAGCCCATCGATAAGCCTATCTACGACTTCAAGACCCATACCCGGACGGACCGCACCGAGCGGGTGACCCCCAAGGATATTATCATGGTCGAGGGGATCCTGGTCCTGGAGGATGAGCGTCTGCGGGACCGGTTCGACATCAAGATCTATGTCGACACTGATGCCGATGTCCGCATCCTGCGACGCCTGCTGCGCGATATCCGGGAGCGGGGCCGGAGCATGGAATCCGTTATCGAGCAATACCTGGCGGTGGTCCGTCCGATGCACTTGCGGTTTGTGGAGCCCAGTAAGCGCTATGCTGATATCATCATCCCCGAAGGGGGAGAAAACCGGGTAGCCATCGACATTCTGGTGGCCAAGATCCGCTCAGTCATAGAGCGCCGGTCGAGGGGAGAGAACAGCTGAGTCAGGGTCTATTATCGGTCCAGGGATAGCTTGGGCAGCGGGATACCCGCCGCTTTTTCGCGCTAAGGAGAAGAGACGTTCGCCGACTTTCTATGATTCCACCCTGAGGACAACCCCCAACAGCGATCGGCCCCATTCTGAGGCCATCGGCTACCTCAGGCGATACGCCGTTATATTCTACGATCCGCAGGTGGTTGCCGCCCTGGTTGAAACCCACGAACCACTCCGGTGGGCCACCATTGCCTGACCCCGCCAGGGGTCATTTTTTGGGGCAGAAGATGTCTGGCCGAGACGAAGAGCTCGGCCTGCTGCCTGATAGCCAGCTGAGCATTCTTTAGCCGGCTAACCTGCTCGGCCATCTGTTGAGACTCCTGCTCCTCATAGCTTCTGGCTACAGAAGTGATAACCACCCGGACATATTCATCCAGAGTAAATGGCCTCCTGCTGCTCATGGGGCCAGTAGAGGAGATGAGATACGAACCGGTGGCCCGAGCTGGTCAGCTCGCGTTCAGATACTCCGCGGTAGTCTGCGGCCAGTTCCCTGCGGATGCGCTAGATCCAGTCGGCAATGATCGCATCGGCCTGGGCCATTAGGCGCTCGCGAATTTCCATCTGGCTCTCTCCTTCCGACTTGCTTCGACAGGAGGGTGGGGCTGTCCTGCCGAGGCGGTCAATGCCCCGTCGGCCGGCCTGGGATAATGGTACCTAGGGGGACACCACGCCGGGCGCCGGTGGCCGAAGGTAGGTTGCCGGCTTGCCCCAACAGGGTGCGGTAACCCAGGATGGCGAAGGCCATAGCCTCTTTGGCGTCATCGTCAATTCCGTAGTCTAGATGGGAGGCCACCCTAACCGGGTGCAGCCCGGCCCGTAGCCGCTCGACGATGACCGGGTTATGGCTGCCGCCTCCCCCCAGGATTATCTCGTCCAGCCTTCCCCAGGGAAGGATGAACCGTTGGTAGGCCTGGATGATGGACTCCACGGTGAAGGCGGTGGCCGTCGCCACCAGGTCAGCCGGGGCCAACTGGGAATAGGTGCGCCAAAGCTCGCCGGCGAACTGGCGGCCGAATTCTTCACGCCCGGTCGATTTGGGTGGTTTCTGGGCCAGGAAGGGGTGGGCCAGCAGCGCCTGGAGGAGTTCCGGTACAATGCGGCCACCCCGGGCCAACTGCCCGCCGCAATCGTAGGGCAGGCATCCGTCGGTGGCCAGCTCCACCAGGGCGTCGATGATCATGTTCCCCGGCCCGCTATCAAAGGCGACTACCTGGTCAGGGGAGGCGTTGGGGGGCAGGTAAGTGACATTGGCAATACCGCCGATATTCTGCACCGCTTTTCCCAGCCGGGGGTGGCCGAACAAGAGGTAGTCAGCCAGGGGGACCAGGGGCGCACCCTGGCCGCCGGCCGCTATGTCCCGGGGCCGAAAATCGGCAACGGTCGTGATCCCGGTCCGCTCGGCGATGATGGCCGGCTCACCGATCTGCAGGGTGGAGCGGATCAGATATCCCTCATCCGGTCGGGGTTGGGGCAGGTGATGGACGGTCTGGCCGTGGGAGGCCACAAAAGCCACTTCCTCCGGGCGGTGTCCGGCGTCGGCGATGACGGCCAGGGCCGCGGCGGCGAATAGCTCACCCAAGAGGAAGTTGAGATGGCAGAGCTCATCGATGCGGGCTGTATCCGGCGAGAACAGGGCGAAGACCCGCTGCCTGACCCGCGGGGGGTACGGTTGGACCAGGTGGTGAACGAGCCGGAACTCGACGGGTTCACCGGGCCGGGAGACCATCGACACCAGGGCGGCATCGATACCGTCGGCCGAGGTGCCGGAGATCAGGCCGACGCCCAGTACGGCGCGCTGGTTCATCGGGACTCGCCTCCTGGGCATGACGCGGTCAGCCGGGCTATGGCCCGGCGCAGTGAATGGCCGCTGGCTGATAGGGTTTCCCGGGCCACCGCCGTTGAGGTATTGCCAAGCAGCATCACCACGGCGGTTACTGCTTCTTGATCGGCGGCGGCCAGGGTCTCTTCGGCCCGCTGACGAGAGACACCGGTTAGGGCTACGACCATCCGGACGGCTCTTTCGCGCAACTTGGCATTGGTGGCCCGAAGGTCGACCATCAGGTTGCCGAAGACCTTGCCCAGCCGGATCATGGATCCGGTACTCAGCAGGTTGAGTACCATCTTCTGGGCGGTCCCCGACTTCAGGCGGGTCGAACCAGTAAGGGCCTCCGGTCCGACTACCGGGACGATGGGCAGTTGGCTCCAGCGGGCCAGGGGCGAACCGGGGTTAGTGGTTACGCCAATGGTCAGCACCCCGGCCTGCCGGGCGCGTTCCATGGCGCCCAGGACGAAAGGAGTGCGTCCGCTCGCGGCCAGACCCACTACACTGTCCAGCTGGCTGGGCTCTAGTCGGGCCAAGGCTTCTGCCCCGTCGTCCCACGAGTCCTCTGCCGCCTCGCTGGAGCGGGCGAAGGCAGCGGCACCGCCAGCTAATATCGATTGCACCAAGTCGGGCCGAACGCCGAAGGTGGGCGGGCATTCCGCTGCATCCAGCACTCCCAGGCGCCCGCTGGTCCCGGCCCCCACATAGATGAGACGCCCCCCGGCCGCCAGGCGATCGGCTATCCCCTCGATGGCTGCTGCGATCGCGGGGAGGACAGCTGCCACCGCCGGGGCCACGCAAGCGTCTTCGGCGTTGAGGAGCTGGGCCAGTTGAAGCGGAGAGAGCAGATCAAGATGGTCGGTGCCGGGGTGACGTTCCTCGGTGACCGGTGGGTAAATGACCAGTTCTGAACCGGTGCTCTCCGGGCGGAAGACCAGCCCCGGAGCGTCTGAAGGCTCCAGGGTAATCTCGAGGCGGTTATCGCCACTGTGCAGGGGGAGCCGTTGGGCGGGACTACCCACGACGGGTGTGCCGTTCCAGCGGGCCTGGCCGGGAACCGACAACTGAAGCCAGCAGGCCAACTCACCCTCGAAGCGGGAGTAGATGGCCAGGCTACAGTAGATGGAGACGCTCTCGGCGGCCCTCAGGTGCTGGGTCAGGTCGAGCCGACCCTCGGCGTCCGGCTCCAGGAGCATGTAGTTGTCGTTGGTCGCCACATACCAGGCGTAACCGGTCACCAGAACCACCTCGCCGGGATCAGACTGCTTCGTGGATGATCTTCAGTTCTCTCAGGGCCCGGGCGCCGTAATCCTCTCCCGAGCTGTTGAACCAGTTCAGCTCCTCGAAGCTCCGGGTCGCCTGGCAGAGGCCGAAAAGCCGCTGGTAGTTGGACCGGGTAATCCAGGGGCCGATGCGCTGCCGGGTCCCATCGAAATACCGGCCGATCAGGTCATCGGGGTCGGGGACCGGACTGCCCATCCGGGCAGCCACATCCAGCAGAGCCACCAGGTCGAGCAGGCCGATGCCGCCGGCCGCGCTCCCCCAGTCGATAATCATGGGAGTCCCGTCATGCCCCAGGATGATATTGCCAAAGTGGTAGTCGCCGTGAACCAGAGTGATGGGCTGAGCGGAGACAAAGGGCAGAGCAGCCACATAGGCCTCGTAGGCGGGAACCACCTCATCCACATGGCTCTGCCTGATCTCGGAGTAGACCCGTTCCTCGATGCGGCTGCGGCACTCGGAGAGCGCCAATCCGGAGCGCTGCTGCAGGAAAGGTCCGGTATGCAGCGGCAGGCCGAAGCTCTCCAACTGGTCACGGCGCTCCCAGAAGTGGCTGTGCACCATCACCAGCTGGTCGACGGCGCGGCGGTAGTTGTCCTGGGTGGCCATGGCGTAGAGCCCCGGACCCTCGATATACTCGATGACTAACACCTGATCGTCTTGGCGGCGGACCAATGCGTGCATGAGGGGGATACAGGAGAGCCCGCTGGACCGGAGTGCCAGGTAGATGCCGGCTTCCGGGTCAGAGGGCGGTACCTGCTTAACAATTATCTGCTTGGTGGTGCGCTCAACCACCGCTACCACGCGCTCGACGCGCGAGGCTTCCCAATCGCGCAGGACGCGGCGGTCGGCAATGGTGGCTGGTGTTCCAAGACTATGCCCTACCAGCTCTTCTAGCTCGGGAGCAGGGATCTCGCTAAAGCGTGTGGCCACAGTATCCCTCCTACATCACTCATCATTCGGATGTAGGGCGAGGATTCCTGCCGGGCCAGGCGAAAACCTGTTTAGCCGTGGACGGCCGTCTGGAGCACTCGGTCGTCTGCCCCGGACTCACCTGGGATGAAGCGAGGCGGGCGCCCGGCTGGGCCACCCGCCTTCCTGATAATACCTACTCCCTGGTCGGCCTTTTCCTGGCCGGCTTAGAGATGTCCGAATCATACCCGAGTTCTTCGATGAGGTCAGCTAGCTTGGAGCGGGCCGCGGTGTACGGGATACCGAGCTCGCGCTCGACTTCCTTGATGTTGCCGCGGGAACGAACAAAGGTCTTGAGGAACTCGGCGCTGGATGGAGAGAGTCGGCAGAAGCCGCACGGTTCATATTCGGCCTCGATGCGCGTACCGCAACTGCCACAGGTCATCTGGGTAACTGCTAATTGCTGGTCGCAAGTAGGACATTTCTCCAGGATTTTACGCAAAGCCAATTGCCCCTTTCGCTGGCTTTCCCTGCCTTGAACGGAGGGTTTTGATGTCCAACTTCAGTTTAGGGGACAGGAGGCGGATAGTCAAGAAAAAGCTTGCGGAATGGCAAAAATCTTTGAACACGGTTCGGTACTCGCTCTTGAGGCTTGAGTTCTGTAGCATAAGTGCTGACTTTGGCCGAGGCGAAAAGAGGATTAGTACAGATCGGCGTACAATTGGGGCTAGAGACCAACGGAAGAGGGTGATGTACCATGCAGATCCGCCATGCCCTGTTATGTGATGCTGCCAACGCCTCCAGCAACGGGAACCTCAATGCTCTGGGAATCTTCAACACTATTGTCGCCAGGAGATTCCCGGCGACCCATCCGGCCATGACCGTGGTGGTGCAATTGGAGCTTCACCGCTGGGAGACCGGCCCGCACAGCCTCAGGGTAGAGCTGGTGGATGCCGATGGCCGACCGGTATTGACGCCGATGGAGGCCGACTCTAACACCGGTCCGGAAAACCTGATCACTAATTACATTTTTCAACTCAATAACCTCACATTCCCATCGCCTGGTGACTACGCTTTCGAGATCCTGGTAGACGGTGGGCATCTGTACTCCATCCCACTGAAGCTTCTCGCCCAGAAGTAGGGCAACGCCGGCGGCCTATAGTCACCGACGTCATCGACCCCGCTGATTAACGCGGGCAGCAGAAGCCTGCCCTGGCTGCATCCCAGGATTGGTAAGCGGGGGAAGGGCTAGGTCATCTTTTCGTGGCGACTTGCATTGTAGGATCAGTCGTCCGCAGCCAGTTCCATCCCGATCCAGACCAGCAGGGCGGCGCCCAAGAGGTGTACAGCCCACCAACCCGGACGGGCGAACTCCCAGGTGGTACCATCGACCAAATTGCCTTTGTGCTTTCGCTAAAACATAACGAGCCTCTCCTTGAGTGCTAGCTTATTAGTGCTAGCATCTCCCCTGAAAGCCGCTTAATGTAACTCTCAGGACTTGGCCAGCTCGCGGAAGATGATGGCCGCCTCGGTCCGGTTCTGGCAGCCTAGTCGTTGGTACGCACTGCTCAGGTAGTTGCGTACAGTGGAATTAGCCAGGTTCATCTCATCAGCGATGCGCTGGTTAGGGTAGCCCTGGGCGGCCAGAGCCAGTACCTGTCGCTGCCGCGGGGTTAGAACCGCTAGACGCTTCAGGGCACTAGCATCGGTTAGGACATCATGGGCCGGCTGCCGTAGTAGGTGTTCCATCAGTTCAGAGAACATTACTACCACCCGTCGGTGTTTGATGGTGATCAGGGCCGCCAGCAGTTCGCTGGAGGAGCAGGGAGGGGGGATTAGCCCCAGTGCGCCGTTCTTCAGGGCACGCATGGCTAGTTCCACCTCGGGAGGCTCGCCCAGGATTAGGAGGAGCGGGATCTCCACACCCTGAAACGCCTCGACTTCACGCGCCGATAGATGGGGAGAGCAGTAGATGAGCACATCGGCATCGCTCTGGACGGCTCGGTGCAGCGCCTCTCCCAGCTCCGGGCCGCCGTGGCTGGTGCGCACGGCCCGTTGCGCGACCAGTGCCTCCAGGGAGCTACCCAATAGCCTCGCCTGACCGGCTACCAGAAGTGGAATCCCCTTCGCCATTCAACCATCTCCCATCTGCACTGGTGATGAGTGGACACCTGTTAACATAATATGCGGCCCAGTTACGGAGGGTGAAACAGCCAAACCGGACTCCTTGGTCGGGAGCCCGGTTCTTTAGCGCTGCTGCTGTTTGCCTTCAGGAATTTTGCGTTGGCGATGGGGAAGACTATTAGCTGACCCACACCGGAAAGGAGGGAACAGATTGCCGAACCAGGAGATCTACTGTACCGTCAACACCTGCCATTACTGGGGACAGGGGAACCACTGCGAGGCTGACAAAATCCTGGTGATGAACGACAGCGCTGGCGACTCCGGAGCCGACCGGTACGACGCCAATATGGCGGCTACCATGATTGCAACCCCAGCTCAGACCTGCATGCAGACCTGCTGTAAGACCTTTGTCAACAGGGACGAGACAACCGCCACCAAGCAGGCCGACGGGGTTGCGAAGCAGGGGCAGAGCATGTACCAGGGTAATGAGGGCCGATTGTACTAATCCCAACATGGTCGAGGAGGGACCCGCGGGTCCCTCCTCTCACCTGTATTGTACTCGGTGGATCAAAAGCATCCCCCGGTCAGCCTTTGCCCCGGGTCCGTAGGGGTAACCTCTAGTCGATGAGCACTTTGCTCATAGTGATCATTTCGTCCCGTACACGGTAACCATGCTTCTCGTAGAACCCTACCACGGACAGGTTGCTTTTTACCATTTCTCTCACCCCCAGGCCATGCTAGCACCGGGCCAGAATACCGTCAATCCCCCCTTGCCCAACGCGTCGGGCGGGAGTACTATATATATGGACATTTGAGTAAGTGTTCAAATAAAAAGGAGGGGAGTGACTATGGTCCAGGCTGAACCGGTCTCCATCGAGACCTGCGACCTGAACTGCTTCGATGAGGCAAAGGTCAACCGATTGCGCCAACAGATACCTGACACCGGGCGTCTGGCCGAGTTGTTTCGGGTTTTAGGGGATGAATCGCGCACGCGCCTTCTCTACCTGCTTGCTAAAGAGGAACTTTGCGTGTGCGACCTGGCTGCCCTGCTGGGAACGAGCATCTCCAATGTCTCACACCACCTGCGTATTCTGCGCACCGCCCGGCTGGTCAAGTTTCGTCGTGATGGGCGGCAGGTCTTCTACAGTATAGACGATGATCATGTTCTGCATCTGATCATCCAGGGCTTCGAGCATGTGAGGCACACCACCTGACACCAGCCGGAGGGAGAGACGGAGCAATGGGTTCGAAACACCACAGCCACCAGCATCACCGTGGAGACTGCTCCTGCGCGCACGACCACCACGATGAGGTCTGTTCCTGCGGACACGACCATGCTGAGACCAAACTGGCCGGCCGCGGGGTCTCCAATGGTATCGACCAGTATCAGGTAATCACTGATGATGTGCTAGCCATTGAGGGGATGGATTGTGCCGACTGTGCTACCAGGCTGGAGCGGGCGGTTGCCCGCCTGCCGGGGGTGGCTCGGGCCGCGGTTACTTTCGCCACCGGCAAAATGAAGGTCAGCTACGACCCGACATTGGCGGGACCGGAGACGATTATTGGCCAGATAGAGGGGATGGGCTACCGGGTGGCTGAGCCACCAGGCCTGAGCCAGGCGGAAACCATTGATGAGCGGCCAGTCTGGCGGCGCACCCCCCGCCTCCCGCTGACTGCCCTGTCAGGCCTGCTTTTGCTGGGTGGGATTATCGCCAGCCGCGTTGTGCCTGGCCCGACGGCGATAGCCCTCTACGGGCTGGCTATTCTCGCTGGCGGCTACTACCCGGCCCGGTCCGGCCTCTACTCGCTGCGTACTGGGTTTAGCTTTGACATGAATGTCCTGATGACTGTCGCCGTTATCGGGGCGGTCTTCATTGGCGAGTGGGTGGAGGGCGCTACAGTCATCTTCCTTTTCTCCGTTGGCCATGCCCTCGAGTCACTGGCCATGGATCGCACCCGGCAGTCGATTCGCGGCCTCATCCAGTTAGCCCCGAAGGAAGCAACGGTACGGCGCAGCGGCCACGAAATTAGGGTACCCTTGGCCGAAATACAGGTGGGCGAGGTCGTACTGGTGCGGCCTGGGGAACGGATTGCTGTTGACGGCAAAGTGCTCGCCGGAACCAGTGCTGTCAACCAGGCGCCCATCACCGGGGAATCGATTCCGGTGGATAAAGGGCCGGGTGATGATGTCTATGCCGGCACCGTCAACCAGCAGGGCTTCCTGGAGATCCGCACCACCCGCCGCGTGGACGATACCACGTTGGCCAAGATTGTGCGCCTGGTGGAGGAAGCTCAGGCCCAGAAGGCTCCGTCACAACGCTTTGTCGATATCTTCGCTCGCCGCTACACACCGGCCGTTATCACTCTGGCCCTCGGGCTCGCGGTGATCCCACCTTTGGTATGGCAGGCCCCTCTGGCGCCCTGGCTCTACCGGGCTCTGAGCCTGTTGGTAGTCTCTTGCCCCTGTGCCCTGGTCATCTCCACACCAGTCTCTATTGTCTCGGCCATCGGTAATGCTGCCCGGCACGGGATCCTGATCAAGGGTGGCGTCCACCTGGAGGAGGCTGGACGCGTCCGGGTGGTTGCCTTCGATAAGACTGGTACCCTGACGGCCGGGCAGCCGGAGGTCACCCAGGTCATTCCTCTCAACGGACTCAGTAGCGATGAGCTGTTGCGCCTGGCGACCGCGGTGGAGTACCGGTCGGAGCACCCGCTGGCCGAGGCGGTAGTCCGTGAGGCGCAGAAGCGCCGCCTGGAGTTCGTCCCCGGCGAGCATTTTGTGGCGATTGCCGGAAAGGCAGCCAAAGCCCGGGTAGATGGGCGCAACTACTATGCTGGTAGCCCTCGATTCTTCACCGAGGAGCTCGGTCTGGAACTGCCGCAGGGCAATTCCGTCCAGCAACTACAGATGGCGGGTAATACGGCGATTCTGGTGGGCTGCAAGAGCGAGATCCTGGGTGTCATCGGTTTGGCTGACCGGGTACGGGAGAGCAGCCGGCTCGCCGTTGAACGACTCCACCAACAGGGTGTGCGAACAGTCATGCTTACGGGTGACCACCGGGTTACCGCCCAGGCGGTCGCGGCCGAGCTGGGGATCCAAGAGTACCGGGCCGAGCTGCTGCCCGAAGGTAAGGTTGAGGCCATCCGTGACCTGGTAGACAAGTACGGTAAGGTGGCCATGGTCGGCGATGGGATCAATGATGCGCCGGCTCTGGCCAGGGCCACGGTGGGGATCGCCATGGGCGGGGCCGGAACCGATGCAGCCCTGGAGACGGCCGATATCGCCCTGATGGCCGACGACCTGGCCATGCTGCCCTACGCCATGGAGCTGAGCCGGCGGGCGCTGGGTGTCATCCACCAGAACATCGGTTTTGCTCTGGTGGTGAAGATCCTGGCTGTAGCGGCCATCTTCCCAGGCTGGCTCAACCTGTGGCTGGCTATCCTGGCCGATACCGGTGCGGCCCTTATCGTCATCCTCAATGGGATGCGGCTTTTAAGAGGAAGGGGGGCTGACGGAACGGTTGCTCAGGACGGGAAGGAAGTGGTCGCAGTTAGGATAGCCCGAGGGTAGCCAGAACCACTAGCAGTACAGGCGGGGTGAGTACCAGCCCCGCCTTTAGGTATTCCTGCCAAGTGATGGCCAGCCCACGCTGGCGGAGTAGGTGGAGCCAGAGCAAAGTGGCCAGTGAGCCGATGGGGGTTAACTTGGGTCCCAGGTCGCAGCCAACGAGGTTGGCATAGACCATTGCCTCCTGGACGCTTGGCGCCGGCGAGAGGGAGTTGATGGCCAATGCTCCCACCATCACGCTGGGGTGGTTATTCATCACCGAGGAGAGCAGGGCAGAGCTGAAGCCAACGCCGAGGACCAGCGAGGCTCGGCCTCCCTCGGCTAGCTGTTCCCACCAGCGGGCCAGGAGGCCAATGAGCCCGGCGTTACGTAGTCCGAAGACCACCAGGTACATGCCGAGGGAGAAGATCACTACCTCCCAGGGGGCCGAACGGAGCAGGTCGCCCAGGCGGACCACCCGCCGCCGACCGGCGCCCACCGCCAGGACGGCGGCACCAATAAGGATGATCAGTGAGACTGGCCAGCCCAGCACGCTGCCGGCGAAGAAAAAAACCATGACCGCCGTGATAACCGCCAGACCCAGCCGGAAGGTGGGACCATCGATAATGGCCTCCCGCGGGTCGAGGTCGTCAGTGGCGGGGGGCAGGGTAACCAGAGTACGTCGGAACACCAGGTACAGGATGGCCAGAGAGGCCAAGAAACTGGCCAGCGACGGCCAGAGCATGACCCTGGCATATTCCAGGAAAGACAGGCCGAAGTAGTCGGCGGTGATGATATTCATCAGGTTAGAAACCACCAGCGGCAGGCTCATGGTGTCAGCGATGAAGCCGCAGGCCAGGACGAAGGGGAGCATCTGTCGACGCCGATAACCCAGGGCAGAGAGGAGCTCAAAGACGATGGGGGTGACGATGATAACACTGCCATCGTTGCTGAAGATGATGCTGACCAGGGTGGTAAAGGTGCATATCAGGAGAAACAGCCGTGTGGGCCGGTGGCCGGCCAGACGCACCAGATGCCGGGCGCCCCAGCGAAAAAGGCCAACTCTGTCCAGGATCTGTGAGATAACGATAATGCCGACCAGGGCAAAGGTGGCGTTCCAGATCACGCCGGCCACCTCCACTAGGTCGCGTCGGGAGATGAGGCCCATCACCCAGCAGCCGCCAGCACCCAATAGAGCACCGTTCGAGATGCTGAGCCCTTTGGGGCGGACCAAGATCAGGTAAAGCGTGAGTAGAAAAACACTTGCCGCAGTGATCGGGGTAGACCAATTGGGCATCGTGAATCACTGCCTTTCCCGATAAGATGCACCGAGAAAGACGATAGCACCACCGAAGCGGCCGGTCAAAGCCTGGCCGTGGTCACCTTGACTGTTTCTGCCCCATCCAGGGCGCTGGGGCAGGGCGGCACCCATCTACATGCCGCCGGGCACTTTATCTCGTCAACCCTTGGAGGCACAGCGGCAAAGGAGGTGGTGGTAACCTCGCCGCTGACTCCGTGCTCCAGTCTTCGGGAGGCACAGAAGCCTGGAAGAGGCCTTGGACGAATTGGGCGGCGACAGAGTAGTGCAGGAGGCGCTGGGCCCGCACATCTATAACCATTTCCTCGAGGCCAAGCGCATCGAAGCCGAGGTTTTTCGGACCAGGGTCCACCAATGGGAGCTCGACCAGTACCTGGAGGTATACTAGGCAGTCAGCGAGGCCGCCCGACCTGCGGGCGGCCTCGGTGATAGTAGCCGGGATGGCCCGACTGATCGCAGCCGCTCATGGCATCCAGATCCACTCCGTCGACGGACAGTTGAGTGATCTCAAGACAGCGGGCACTCTGGACAAAGCGGGACATTGCTCTCTAAGGGCTGGCAAATCCATCAGACCTCCTCTTAACCGGTGCAGATGATTAACTAGCAACTACCGTACCAAGGAGCCCTTGTTTGCGGCGCAGGTGCAGTGTAAAGGTCTTGATTATCGGCAGAGAAAGGCAAGGTAGTGTGGAGCGGACTTCGGGCTGACCGCTCATGCCGACCCGAGCAGGTCAGGGTTGGCCGACAGTGGAAAGGCCACCGGTGAGCGCACGGAAGAGGAGTGCCCCCAGCAAGAGGAATCCAGCATAGCCCACCGCCGGGTAGACGACGCGGACCAGAGTGGTGAACCCCAGTTGAGCGGCGACGAAGGCCGAGGTGGCTGCGCCGATGGTTAGCAGTTTGAACCGGGGACCCTCGGGATCGGTCAGGCGGGCGACGAATCCGTAGAGATTGCCTACGGCGGTAGTGTAGATTTCGGCCAACAGCACTAGGCTGTACCCGATCTGGATCCAATAGGCGAACTGACCGGCGATATAGACCATGGGGATTTGGTATCCGGCAGCCTGGGGCAGGTTCTTATTGACCACCAGCAGGATGGCAAGGGTCCCCAGGCCGAGACCGAGCCCCCCGAGGACAGCACCCCACCGTAGCGCCCTCTCACTGGCCGCTACTCGGCCGAGAGGGGCGAGGACGGCTACGGCAATGACCAGGTTGTACGAGGCGTAGGTCACTGCCGAGAGTGGCCAGGAGGGAACGGCGGTCTGGATAGCGCCGGGGGCGGCAATAGGCGTAACGGTTATCGGCCCATGGATGAGCGATAGAATGGCCACGGCGAAGACCGCC
This sequence comes from Bacillota bacterium, assembly GCA_040758135.1. Classification (GTDB taxonomy): domain Bacteria; phylum Bacillota; class Sulfobacillia; order JBFLWA01; family JBFLWA01; genus JBFLWA01. The sequence goes on along the minus strand of JBFLWA010000024.1, from coordinate 9,277 downwards.
CCCAGTAGGGCGGGAACCACTAGACTGATAGCTTCAATAACTCCCGACAGACCCAGTAGCACGGTGAGCAGGGTAGCCACGACCATTAGGGTGTTTCCGGCTAGTGCCGGTAGGCGAAACTGCTCGGCGAAGGCGGCCCCGGCCCCGGCCACCATGGCGGTGAGGGCGCCGAACAGGAAGAAGGTGATAACGGCATCGACAGCCGTCCCCAGCCAGCGCCCACCGGCATAACGGATCACCGGTAGGTGCGAGGTGGCCCGGAGGTTGCGCCCCAGCTGGAGGATGATGAGGCCGAAGCAGATGAAAAGCACGGTCGTCAGTGCCAGCGCCACATAGCCCCAGAGCCCGAAGTAAGCGAAGAACTGAAGGACCTCCTGGCCGGAGGCGAAGCCGGCACCGACAATGGTCCCGATGTAGGTGGCTGCAATCTGCCAGATAGAGGCTTTCTGCTCGGTTCTTTTCATATCCCTAGTCTTCCGCTTCAGCTACCGGGGTATGTTGACTAAGCGTATAAATGGCGGCATGCTGGGATTGTTTGAAGAAGGCGGGGTAGAGGATGATAAACATGTTGCTGGTGGGAGTCGGTGGTTTCTTGGGCGCGACGGCTCGGTATCTCATTACTGAGGTAGCCAAGCGCTGGTTAGGCGCCACTCTTCCCTGGGGGACTCTGGCGGTGAATGGCATCGGTTCCTTTCTCGTCGGCTACCTACTGACCCTCGGGGTCGAAGCAAGCCCCATCAGCGTCGAGTTCCGGCTGCTGGTGATCACCGGGCTGCTGGGTGGTCTGACTACTTTCTCGGCTCTTAGCTATGAGACGATTGCTCTGTTCAGACAGGGTGCAGTCTGGCTGGGCGCAACTAATCTGGCCCTAAACCTGCTGGCTGGACTAGCCGCGGTTTGGCTGGGCATGGTTACGGCCCGCGCTGCGTAGACGGATGGGGAGGATGGGCAGGTATAACGACTGAGGGCGGCCCGGCGGCGCCCTCTTTGGTTGCAACGGCAATTTCCGGCCGACTCAGTCACTCCTCGATCCCGGTGAGGATAGAGAGAACCACTTCATCCACTGTCTTCATCCCCTGCCGCCCCAAGATGGCCAGATTGGCGATGGTCGCCTCACCGGTGCTGGCGACCAGCCCTTCGCCGTGCCCCACGGCAATTCCGGCCAGAGCCAGATCGGCGCTGAGAAAGGCCACCCAGGCTGAGGTGACCATCTTCAGAGCGCAGCTGCCCTTGGCGCCATCGCAGACTAGTCCGGCCAGGTTGGCCACCATGTTCTTCATGGCGCCCTCTACCTGCTCGGCCCCGCCCTGCTTGAGGTAGGTCAGGCCGGCTGCCACTCCGATCCCCGCCGCCAGACTGCAACCGCACAGGGGAGAGAGGGTACCCAGCCGCTCCTTGACGTAGAGCGAGGTTAGGGTGGCCAGGCCGATGGCCCGGTAGAGCTGCTCCCGGGGTACTTCCAGTTTGTCGGCCATGACCTCCAGAGGAAGGAAGATCATGAGCCCCTGGTTACCGCTACCGGCCACACTCATCACTGGCAGGTTGACTCCGGCCATCCGGACATCGGCCGCAGCCGCTACCAGTTTGGCGGCGTGGGCCGCCGCCGAGTCATCGTCGGGGCGGTCGAGGGCGGCACCAATCCCCAGGCCGGTGGGGACCTCCAGCCCGTAGCGGGCGATGGCCCGGTTCATGGCCAGCCCGTCCTCCATGAAGGACAGATCCTCCGCGGTGAAGGTATCGACTAGTTTGAGGAGGGTCTCGAAGGTACACCGGGAAAACCGCAGGGCAATGCTAATAGTGGATTCCTCGGGTTCCGGGGGTTCGCGCCGGTCTCCGTCGAAGCTGCTGAGATTGGCATGGTGGTTGACGACGAAAGCTGTGGCTAGGCGGGAGGGGCCGCGGACCACAACGCGGACAAAGACCCCTTCGCAGTTCCGACGCCAAGTTACACTGACCCGGTTCTCGGCAACGAAGCGCCGGGCTACCTCGCCATCAGCTATCTGGCAGTTGCGCAAGACCTGGAGGCCCAGGCGGGCATCGCCGAAGAGGGCGCCGAGAGCCGCCGCCAATTCAATGCCGGGGGCCTGAACCCCCGGAACCCCAACCGCGAAAGCGTTTTTGTAGACAGCTGCGCTGAGTTCTACTTTAACTGAATGGACTGGTTCCGGGGCGATCCGCGCCCGGGCGGCGGCCGCGGCCAGGGCGATAATCCCTGGTTCGGTACAGCCGACGGCTGGAGTGATCTTCTCCTTGATTAGTTGCAGGAGCGCCGCCCGCTGGCAATGCTCTACACGACAGTCATCATGGCTGCTACACCCAGTACTCACGCGCCTTCCTCCCGTGTGTTATTCCCTCATGAAAATACCACGCCACCGTTATCCATCCCTGCCGGCAAGTCTGCAGAATTCCCCGCCGCCAGCAGGAAAAGCCCTTCAGTGATCGAACAAGGCTGGGAACTCTAAGTAACAGCACAACTGCAGGCAGGTGTTATCCCAGTGAAGATTAGCGAGATTGGTGAGTTCGGTCTCATTGCCCGATTGTCCCGCCAGGTGGAGCGGCACGATACGGGGGTGGTGGTAGGTATTGGCGATGACGCGGCCGTCCTCGAGGTGCAGCCCGGACAGCAGCTGGTGGCTACCTGCGACATGATGGTGGAAGGGCGTCACTTCTCCCTCGCCTACATCCACCCGGAGCAGTTGGGCCATCGGCTACTGGCCGCCAACCTCAGTGATATCGCTGCCATGGGCGGTCGGCCCCGCTGGGCCCTGGTGGGCCTCGGGGTCCGGGACGGGCTGGAGGTGGAGACCCTTGAAGGTATCTACCGGGGCATGGCTGCCCTGGCCTCTCTGCACGGGGTAACCGTTGTCGGCGGCGATACCTGCCGGAACCCGGAGCGGCTGGTTCTCGACCTGACCCTCTTGGGCGAGGTGCCGAGGGGCCGTTATCTCCTGCGCTCGGGTGCCCGACCGGGCGACCTGGTGGCGGTTACCGGAACACTGGGCGATGCGGCGGCTGGTCTGGCCTGGCTGCGCTCAGGCCGGGCGAACCGCACCGATGAAGGGTGCTACCTGATGGACCGGCACCTGACCCCCCAGCCCAGGGTACGGGCAGGCCAGCTAATGCTGGCATCCCGAGCGGTGTCGGCGGCCGATGACATCAGTGATGGCCTGGCCTCGGAGGCCAATGAAATCGCCGCCGCCAGCGGAGTCCGGCTCCGGCTGGAGGCGGGCCAGATTCCCATCAGCCGCCAGGCTCGTTGGGCGGCCAAGAGCTTGGGGGGCAATCCGCTGCGGTGGGCTCTCCGGGGCGGTGAGGATTTTGAGCTTCTAGTCACTCTGGCCGCGGAGGCCTACCCGGAACTGGCGGCACAGCTCCGGACCGAGCTGGACCTCCCGTTGACCGTTATCGGCCAGGTGGAGGAGGGCCGTGGGGTAGCCCTGGTGGAGCCCGACGGAAGAGAATTGGAGCTGAAGGCGGAGGGGTATAACCACTTCCGCGAGGAGTAGGGAGGGAGGAACCGTTTGGGCACCGAGAGCAAGGCTGAACTGGTCGTCGCCGAAGCCCTGCGGGTGGCAGGCATCCCTTTCCGCCGGCACCAGCAGGTTGGCCGCTACGAAGTCGACTTTATGGTCGGTCGTAAAGTGGTGCTGGAGGTTGATGGCTACAGCCATCTGCCTCGGAACCGCCGGGAGTATGACCGGGAACGGCAGAGGTTCATTGAAGACCTGGGGTATACGGTCTTGCGGATTACCAACCAGGAGGCATACGATGCCTCCCGGCTCCGTCGCTTCCTCAGCGAGGTCAGAGAGGCTGTAGCCAGCGAGTACCAGAGTGAGAATGAGCTTAAGGACCTTCCCTTCCAGCGCGATGACCTGCAGGCCCTCAAGGACCACCTGGAAGCAACCGAGCGCAGGAGACAGGCCGATCAGGCCGGAGCCGGGCCCCAGCCCAAGAGGAGGCGGCGCCTGCTCACCCCGGAGGAGATGATGAGGGAGTGGCTGGACAAGCACGGAGTACCCGATAAGAAGTAGCGAGGCGAGGTGGAAGACCACCCGCTACCGGACAGTTGACTCGAGCACGAAGAGGCGGGCTCCGGTGCCATCAGCCCGGATGAGCCAGAGATCGGGCTGGCCAGTGGCATCTGAAACAAAGGCGATCCAAGTACCGTCGGGCGACCAGTCGGGGGAGGTCTCGGCCGAACCGGCCCAGCCGGCCAGCATGACCTGGTTCGAGCCATCGGGATCCATTAACCACAGATCCCAGTCGCCCGCCCGGTCAGAAATGTAGACCACCCGGCCATCGGGGCCGATATCGGGGTCTCCATTGCGGCCAGAGTGCTGGGTCAGGCGCTCCACTTCGGTGCCATCGGTGGTCATCATCCAGAGGTCAATGGGGAGCCGGGCCATGGTCAGGCCCTGGGGCCCTTCAACTTCGACTGCCTCCCAGTCGTAGAAAATGAAGAATCGACCATCGGGCGATCGGTCGGCCCGGCCGAAGTTACGGATTTTGCCCGGCTCGGGGACCAGTTGGGTCCGGTCCTGAGACACCAAGTAGCGCCAGACATCGTAGTCAAAGCGATGGCTCTCGCCGATTCCCGGCATATCGAGATAAATCAGCTGTCCACTGTCAGTACCCCAGCCTACCAGCAGATTGCCGAAGTCGCGCCACTCGGTACCGTCGGCCCGGGCGATCCCCAGTTCGCGCGCCAGGTCCGAATGGGCATCGGCTGCCCACATTCCGTTTTCCACTGCCAGCCAGGCCCCATCGGGAGAGTAGGCGAACCGCAGGGTGGAGATGTCGGTCAGAGCTTCATTCAGTGCCAGGCGAGTTACCTGGCGGTCCAGTGTCACCTGGTAGACAGCGGGGTAGAGGGTCCGACCCACTATGTCGTAGGCCGCAAAGACCAGCCGGTCTGATGCAGGATGCCACTCTGGGCGGATGCGGGGCACCAGGTCTACCGCCAGCTGCCGCCGCTCGCGGCCATCACTGCGGGCTACCCAAAGCTCACAGCGGCTTCCGCGTTCCTCGACCCAGGCCAAGTATTGACCGTTAGGCGACCATCTGGGGAAAGAGACCTGGGGCGCGCGAGCTCCAGCCGTCCGGAAGCGATGGCTGACACTCGAACGGATGGACTGTCCCCGCTGGTTCTTGGCCGTTTCAGCCAGGTAAAGGGTGTAAGCTGTCTCGGGTTCCAGAGAGGCACGGAAGGTCAAGGTGATGGTCTTTCCATCAGCACTGCTCTGGAGGTCAAAAAGAGGTGCATTAGGGCTAAGAGAGATGGAGCTGCGCACAGAGCCCAGATCCATGGGAGTATCAAACTTCAGTGTAAACTCAGGAGCAACAGTGACAACACTGTCGGCGGCCGGGGTGATAGAGACAAGGTTGGCCGGTCTGGCGCAGCCAACCAGGTACATTAGGAGTAGGAGTATGGTGACCAGGCAAAGACGGCACCGGTGGCTCATGAACGGATCACCTCGTGATCAGTATTCCCCTGAGGAACGGTAGTGGCCCCCCCTTGAGAAGAGATTCGCCAGGCGGGGCGGGGGTACCTTCACGAGCAGTGGACATCGGCCGGGTGCTGGAGAGAGTGAGTCGTCATCATTGATCGGTCGCGATGGTTTCCAGAATCCGCTCCAGCACTTTCAGACCGGCCTCTTCAGCCCGGCCTGCCCTTAGGAGATAAGCCGAAGCCTTCCTCTGGCGTTCACGATCGTTCCCAAGGGAAGGGTACAGGGCGCTGAACTCTCGCAGGCTATCGTGAACGGTATACAGTTAGACCGGTAGCTCGGTATCGAGACTGGCCAGCCACTTTTGAACCTCGGTACTCTCGACCAGGGCGGCAGTCGGTTGCCCGTCAACGATGTTCACAAACTCTCGAGCCGTACGATGCCTGATACTGGGACCACCGTTATCCAGCAGCCACTGTCTGATGTCGCTATCCTTCATCTTCCTTGCCCCCCTCATTCTGACGACTCCTGATAGCCCTGCTGCCAGTATAAGGTAGCCAGTGGGACATAACCTGTCCTATTCCTTCAAATACTCCAGGGTGTTTTCGAAGGGTCTTAACGCTGCTCTATGCCGGCCTCGATCAGCAGCCCGGAGAAGTCTACGGCTTCCGGGTTGGAGAATTCGATCTCCACGCGATGGGGGTCTCGCCGCCCGGTGGCCGGCAGGCCGAAGGCATGAGTGACTGTCGAGAGGTGCTTGGCCCGCTCTTCAGGGAGCAGCCGGTAGCGGTGGGCGAGAGCCAGCAACTCGTCTCGCTGCTGACGGGTGACCATCAGATTAGGGAGAACGAAAGCTTCATCACTCTAAGGGGTTACCACCATCTTATGGCTTCGATCGGTCTTTTCCTGGTATAGCTGCTTCTTCCCCGCAGAGGGGCTGAGATAGTAGGGCTCCTGCTTTGTGATAGAAATCACATCCCGAGAGCGGTGATTATGCTAGAATGGATCATGAGATAAGAATCTCGAGGAGGGAAGCTTCCATGAACCGCGAAGCGCTGCGCTTTCTCACCCGTACGGCCGTCCTGCTCGGTCTGACCTTCGCCATCCAGTTTCTCAGACTCCCCCAGGGTTTCACCGGGCCGGCTATCAACTTCATGCTGCTCGTGGCGGCCGCCACGGTCAGCCCGTGGGCAGGGGTCCTCATCGGTCTAATCACACCGTGGCTGGCCTTTGCCTTTGGCATTCTCCCGGCCCCTCTGGCTCCGGCCATCCCTTTCATCATGGCCGGTAACGCTACGCTGTCACTGACCTTCGGGTACATCTACCGACGGCGCAGCCTGGTGAGAGGGATCATTGGTGTCGTCGCCGCGGCCGTACTCAAACTGGTCGTCCTTGGCGGGGCTGTTCGGTACTTGCTGGCTCTGCCCCCCAAGATCTCGGTGGCGCTGCAGATCCCCCAGCTCTACACGGCGCTGAGCGGAGGCGTTGTCGCGCTGGTCGTCATTGCCGCCCTCGAGCGCATCAGTCTGATGCAGGAGTGACGATTATCGTACCAGCCCCCCGGAGAACCTAAGACCAGATTACACTGGGGGCTGGTGGCATGAGTATCGCACTTCGGCTGTTCATCATTATGCTATTATTCACAGCCGTGGGGTGCTCCGTCGCGGCCCGGGTCACCATCGAGACCCAGCCCGACGGAGCCTTTGTCTATGTGGATGGTAAGAGGGCCGGTCTGACCCCGGCCCGCGTGCGGGTGACACCGGGAAGCCATGAAATACGCCTCGAAAAGGAGGGCTATTTTCCCCGCACCATCAGCATCAGTGTCGAACGCCGGGGCGCAGTACGGATCAGGGAGACCATGGTTCGCCGCCTTGCTCTATATGACCGGCAGGCACTGTACCGGGTAACCGATGCCGGGCAGGTATGGGAGATCTCCGGGCGTCGGGCGGTTCTGCACACGGGTACGGAATCGAAGTCTTTCACCATCCCGGCGGTCTCCGGCCGGATTGACGCCGATGGTGCTGTCCTATACGTTAATGTGATCGAAGGAGATCTGGCTGACATCTACCGCCTAGATTTCCAGGCTGGGGGCGAGCCGGTCCGGGTATCGGGCGAAGGCCCGGTCACGGTAGTCTCCCCCGGAGAGTACCGCTACTGGGCCATGCAGCCAAGCCTCAGTCCAGATGGCCGATACCTGGCCTTTATCTCGGACCGGGTGGGAAGCCTCGACCTCTACTTGGGGACGGCCTTAGGCGCAGAGATCAGACGGGTGGTGAGTAATCCGTTGCCGGAGACTCTGGCCTGGCAGCGTGCTGGAGAGGCGCTCTATGTATGGTCGACCCGAGATGACCAGCTATCGCTGTGGAGCGTCTCGATCCCGGACGGCCAGGCCAGCCGCCAGACAGTTGGGGAGGGGATGGCTGGGTTCAGCATGGTACATCGGGCAGTGGTCTCACCGGCAGGGCGCTACCTGGCAATCCAGGCCGGCTCGGCCGAGCCCTTCGACCTCTGGCTGCTGACGGCCGATGACGCGGGATGGCAGTCTCAGAGGCTCGAGCGCAGTCTGGGCCAGCGTCCACTGGCTTTTCTGGATGAGTGCCATTTGCTGACCGAGACCACTGACGGGCAGCTGGTTCTCGATGTGACTACCCTAACCGCTACCCCCATCGACCGCCGGAAGACCGGGCGTGTTCTGGAGCTATCGCCCCAGGGCCTGGTAGCACTGGTCATCCGCGAGGGGTATCTGGCGGTAGTGCCCGCCTCGGAGCTCAGCAAAGAGTAACCCCCGGCGACATTCCGGGGGCCAGTTCTACAGACCTTTTCTGAGCTGGGACAGAGTCGGAGCTTTTCCGCAAGACATACTCCCTTCCGGACAGAACCCCAGTTCCACGCAACTGGCGCCGGCCCGCCAGAAGAGGTTGGGAGCGATGGCTTGGTACTTCTCAAGAAGATCGCAGAAGAGAGCCCGGATCTCCCATTGAGCTCTATCGCAGCAGCGAAGGTTGAACATGTGTCGCAGCTGCCTGGCGTTGGTGGTTACAACAAAGCGGGTTTCGACCGCATTGGGGAGCAAGAAACGGGCATCTTCGGCCGGCACCCCGGCGACGCGAGCATCCCGCTGAAACTCTTGGAGCTCGGCCAGCTGGCGCAGATAGCGTTGGTAGAGCTCTGGACGCTCCCGGATGGAGGGTGGGACTACATACCGGAAATCGGTCTCGGCCACATAGCGCTGAGACTGCTGTAGCTGCGAGGTATCGGGCGACCCCTGCTCACCATCAGACACCCAGACCGCCACACCGGCTTCCTTAAGCACCTTGATGAGACGATGTCGGTCGTTCTGCTGGCTGCTGATACGGCTGTAACCCTCAACGGCAAAAGTAGTGTACCAGTGTTCGAGGGTACCCAAATGCCCCGACTTGATGAGGCCACGGATGAAACGGCCGGTTTCTGTGGGCTCAACCGATTCACCCGTCAGTAGTTCCTGGAGATCGTCGACTCCCAGTGGTGAATAGCATATCTTAGACAACAGAACCAGGCGTTCTGTGTCGACTGGTGTACCCATGAAGGGGTAGTAAAGGATTTCGGTTCGGAGCTGAGCTTCGCGGTTCATCGGAGACCTCCAGTAAACAGGGTGTCTCCTGCTACTTCGCCCGCGGTGGTGCAGTCTCCTGCCGAATCTCTCGGTGTCGGGACTGAAGGTGTTAACGGACTGTGAAAATGTCACCCCTTTGGTGCCGAAATGGGACTGAGAAAATGTCCCCCGGTCAGTCGCTGGAATGGTAGAATAGATCAGCCGGATCTTTCCTGTGGAAGAACCTCTCAACGGGGTC
>JBFLWA010000023.1:0-23291 GCA_040758135.1 Bacillota bacterium | reverse complement strand
TTGAGAGGTTCTTCCACAGGAAAGATCCGGCTGATCTATTCTACCATTCCAGCGACTGACCGGGGGACATTTTCTCAGTCCCATTTCGGCACCAAAGGGGTGACATTTTCACAGTCCGTTGACACGAGTTAGCGACATTTGGTGACTGTCAATCAGACTTGGATAATGTGGTTTCCCGAAGTTCTGGTTTTTGATGTTACTGTTTTAAGCCGGCAAACTGAGCTTCCTGAAAAACCGGGACAGGCCGCCGGAGGCCGCGGTGCCGGCCGACCGGATCGGTAGGTGCGCTTCTTTGAACTGAAAGGCGGTCGCTACTTCCCGGGCGATCTGCCCGGCTCCGGCCCTCAGTCTCTTCCCCACCATGTCCAGCGTCGTCTCGGTCAGCCCTCTGACCGACCGTTCCAGCCGCTCCTCAAACTGCCTGGCCAGGCTCTGCGTCACTGCCTGCAGTTCTCCTCTGCCCCAGCTCTGTCCACGTCAGCAGGTCTTCCTTCAACGCACGGATGGCGGCCTGCCGCTTCTCGTCCGGACACTTCTTCTCCGCCACTGCCTGGGCTGCCAGCAGCTCTTCCGGCTGATTGTCCTCCAATGCGTATCCAACCGGCCCGGTCGCCGTTAATGACAACCCAGGTCTTCTCATCAATATCGTAGATACTGTAAAGCTTCCTGCTCGCCTCTTCCCAGAAGTCCTTTCCGTCCAGTGTCACATGGTAGTTACGCTGGAGTAGCTCGTATTCATCGCTGGCCGGGTGTCGGGGACTCCACCCCTCGTGGCTCATGACCATCTTGATCTCCTGGTTGGGGCTTCTCTCTTGCTGCATGGAGGCGACCAGGCTGAGCCTTGAATGCTATCCATGACAAGAGCACCGACCTCCTTTGTGACGGTCTCAGCAACCATTCACTTCGGGAGAAGGTGGTTTTCGTCCTTGTTTTTGTCCCTAGTTACCCAACTCTACTTTACTCATACCGACATTTTATGCCGAGATCGTCCTAGCCATCAGCCCATCCCCGGTATTCAGTGCGGGTTATGGTCATCAGCAGCACATCATCCTGCAGCCCCTCGTGCCGCTCGCTGCAACGGAGAATCCCTTCTTTCCGAAAGCCGCACTTTTCGTAGCAGCGAATGGCCCGACGGTTGCGGCGGTAAACCCGCAGCCATACCTCCCGCAGGCCGACTTCCTCGAAGGCATAGCGCAGGGCCAAACGTACAGCCTCAGTCCCCAATCCCTTTCCCCAGTTAGCCCTTTCCCCGATGACCACCACCAGCTCTGCCCGGCCGCTCCCCCATTGGATATCGGTGAGCTCGAGCTCGCCGATGAGCTCGCCATTCCCATTTTCAATGGCAAAGGCCCGCCGGGTGCGGTGGCTGAGTGCCGTTATCCACTCTTGGACCATGCCCAGGTTGGGGAACTTCTTCCCAATGAACTCGGTTATCTCGGGATCATCATCCCAGAGGAGCAGAGCGGCGATGTCGGCACCGTCTAAAGGGCGTATTTGAATGCGATCTCCTGCCAGCAATCGTCTTCCTCCCGGCGCCGAGCCAGATTCGTGTAAGAAGCTCTGATTAACTGGCTTTTCTAGGCCGGAATGTCGAAAACCTGCGTATCGCTGCAAGCCAGATGTTGGGCGCAGAAGCAGAAAAGGGGTGCACTACCCCGTTTCGGATAAAAGGCCTTCGCCTGGGACGAGACGTACTCCCCCGGCTTTAAGCCGGAGGGGCTTGCGCCCCCTCAAACTCCCCTTTCCTCTAAAAATCGGTGCCACTGCTGAAATGGCACTGTCTGACCTTGATGGCCGGTAATACCGAAACAAAACTGCCCCACCAGTCGCGGGAGAGCTTGGTCTCCCGGGAGATAAGCTCCACATCTGAGAGCAGGTCGAGTACGCTAGCCTCGATACGCAGGTTGAAAACCGGGCGGACTATCTTCCCATCCTCGATGAGGAAGGTGCCGTCCCGGGTGGTTCCGGTCATTACCACCCGGCGCGGGTCTGGGCAGTGGGTATAGTGGAAGCGGGTGACCAGGATCCCCCGTTTGGTTGAGGCGATCATTTCCTCCACCGAAGAGTCGCCACCCGCCATAACCATATTGCTGGGCGAGGCGCCCCGTCCCCAACGGGAGGTGTAAGCGTGTCCGGTGGATTCCTTGCCCTCGAGATTGGCAGAGTAGGTGTCATACACTACGCCCTCGGCCACTCCCCGATTGATAATGCTCACTCGCTGCTTGGGCACGCCCTCGGCGTCGAAGGGGGTCGCCAACCCCCGGGGATCGAGCCCGTCATCCCAGATAGTAATGTTCTCGCCCACCAGCTTTTGGCCAAACTTGCCCGCCATGAAGCTGCGGCCCTCCTGAACCGCCAGCCCGTTCCAACCAATATAGGCCGGGAAGCGGATAATATCGGCCACCGCGTAGGGCAGAAAGATAGCCTCATAGACCCCGGGCTCTACCGGACCGGCACCCCGGGCGGCCGCACAGCGGCTGACAGCTTCATCGGCCAGGGCCGCGACATCGATCTGACTAACATCCCGGTCGTAGTAGTCTGCATACCCCGAGGTATCCCCCTGGGAGATCACGGTACGTAGGTAAGCGCTGGCCGAAGCAGTATAGGCTCGAACCCCGAGAGAGTTGGCCACTGCTATCTCCGTCTGTTCGATGGTGTGGGAGCCGAAGGCAGCGAAGCCCTCGCGGTCGGCCCGTTCCACGATAGTCCCCACATCGCGGGCCCTCTCTTCGGCGGTATAGCCGGCGGTGGCCGGGCAGTAGTTATCGACCTCGGCGTACTGGGCCGGGCCGGGGAGAGAGACGAAATCGGGGTCTTCTTCGGCGTAGGTGGTGAAGGCCATGGCCTGGTTCACTGCATCCTTGATGGAGGCCGGGTCCAGCCGGTTGGTCACGGCGCTGCCGACCCGCTTACCCCGGATAACCCGCACCGACAGCTCATAGTTGCGCCGGGAGAGGTTCTGGTGAATTACCGACTGAGCAAACCGGGTCAACGACAGGTCGGCCCCGGTCAACCGGATCTCGGTCTGGTCGGCCTGGCTGGCCTCAAGTGCTTGCTCCAGAAGGCTTAGCGCCCGTTCGCGTCCGATCATGCGTCAACACCTACCTTTATATTGCGGAAGCGAGCCGGTACAGCACCGTGGGCCACATGGGCAATTTGGACCGGCTCGCCCTTGGCGCAGCCGGGTAGGCCCCAGAGGTGCCACTGGTCCTTGCCGGCCACCGCGTCACAGGCGTTCCAAAAATGCGGGGTCATATCGTGGTAGGCGCTATTCTTCAGCACCCGGGTAATTGCCCCATCCTCTATCTCCCAGCCGATCTCCTGAGCGAAGTGGAAGTTGAGACGCCTATCGTCCAGGCTCCAGCTCTTCGGAGTGTCCAGGAGGACTCCCCGCTTGGTGTCTCTGATTATCTCTTCCAGCGTCCAGTCGCCCGGACGAAGCGAAATGTTGTTCATGCGAATCATGGGGATATTCTGCCAACCATCAGCCCGGACCGTACCGTTGCTGGTCAGACCAAACAAGGAGGCGGTCTCCCGGGACATGAGGTAGTTCTCGAACCGCCCTTGGTCGATAATGACCGTCTCCTGGGCCGGCACCCCTTCGTCATCCCAGCCGAAGGTACCCAGCCCGCCGGAAGTGATAGAGTCAGCGACGATGGTCACCTGGGGCGACCCGTACTGGAAGCTCCCCCGCTTCTCGGTGGTGAGGAAACTGGTCCCGGCGAAGCTGGCCTCCTGGCCCAACACCCGGTCGAGCTCAATGGGGTGGCCGCAGGATTCGTGGATCTGCAGGGCCAGCTGCGAACTGCCCAGGATCATATCGGTCACCCCCACCGGGCACGAAACGGCAGTCAGCAGCTGGATGGCCTCATCAGCCAGTTCCCCCGCTTGCTCCGGCAAATTCATCTCTTCAATAAACTCGAAACCCGCCTGAGAGTAGTCGCTGAATGAGCGTCTCTGGACCTCAGCGCCCTCTCTGGCCAGACAGCTGAGGTTGGCCCCCACCTCCCAGAAGCTCTGGGTGATGAACGACCCCTCGGTGCTGGCAAAAAGCTTGTGTTCCGAGCGCTGGGAGAGGTAGGCAGTGGCCACGGCGATGCGCTGGTCGCTCCGCAGAGCCCCAGTGATCTCCTTCAGCAGCTCCAGCCGCTCTTCCAGTTTGACTGAGCCCGGGTCGCGCCGGGTCTCGGTGCGATACCGGCCGCGTATGCTCTCAACCGGCGCCAGTTGTACCGGCTGGCGTTGGACGCGGGCGCTGGCCCGGCCAATGCTGATCGCATCACTCAGAACCTGTTCCATCTCATCCGGAGTGCTCTCGGAACTGGCCGCATAGCCCCAGCCCCCATCGACCAGGACCCGGAGGCCAAAGCCAAAATCAGCGGTGCTGGAGAGGTTATCCAGCTTTCCATTCTTCAGGCCGACTGACTCAAGGCGCCGGTCGACGAAGCGGATATCCGCGTAGTCGGCACCCAGCTGTGTCGCCTTCTGCAAGATGTCTTCCACAAGCCTTTCCAAGTGGGCATCCCCCCTATTTCCATCAGGGGTATTATTCTTGGCTCCTCGGGCAAACCCTCCCGGAGTTCATTCTATTACCGAAGGGTTTGCGCGTAAAAATGAGACGGGCCGGTAGCCCGTCTCTCAATCCTTAGTTGGTTTTTCCTCAAGGCGAATAGTCCGCTCCACCTTCTTAACCTCGTTACCCACTGGACGCTCCAACCCCTCCCTAGAGCGCCGCCAGACACCATCGCCCAACCAACGGGTGGCCCGGCCCGGCATCTCCAGCCACCGTGGCCGCACCTGGGCAGTGGTTTTGTCAATAGCCGGGACCGTCTTACTGAAATCCCAGCCGTCAGCCAACCTGGTCAGGACCTGACGGCCGACCTCGGCCAACCGGGGTGAAACCGGAGCATCCAGCCAGTCGGAGAGTCCGGCATAGACCACCTCCAGCCGCCGGAACTCAGCCTGGCACTGAGGGCATTCGGCCAAATGCTGCCTGACCGCGCGCTGGGCCGATGGATCAAGGTTACCATCCAGGAGTTCCTGCAGCAGATCCTGGTCAAACCCGCACTTCACTCTTGGTCACCTCCGAAGGCTCCAGCCTTCTGCAAACGTTCCTTAAGGAGATTGCGCCCCCGGAAGATATGGGTCTTCACCGTACCGAGGGGGATCGCCAGCAGGTCAGCGATCTCCTGGTAGCTAAGGTGTTCGGAGTGGCGCAGCATCAGCACGGTCCGATAGATAGCCGGCAGTTCGGCGATGGCCCGCTGGATCTCCTCCCGCAGTGCCCGGAATTCAACATCGCCAGCTACATCATCATTGCTGGCCAGCCGCTCCTCCCAGCGCTGCCACTCTTCGGGTTGGTCATCGAGGTAGACGAGACGTTGGCGGCAGCGCAGGAAATGTAGGCAGACATTGACCGCGATCCGCCGCAGCCAGGGGACCAGCGGCCACCCCTCCCGGAAAGTCTCAATAGCCTCGATGACTCTGAGGAAAGTCTCCTGGGTGCAGTCCAAGGCATCGGGCTCGTTGCGGACAATGCGAAAACAGATCCGATAGACCATGGTCTGGTACCCTTCGATAAGCTGGCCAAAGCCTTCGGGACGACGCTCCTTGCAGAGCCGCACTACTCGTACCTCGTCCCAAACGGGTTCGCCTTCCTCTAATCCAACTACCCGGTGTTCATCCATAAGTTTCGAAGCCTCAAGGCCTTTTCTTATAATTATACAGGGGTGGGCCTGGCGGCCCGCCCCCCTTTTAATAACCGATTCAAGCTGTCCGCGCTCCCCGCATTAGTGCCGCCTGCAGACCGTAGCGTTCTACGGCGTTGCCCAGAATAGTCAGGACCAGCTGGTTATAGGTAAAACCAGCTACGCTCGCCGCCTGGGGCAGGTCGCTGTAACCGGGAGCCAGGCCGGGCAGAGGGTTGACCTCCAGGACATACGGGATACCGTCCCGGCCGAGCCGGACATCGACTCTTCCCACATCGTAGCAGTTGAGCTCGCGATAGGCAGCCAGGGCGACCTCTTTGATTCGGGCGGCTTCCCAATCTGTTAGGTTCGCCGGACAGGGGAAGTACTCCTCTTTATCCCATTCCTGTTTGTACTGGTACGAATAGATGCTACCGTGCTCGGGCGGACAGTGGTCGAAGGAAATCTCGCGGATGGGCAGGAAACAGTAGTCTTGGTTGCCGAGGATACCGACGGTGAACTCCCGGCCATCGATGAACTCCTCGACCAGAGCCGGCTGACGGTAGGCTGCGTGGATATACTCGATCTGGGCCCGGGCCGCCGCGACATCGGGGCAGAGCGACTGTGGGCCAATGCCGATGCTCGATCCCTCGCAAGCCGGCTTGACGAAGTAAGGTGCCGGGATATCCCCGGGGTTCCATAGCTGGCCCGGGTGGACTACGGCGAACTTAGGAGTCGGGATGCCCGCCTGGGCCAGTATCTTCTTGGTGGTCGGCTTATCCAGACAAATGGCAAGAGTCAGGATATTGGAGCCGGTGTAGGGAATCCCCAGCATTTCCAGGACGGCTGGGATCTGGGATTCACGGCTGTTGCCGCGGAGGCCCTCCGCGATGTTGAAGGCAATGTCGATGGGAACCTGGCGCAAAACCTCGAGGGCGGTGGGTTTGGCCTCAATGTAGACGACCGAGTGTCCGGCGGACCGGATGGCCTCGCCGATGGCCAGAACTGTCTCTTCGCTATCCAGTTCGGCCCTGGCGTCCGGAGGCTCTCCTTCTTCTAGCGGGTCGTACTTCCCAAGGTTGTAGAGCAGACCCACAGTCAATGACATGCTCCCGACATCCTCCATTCCGAGCGTTAGCCCGATGAAATGTATTCAGTTTATCATCATTATACTCTTAGTTACCTGGGAGTCAACGAGAAGTACCCCGCCTATGCCAGAAAATGTTTCGCGGTTTCGGGCAGGAGCCCGGGCGGGTAGAACGAAACGTAATACCCCAGTTCAGGCACGGGAAAAGGAGCCCCTCATGAAGCTGAGACCCCTGGTCGCTGATCTCCTCCTGTTGACGGTTACCCTGATCTGGGGAACCACCTTTGTTATCGTCAAATCGGCCCTGGCGCTTTCCGGCCCTTACTACTTCCTGGCCATCCGCTTCGGCCTGGCCGCTCTGGCCCTGCTCCCCCTGATCCTCAGGGGCCGCCCCGGTCGGCGTCGTCTCCTGTCTGTCCGGGTTGGGGCTGATGACCCTGGATCGCTCGCTCTCGGTATCGCGCGGTGACTTGCTGGTTTTCCTGTGTGCTGTCGCTTTCGCCCTCCATATCGTGGCCGTGGCCCGCTATACACCGGGTGACGATCCGGTAGCTCTGACTTTCGTCCAGATCCTGGTAGTCTCCGGGGGAAGCCTCTTACTGTCCCTAGTTGCCGAGCCACCTCCCGCCCTAGGCAGCCCGCCCTTGTGGGGAGCTCTGATAGCCACTGCCCTCCTGGGTACCTCCCTGGCCTTCCTGGTGCAAAACGCGGTCCAGCGCTTCACCTCGCCCACCTATACTGCGCTCATTTTCGCCAGCGAGCCGGTGTTCGCCGCCCTATTTGCCTGGTGGTGGGCGGCCGAAATCCTTACCACCCGCGGTTGGATCGGGGCGGCGCTGGTAGTGGCCGGCATGGCGGTAACCGAGCTTGGCAGTGCCGAGCGGCAGGGAAAGGCCGACCCGTCGCCTTGACCGGTCGGCCCTGCCCTCACTAGCTACTTCGGTTCGATGATCACCTGGCCGTCGCCGACTTTCAGAGTGGCCCACTGCCCCAGATCTGTCAAGGCCTCAAAGCCCAGGACGAAGGTGTGTCGGTCCGGATCGTAGCTTATCTCCGGCGGCAGCTCTGGTGCCCGCTCCAGTATCCGCGAGATGATCCCAAGCGGTACCGGCAGCTTGCCTACCTTGATACCTGTCACCTTAAGGTGCAACCCCTCTTCAGACAAGGCCAGAACAACCTTCAACACCAGTGTGGCGGGCTTATCTTCCACGACCACCCCCTGGATGCAGATGACAACCTGTTTCCCCTCGATCGCGGCCGCCCCCTGCCACTGGCCGTCAGTGGCATCGTGCACCGCCTGGCCCACCAGGGCGCTGACCTGATCTTCGGTGAGGATCAGTTTCTGCCCGGAGCGACCGCTCATCGCCCGTTCCAGCGCGTCGGCCGCCTCCTGGGCTCTGGCCTCGGTCTCTGCATCGCGGTGGAAAGCCACCCCGGCCGGTGGGGCCATGAAGAAGGACCAACCCACCCAGATCGTTCCTGCCGCCACCACTGGCACCAACAAGAGCACCAGAAGGACCAGCAATACTCCGCCTCTCTCATTACGCAAAGCTTTTCCCTCCTTAAGAGCAGTGCCTGACGGGTTCTGCCCACTATTCCTGGCCCATCAGAAAGGCAACTATGTCCAAAAGATAATCCTTACCATAGCCAGTGGCAGCCGAGAAGAGGATGGGTTGTGCATCCGGGAGTAGTTGAAGTCCTGCCTTGATCGCGGATAGATGCTGGTTCCAGCGGCTACGGCCCACCTTATCGACCTTGGTGGCTACCACCACCCAGGGTAGTCCGCGGGAGGCCAGCCATTCAGCCATGGTCCGGTCGGATTCCTCCGGGGGATGCCTGAAATCGATCAACTGGATTACACCGACCAGCTGAGACCGTTTTTCCAGGTAATCCTGAATCCGGTGTCGCCAGAGCTCCCGCTCGGCCTGGGAGACCCGGGCGAAACCGTACCCCGGAAGGTCGACCAAGTAGAAAGCTTGGTTGATCAAGTAGAAGTTGATGGTCCGGGTCTTGCCCGGGGTTGAACTAGTACGGGCCAGATTCCTCCGCCCGACCAGAGCGTTGATGAGTGAGGATTTGCCCACATTGGAGCGGCCTACCAGAGCGAGTTCCGGACGCCCGTCGGTGGGGAAGTCGGCGGGCTTCAGAACGGTAGCCCGCACTTCGGCCGAGACGATCTTCACTGCGGCACCCGCGAAGTCACCTGCTCGCCGGCGGGTAGATCCATAGCGGCCAAGAGATGATTGGCCATGAAATCCCCACCTTGGACCAGCGCCGCTTCGAGGACCTGGTCCAGGTGATCCACATAGATGATCTCCAGGCGCTTACGGATCGTGACCGGGAGGTCCTCCTCGGCATCCTTACGGTTCTCGGCCGGGAGGAGGACAATATCGATACCGGCCCGATGGGCGGCCAACACCTTCTCCTTGACCCCACCAATGGGTAGTACCCGGCCACGCAGGGTGATCTCACCGGTCATGGCAACATTGCTTCTCACTGGCCGGCCAGAAAGAGCCGAGATAATGGCAGTGGCCATAGTTACTCCGGCCGAGGGACCCTCTTTGGGCAGGGCCGCCTCCGGGACATGGACATGGATATCGTACTTCTCGTGGAAGTCCTCCTCGATCCCCAGCATCTGAGTGCGGGATCGGATATAGCTGAAACCGGCCTGGGCCGATTCTTTCATTACCTCTCCCAGCTGTCCGGTGAGCAGCAGCTGACCCTTGCCCTTCATTACCGTCACCTCGATGGGCATGACGTCCCCTCCCACCTCAGTGGCAGCCATGGCCATGGCCACCCCGACCTGGTGCTCGTGCTCGGCCACTCCGTAACGGTAACGTGGCACTCCCAGGAAGGTCTGGAGGTTACTGACCGAAACCCGGACTGTTTTGTCACGGCCACCTACCACTTCACGGGCGGTCTTCCGGCAGATGCGGGCCAGTTCACGCTCGAGATTACGCACCCCCGCCTCGCGGGTGTACTCGCGGATGATGTGGCGGATGGCATTACCCGAGACATCTAGATTGGCCGGATCCAGGCCGTGGTCGGAGAGGAGCTTGGGCATGAGGTGCCGGACCGCGATCTCTACCTTCTCTTCCTCGGTATAGCCACTGAGGGAGATCAGTTCCATCCGGTCGAGCAGCGGCCAGGGGATCCGGCCGGCGTTATTGGCTGTGGTTATAAAGAGAACCTTGGACAGGTCGAAGGGGACTTCGATGAAATGGTCGCTGAAGCTATGATTCTGTTCGGGATCGAGCGCTTCTAGCAGCGCCGAAGCGGGGTCGCCCCGGAAGTCAGCGGTCAACTTATCGATCTCGTCCAGGAGGAATACCGGGTTTTTGGTTCCCGCCTGCCGCAGTCCCTGGATGATCCGCCCCGGCAAGGCTCCAACGTAGGTACGCCGGTGACCGCGGATCTCAGCCTCATCCCGCATGCCGCCCAGTGAGACGCGGACGAATTTGCGATCCAGGGCGCGCGCCACCGACTTGGCCAGAGAGGTCTTGCCCACCCCGGGCGGTCCGACCAGACAGACAATGGGACCTTTGAGCTTCCTGGTGAGCTGGCGGGTGGCCAGGTACTCGAGGATGCGCTCCTTCACCTTCTCCAGACCGTAGTGATCCTCATGCAGGATCTGCTCGGCCCGTACCACATCCAGCAAATCCTCGGTCTCCTTGTTCCAGGGCAAATCCAGCAACCACTCCAGGTAGTTGCGGACCACCACCGCCTCGGCCACCGCCGGCGGCATCTTCTCCAGCCGTGAAATCTCCCGGTTTGCCTTCTCGGCCGCATCGGGTGGGAGCTCCAGCTCCTTAACTTTCTGCCGGAACTCCTCGATCTCGCTGAGCTTGTCATCGCCTTCGCCCAGTTCCTTGGAGATGGCCTTCATCTGCTCTCGGAGGTAGTACTCCTTCTGGGTTTTCTCCATCTGTTTGCGGACGCGGTTGTTAATCCGCCGCTCCAGGTCGAGGACCTCTAATTCGCGACCGAGGATCTCGGCCAGGCTCTCCAGGCGCAGCAGTAGTGGGAAAGCCTCCAGCACCGACTGGAGGTATTTCTCCTCCACTTTCAGGACTAGTTGGCCAGCGATGACATCGGCCAGCTTCCCAGGCTCCTCGATGTTGACCACATTGATAACAGACTCGGCCGGCAGGCGCTTACCGAACTTAACATAGCTCTCGAACTGCTGGACAATGGTACGCATTAATGCGGCCACGCGCGGGGTGATATCCTCAGCCACCTCGATAGGACGGTACTCAACGGCCATGTAGTCCTCTCGTTCCGTGAACCGGATGATGCGGGCCCTGACAAGCCCCTCCACCAGGATGCGCACCGTGCCACCAGGGAGCTGGATCAGCTGCTTAACCTCGACCAGGCAACCGATTTCGTTGATATCATCGGCCCCCGGTTCATCAATCTTCACATCTTTCTGGGCCGAGACCACCAGCAGTCTCTCGGCAGTCTCCATAGCTTGTTCAACGGCGCGAATGGACTTCTCCCGCCCGACCTCCAGATGGATGAGCATGTGGGGGAAGACAAGCATTCCCCGGAGGGGGAGAAGCGGCAGTGTTTGCTCGGTTTTAGCAGTACGATTAGCCATGGGATACCTCCGCTCATTCCAACGGTTCCATACATGCTATTCTTGGCTTCCGGAAGGGATTCCTTCCGAGTCTAGGTATGCAGCGGCGCCGATGATGCGGTGAGCAGAGGGGCCGGCCGCTCGAAACGCTCCTCGCCGGCCGCGGTTTCCAGCAGGGCCAGGTGCAGTACCTCCTCCAGGCGCTGCACCGGGATGACCTCGATATCCCGATACTCGCCGAACATCCCCTGCCAGTTCTCTTTGGGGATGAATACCCGTTTGGCCCCGGCCTGCCGGGCGGCGTCCACCTTGGCCGGTACCCCGCCCACCGCCTTAATGAAGCCACGAATGGAGAGCTCACCGGTCATGGCCACCTGGTTATCCACGAGCTTGCCGGTAAGGGACGAGTAGATGGCTGTGGCAATGGTTACCCCAGCCGAGGGGCCGTCCATGGGAACCCCTCCCGGAAAGTTGACATGAATATCATAGTCGCGGGGGTCAGTCCCCAGATAGTGGCGAAGCACGGTGATGACATTCTCCACCGAACCCCGGGCCGTACCCTTCCGTCGCACCGTGCGACCATGCCCTCCCAATTCCTCTTCTTCGATGACACCGGTTACGGTTATCCGCCCCCGGCCCTTCTTGACGGGGATGGTGGAAACCTCGATCTCCAGCAGCATACCAACATTGGGGCCAACAATAGCCAGGCCGTTAACCAGCCCGACCTGGGGCTGGCTGGGGATGCGGCGTTCCGGGCGCAGTGATAGCTGAGAACTGGCGATCACCCATTCCACATCCTCGGCAGTGATCTCCCGGCGGCCACTGCTGCTGGCTATCCCGGCGGCGATCTGGATTATGTTCACTGCTTCCCGGCCGTTGCTGGCATAGCGTTTAATGGCCTCGAGAGCCTGGTCCTCGATGGCAACCTTTATCTTCTGCGCCGCGTTGGCGGCGATGAGGCGGACCTCCCGCGGGAGCAGAGGGCGAAAGAATACCTCCAGACAGCGGGAGCGCAAGGCGGGCGGTAGATCATCAGGCAAACGGGTCGTCGCCCCGACCAGGCGGAAATCCGCCGGCAAGCCGTTTTCGAAAATGTCTTTAATGTGGGAGGGAATATTGGGATCCTCGGAGTTGTAGTAGGCCGATTCCAGGAAGACCTTGCGGTCTTCCAATACCTTGAGGAGTTTGTTCATCTGGACTGGGTGGAGCTCGCCTATCTCGTCGATGAACAGCATCCCGCCGTGGGCCTTGGTAACTGCACCCGGCTTGGGCTGGGGGATCCCGGCCATCCCCAGCGGACCGGCACCTTGGTAGATGGGATCGTGAACCGAACCAATCAAGGGATCGGCAATTCCCCGCTCATCAAAGCGGGCGGTGGTAGCATCGATCTCCACAAACTTGGCAGCAGGCAAAAACGGCGAGAGTGGGTTCTGCTTGGCCTCTTCCAGGACCAGACGAGCGGCGGCGGTCTTACCGACCCCCGGGAGCCCGTAGATGATGACATGCTGTGGATTGGGGCCGCACAGGGCGGCGCGTAAAACCCTCAGCCCGTCGCTCTGCCCGATAATCTCTTCGAAGGTGGTGGGCCGGGTCTTCTCCGAGAGGGGTTCAGTCAGGCGGATCTCGCGCAGCTTCTTAAGCCGGTCAGTCTCCTTGCGGGATTCACGCTCTACCGCGCTCTTGCTGCCATGCTGGCTGCGCAGTAGGTTAAGAAAGTAGAGCCCGATGATAACCGCAAAGAAAAACTGAATGTAGTAAAGAGCACTTCCGCCAAAAGACAAAAGGAACACCCCCGAACGGCCAAGCAGGCAGATTAACACTGCCTAGTATTTCCCATCGCCGTGCTGGCCTATCCCGGACTCAAGGGTCGCAAACATAAAAGAGGACCGGGCAGGAGATGCTATCCTACCCGGTCCCTTGGCTCAAGCGGTTACTTCCTTCTTTGTCTTTCGGTCGGAGGTCACTAGTAGTGGCTCCTCCCGGCTGAGCACCGTTTCTTTGGTCACTACGACCCGCTTGACATCCTCCCTGGACGGGATGTCGTACATCACATCCAGCATAATATCTTCGACGATAGCTCTCAGGCCGCGGGCGCCGGTGTTCCGTTTCAGCGCCTCCTGAGCGACAGCCCGGATGGCCTCGTCCTTGAACTCCAGGTCGATCCCATCCAGCTCAAAGAGCTTCTGGTACTGCTTGACCAGGGCATTCTTGGGCTCGGTCAGAATACGGACCATAGCCTCTTCGTCCAGAGCATCCAGGGTGGCGATGACCGGCACCCGCCCGATGAACTCGGGGATCAGCCCGAACTTGAGTAGATCCTCGGGAAGAATCTTGGCCAGGATCTCGCCGATACGGTAATCGCTCTTGCGCTTGACCTCGGCACCGAACCCCACTTGTTTCTTGCCAATGCGGGCGCTGATTATCTTATCAATGCTATCAAAAGCGCCGCCGCAGATGAACAAGATGCTGGTGGTATCAATCTGGATAAACTCCTGATGGGGGTGCTTGCGGCCGCCTTGGGGCGGAACACTGGCCACCGTACCTTCCAGGATCTTCAGGAGCGCTTGCTGGACCCCCTCACCGGAGACGTCCCGGGTGATAGACGGGTTCTCCGACTTGCGTGCAATCTTGTCAATCTCATCAATGTAAACAATACCCTTCTCAGCCTTTTCTACATCGTAATCGGCCGCCTGGATTAGCTTGAGCAGGATATTCTCCACATCCTCGCCGACATAACCGGCCTCGGTGAGAGAGGTTGCATCAGCAATGGCGAAAGGAACATTGAGAATCTTCGCCAGCGTCTGGGCTAGTAGGGTCTTGCCTACACCGGTGGGGCCCAGGAGCAGGATGTTGCTCTTGGAGAGCTCCACATCATCCATGCGGTTGCCCAGGTTAACCCGCTTGTAATGGTTGTAGACCGCCACCGAAAGGATCTTTTTGGCCCGCTCCTGTCCAATGACATACTCATCTAGCTGGGCTTTGATCTCCTGCGGCTTAGGAATATCCTTTAGGTCGAGATCGACTTCCTCGTTGAAGTCATCCTCCATAATCTCATTGCACAGCTCAATGCACTCATCGCAGATATAGACACCGGGGCCGGCAACCAGCCTCTTGACCTGGTCCTGGGCCTTACCGCAGAACGAGCATTTCAGTTGAGGCTTATCGTCCTTGAACATTCAGTCACCCGCCTTTCGATCAGCTGGGTTGGTAGACCTGATCAACCAAACCGTATTCCCGGGCCTCCTCGGCAGTCATCCAGAAGTTGCGGTCGGTATCCCGCTCAATTCTCGCCATCTTCTGGCCGGTGTGGCGGGAGAGGATCTCGTTAATGCGGTTCTTAATACGCAGGATCTCCCGGGCCTCGATCTCAATGTCCACCGCCTGGCCCTGCACACCACCGATGGGTTGGTGAATCATGACCCGGGAGTTGGGCAGCGCGTACCGCTTCCCCTTGCTTCCCCCGGCCAGAATCACTGCTCCCATGCTGGCGGCCATGCCCACACATACCGTGGCGACCGCCGGCTTCACCAACTGCATAGTGTCATAGATGGCCATACCAGCTGAGACGGAGCCCCCTGGGGAGTTAATGTAAAGCCGGATCTCCTTATCCGGATCCTCGCTCTCCAGGAAGAGGAGCTGAGCTACCACCAGGTTGGCGACATTGTCATCGATGGCCGTGCCCAGGAAGACGATGCGCTCCTTGAGCAGGCGGGAGTATATATCATAGGCCCGCTCCCCCCGACCGGTCTGCTCCACCACCATGGGAACCAGAAAGCTCATAGCAATCTCCTCCCTTTACCTCTTAGTTACTTCAGTTGTTCTCCAGCAGGAAATCAGCGGTCTTGCGGCTGACGATGCTCTCCTCAATATCGTCTATGCCCCCACGGGCCTGGAAAATACTGCGGATAGTGTCGGCCGACTGCTTGTAGAGCTCGGCCAGCCTGGCGATTTCGGCATCAATTTCTGCCTCTTCAGCCTCTAGGCCTTCCTGCTTGGCAACGGCCTCGAGCACCAGGCCCTTCTTGACCTCAAAGGTCGCCCGAGTCCGAAAGTCTTCGCGTAGTTTCCCCTCGCTGCCGTCGGTCATCTCCAAGTATTTCTCGAGTGAAAGCCCCATTTGCTGGACGCGCTGGGCGAGATCTCTTACCATGGAATCGACCGCCCGGTCAACCATTATCGCTGGCGGATCAACCTCGGCATTTTCCACTACCTTATTGATGAGCTTGGTGAGGCGGGCATTACGGGCCGCATTCTCTGCCGTTTGCTTCAGGTTGTTCTCGATCGCCTGGCGCAATTCCTCTAGGCTGGCATAGTCACCGACGCTCTTGGCGAACTCATCATCCAGCTCAGGGAGGTTTTTCTCCTTGATCTCGTTGAGCTTAATCTGGAAGGTGGCCTCTTGGCCGGCTAGCTCCTTGTTGCGGTAATCCTCGGGGAAGGTGACCCGAATCTCCCGCTCCTCGCCCCTCTTCATTCCAATAAGTTGTTCCTCGAAACCCGGGATGAAGGTACCCGAGCCAATCTCCAACAGGTAATTCTCGCCTTTTCCGCCCGCGAAAGCTGTACCACCCAGGAAGCCTTCATAGTCGATGGCAGCGAAGTGCCCGTTGGCCAGCTCTTCCGCAGAACTCGGTTCAACCTTAGCCGCCTGCTCCCTCAGCTTTCCGAGTTCAGCCTCGACCTCCTCGGCTGTTACCTCCTTCACCTCGGCCGGGATGCCGAGTCCGGTGTACTGACCCAGCTTCACTTCGGGTTTAACCGCTACCTTTGCCTTGTAGATCAGGGATTCCCCATCTTCATACTTGACTAGCTCGATATCGGGTCGGCCCAGAGGCTCGACCTTCTGCTCAGCAATGGCCTGCTCATAGGAGGCTGGCAACAAAATATCCAAGGCCTCCTCGAGGATCGGACCCTTGCCCACGAACCGCTCGAACATGGTGCGGGGCGCCTTGCCCTTCCGAAAGCCCGGAATAGTATACTTCTTTACTATACGTTTGAACGCCTGGTCCTGAGCCTGGCTGACCTCACTGGCGTCTACCTCGATCTCAAGGCTCACCAAACTCCCGTCTAGCCTCTCCAAGCTGCATTTCATTTATGCTCCCCCTGCTCCCAGTAAAAGTATATGTCCCAGCGCACACCAGTGCCCTGGGCCGTAGCCAGTCCATTATAACACAGTGTTCCCAGGGGCTTCAACCGATAACCCTGGCGGGGCCTAGCAGCTCATTAGGACGCCAAGAGCACCCTTTTCGGCAGCCCCTCTCGCATCTCGCCTGAGTAGGCAGGAAAGGTGTTCCTCTTCAGCCAATACGATATGGTACTCAAGGTCCTGCCGGACCGCCAGGAGGTGGTTCCAGATGGGAGAGATTTTCTCCCACGCTTTCCGGAAGCTTACCAAGAACCCTCTGCTCTTTCTGTTCCCCGCGGCCAAGTCCATCGTATCGGCCGTGGTCGAGATGGTCATCGGGGCCATTGCCATGCGGTGGGTACTGGGCTACCCCTTCCTGGGGGTCCAGGCAGCGATAGGCGTAAGACTACTCGGCAGCCTCGTGACCTCTCTGCTCACTGCCTATTTCTTTGCCGGCCAGGTACGCCTCCTATTCGCCGCGGTCAGGGATGAACCTCTCTCAGCCGAGCTCCTGCTCGGCTCCTCGAGGCAGTACGGGTTTCGGATGCTCGGAGTCTTGGCGACCCGGGTGCTTATCACCATTTTGGCCGTCTTTATCTGTCTCCCCTTTCTCCGCCTCTTCTGGGGTCTGGGGCTTTTGCTGCTCTTGGCCTTCCTCTTGGCCATCGGGGTGGGGTTGCTCTTCAGCCCTTACATCCTCGTTGAACAGCAGACCGGAGTTGGCCGGGCCATCACTATCGGCTTCGGTCTGGCCTGGCGCAACCTTCTCTGGGTACTGGGCTTCGTGGTCTTGGTGTCGGTCGGCCCGGTGCTCGCCAACTGGATACTGACCCGCCTCCTGCGGGACGGGGTAGCCAACCTGATCATAGCGATCGTGGTTGTTCCCTATGTCGACTTGGCCGGAGCCCTGGCCTATCTCCACCTGAAGGACAGTACCAGCCCGCCCGAGGCCTAGGCGGCCTGCGCCGAGCACATACAAAGAGCCCCCGGGATCCGGATGGGATCCCCGGGGGCTTTGGTTTCGGTGGGGATGATTAGACGATGCGTTTACGCAGGTAGGCACTACCGTAATCAACGATGGTGACCACGACGATAATCCCCAGGAGAATCATGCCGACCTTATCCCAGATGCGAGCCCTCAGGTTGAAGAGGAGGGGAATTCCGATGCCGCCGGCACCGACCAGACCGAGGACAGATGCGGCCCGGATGTTGATCTCCAGTCGGTAAAGAGCGTATGAGGCGAAATCGGGCAACACCTGAGGAATAATCCCGTACCAGATGGTCTGGATCCGGTTGGCCCCGGTTGACTGCAGCGCCTCTACCGGACCGGGATCGATGCCCTCCACCACCTCGGCGTAAAGCTTGCCCAGCATGCCAATGGAGTGGACGCCCATGGCCAGCACCCCAGCGAAGGCGCCGGGACCAACGCCCCGCATAATGACAATGGCCAGTAGCAGTTCAGGGAAGGTGCGGATGGCGTTAAGCAGGCTCTTGCCAAACCCCACCATCAGGCGGCTGCGGGAGACATTGATGGCCGCCAGGAAACCAAAGGGAATAGCCAGAATGGCGCCAATGCTGGTGCCGACTATCGCGATATGGATGGTCTCAATGAGACGCCCGCCGACATCGCCAGCGTATCCCCAGTTGGGGGGGAACATCAGGTTAACGATGGCCGCGGCACCGGGTAGGCCAGTCATCACCCGCTCCCAGTTGATGTCCAGGCCGGTGGTCGACCACCAAACCGTTACCAGGAAGAGAACAAAACCAACATACCCAAGAACCCGGCGCCCCTTCATATCAGTCGCTCCCTTAGCTTGGTGCTGAAGAAGTCCAGACCTGCCACCAGGACAAAGGTAGCGATAATAATGGTCAGGGCCTGGGGATAGCGCAGCAAATTCATGTCCCTGAGCAACAGCCGGCCGATGCCGCCGGCGCCTACCAGGCCGAGTACCGCTGCCACCCGGATGTTGATCTCAAAGACATACAGGCAGTAGGCCACGAACTGGGGCAGAATCTGCGGGACCACCGCGAAGTGGATCACTTGCAGCTTCCTGGCGCCCACCGCCTCCATGGCTTCAATGGGACCAGGGTCGATAGCTTCAGTGCTCTCACTGGTCAGCTTGGCGATAATGCCGAAGGAAAAGATGGCCAGGGCCATGACACCCGGCAGGGCCCCCACGCCTAACGCGGCAACAAAGATGGCGGCAAGAAGCATGTCGGGCAGGGTGCGGACCAGGTTGAGAAAGGCTTTAACCGTATAGACCAGCCATATAGTACGGTTGATGTTCCTGGCGGCCAGCAGGATGATGGGGATGGCGAGCAAGCCGCCAACTACCGTACTGAGGAGAGCGATCTTGATGGTCTCCAGGAAGGCCGGAAGGATGGTGGGCACATACGCAAGGTCCGGCGGCCACATGCGGGCAAAGAGGTTGCCCATAGCCGGCAGGCCGCGTACCAGATCGATGGGGTCAAAGCCCACACCATAGATACTCCACCCATAAATGGCAATGCCGATGGCAAAATAGAACCAGGACCTTCTCTCCTCTCGGAGGCGGTCCATATTGTGCAGGCCGCCGCTCACTCGTCATCCCCTCCGCGCAAGTCCTCCTTGCGGATGGAGCGGCCATAGATCATCTCAAATGTCTTCTCATCCACATCAGCCGCCGGACCGTCGTAGACCAGCTGGCCACCGCGCAGGCCAATAATCCGCTCGGCATATTGCTGGGCCAGGTCGATAAAGTGCAGGTTAACAATGGTAGTGATGCCGAGCTCCCGGTTGATCCGCTTGAGGTCGCCCATAACCACGTGCGAGGTAGGCGGGTCTAAGCTGGCCACGGGCTCATCGGCGAGAATGATCTTGGGCTGCTGGGCCAGGGCCCGGGCAATGCTCACCCGCTGCTGCTGCCCACCGGAGAGCTGGTCGGCCCGGAAATTGGCTTTGTCCTCGATTTCGACCCGGGCTAAGGCTTCCAGGGCAACTGCAATATCCTCCTTGGAGAAGTTGCCCAAAAGGCTGTCCAGAGTCGACATACTGCCCAGACGCCCTGAGAGGACATTCCGCAGTGCCGATGAACGCTTAACCAGGTTAAAGCTTTGGAAGATCATCCCTATCTGAGTGCGAACCTTCCGTAGTTCGGCTGCCTTAGCCGCGGTGACATCCACCCCATCGATGATGATCTGACCACTGGTAGGCTCCACTAGCCGGTTGAGGCAGCGCAGCAAGGTGGACTTGCCGGCTCCGGAGAGGCCGACGATAACCACGAACTCACCGTCCTTGATGGTGAGCGAGACACCTTTTAGCGCCTGCACGCCGCCGGGAAACTCTTTGGTTACATTCTTGAACTCAATCAAAGGTGAGTACACCTGCCCCGATAGGAAAGCGGAGAGAAGGACCCCGTCCTTCTCTCCAGCCTCCATAAATGTTTTTGGGGAGCTACTTCAGGAGCTGGAAGCCCAGTTCTAGGGTTTCCCGAATTACGTCGTACTCCGAGTCCTGAGCATCAGTCAACCCGGTAATATTGTAGATGGCCTTGAGCACGGCTACGCCTTCTTCGGTTTCGGCGATCCGGAGGAGCGCGGCCTTGATCTCGCCAGCTAATTTATCATCCATGTCCGGCCTGACCGAGACAGTATCATTGGGGATCCAGGCCGTGTAGCCGACCACCTTGGTCCGCTCCTTTACATCCGGATACTCTTTGGCCACGCGGTCACGGGCATCTTCGTAGGTACAAGCGATATCGGCATCACCGTTGAGCACAGCGACAATAGCGTTATCATGTCCACCGGTCTCAACCAATGTGAAGTCACTCTCGATGTTATACCCCAAACCCTTGAGGTAAGCCATGGGGAAGATGTACCCGGAAGTCGAAACCGGGTCGACGATGGCAATCCGCTTGCCGCGGAAGTCTTCGGGACCATTAATGTTGGAGTTAGCCAAAACAGTGAACTGCCCGCGGTAAATGCCGGACCCGTTCCGCACAGTCTTCAGAATAACCTTGGTTCCATTGGTGTCATGGGCCAGAACATAGGCGGCTGAAGCCAGGAACCCGACATCGGCTTTGCCGGAACCAAGTGCCTCAATTAGGCCAGTGTAGTTGCTGGCGATGAACACCTGGACCGGCCGGCCCAGTTCCTTCTTCATCATGTCAGCCAGCGGCTGGGCAATCTCCGCCAGTTTGCTGGCATCCTGAGACGGCACGAAGCCGACTATCAACGGCTTGGCTGGCCTGAACAGATAGTAGGCGCCGATGGCCAGAGCCACCACAATAAGGGCCACGATGATTTTTTTACCCACCAAAACATCCCCCTTTAGGATTGGTGATTCTCCCTGGGGCCTATGTGGTCCAGAGATTGAGGCATCCTTCTACAATATCCCCGAAATTACCTTTCACTGGCCGTGATTTCCTTTTATTCAGATACCTTGAACAGCAATGGTATAATGGCTTTGAATCCTACATCAGCGAGGTGCTGCCTTTTGCCGAACCCCATCCAGGTGATGATTTTCGATCTGGACGGTACCCTCTATGGCGATACCGTCCACTTCGACTACTATGCCCAGGAGATCTGCCAGCGTTTGCCTGCGGCGCTGGCGCCCGACTTCAACCGCGACTACACCGCCTTCTGGCGGGGGGAGACCGCGTTGCGCATCGGCTGGGTCTACGATCGCGAGCACGATCTGGTATTGAGGCTGGAAGAGGATCGCGTCACCAGAGCGCAGGACTGGGCGCAGCAGGAGCAGCCGGCCGACCGTGTGAGCCGCCTCTACCCCGGCCCGGTTATCATCGACAAACAACGCTTCATCTCCCTGGGCGACCCCTGGTGGATCCCGGCCTGCATTGGGTTCCATTACGGCTTGCAACGCCATGACACCCAGCAGGCCTTTCTGGTTACCCGGGAGTTCATGTCGGGTCCTGATTTCTTCATGGCTGAAGTACCGGGCCGCACCGAGACCTTTCGCGCTCTGGCCGAACGGTATCAGCTGGTGCTGGCCACCAACAGCCCGGAGCCAGACAGTCGGGCTATCGTCGACAAGCTAGGCCTGACCCCTTACTTCGCGCGGATGCGTTTCCTCAGCGAGAAACCCATGCGCTCTCTGGAGCTCTTCCGCTCGGTAGCCGAGGAGTTCTCGGCCGACTACCCGGCCATCCTCAGTGTCGGTGACAACCTGGTCAATGAAATAACCCCAGCCCGTAAGCTGGGGTGTCGCACACTATTCATTGATCCGCATAGATACGGCCATCCGGGGCAAGCCGATTGGATAGTCTCCGGAGTGCCCGAAGCTCTGCAAGTGCTGCGTCGAGAGTTCCTGGGTTAGAGGATCCCGGCCAGATACTCGCTGGGCTCGCCGAAGATCCCTTGACAAGTCCGGGCTACCTCGGCCGCTAAGTGGGCCGGGGTGAAGACGTAGAACCGCCACAACCGTTGGTACTGCTCTTCGAGAGCCGCAATCTCCAGGGGAAGATGGCCCGGCTCATTGAGTCGGTGTACCCCGCGAGTGGTGCGAACGAGAGCGCCGGCCTCCTTGAAAAAGGTGGCTGGCGGACACTGGACGACGATGGAGGTATGGTGAACTCCGACCCGGTTGGCGATCTGCTCCTCCAGCCGCCTACGTTCGGCGGCGGACTGTCCGTAACTCTTGATTAGCTGGTCGCGCAGACCATTAGCGGAGGAGAGGACATAGGCCCGCTTGTAGAGGCGACGCTCCATGACGCCGCCGATCAGCTCTGGACTGCCGTCGCGCAGCCATAGGAGAAGCTCATCATCGCCGGCGCCGTAGAGGTGCTGTTCCCGCAGACCGTTCTCAACCGCCAGTTCCACTGCTTTGGAGATCATGGCCCCCGAGGCTACCTTAGCGTGGTGGGTGTAGACCCGCTCGGTGAGGAAATAGCGCATGCGCAATAGGTGGAGTACCTCCGACCGGGCATCAGCCCGGTCGAGGTTATGTTTGGCCATATTGATGACCAGGTCATCTTCGTCAAGGGTGAGGTAGGACAAGATGCGGTCATCGTAGTCCTGCTTCAATCCGGCGAAATACGAATCCCGGCGCAGGTAGTCGAGGAGATCAGCATCAATACAACTGGCGATGATCTGTTTGTGCCAGCGGGGACCGTTGTATTGACCGGTGAAAATGGCCTTGATCGGTTCGAGCAGCCCCAATTCCCGCAGGACCCGGTTAATGCCGGTGCCAGGCGCCAGAAAGGCCAGAAAACGCTGGCCCTGGTCATGACGGGAGAAGATCCGCCGCTCGTCCTCGAAGGTGTGGCCAAAGGGCAGGTGGGTGATATCGTGGATCAGGGCGGCCGCGCCAACAACAGCCTCATCATCCTCGGTTACCGTGGTACCGTTCTGGCGCAGGCTAGCCAGGATACGACGGGCTACTGCGTAGGTGCCCAGAGAGTGCTCGAAGCGGGTGTGGCGGCAACCCGGATAGACCAGATCGGCGGTGCCGGTCTGTTTGATGCGACGCAGGCGTTGCATCTCGGGAACGTCAATTAGGCGCCGTTCGAGGCCGCCGAGTTCGATATCGCCGTGGATGGGATCGCGGATGATCAAGAGATTACCTCCGTGCCGAGCCGCTGTAGAGAGATTGTACCACGAAACGGGCGGGCGCGGAAAAGTGAATCTGGGTTGTGTCACGTTATCACAGCAACAGCAGCTGCGACTAACGGAAGCGGAGCCCCTCGCCGGGGATCCGCTTCTCCGGGAGCGGAAGACGGGATTCGAACCCGCGACCCTCGCCTTGGCAAGGCGATGCTCTACCACTGAGCTACTTCCGCTTAATTGGTGCGAGGGAAGGGACTTGAACCCTTACGCCTT
>JBFLWA010000022.1:0-23901 GCA_040758135.1 Bacillota bacterium | reverse complement strand
AACTCCTTTTCCTCCCGTAAGCCTAGTGTCTCAACTTAAGCTTACAGGATGGGGTTCTCAGGGTGGTCAACTTTTTCGTTAGCACCAGGGGCTAAACTGGTCAACTTTTATATTAGCGAACACACCTATGAAATCCAAGATAAACAGGATAATTACAATATCAGAAAAGAAGTATAATTTATACTACCTTACGAACAACCACCGGTGGTTCACAACATTCAGTGTAGCTTCGTTTTTTCTTCGTCGTTTAGCAGCCCACTCTCTTGTCAGAGGTGCCTTGCGCCGGGAGAATGCGGTTCTCCTCGTCTAAAAACACAACCTTTGGCTTCCATTCTAGCGCTTCCTCGCGCGTCATCAGGGCATAAGCGATGATTATCACCTCATCGCCGGGATGCGCCAGCCGGGCGGCGGCCCCGTTGAGACAGATCACGCCCGAGCTCCTCTCCCCGGGAATCACGTATGTCTCGAACCTCGCCCCGTTATTGCAGTTGACCACCTGCACCTTCTCGTTGGGCAGGATGTCGGTGGCCTCCAATAGCTCTTGGTCAATGGTGATGCTCCCCATATACCTGAGGTTAGCGTCGGTCACCCTTCCCCGGTGAATCTTAGCCTTCATCATCTCCAGAAACATGGTCAGACCTCCAGCGTTAGGTTATCGATGAGTCGGGTCTTGCCAATGAAGACAGCCACGGCAATCAGGATCGGTCCGTCCAGGCGCTGGACTGGCTCGAGGGTATCTCCGGAAACCACTGATACATAGTCGATCCTGGCCAGGGGCTCGGCCTCAATCATGGCAGTAATGGCTTCCGCTATAACAGCCGCCTCCTGCTCTCCGCTCTGCACCAGGTCGCGGGCCCGGACCAGAGACCAGTTGAGAACCAAGGCCGCCTCCCGCTCCCGGGGCGTCAGGTAGGTATTGCGGGAGCTCATGGCCAGACCGTCAGCCTCCCGCACTGTGGGTAGTACCCTGACCTCGATGGGCAGGTCCAGGTCGGCGGTGATTTGCCGGATGACGCGGGCCTGCTGGGCATCCTTCTGGCCGAAATAGGCCCGGTCGGGCTGGACGATGTTGAACAGCTTGGTGACCACCGTGCACACCCCTCTGAAGTGCCCGGGCCGCTTAGCACCACACAGGTAGTCGCCCAGACGCTGAATGTCCACAATGGTGCTGAACCCCCTGGGGTACATCTCGCTCACTTCAGGAGCGAAGATAATATCTACCCCAGCCGAGGCTGCGAGCTCTGCATCACGGGCCAGGTCGCGCGGGTAGGATGCGTAGTCCTCATTGGGGCCGAACTGGGTTGGGTTGACAAAGATGCTCACTACCACCAGGTCGTTATCCTCCCCGGCCTTTCTCATCAGGGCCAAGTGGCCCTCGTGCAGGTAGCCCATGGTCGGCACAAAACCGACGGTCTTCCCCTCGCGCCGGGCCTGCCTGACTGCACGCCGCACCTCGTCTTTAGTCTTCAGGATCTGCATAGGGCTTGTTGTCGCCTCCTCCCGGGTAGAGCTGAATCTGCTTGGCCTTGCCTTTCACCCCGAAGCTCTCGGCGTCACCGGGGAAGGCCCGGCTCTTGACATCCTTCAAATAAGACCTGACCGCGCCGGAAATGGTCTCCTCCAGGTTGGCATAGCGGCGGACGAACTTCAGATTTCGGCTGCTGTCCATCCCCAGAAGGTCCTGGACGACCAGGATCTGCCCGTCGCAGTCCACGCCGGCTCCGATCCCGATGGTCGGTATGGACAGGTTCTGGCTGATCTCTCTGGCCAAGGGGGCCGGGATGCATTCGAGGACAATGCCGAAGGCACCGGCTTCTTCGAGGGCTAGGGCATCGGCCAGGAACCGTTCGGCCTGAGCCTGCTCTCTGCCTTGCACGCGGAATCCGCCCAGCTGGTGCACGGACTGCGGTGTTAGTCCTGTGTGTCCGAGTACGGGGATACCCGACTGGACCAGCGCCCTTACCTGTGGCGCTACCTCCCGGCCTCCTTCCAGCTTAACAGCATGCGCGCCAGCCTCCTTCAGGAAGCGTCCCGCATTATGCAGAGCTTCCACGGGCCCGGTCTGGTACGACATGAATGGCATGTCGGCAACAACCAGAGAGCGAGCTACGCCACGCGATACGGCCCTGGTATGATGGAGCATCTCCTCCATGGTTACCGGCAGGGTGTTCTCGTAACCCATAACTACCATTCCCAGCGAGTCCCCGACCAGGATCAAGTCGACACCCGCCCGGTCCAACAGGCGAGCCGCCAGGACATCGTAGGCAGTTAGGGCAGTGATTTTCTCTCCCCGTGCTTTCATCTCAAGCAGTGTGGTGATAGTAATCCGCTCGGTCACCGGTCGCCATCCTCCTCAGCCAGGAGCTCGCTGAGCTCCTGCAGTGTATCACGTGATAGACCCGGGGCCAGCGGCAGAGTGGCCAGTCCCAGGCTCCTATATAGCCTGACCCATTCCGGCCGGCCGGCCAGGGCCTCCAGGTGCTTCCTAATGGTGCCCACATCGCCCCGGGCCAGAGGGCCAGTTAACGCATCCCGGGGAGGACTCTGCTTCAGGTTATCAACAGTCCCCTGAACCAGTGGCCACAATGAATCCCGGGCCAGATCGGCGGAAAACCCCACCGCCTGTAGCATCTCGGTGGCCGTATGGACCAGGGTTACTAGGTAATTCGATGCCAGACAGGCCGCCGCGTGGTAGATAGGCTTCTGCCCGGCGCTGATCCGTATCCACCGTAGTGAGAGGAGCTCGGCTAGTTCCTGGCCCAGGCTCAGGCCCTTTGAATCACCCTCCAGGCTCCAGATCGCTTGCGGCAGATGGGCGATGCCGCTCTTCGGATCGGCCACTGCCTGCAGGGGGTGCATGGCCAGCCGGCCAACTCCGGCGCCGGCAGGCAGGCGCCCCGTATCGGCGGTCAGACTACCGCTCAGATGAATCACCACCTGGCCGCGGCGAATGAGGCCGCTCTGCCATAGCCGTTCGACCATGTCCTCGATTTGAGCATCACGCAGGGCCAGGATGACGAAATCGCTGTCAAGCAGCTCTCGCCCGGGCTGGACGGCAAAGACCGTGCCCGGTGGATCATCCTGGGTTGGCAGAAGCTGTCTCGCCCGCTCCAGTGATTCAGCGGTCCGTCCAATGACGGTCGTCAGCCTGATCCCGGCAGTGCAGAGCAGGTAGGCCAGGGCTGTGCCTACGCGTCCCGGGCCAATGAGGGCGAAGCTTCGTGGAACCATCGGCAATCCCCCTTTGCAGCAGAAATGCCTTCCCGCGACAGGAAGGCAGCCCGGCAACCCAACCACGGGGTTTCCCCGCGGTCAGCACCCTATGCCCCGTCCCGGTCGCTGGAGATCCAGGCGAGAGTTGTTCTTAGTAAGGTCTGGGCGGAACCGGATGATCTCCGGCTGGTAGGTCTCTGGCTCCGGCACCTCCATATTAGCACATTATGAGCTGTGCGTGGTAGGTTCTTGCTGTGCCTTATGCGCAAAATCTGACCTCAGTAGCCAGGCGTCCTCTTCCTTGTGGCGGAGGGTGGCCCGGCCCATATACTTGACCCTGGCAAAACCCAGAGGCTCGAAGACTTGCTCCGGACCGTTAGGATAAGCTGTCTTGGTGCCACTTACCACTGAGACAGCGGTATAGCCCTGCTCCCTGAGCAGGGGATGAGCTCTCGCAGCAGGCCTGGCGGTAGTCCTCGACCAATCCCCATTCATTGGGGCTGTAAAGGCAAGTGATGAAGGCCCGGTCAGCGCGCTTCTCGCCGATGGGGTAGGGAATAGCTGTTTCGGGCAAAATCTCAGCGTAGGCCACTGGCGCATCACCAGAATAGCCAACGGCGCCGGCGAACACCCTAGCCTTGGCGAACTGGGTCAGCCATTCCCGCTTGGTGCAGATCAGTTCTGGCGTGAGATTCCGCTGGCAGAGGCTGAAAGCCAGTTCGGGATTGGCGGCGCCGAAAGCTACCAGGCGCTCCACCTTTCCCTGCGGTCGCTGGGTATAGCTCTGCTGCCCGGGAAGCGGTCCCCGGTGGCGGTAGCTCTCCGCAATCTGTTCTGGAGTACCCGGATAGACGAGTTGGAAGTCATCGATAGCGATGGTCCCCGGGAAAAACAGGTTGCGCTCAGCGGCCACGGTTGGGTTGTGAGTGATGTCAATGGCCCGGTATCCGAGACCCAGCAGTTGTGCTGCTCCTTGCGCCTGACGGGCCAGGTAGATCGCCCCGCGCCCGATGGGCTGCTTGCTGATCACCTTGCACTCCAAGCACAGAGTCGGCATGGGAAACGATTTAGTGATCGGTCCGATCGTCTTCTTGGCCATCCGGTCTGTCATCCTTCAGATGGACATCTCAGAAACCGCAAGCGCCCACTCTGGGAGATCCCCCGAGATGAGCGCCCTATTGTGCTCTCTCCATAGCTATTCGTTCGTTACGCTAACCGCGACCCCATATACCTCTCCAGCACCTCCGGCACCTCGATGGTACCATCCTTACGCTGGCAATTCTCCATAATTGCCGCCACCGTGCGCCCGATGGCCAGCCCCGAGCCGTTCAGCGTGTGTACAAACTCCACCTTACCGCCATCGGCCGGCCGGTAGCGGATATTGGCCCGCCGTGCCTGGAAGGCCTCGAAGTTGCTGCACGAGCTGATCTCCCGGTAGGTCCCAAAGCTGGGCAACCAGACCTCAATGTCGTAGGTCTTGGCCGAGCTGAAGGTCATGTCCCCCGTACAGAGCAGCACCACCCGGTACGGCAGCCCCAGCAGTTGAAGCACCCGCTCGGCGTCGGTCGTCAGGGTCTCCAGCTCCTCGTAGCTCTTCTCGGGCGTAGTGAACTTGACTAGCTCGACCTTCTGGAACTGGTGCTGCCGGATGAGCCCGCGGGTATCTCGCCCGGCGCTCCCGGCTTCTGCCCTGAAGCACGGGCTGAAAGCGGCATACCTGATGGGCAGCTCTTCCTCGCTGAGAATCTCATCCCGGTGCAGGTTGGTCACTGGCACCTCGGCCGTTGGCACCAGGTAGTATCCATTGTTCTGCACCAGGAACATATCCTCGGCGAATTTGGGCAGCTGCCCGGTGCCAAAGCAGCTCTCAGCGTTCACCATATATGGCGGCAGAATCTCGGTATAACCGTGTTCATTGGTGTGTAGGTCCAGCATGAAGTTGATCAGTGCCCGCTCCAACTTAGCCGCGAGTCCGCGGTAGACGGTGAACCGGGCCCCGGTCACCTTGCCGGCCCGCTCGAAGTCCAAGATGTTCAGCCTGGTCCCGATCTCCCAGTGGGGCAGGGGCTCGAACTCGAACTTCCTCGGCTCGCCCCAGGTGCGAATCACCACATTCCCCGACTCATCTTCGCCCACCGGCACGCTCTCGTGCGGCAGGTTCGGGATGCGCTTCATGATCTCGCCGATCTGCTCCTCGGTCTGGGCCACCTCGTCGTCCATGGCCTTGATCCGGTCAGAGACCTCCCGCATCTCGGCGATGAGCGCGTCCGCGTCCTGCTTGGCCTTTTTCAGCCGGCCGATCTCCTCCGACACGCTGTTCCGGCGCGCCTTGAGCTGCTCCACGTCGGTCAGGGTGGAGCGGCGCTTCTCGTCTAGCTGGAGCAGCTGGTCCAGGTCGGCTTCGGCCTTCTTTTTCTTGAGCCCGGCCCTAACCAGCTCGGGGTTACTCCGGACGAATCTCAGGTCTAGCATTGATCATCACCTTCAGCCGCTTCAGATTGACATCAAAGGGCGGGTAGACCACCCCGTTGTCCGTGATTATCCCGGTGATATACCGGTGCGGGGTCACATCGAAGGCCGGATTGGCCACCTTCACTCCTTCGGGGGCAGTCCGCACCCCGCTGAAGCTGGTGACCTCATCGGGATTGCGCTCTTCGATGACGATCTCCCGGCCATGGTCAATGGACATGTCGATAGTCGAGGTCGGGGCCACCACGTAGAACGGAATCCCGTGCTCCTTGGCCAACACCGCCACGCTGTAGGTGCCGATCTTGTTGGCCACATCGCCATTGGCGGTGATCCGGTCGGCCCCCAAGAGGACAATGTCGACCATCCCCCGCTGCATGAAATGGCCGGCCATGTTGTCGGTGATCAGCGTCACCGGGATGCCGTCCTCCATCAGCTCCCAGGCAGTAAGCCGGGCGCCCTGTAGCAGCGGCCTGGTCTCGTCCACCCAGACGCTGACCTGCTTCCCCTGCTCAGCGGCGGCCCGGATGATGCCCAGGGCAGTGCCGTAGCCGCCGGTGGCGATAGCCCCGGCGTTGCAGTGGGTAAGAATCCGGGCCCCGTCTTTGACTAGGTCACGGCCGTAATGGCCGATGCGCTTGTTCATCTCCACATCCTCGGTGAAGATAGCCCGGGCCTCCCGTTCCAGTAGTGCCACCATCTCGTTCACCGGCTGCTTCGGGTTCTCGTCCAGCACCCGCATCATCCGGTTGATGGCCCAGAAAAGGTTAACCGCGGTCGGGCGGGTGCCGCGCAGTTCATCAGCTGCGGCATACATCTCCCGGTCGAAAGCGGGCCGATCCATCTTCCGAGCGGCTCGGGCGGCCAGCACCAGGCCGTAGGCGGCGGCAATTCCGATGGCCGGTGCCCCCCGCACGGTTAGGGTGCGGATGGCTTCGCCCACCTCATGGTAGTATTGGCACTCCACGAATTCCTTGCTCAAAGGGAGCTTCCTCTGGTCCAGCAGGCGCACCCCGTTTTCGTGCAGTTCGGCCGAGAGGAGCATCGGTCTCCTCCTTACTCCGCCGCCCGGCCCATGCGGACCGTATCCTTGCAGGGGCAAGCGCGCTCTCCCTCCACCGGGATCTGCTCGATCATAGCCAGCAGGAGATTGCGCAGCTTGTCATTATTGGCTTTGAAGACCTCCAGTACCGCCTCGTGGGTCACCGCCGGGATATCGTCACGGCCCTCGAGCCCGGCATCGTAGTCGGTGATCAGGGCGATATTGGTGTAGCACATATCCAGCTCTTTGCAGAGCATAACTTCAGGATACTGGGTCATGTTGATAACTTCCCAGCCCATCTTGGTGAACCAGCGGCTCTCGGCCTTGGTCGAGAAGCGCGGCCCCTGGATGACCACGATGGTGCCGGTCTCGTGAAGGGTGATCCCTAGCTTCTTGCCCTGCTCGATAGCGATCTTCCTCAGCTCGGGGCAGTAGGGCTCGGCCACACTGACGTGGGTAGTAAAGGGGCCATCGTAGAAGGTGTCCTTACGGCTGCTGGTGCGGTCCACGAACTGGTCGGAGACTACAAAATGGCCCGGCTCCACGTGGGGCTGCAGGCTACCGGCGGCACAGGGGCCAATAACCCGGGTGACACCGAGCATCTTGAAAGCCCAAGCGTTGGCCCGGTAGTTGATCCTGTGAGGCGGGAAGCGATGGTCCTTGCCGTGGCGGGGTAGGAAAGCCACCCGCTTGCCCTTAATGGTGCCCAGGGCGATCTTATCGCTGGGCACCCCATAGGGTGTCTCCACCCAGACCTCCTGCATATGGTCGAGCAGGTTGTAGAAGCCCGAACCACCGAAAATGCCGATATCCGCTCTCTTTTCCATCCCTCAATCTCCTCCTCCGCTTAGTATCCCAAGTCTTCCTTGACCAACACGATGGCGAACTCCGTCTTGGACGGGCGCCCCTCGATAATGGTGGTAATCTTGCAGATATCCTCAGGGTCGGCGTTGAACCGCCGGGCGTTAATCGCGGCCGCGTACTCCCGGGCCCGGATTAGCCCCTGGTCGGCATCGAGGGTAATCTTGTTCCAGCCGGCGACCATGATCACCTTGCGGGGGCCGAAGATCATCGAGGCCACCCGGTTGCCGATGCCGTCAATGTTAACGATGATCCCATCCTCGCTGATCGCGTTGGTTCCGGTCAGGTAGACATCACAGAGCATGGCCTGGCGGCGGTACTCGATGAGGTTCGCTGGCGGCTGATTCTCCGGCGGGATCAGGTACTCCACCTTTTTCTCAGCCAGGGCCTCGATGACCCCGATCTGCCTGAGGGTGGCGGAACCGCCCCAGCCAACACTGGCCCCCTCGGGAACTAACTCCAGCACCTTGGCCCTGGCCTCAGCGGCATCCTCGACGACATGCACCTCGAAGCCGCGGTCCCTCAGGTGCTGGGCGCAACGCTGCAGCACCTCGGTCTTGTGCTGACGGACTAGATCCTCCATTACTCATCCTCCCATTCTGGTTGACTTTCTAGGGCAGCGGCCAGCGCTGCCTCGTAAAGGCGCAGAATCTCCATAATCAGCAGGACCTCCCGCGCCTTCTCCGGCAGCAGCGCCTCCCGGCCCAGGGTCTCATCGTTGGGGCTGAACTCCCCCATGCACTCGACGCGCCCCAGGTAGGAGACCTGGTAGCTGTCAGGGTAGGGGTATGGATAGCCTTCTGGCTTTGGCCCTTCCAGATCAATCTGCTGGTAGCCCAGCTAGCGTCTCGCCCGGGTCGACATTGCCGCTCGGAATATCCCAGCCGCGCCGACGGTGCCGGAAGAAGAGCAGGCGGTTACCGGCGAAGGCGAGCATACAGGTCCCTTTCCTCGTAGGCAATGGTCACACTCAGTGCCTCCTCTGCCCGGTAACACGACAAAGGCCGCCCGCCCCAAGGGGACGAGAGGCCTGCTCCCGCGTTGCCACCCCAATTGGCCGGCCTTGGCCGACCCTCTCGTGCCGCTGTAACGGGCTGCCCGTCCGGCTCATCGCCGAAAGCCTCGGAGGTGGAATGGGTGTACCGGATCTCACCGATTGCCGGCTCTCTGTAGTTCACCCGGGTCCTCGTCATTGGCTCTTTGGGAATAGTATACCAATCGCCTCGCCCGGTGTGCAAGGTTACTGCTCGGCTATTTCCCGGGAAATGACCCGCCCAGCCGCCCCCTTCGCGGCAATCTCCTTTACCTGATCCGGGCTGAAAATGTACTTCTCCTGGCAGAAGTGGCAGGTCATCTCCACCGGCTCGCCATCGGCGATCATCTCGGCCAACTCCTCCCGCCCCAGGCTGATCAGGGCCCTCTCTACCCGTTCCCGGTCGCAGCGACAGCCGAAACTAACCGGCTGTGGGTCAAAGAACTCTACGTCAAATCCGGTAGCGGCCAGTTTGATCAAACCTTCTGGCGACATCCCGCCTTCGATGGCCCGGCTGACTGGCCCGATCATCATCACATTGGACTCCAGGGCATTGACCAGGTCGCCATCCTCCCGCCCCTCGGGCAGGACCTGGACAATGAGTCCGCCCGCGGCCCGGACCGAGAGGTCAGTCTCTACCAGGACGCCCAGGTTAACGGCGGATGCGGTCTGCTCAGAGACAGAGAAGTACCGGGCCAAGTCCTCAGCGATCTCCCCGGAGACCAGCGGGACGCTGCCAGTGTAGGGCTCCTTTAGCCCCAGATCCTTGGTGACATAGAGAAACCCCTCCGACCCCACCGCTTGGCCCACTGGGAGTTTGCCCTCCACACCCGGCAGGTCAACCCGTGCCTCGTGGGCGTAGCCCCGGACATTGCCCATGGCATCGGCATCGGCGATGATCCCGCCCATCGGGCCGTTGCCGACCACCCTAATGGTGATGGTGTCTTCGCCCTTGAGGGTCGCGCCCAGTAGCGCGGCAGCGGTAAGCACCCGCCCCAGCGCGGCAGTTACCACCGGCGAAGTCTGGTGCCGCTGGCGGGCTTCGTCTACTGTATCGGTAGTGCGGGCGGCCAGGATACGAAACCGCCCTTCCTTCTCCACCGCCCTAATCAGGTAATCCCGGTAGGTGGCCTTACCATTGCCCGGTCGACTGCTCAACCTTTGATCACTCCCAGTGGACGCAGGCGGGCCACCTTGCCGGAGAGTCCGGCCCGCTCTGCCGTATCAACGACCGCGTCTACATCCTTGTAGGCTTCTGGCGCCTCCTCGGCCAGGGAGCCATAGCCGCCCTCGGCCCGCACCAGAATGCCTCGTTGTGCCAGCCGGGACTGGAGCTCGCGGCCGTTAACCGCCTGCTTGGCGACGCTGCGGCTGAGGGTGCGGCCCGCCCCATGACAGGTGGAGCCGAAGCTCTCGTTCATGGCTCCGGGTAGACCCACCATCACCCAGGAACTGCGCCCCATGTCGCCGGGAACCAGAACCGGCTGGCCCACCTGACGGTAGGCTGGCGGCACATCGGGGTGTCCGGCCGGGAAAGCCCGGGTAGCCCCCTTCCGGTGCACGCATAGCTCCAGCTCGCGGCCGTCAACTGTATGCTTTTCTATCTTGGCAATGTTATGCGCTACATCATAGACCACCTGGGCGCCCAACTGCTGGACCGTGACCCCCAGGACTTTAGCCAGGCTCTGGCGGATGAGGTGGGTAAGGATCTGCCGGTTGGCCCAGGCGTAGTTGGCGGCAGCCCGCATAGCACCCAGGTAGGCCTGGCCTTCTTCCGACCGTACCGGCGCGCAGACCAGCTGCCGGTCGGGGAGTTTGAACCCATATGTCTGGACTGCCCGCTGCATGCTCTGCAGATAGTCAGTGCAGACCTGGTGTCCCAGACCCCGGGAGCCGGTATGGATAGAGACCACCAGCTGGCCCCGGCGTAGCCCGAAGACGCGGGCTGCCTCTTCGTTGTGGATTTCGGCCACCTCATCTAGCTCAAGAAAGTGATTGCCACTGCCCAGGGTGCCCAGCTGATCACGGCCCCGGGAGCGGGCCTTGCCGCTAACCGCGGCCGGATTGGCCGGTAATCGGCCGCCATCCTCCTGGCAGTTGAGATCTTCTGGGGTACCGTAGCCCTGACGGACGGCCCAGACCGCTCCCCCGTTCAGCACCTCATCCAGCTCCTTGTCTGACAGTTTCAGCGCTCCACTGGAGCCCACCCCTGCCGGAACACCTGTAGCCACTGCTTCCAGTAAGAGTGGAAGACGGTCGCGAATCTCGCTCACCATAATACTGGTGTGCAAGAGCCGCACACCGCAGTTGATGTCATAGCCAATGCCCCCGGGGACAATCACCCCATCTTCGACGGAGGTAGCAGCCACACCCCCGATAGGGAAGCCGTCGCCCCAGTGGATATCGGGCATAGCCAAGGAACGCCCGACGATCCCCGGCAGAAAGGCCACATTGGCCGCCTGCTCCGGCGCCTCATCGGCCAGCATGGCCTGCTGGAGGCTATCGTTGGCGTAGATCAAGGCCGGAACCCGCATCCCCGGCTTGTAGCTGGTGGGAATCTCCCAGCGGACATCATCCAGCCGGCGCAGCTTGCCTTTCCAAGTCATTGCTATCCCTCCGTCAGGTTTGACAAGTAGACAAATGTGGTATATAGTTTCCGAACGGAAAAAGCTTAGTAGGAAGAGGGGATCTTCACATGGCCCGATATATCGCTGCCTTCTGCATGACACTCATGGTCTTCGGCTACTTCTTCGGGATTACCCTGCCCAATGGCTACGTCCTGGGTGATGCCATCCTGAGCCGGATGGGGTTAGCCCCCTGGTCCAATGCGACCACCGGTCTCCACTATACTGTCCTCTATTCTGGCGCCATTATCGCTGTAAGCTGGCTGGGGGCGGTGGCCGCCCTGCGGAAGCGTCAGCCGCACGTAGTTGCGACCATCCCCATTTTTCTGGCCCTGCTGATGATTGGTACTCCGCTGCTCCTGGGGGCTCTGGCCGGTTATTTTGGCTTCGAGCCCCTTTACAAGTGACAGTAGTAGCCACATAATATAACCAATAGGCGATGGGGCTCGCCTGAACCGGCTTTGCCTGATGGCTCCTGCTACTTGGCAGGTGC
This sequence comes from Bacillota bacterium, assembly GCA_040758135.1. Lineage (GTDB taxonomy): Bacteria > Bacillota > Sulfobacillia > JBFLWA01 > JBFLWA01 > JBFLWA01. The sequence continues at coordinate 12,169 of JBFLWA010000022.1, read as the reverse complement.
CTTTTTGTACTATGGAGGTGGGACAGGTGCAACCGGAGGTAGAACGCTTCCTGGCTGATTGCGCAGCATTCCTCAATGAGACTGCCCTGCAGCATCTGGCTGGTCCGCAGTTGCGTCGGGTACTGACGCCTGCAGCTCAACGCCGCTTGGCGTTTGTTGGCCAGTTCAACCGCGGCAAGTCCAGCCTGATTAACCGGTTGGTTGGTCTGCCGATCCTACCCACAGCGGTCATCCCCCATACAGCGATTGTCACAGAGGTTAGCCATGGTCCGACGGGCGCCGTGGTAGAGTTCACCGACGGCCGGACCGACCAGATCCCGCAGGAGAAGATCGACCGCTACGTTACTGAAGAAAAGAATCCTCGTAACGACCTCGGGGTCTCACTGGTTCGACTCTCGGCACCCCTGCCTTTCCTGCCTCCATCTGTGGTCTTGGCCGATACCCCGGGTATTGGTTCGGTTCATGAACACAACACCAAACAGACCGTGGAATACCTCAACCGCTGTGACGGCTTCGTCTTCGTGCTCTCCGTAGACCCTTTGCTGACCGCTGAAGAGTTGGATTTCCTGCGACGGGCGTACAATCCATCTGTCCCGACTCTGCTTGTCGTGAACAAGACCGATTATGTCGAGCCCCTTGAACTCAACCAGTTGATGTCGTTCTTATCCGGTCAACTTAAGTCCGCTGGCCTTGCCTTACCTGTTTACCCTATCTCAACCAAGAGCTCCTCGGGTCCGGAATGGGAGGTGTTCCGAGCTGCCCTGCTCAGCCACATTGCTACGTTGGACACTCTTTTTGAGCGCCCAGAGGTCCTTGAACTGGTCATTACTGAGCTAGAACAGCTAAGGAGCCTTCTTCAGAAGAGCAAATCGTCACAGGGGAGTGCTGATCATCTGGCAACTGCACAGGGCGATATCTCGGCCGTTCTGGACCACTGGTTTGCCGTAGTTGAAAAAGAGGTTGTACATTCCCTCGAAGCGACAAGACAGGACCTCTCGCGACTAACAAAGTCGGAGTCCACATTATCAAGGCCCCTTCCGCGCCCCATTGTTCTGTACGAGAACCTGGTATCCGATGGTCGTAGGCGCCTCGAGGAAGAGCTGATTCGCGTCCGCATTCGGCTCGTTAATGAGACGGAGGATAAAGTTAAGGCGCTGGCCATGCGAATCCACCGTCTGACTGTGGAGAGGCTACCTCTCCTATCAGATGCTGGTATTGACAAGGCCATGGGTACCTCCTCTGCTACCCTGCCCAGTTCTTTCTTCTATTTCAAATGGATCGAACCCTCAACCCTACTGACGCCCAGGTACCCTCTTCTCTGGTACATCCTGCCGGGGCAGTGGGTGGATCGGTGGGTAGCTCAGTCTTCCGCCAGGCTGCTTGAGCGCGAGCTGGACCGTCAATTAGGCCGAATCAGAGAAGACCTCAGCGGACGCATTAACTCCGCCAGACGGGCACTCTCCGACGAGGTTAGAGGTGTCTTTGCCGCTTACCATCAAATCGCCACAAGGATATCTCCAGAGGATGATCACGGTTACCGGCGAGACGAAGCAATAGTACGCATCGAGAGACTGCTTGCAGAAGGCACGATACTTCTCAAGCGGCCCCAGTGATCTCTTCGAACTTCACCGAATCATACATCGACGATGAAGGCGACCTCCCACATCTCTTTCTGGCATACCCTTATCCCGTGGTAGGTAACGGCCTTGATCTCCCGCTTGCGTCTGTGGTGGTTCCGCAGACGCTCTCCCACCAGTAGCGACGCGATCCGCCCACTCCGGCACTCCACCCGCCGAACCGAGGCAAAGACCCACTCCTCCACCTGGTGCAGGTAGAGAATCTCATTGAGCCAGCCGACCACCGCCGTCTCCAAGTCTGGGCCCTCGCCGACCACCACCATCTCCACCTCGGCCAGGACATTATCCCGGTCCCAGAGGAGGTCGAACAGACCGCTAGCCGCCTGGGCCAGCGCCTCGCCGAGGTCCCGGCCCCGGGCCACCAGGCCCAAGTCGGCGGTATGGTCGATCAGGTGATAACCGCCTTCCACTGGCACCACCTACTCATCGTCTTTGCTGACCACTTGGGCCAGGGCCACTACACTGTCGCCCTCGTCGGGCCGCATCAGGGTAACACCCTGGGCGTAACGGCTGAGAACCGAGATATCCCGAACCGGGAAGCGAATGAGCACGCCCTGGGCGGTAATGAGCATCAGCTCGTTGCCTTCCTTGACCACCTTGGCACCGACCAGTACCCCGTTCTTCCGGGTCAAAGTGATGGTCTTGACCCCCTTGCCGCCCCGGCTTTGCCGGCGGTATTCGTCGAGCGGAGTCCGCTTGCCGAAACCGGCATCGGTCACCATCACCAGCTCTTCGCCGTCGTTGAGGATTTCCATGCCGACGACGGTATCGTCTCCCTCCAGGGAGATGCCCCGGACGCCCCGGGCCGCCCGGCCCATGGGCCGGACATCGTCCTCGTGGAAGCGTATAGACATACCATACCTGGTAACCAGGATCGCCTCTTGCCTGCCATTGGTCAGCTTAACGGCGATCAGCTCATCGCCTTCATCCAGGGTGATGGCAATGATCCCGCCCCTGCGGGGGCTATCGTATTCGGCCAGACCGGTCTTCTTAACGGTACCGCGCTTAGTAGCAAATATCAGGTAATGGTCAGGGTCGTACTCCCGGATGGGGATGACCGCCGTTACCGATTCGCCCGGCTCAATCTGCAGCAGGTTGATGATATTGGTCCCCTTGGACTGGCGGCTGGCCTCGGGGATCTCGTAGACCTTCAGCCGGTGCACCTTACCGAAGTTAGTGAAGAAGAGGACGTAGTGGTGGGTAGTGGTGATGAAGATCTGCTCCACGAAATCCTCTTCCTTGGTGCCCATCCCGGTGACACCGCGGCCGCCCCGTCGCTGGCTGCGGTAGGTATCCGCCGGCATCCGCTTGATATAGTTCTGGTGGGTGACGGTGATTACCACATCTTCCTCGGCGATGAGGTCCTCCATATCCATCTCGCCCTCATCGTGAGTGATCTTGGTCCGGCGCTCGTCGCCGAACTTCTCCTTTATCTCCAGCAGCTCGCGGCGGATGATCCCCAGCAGCATCTGCTCATTGGCCAGGACCGCCCGGAGATACTCGATGGTCTTGCGCAGCTCGGCATATTCTTCCTCGATCTTGTCCCGCTCCAGCCCGGTCAGGCGCTGGAGGCGCATATCAAGGATGGCCTGGGCCTGCCGCTCGGAGAGACCGAAGTTGGCCATCAGACCCTCCCTGGCTTCCTCCACTGTCTGGGAGGCCCGGATCAGGGCGATGACCGCGTCGATATGGTCGAGGGCGATGCGCAGGCCCTCCAGGATGTGGGCCCGTTCCTCGGCCTTCTCCAGCTCGAATTTGGTCCGCCGGGTGACAACATCCTTCTGGTGCTCCAGGTAGTAGTAGAGCACCTCGCGCAGGTTTAGCACCCGTGGCTGCCCGTCAACCAGGGCCAGCATAATGACACCGAAGGTCTGGTGCATCTGGGTGTACTTATAGAGCTGGTTCAGGATAACATTGGCATTGGCGTCCCGCTTGAGATCGATCACCACCCGCAGCCCGGTTCGGTCGGTCTCATCCCTGAGGTCAGTGATCCCCTCGATCTTCTTCTCCCGTACCAGCTCGGCAATGCGCTCAATGAGCTTGGCCTTATTAACCTGGTAGGGAAGCTCCGTGATAACGATGCGGTTCCGGCCGTTGGCCATCACCTCGATCTTGGCCTCGGCCCGGGTTTTGATAAGCCCCCGGCCCGTTGTGTAAGCATCCTTGATCCCTTCGCGGCCAATGATCAGGCCGCCGGTGGGAAAGTCAGGCCCCTTGATCACTTTCATTAACTGCTCAACCATGACTTCCGGATCGTCAATCATCAGAATACAGCCATCAATAACCTCTGTCAGGTTGTGGGGAGGAATGTTGGTGGCCATACCCACAGCGATACCAGCCGATCCATTGGCCAACAGGTTGGGGAACCGGGATGGGAGGACCCTGGGCTCTTCCTTGGACTCGTCGAAGTTGGGTTGGAAGTCGACAGTGTTCTTGTCCAGATCCCGCAGCATCTCCATGGCCATCTTGGTTAGGCGCACCTCGGTATAGCGCATGGCCGCCGCCGGGTCGCCATCGATGGAGCCGAAGTTGCCGTGCCCGTCGATGAGCGGGTAACGCAGGGAGAAGTTCTGGGCCATGCGGACCAGGGCATCGTAAACAATACTGTCACCGTGCGGATGGTACTTACCGAGCACATCACCAACGGGACCCGCCGACTTACTATACTTCTTGTCGGGCAGAATCCCGGTCTCGTGCATGGAGTAGAGGATCCGGCGATGGACCGGTTTCAGCCCGTCCCGGACATCCGGGAGGGCCCGGGTAGTGATAACGCTCATCGCGTAGTCGATATATGAGCGCTTCATCTCATCCTCAATATTGGTCTGAAGGACTTTACCGTGAGTGTATTCAGTGGCCAACTAGTATCCCTCCCCGCTCAACCAATGGTATCCAGGTTACGCACTTCCCTAGCGTGGGCCTGGATGAAGTCCCGCCGCGGCTCCACCTTCTCGCCCATGAGGATGGTGAAAATCTCGTCAGCGGCGATAGCATCTTCCAGGGTGACCTGCATCAGGGTGCGGGTCTCCGGGTTCATGGTGGTATCCCAGAGCTGGTCGGGGTTCATCTCGCCCAAACCCTTATAGCGCTGGATCATGATGTTCTTGCGTCCGATCTGGTTGAGCAGCTTCTCCAGCTCGGCATCGTTGTAGCAGTAGTGTTGCTCTTTGCCCTTCTTCACTAGATAGAGCGGGGGCATGGCGATATACAGGTAGCCGGCATCGATCAGTGGCCTCATGTAGCGGAAGAAGAAGGTCAGGAGCAGGGTGCGGATATGAGATCCGTCCACATCGGCATCGGTCATCAGCACGATCTTATGGTACCGTGCTCTCTCGAGCTCGAAATCGTCATCAATGCCGGTGCCCAGCGCGGTGATGATGGTCCGGATCTCCTCGTGGTTGAGGATCTTGTCCAACCGGGCCTTCTCGACGTTGAGCGGTTTGCCGCCCAGCGGGAGGATAGCCTGGGTCATCCGGTCCCGGCCCATCTTGGCCGAGCCGCCGGCCGATTCGCCCTCCACCAGGAAGAGCTCGGAGAGGGCCGGATCCCGGGAGGTACAGTCGGTCAGCCGACCGGGGAGCGAGGTGATCTCCAGCGCGCTCTTGCGGCGGGTCAGCTCCCGGGCCTTGCGGGCCGCTGCCCGGGCCCGGGCAGCGGTGATGGCCTTCTCGATGATCTTGCGGGCCACGGACGGATTCTCCTCGAGGAAGGTGGCCAGCCCGTCGGCTACCACCTGCTCGGTGAGGCTGCGCATCTCGCTATTCCCCAATTTGGTCTTGGTCTGCCCCTCGAACTGCGGATCGGTCAGTTTGACACTGAGGATGGCGGTAAGCCCCTCCCGGATGTCTTCGCCCGAGAGGTTATCTTCGTTCTGTTTAACCAGGTTGTTCTTGTTGGCGTAGTCGTTGATCACGCGGGTTAGGGCTGACTTAAAGCCGATCTCGTGGGTTCCGCCTTCGTGGGTATGAATATTGTTGGCAAAAGAGTAAATAGCCTCACTGTAGCCATCATTGTACTGGAGGGCGGCCTCTACCTCCACTACATCGCGCTGGTGCGAGATGTAGATGGGCTCCGGGTGCAGGACATCCCTGTTCTTGTTCAGGTGTTTCACGAAACTGACGATCCCGCCCTCGTACTGGAAGATGTGCTTCTGTCCGCTGCGGTCGTCTTTGGCGGTGATCTTCAGGCCGCGATTGAGGAAAGCCAGCTCCCGCAGGCGCTGGGAGATGACATCGAAGTTAAAATCGGTGGTCTCGAAGACTGTGATATCGGGCTTGAATGTGACGATAGAGCCTGTACCGGTGGCTTTGTCTATGACTTTTAAGTCCATAGTCGGCTTGCCGCGCTCGTAGTGTTGATAATATAGCTGGTCGTTGCGGCGAACCCGGACCTCAAGCCATTCGCTGAGTGCGTTAACTACCGAGACACCGACTCCGTGCAGGCCGCCCGAGACCTTGTAGCCCTTCTGGTCAAATTTGCCGCCAGCGTGGAGTACGGTAAGGGCTACCTCCACCGCCGGACGCCCCATCTTGGGGTGGGTCCCCACCGGAAACCCGCGGCCATTGTCAGCACAGGAAACACTGCCATCCTCGTGGATGGTCAGCTCAATCTCGGTACAGTAGCCGGCCAGCGCCTCGTCAACACTGTTATCGACAACCTCCCAGACCAGCTGGTGCAGACCCTTCTGGCTGGTGCTGCCAATGTACATGCCGGGACGACGGCGCACTGCCTCCAGCCCCTCCAGGACCTGTATCTGCGTTTCATCGTAAGTAGCTGGTTTCTTGTTGTCCGTCGTAGCCATCATTCGTCCTCCATTCTCGTGCCCAACGGGTCGCCAAATCGCTTCTGTATAGTCCGTACCGAGACCGGTGTCAGGTAAAGCTGCTTGGTGGTCACCACTATTGTCTTGGGCGCCAAGGCAGAGACTTGTGTCACCGCTCCCCGCGCCCTCGCCGCGGCCACCAGTTGCTGATTGTCCTGGTCCAGTCCCTCCTCAATATCAACCAGGGCTACCAGTTCATTTACCTTGACCAGTTGGTCCCAGCCTAGATGAATGTACATCCCTTATCCCCCTAATGGGAGTGCAGATATTGCCAGAGCTGTTCACCCCGCCGGCGGCCGAAAACCCAGCGCACATGGTCGGCTTCGATCTCCTCCGGCCGACGCCCTACGGCCAGGAGCACAAGCTCCAGGGCCCCCGGAGGTATCTCATTACCCTTCGCTTTCCAGTGTCCGAAGACCTGTCGCTCCAAACGGGCAATCCGCTGCCGCTTCGCAGTACGGTATTCCTCGGCGGTCAAACCAGCTACCAGCTCCATGGCCTCATCGGCCCGAAGCCAGGGGCTCTGGCCAAGGATCCGTTCCAGTTTCTCGATACGTCGCTGCGACTCTCCTTGACGACAGAGGAAGCATTTCGCCTGCCCCGGGCCAGGCTGTAACGCCCCACACACCGGACAGGGTCTCCAACCATCCTGCCTGAGCCTGTTTTCGAGACCGGTCTGCTTGCGGCGCCAACGCCGGAAGACCCTCCGCAGATCAGGGTCATCGATTCCGGGTGAATCCTCCAGCTGGGCCTCTAGAACCTCTTCTTCCCGTTCCCCGACAGCCGCTCCGGGCCGAGCCGGGGCGCGGCTGATGCGGCCAACCTGGAACCGGATATCGTCTATCACGCGTTCCCCACATAGTTTCTCCAGCCTGTCCAACAATTGCGTCTTGAGGAGCGACAGTTGGTGTGACCAGGTCGGGTTGGCGGTTACTACGGTTAGCACCCGCTTGTCCACCTTAAGGGCGCGCGTCTTGGCTGCGATCTCCGGGCCGGCGGCCTCGGCCCACAACTCCGGAGCTGCTGCCTCAGCCAGTTTCGTTGAGAGCCCGGCCTCACGGATCAACCGGGCCAGGATGGACCCCAGAGACTGGCTCATAGCTGTACCTCCGTCACCTTTCCTCCAGCTACCTGAAAGCGCTTCCCTCTGACACGCAGGTCGCGCAGAGGGTTTGTATTGGTCGAGGTGATCAAGGTTTGAACAGGCCGGGACATTTTTTCGAGGAGGTTTCCCCGTCGGCTATCGTCTAGTTCAGAAAAGACATCATCTAGGAGCAACACCGGATATTCTCCGGCGCCTTCTGCTAAAAACTCCATCTCCGCCATCTTTAGGGCCAGTACAATGGTGCGCTGCTGCCCCTGGGAGGCAAAGAGACGGGCCTCGGCCCCTTGAATGGCCAAGCCGAGATCGTCCCGCTGTGGACCAACCATGGTATAACCCTTCTTCTCTTCAATCCTCCGGCTACGCTGAACCTCCTGGGCCAGCCGCCTCTTGATGGCCTCCACAGTCGCGCTATCATCCAGGGCCATGAAGGTCCGGTAGACCACCGTCAGGTCATCGCCTTCGCGGCTAATCTCACGGTAGTTACTACGAGCCAGTCCGGCCAGCTTCCGTACGGCATGCATACGCCGGAAGATCAGCTCACTTCCGTACTGCACCAACTGTTCATCCCAGACCTCCAGGGTTTCGCGGCTGCCCGGGGTGCGCAGCACCGCATTTCTCTGCTGCAAAACATGGTTGTAGCGGGCCAGATAGTGGTAATACTGGGGGCTCAACTGGCAAATGACCGCATCCAGAAAGCGGCGCCGGGCAGCCGGCGATCCTTTGACCATCTCCAGGTCATCGGGCGTGAAGAGAACCACATTGAAGATCCCCAGCAGCTCCGAAAGGCGACGTTTGCGCTCACCATTGACCTTTACCTCTTTGCGCTGTCCTCTCTGCGAACAGATCTCCACTGTCTGGTTACCGATACGGGCGGTGATCCGGGCTCGGATGCGGTAGGCATCTGCTGCCCAGGTGATGAGTTCATCGTCCTTGCTGGCCCGGTGCGACCGGCCCATCCCCACCATGTGAATGGCTTCGATGATGTTGGTCTTGCCGGCCGCGTTGGGCCCGTGGAAGAAGTTGAGGCTAGGGTGGAGCCTGAGTGTCAGCTCCGGATAGGTTCTGAAGTTCTGTAAGACAAGCTCGTCGATCCTCAATACTCCCCACCCCAGACTGAAGGTCTATCAGAAGGTGCGAATCGGAAGCACGACAGCGTAGGGTACCTCAAAAGCGGTCCCCCGGAGCTTACACGGACTCAGAGGGCCTGATATCTCGAAAAGCACCTCGCTATACTCTATGTTCCGGAGGGCATCAATTAGGTACCGGGGGTTGAAGACGAGCTCGATATTTTCGCCATTGCGTTCGGCCGGGACCTCTTCGTATACCTTGCCTACCTCCGGCGAGTTGGAGGTGATCAGAACCTTATCTTCCTGGACATTGAGAAGAAGCTGTCCACTCTGGTCGGCGATGAGCGCCGCCCGCTCCAGTGCGTTGAGGAACACCTGGTTGTTCAGCTTGCAGGTGGCCATGAATTCCCGCGGAGTAGCCTGGCGGAAATTGACGAAACGTCCTTCGATAACCCGGGTGGCAAACATCATCCCGGGTAGCCGGAAAAAGACCTGCGAAAGGTTGAAGGTCATCTCGAGGTCTTCGCCCTCGTCATCGAGAATGCGCACCAGCTCGGCCAAGGCCCGTCCGGGGATAATGGTCTGCCAGGGCTCACCCTCCAGATGGTGGACCGTCTGCCCTTTGGTATGGGCCATACGAACTCCATCGGTAGCCACCATCTCGGCCCAGTTACCCTCGACCCGGAAATAGGCTCCGGTGAGGATGGGTCGGGTTTCATCGTGCGAGACGGCATAGTTGGTCTGGCGGATCAGGTTGCGGAGAACCGCCTGACGGATGGTAATAATGCGGTCGGCTGTCGGCCGGGGCAGCAGGGGAAACTCCTCCGCCGGAAAACCGTGGATTTCATACTGTGATGACGGCCAGAAGATAAGGGCCGTCTGGTTTCCGTAGTTCACGGCCATTTCGAACTTGTCGGCGGGGATACGCCGGACAATCTCCCCAAAGTAGCGGCCTGGAAGGACAATCGATCCATTTTCAGCGACCTGAGCCTCCAGGGTTTTTTCAATGGAGATCTGGTGATCGGTGGCCGACAGGGTCAGCTGGTTACCCTCGGCCCGAATGAGGATACCGCTGAGGATGGGTATGGTCGACCGATTGGAGATGGCTTTACTGACTACCGCTAGTGCCTGGGCCAGACGGTCCTGGGAAACGATGATCTTCACGGTTCCTTCCTCCCTTGTCCACAGTGTCTATCTCTTCTTATCTCTAAGAGATTTATTTATATCTTTAGGAGTAGTAGTTTTAGGGGTTGTGGAAAGTGTGGATGATTGACCTTCGGCCTGCTTCAGGCGAGGAATACCACTGTGAAAAAGCTGTTGATATCTTTCGACACCTATCCCCAGCTTCCACAAACTCTCCTCGCCACTCGACTTACCCACAAACAGCCCACAGAGTTATTCTGGGGTTATCCACACCTTACTGACCGCGAATCTTTTCCACTAACTCGCGAATGGTAGCGCTGAGCACCGGATCATGGCGCACATCATTGGCTATCTTCTCGTGGGCATGGATCACAGTGGTATGATCCCTCCCGCCGAAGGCCTCGCCGATCTTAGGCAGCGAGGAATCGGTTATCTCCCGGGAGAGGTACATGGCTACCTGCCGGGGGAAGGCCACCGATCGCGTCCGGCGCTTGGCCTTAAGATCATGAATGCGGAGGTCGTAGTAGTCAGCGACCACCTGCTGGATCAGCTCGATGCTAATAGTCCTGGGGCGGGAATGGGAGATGATATCCCGCAGGGCATCAGCCGCCAGATCGATGGTAAGTTCACTGTTGATCAGTGAGGAATAAGCGACTACCCGGATGAGAGCCCCTTCCAATTCACGGATGTTGGAGTCGATATGGGTGGCGATATAGCTGAGTACCTCGTCAGAGATGGCCAGTTGGTCCTGAGCGGCCTTCTTGCGCAGGATGGCAATACGGGTCTCCAGATCCGGCGGCTGGATATCAGCGATGAGGCCCCACTCGAAGCGGGAACGGAGACGGTCCTCCAGAGTCGGTATTTCCTTGGGTGGTCGGTCACTGGAGATGACAATCTGCTTGTTGGCCTCGTGCAGAGCGTTAAAGGTGTGGAAAAACTCCTCCTGGGTGCGCTCCTTACCGGCCAGAAACTGAATGTCGTCCACCAGGAGGAGATCGATGGTGCGGTACTTGTTCTTAAACTCTACTGTCTTACCGTCGCGGAGGGCATTGATGAACTCGTTAGCCAGGGTTTCGGCTGAGACATAGAGGATCCGCGCTTCTGGGTTTTTCCGGGCGACGCGCTGTCCGATTGCTTGCATCAGGTGGGTTTTGCCCAGCCCCACCCCTCCGTAGATAAAGAGTGGGTTATAGGCTTTGGCCGGTGATTCGGCTACCGCCAGGGCGGCGGCGTGAGCAAAACGATTACTGTTACCCACCACGAAACTCTCGAAAGTGTACTTGGGGTTGAGGTTTTTGAGAAACTTCTCGCATGTTTCACCGGCCGCCACGGGCGTCTTGGCCGGAGCCAGGTGAACCTCAGCTGTGGCTGCCGTCTCGTCCTCGGGAAGGGTGGGAACGACAAACTCAATCTGGAGGGAGGTCTCAGCAATGGCTGACAGGGTACGCTGCAGAAGGGGAGCGTACTTCTGGATTACCCACTGGCGGGCGAACTCGGTGGGAACAGCCACGGTCACCAGGTCGCCATCAAGGCGCAGGGGAATGGTGTTTTTGAGCCAGGTTTCGAAGCTAGGCTTAAGCAACTCAGCCTCCATGACCTGTAGGGTGCGATTCCAGATCTCCTCGAGTCGTTCGGGCATCGGACGAACCTCCAGATTACTAAGATTGACATAAGTTATTCACAGGTTATTCACAGGGGCTTTCTCTAGCTGGTTAATAACCAAAATCTGAAACGTTACCAGAGCGTCACGACATAAGACCAGCTAAGAGAGGGTTCGATGGAGTCTCGTACCAGGTTTAACAGCTCCTGAGCTTGTTGTTCGGGTCTAACCGAACAGACTGTGCGTTATTTATCCACAAGTTATCCACAGGGGAAAACAACCTAGAGCAGAATCCTTTTTCCTGCCCGTTCAGTTAAGAGGGTTTCGGGCTTTCCCAGGAAGCCAGGTGTCCCAGATCTCGCCTGCGGGGTTGGGGATAAGTAGGGGGTCTATCCACAAACTATCCACAGGAAATCCACAAAAAGCCTCATAAAACAAGAAAGCTGGAAGGCAGGTTTCAGCAACCACCTGCGTTCCAAGGGGTTTGGTAGTACCCATAATATCAGAAGAGCTGGCCAACATACAAGAATCATCTAGGCGGTCAAGCGCCAACTGTCCTTCTTCTAGACCGCTCCCTCTACTTCGAGACGCGAACTCCGTTTCCCTCTAAGGAGACTCTTTCTTTTTGTAGACATATCTAGAGACATGCCCCGCCGGCCGGCCCCCTTTGCCTGTCAACGGACTGTGAAAATGTCACCCCTTTGGTGCCGAAATGGGACTGAGAAAATGTCCCCCGGTCAGTCGCTGGAATGGTAGAATAGATCAGCCGGATCTTTCCTGTGGAAGAACCTCTCAACG
>JBFLWA010000021.1:0-28729 GCA_040758135.1 Bacillota bacterium | reverse complement strand
AGCGCCAAGGACACGTTCCATGACAAAGACTCTTTTTGACTCTCTAGAACTCAAGAAAATGTCTCCTTTCATGAGGACATTTTCTCAGTCCGTTTACAGGGTGACAATATCACAGGCCGACAACATGCACTACTAGTATTCCTTGACACGACCGGATGCGTGTATTACAATTGGCTAGGTAGGCCTATCTGGGCCTTTATGTTGTTTGGAACTGCACAAGGAGGAGTAACGGTGAAGACTACCTACATGGCCAAGTCCGAGGATGTCAACCGCAAATGGTATGTCGTTGACGCCACCGGCCAGACGCTCGGTCGCCTGGCGAGCCGCGTCGCTGCCATTTTGCGTGGCAAGCATAAACCGATCTACACCCCGCATGTGGATACCGGGGACCACGTCATTGTCGTTAATGCGGACAAGGTGGTACTCACCGGTAAGAAGCTGGGTCAAAAGCTCTACAAGCGCTACTCCGGCTACCCGGGTGGACTCAAGGAGATCACTTACGAGAAGCTTATGAAGACTCACCCGGAACGAGCCATCGAGCACGCGGTCAAGGGCATGCTGCCCCATACCCGTCTCGGCCGCAAGATGGGCAAGAAACTTCGAGTCTACGCCGGCCCTGAGCACCCGCACGCCGCTCAGCAGCCCGAGACTCTGGAATTCTAACGGGAAGGAGGAGTACACGTGGCCATTACTAAGTACTGGGGAACTGGACGGCGCAAGAATGCCGTGGCTCGTGTCCGCCTGATCCCGGGCGAGGGCCGAGTCATTGTTAACGAGCGTCCTTATGACGAATATTTCCCGGTCAAGACGCTGCAAGCTCTAGTTGAGCAGCCGCTGCGTCTCACCGGTAACCTGGGCAAGTATGATGTGATCATCAATGTTTTGGGCGGCGGTCTGTCTGGCCAGGCTGGTGCTGTTCGGCACGGCATCGCCCGGGCCCTGGTCAAGATTGACGGCGATTTCCGGTCAGCGCTGAAGAAGGCCGGGTTCCTGACCCGCGACCCGCGCATGAAGGAACGGCGTAAGTACGGCCTGAAGAAGGCGCGCAAGGCGCCACAGTTTAGCAAGCGCTAAGCAGAACTTCCAACAGGTAGCAAAGACCGTTGATTGGATAGACCCGAAAGCGAGCATTTAAGGCTCGTGATCGGGTCTATTTCTTATTGGCGCTCCAGCGATGGGCCGCAGACCCTGCAGACATAGACCTTCTCTGACCGGTCACCACCGTACAACAGCCAGAGCTGGAAAAAGAGGAGAGTCCAAAGTATGGTGACACTTTCTGCCGATGGGTGTCGCCCCCACCGATCGCCGGTCATGCGGACGACCGCGCCCGGCATAGGCTCTCTCTGTGAGTCTTCGCGCGGGAGAGATGCAGATGCGCGTTTTCTGGTCATTCCGACCAAGGAAGCTCGTCCTGGCCCTGATTCTGGTCGGCTTGGTGGCTGGGTGTATCGGCATCGTCTGGGAGAGCCGAGTTCAGGACCTGGCCGCGATGGCCCACTCGGTCAGTGGCGTGGTCATTGTCCTCGACCCAGGGCACGGGGGGAAAGATCCCGGAGCGGTGGGCCCCAGTGGCCAACTGGAGAAACATATCGTCCTGGCGGTAGCTCGTGAACTCAGCAAAATACTGACCGAGGCCGGAGCCATTGTCTACCTGACCCGCGACGGTGATTACGATCTGGCCCAGCTGCCGGGAGAACCGCCCCCGCCCTCCAGGAAAAAGGTCGACCTGCCCCGTCGGGTGGAGGTAGCCGTAAAGAACGGTGCCCAGCTGTTCATCACCATCCATGTCAATGCCATTCCCTCGTCGCGCTGGCGGGGCGCCCAGGTCTTCTACTACGACCGCGGCCATCCGGAAAACCAGCGACTGGCCAAGGCGGTGCAGGCTGAGGTCAACAGCCGACTCTCCGGCGCACGACAGGTAAAGATTATCCGGGACCAGTATGTCCTCAAGGAGATGGCCATCCCGGCCTGCAATGTGGAGATTGGCTTCATCAGCAACCCGGCCGAGGCACGGGACCTATGCTCTCCCTCCTACCAGCGAAAAGTGGCCTGGGCCGTATTCATGGGAATTGCTCGGTACTACATGGAATCGGCCCTGGAGACCTGTGGGAGGTAGCCACAACCTGATCCCCGTGCCTTCAGGCAAGGTTTTTTGCCCCAAGTTCTTGACATATGGCTGAAAAGGGCATACTCTAAATATGAACATATGCCTTTTATGTGAGGGGAGGCAGAAACCCTGTCTGAACAATCCATTCTCGAGAAGTTCGAAGCAAATCCGCAGTCATCGATCAGTCGAGTCATTGCCGTACTGAGTGGCAAGGGAGGCGTTGGCAAGTCGACTATTGCTGCCCTGCTGGCTGTAGAGTTGAGGCGGGCCGGTCACCGGGTGGGTCTACTAGATGCCGACATTACCGGGCCCAGCATTCCCAGACTCTTCGGCGTCACCAGCAAACCGGCCGATATCGGTCTGGGGCTTGTCCCGGCCACCAGCTCAGCCGGGATCAAGGTGATGTCGCTCAATCTCCTTCTGGCCAGGGAGGACGATCCGGTCGTCTGGCGCGGCCCGCTGATCGCCGGCGCCGTACGCCAGTTCTGGACCGATGTCATCTGGGGTTGTTTGGACTACCTAATCATCGATTTGCCGCCGGGCACCGGTGATGCACCGCTTACGGTCATGCAGTCGCTCCCCGTCGACCAGGTGGTGCTGGTCAGTTCGCCGCAAGACCTGGCCGCCATGGTGGTGCGCAAAGCGGCCAAAATGGCTGGGATGCTCGGGGTGAGCATCAGCGGTCTCATCGAGAACATGGCCGGAGTGGCCTGCCCCCACTGCGGCAATGTCATTGAGGTCTTCGGGACCAGTCACGGCCGACACCAGGCTGATGCACTGGGTGTGCCATTTCTCGGCTCGGTCACCCTCGACCCCAGGCTTACCGTTCTGAGCGATACCGGACGCATCGAGGAGTACTCGTTGCCCGCTCTGGCCGATATCATCCCCCGCCTAGCCGGGGAAGACAAGAGGTGATTTGCAGTGAAGATTGCCATTGCTGCCACAGCGCCCCGAACCGATGCCCCGGTCGATGACCGTTTTGGTCGCTGCCCCTACTTCGTGATCATTGATGACCAGGAGATCAGCTCGGTCTCCAACCCGGGGCTACGGGCGGCCGGTGGCGCAGGCGTAGCCACCGCCCAGTACCTGGCGGTGCAGAAGGTTGACGCGGTCTGCGCCGGCAATGTCGGGCCCAACGCCCTGGCCGTGCTGGCCGCCGCCAAGATCAGGGTCTATCAGACCATCGCTGGCACCGTGCGGGACAACCTGGATGCCCTCAGGGACGGGAGACTGACCGCGGTTAACTCGGCCACTGTCCCATCCCACACCGGTAGTCGCTGAGAGGAGCGTGAACATGAGAATCGCCATTGCCACTGAGAACAAAATGGTCGCCCCTCACTTCGGGCGGTGTCAGGCCTACGCCATTTTCGACATCGAGGGTAAGCAAATTGTCGCCCGCAAGACCCTGGTCAATCCGGGTCACGAGCCAGGGCTGCTGCCCCGCCTGCTCGCCGAGGGCCAGGTGAATGTGATCATTGCCGGCGGCATGGGGCCCAGGGCTAGGGGTCTTTTCAGCGACCAGGGCATTGTCACTGTGGTCGGGGCGGCCGGCCCCATTGACTCGGTCATTCAGAGTTACCTGGCCGGCGAGCTACAGACCGGCGAGAGTGCCTGCGACCACAGTGACCGCGAGCCTGGGGACCACTGTCAGCATTAAGCTACGAGGAGGTGAGACCAATGCGGAGAGGTCGTGACTACTACGGGCCTGGCTTCTGGAAGGGGGGGCCGGGACCATGGGGTGGTCAGGGCGGCGGATTGCGGGGCAACCCAAATCCCAACTGTCGTCTCTATCCCTGGCTGCCTCGTCGCTGGTGGGTCGGGGGAGCGGCAGCGCCAATGCCGTATCCCACGGAACCCGCCTCTGAGAAAGAGCACCTCAGGATGATGGCCAACAGCCTTCGCCAGCAGCTTGAGGCAACTGAAAAGCGGCTGAGTGAGTTCGAGGACTGAGGTCACTACCGAAAAGGGGGGGACTGGTGCGCCCCTCCTCCTTTTCTGAGGAGAGATGCCGATGAAGATTGCAGTCGCGAGTGGCAAGGGGGGCACCGGCAAGACGTTCATTGCTACCAACCTGGCCGCACTGCTGGCCGAGCAAATGCAGGTCACTCTGGTTGATGCCGATGTAGAGGAACCCAATGCCGGCCTTTTCCTGGGCCCTAAGATAACCGGGGAGCTCCAGGTGGACCTGCCGGTGCCCGCTCTCGATGCCGACAGTTGTACGGGCTGTGGTCAGTGCGCGGCCGCCTGTCGCTATGGAGCCCTGGCCATGGTTGGCAACCATCCGCTGATCCTGGATCACCTCTGTCACGGCTGTGGAGCCTGCACCTACATCTGCCCCAGTGGGGCCCTCTTCGAGGTAGGGCGACGCATTGGCGTCGTCCGCATGGGCAGTGCGCGGCAGCTCAGATTCATTGAAGGTCGACTTGACCCCGGGCAAGCTCTGGCACCGCCGCTGGTCAGAGCCACCCGGGCCAGGGCGGCCGAAGAGGACGGGCTGGTGATCATTGATGCTCCGCCCGGCACCTCTTGTCCAGTGGTGGCCGCGGTGACGGGCGTCGATTATGTCGTCCTAGTCACCGAGCCCACCCCTTTCGGCTGGAACGACCTGTCTCTGGCGGCGGGCATGCTCAGACAGCTGGGGTTACCGTTGGGGGTGGTCATCAACCGCTGGGGCATGGGCGGCTATCCCGTGGAAGAGCAATGTCGCCGGACAGGTCTCCTGGTGCTGCTCCGCCTGCCCTGGGACCGGCAGGTGGCGGTGACTTACGCCAGGGGGCAGCTGAGCATCGATGACAGTCCACACTGGCGCAGGGCGCTAGGAGAGCTATACAAGGCTGTTGTCCGTGAGGTGAGACCATGAAGGAGATCACCATTATCAGTGGCAAAGGGGGAAGCGGCAAGACCTCGCTCACCGGCGCGCTGAGGCTGCTGGCCAGTCCGCTGGTGTCGGTGGATGCCGATGTAGACGCGCCTAACCTGAGTCTGATCGCCGGGGCCGCCACCCGTCTCGAAGAACACGAGTTCATCGCCTCCAGCGTGGCCACAGTAGATAGCGAGAAATGTAACGGCTGCAACCACTGTGGTCAGCTCTGCCGCTATGGCGCGATCAGCGCCGGACGGGTTGACCCCCTCCGCTGTGAGGGATGTGGCCTCTGCCAGCTGGCCTGCCCCAATCAGGCTGTAACCATGGAGGAAGTGGAATCAGGACGCTGGTTTGTCTCAGAGACCCAGTCGGGACCTCTGGTCCACGCCTGCCTGCACCCGGGCGCCGAGAACTCCGGCAAGTTGGTGACCGCTGTCCGCCGCCGGGCGCGCGAACTCGCCACTGCTCAGGGGCTAGCACTCATCCTGGCTGATGGTCCCCCGGGCATCGGCTGCCCGGTCATGGCTGCCCTCACCGGGAGTGATCTCGCCCTGCTGGTGACTGAACCCTCTCCATCCGGACTTCACGACCTGGAGCGAGTCTGGCGTGTCTGTCAGCACTTCCGCATCCAGGCACAAGTTGTGGTCAATAAATCTGACCTCAGTCCGGAGAACACCGAGAGAATTGAGGCTTTCGCTAAAGAAGAGGGTATGGCCCTGGCGGGGCGGATCCCCTTTGACCGGGCGGTGACCGCCGCGGTCAGTGCCGGGGCACCGCTGAACCCGAGGCAGACCGGTAAGACGGCGAGAGCCATCAGGCAGATCTGGGAGAAGATCAGCCAGGACATATAGTTGACGCACCGGGAGGCGCCGATATGTATACCGACAAAGTCTTGGAGCACTTCATGCATCCCAGGTGAGCTGGCCAGGGGCAAGCGTCTCGAGGAAGCGCTGGCCATAACCGATGATGATGTGCTGCGGGAGATCGGCGGACTGCCGGATGCCAACGTCCACTGCTCTAGCCTGGGAGCAAAGGTTCTGCATATGGCGATCAAAGACTACCTTCGTAAGCAGAGTGAGAAAGGCGTCTCCTGAGAGACGCCACACAGTGAGGAGTGGCCGCGGGCCGCTCCTTCTTGGTTTGAGGCAAAGTCAACGCAGGATTAGGCGAGTCACGGTCGAAGTAGAGGGCGCGAGGGATCACCGTTTGCCGTCGAGTGGCACAAGATCATTGCCGACCATTGCCACTTAGATGACGGCTTCACCCTGCTGGCCATGGATGGCGTCCGGTGGGGGTCATTGCCATCCAGTGGCGCCAGTTGCCCGCTCCCCTGTCAGGTACCAAAGAGGCCTTCATCGACATCATCGAGGGCGCCCCGGAATTTCGCCGGCAGGGCTTGGCGCGGTCAGGCGCTGGAATTCGGCCTCTGTCCGGCCACCATCTACCCGGGCGGGCAGGAGGTCAGGGGCTACTTTGTGGCGCTGGTCCTATAAGTGAGCGAGGAACCGGCGACCAGGTGGGTCTGCTGGATATACGAAGACAATGCCGCCTCATACACTTTCAACAGATTCATTCTTGGGTTGGCCCTATTCGTCTACCATGACTGCACCCGAAAGGCAGGGGACGAAGGAAAAGCCTTTGGCTGGGCTGGCTTGCTGTTCATCGCTGGCGCTGGCTATCATCAACTGTCCCACCTGCGGAGCGAGGAATATGGCCCGTCGGGAAGTCTGTCGGGAGTGTGGACAGCAGTTAGAGATCCATCAAGAAGACCAAGGGTGAACCAAGGGCTCGCCGCAGCGAGCCCTTTTCTGTCGGTACTCCCCAGTGGATCGATCGCTGACGACTTGAGCCTGCCGGGAGACCGGGAAACAGCCGATTAACCGTTAGGCGATGAACAAGTGGACGGGATGTCCGGATACCGCACCTGAGCACTTGACCACATTGGCTAGTCGGGGCGCCTCGGCGGAGGTGCCCTTGGCGCGTCATTTAGTGGCTGAGCCGGATATGCCGCATAATAGCCGCAGGGAGAAAATCTTTCGCCACCTCTGGCAGGAGTCCGAGCTTTATGCAAGAATGAATAAGGGCTAAGCCATATGTCACCATGGAAGGGGTATGATGCGAGCTATGGGCAAGCTAAGAGTTATCCACTGGGGTCTGGGGGCCATGGGTGGCGGGATGGTCCGCCTGATGCAGGAGAAGCCATCGTTGGAGAGTGTTGGCGCCATCGATACCGATCCCAACAAAGCCGGGCGCGACCTGGGTCCGGTGGTTGGCCTCCAGGGTGAACTGGGGATCAAGGTGAGCAGCCAACCGGGAGAGGTTCTGGGAAAGACCGATGCTGATCTTCTTCTCCTGGCCACGAGTTCCTTCACCCGCGAGGTCTTCCCTCAGATAAAGCAGGCCCTCGAGGCCGGGCTGAATGTCATCACCATTGCCGAAGAGATGGCCTTCCCCTGGGCCAATGAACCGAAATTCGCTGATGAACTCGATCGGTTGGCCAAAGCGAAGGGGTTGACCGTCCTGGGGACCGGGATTAACCCGGGTTTCATCCTGGATACCCTGATTATCGCTCTCACCGGCGCCTGTGAATGGGTGGAGAAGATCCGGGCCGCCCGCATCAACGATCTGTCGCCCTTCGGCGCCACCGTCATGCGCACCCAGGGTGTGGGCACCACTCCCGAGCAGTTCACGGCCGGAGTCGAGGCCGGATCCATCGTTGGCCATGTAGGGTTCCCCGAGTCGATGCACCTGATCGCTTCGGCCCTCGGCTGGAAGCTCGACCGCATTGAGCAGGTTAAGGAGCCGATCATCAGCAATGTTTACCGCGAGACCCCGGTGGTCAAGGTAGAACCAGGCATGGTGGCTGGTTGCCGCCATACCGCCAAGGCCTACGTCGGCGACAAGGTGGTCATGGAGTTCGAGCACCCGCAGCAGATCCACCCCCACCTTGAGGGCGTCGAGACCGGCGACTATGTCTGGATTGAGGGCAGGCCCAACTTCAATGTCTCCAACAAGCCAGAATGCCCGGGCGGCATCGGTACCATAGCCATGGCGGTCAATATGATCCCTGCCGTGGTTGATGCTCGGCCAGGGATGCTAACCATGGCTGATCTGCCGCTACCCAGGAGCCTGAAGGGAAGGATGTAGAGTGTCCGAGACTGCCAGGGCCGGAGATTGGGTTGAGATCAAGAACATTGTCATGCAGCCCGAAGAACGGGCGACCAATATTCCCGAGGAAACCCGCCGGGTGCCGCTGGAGCTGCGCCTCAAGGGCTTCCTCCTGGCCGACGCGACCATTGGCGATGAAGTAGAGATCGAGACCATCATTGGGCGGCGCGTCCGGGGTGAGCTCATTCAGGTCAATCCTGAGTTCCAGCACGACTTCGGGCGTCCGGTGCCGGAGCTCCTGACCATCGGCCGGGAGCTGCGCCAGCGCCTGGAGAGGGGGAAGCGCGACGATGGCTGATCTTAGCTACCAGGCGGTGATGGCCCGCAAGAATGAGATCATGAAGAAGTCCATTGGGGTCGATTACTCCGAGTTTGAGCTGACCCCACTGGCCTTCGACTATGAGCGGATGATGCAGAAGGCCGGTTACAGCCTTAATGAGATCAGACGCATCCAGACCGAGATGTCGGTGGGCAATACTCCCCTTATTGAACTCAGGAACATCACTGAGATTGTTCGCCAGACCGCCGATCCCGGCAAGGGTGCCCGCATTTTCATCAAGGACGAGGCGGCCAACCCTTCCGGCAGCTTCAAGGTGCGGCGGGCCTCGGTCTCGTGCTACCACGCGCAGCAGCACGGGTATCCGGGGGTAGTTGCCGCTACCAGCGGCAACTATGGTGCGGCAGTGGCCTCGCAGGCGGCCGCCCGCGGTCTCAAGTGCATCATCGTCCAGGAGGTCTTCGACAGCCGGGGCATCGGCCAGCCGGAGATCCTGGAGAAGGGGCGCAAGTGTGAGGCCTACGGAGCCGAGGTACGGCAGCTGTCGGTAGGACCGGAGCTTTTCTACATGCTCCTGCGCCTGCTGGAGGAAACCGGTTACTTCAATGCCTCGCTCTACACTCCCTTTGGCATCGCCGGCATCGAGACTCTAGGGTACGAACTGGCCGAGCAGGTCCGAGGCCGGACCGGCCGCTTCCCCGATGTGGTGGTGGTGACTCACGCCGGTGGTGGCAACCTGACCGGCACCGCTCGCGGTCTGCGCAAGGCTGGGGCCACTGAGACTAAGGTCATCGGCGCCAGTGTCGATCTGAGCGGACTGCATATGGCCTCCGACATTGATTTCAACCGCAAATCCTTCACCACCGGACACACCGGGTTTGGCGTCCCCTTTGCCACCTGGCCCGACCGGGCCGATGTGCCGCGCAATGCCGCCAGACCCCTGCGTTACATGGACCGTTATGTCACCGTCACCCAGGGTGAGGTGTTCTACACCACCGAAATGCTGGCCCAGTTGGAGGGGCTCGAGCGGGGCCCGGCCGGCAACACTTCCCTGGCAGCCGCGCTCTCCCTTGCCCGGGAGATGGAGCGTGATCAGATCCTGGTCGTTCAGGAGACTGAGTATACCGGAGCCGGCAAGCATCCCACCGCCCAGCTCACTTTCGCCCGGGCCAACGGGATCGAGATCAGGCGCGGCGACCCGGATCAGAGTGTGCCGGGGAAGTCGATCATCATTCCGGAACGGCCCGAGCAGTTCCAGGCCAAGGACTTCTCATTGGACAACCTCAGAAAGTCGCTGGTCAAAAATGCTCTGGCCCACGCCAGACTGACCGAGCTCTCCGAGGTCGACATTAGGTTCCTGATGGACGAGACCAGAGAGAGCCGGGAATGGGTGCAGAGGGTCGTGGCCGAGCTGACCGAGCACCAACTCTCGTGATTATTGCGCAAAGGAGCGTGCTTTAGCCATGCAGAGACCAGACGATTACGAAAAGAGACGGCAGCATCTGGCCGGCCTCAGCGATGAGGAGCTATACGAGCGCTTCTGGAGCCTGGCCAATGAGGTTATCAGACCATTGGTCGACATGGCCCAGAAGTACACCTCTCCCTCCATCGAGCGCTCGGTGCTCTTGAGGATGGGCTTTTCCAGCCTGGAGGCCAAGGAGATCGTTGATAAGTGCCTCGACCGCGGCCTGTTGGGCAAGGGGGTTGGCCACTGTGTCTGGTGGCTGGCCAAAGAGAAGGGGATACCGGTGCGCGAAGCCGGGCTGGCTCTGGCTGAAGGGAAGCACTGGGATCAGGTAGACGCTCACTTCGGAGGTGGCAACCGATGAAGCTCACTCCCGACAAAAGACTTGATATCGCGACCATCCTTGAGGGGCTCGAGCACTACCGGCCGCGCCGCCGGGGCTGGACCTGGCGCAAGCCGCTGCCGGCTGGCACTAAGGTTGGTCCTTTCGAATACCAGCAGATCTCTGAGGGGCTGGCTAAGAGCATCCCGCTCCCAGCTGCCAAGTACTTTGGCGATATTGACCCCCAGCCGGACCCGGTGGTGACAACTGAGATCGCCTCCGGTCGCTTCGAGGATGACCTGCGCCGGATGCGCATGGCCGCCTGGCACGGGGCTGACCACATTATGGTCATCCGCACTGCTGGTCAGAGCCATTTCGACGGTTTAATCGAGGGGACTCCCGAAGGGGTCGGCGGAGTGCCCATCACCCGCAAGCAGGTGCGGGCTTCCCGTAAGGCCCTGGATCTCATCGAGGACGAGGTAGGGCGCCCAATTAACTTCCACTCCTACGTCAGCGGTGTGGCTGGTCCCGAGATCGCGGTCCTCTTCGCCGAGGAAGGGGTCAACGGCGCCCACCAAGATCCCCAGTACAATGTGCTCTACCGCAATGTCAACATGCAGCGCTCGTTCGTAGATGCCGCGGTCTCCAAGGGGCTGATGGCCTGGGCTCAGATGGCCCAGATTGACGGGGCGCACAATGCCAACGCCACGGCCAAGCAGGCCTGGAAGGTTATGCCCGAGCTCATGGTCCAGCATAGCATCAACTGCGCTTATTCGGCGGCAGTGGGGATGCCCAAGGATCTGATCTGTCTTTCAACGGTGCCGCCGACCTCGACGCCGGCGCCGGCGGTGACCATGGATCTGCCCTACGCGGTGGCCTTGCGCGATCTTTTCCGGGAATACCGGATGCGGGCCCAGATGAACACTCGCTACATCGAGTCGGACTCCCGCGAGGCCACGGTCACCCATGTGCTGAATATGCTCATCTCCCGGCTGACCTCGGCCGATATCCAGAGCACTATCACCCCTGACGAGGGGCGCAATGTCCCCTGGCACTACAACAATATCGCTGCTTGTGATACCGCTAAACAGACCCTACTGGGCCTGGATGGACTCCTGAGCATGGTCGAGCTGAAGAAGGAGGGACCGCTGCCGGCTAAGGTCCGGGAACTCAAGGAGCGCGCGATCCTCTTCCTGGAGGAGATCCTAGAGGTAGGCGGCTACTTCGCCGCTGTCGAGCAGGGCTTCTTCGTCGACTCCGGGTACTACCCGGAGCGCAACGGCGATGGCATCGTGCGCAAGTTGAACGCTGGCGTCGGCGCCGACAGCATCGTTCCCCGGGACGAGGACTACCTGGCACCCGTCTGCGAGCATTACGGCTATAACAATCTGCCGGCCGGCACCGAGAAGCCGTGCCTTCTGATTGACGGTTGCACCCTCTGCCAGCCGGAGAAGATCATTTACATTGACGAGCTCGACGAGACCGATAACTCCGCTCGGCGCCTGGCCGAGCTGGCCGAGCACCGGGCCAGGGGGCTGATCCGCCCCGAGGTCCAGTGGTATGGCGATGGCTACATCTACGTCACGGTCTTCCTGCCGGTGGGCATGGAGATCGCCGAGTACGCGGCCATCGAAGTCGGCAAACAGATGGGTCTCGAGGATGTGGAAGTTGCCCACAAGCTGGCCATGCACCCGTCCGAAGGCACTCTGGTTGAGTTCAAGGGGCGGGTTGCCTTCGATATCGACCCGACGAAGCTGGTCATCCCCGAGAAGGAAGAGCTCCTCTCCGATGAGGAGATCAGGGCCGACATCAAGGAGCGGCCGATGAAGATCGTTGCCGCCACTGTTGGCAATGACGAGCACTCGGTGGGCATGCGGGAGATCATCGACATCAAGCACGGCGGGCTGGAGAAGTACGGGGTGGAGTGCCATTACCTCGGCACCTCGGTTCCCATTGATAAACTGGTGGATGCGGCTATTGAGATTGATGTGGACGCCATCCTTATCAGTACCATCATTACCCACGCGGATATCCACCGCATCAACATGCGCCGGCTAGATGACCTCTGCCGGGAGAAAGGGATCCGCAGCAAAGTCATCCTGGTGGCTGGCGGAACCCAGCTGACCAACGACATCGCCCGGGAGTGCGGCATGGACGCCGGTTTTGGCCGGGGCACCAAGGGCCATCATGTCGCTAGCTACCTGGTGAAGCGGCGTAGAGAGAACGAGGCTGGTAAGTAGGGGAAAGAGGGGTGGGGTGAAGCCGTGAGAGTAGATGTCCTCGTAGCCGAAATCGGCAGCACTACCACTGTGGTTAACGCTTTCGATGGTCTGGAGGCCGAGCCGCGCTTCATCGCCCAGGGAGCGGCACCTACCAGCGTCCTGGAGGGCGATGTCACTATTGGTCTGAGTGGCGCCATCGCCGACCTCCAGCGGAATCTCGAAGCTGGTGAGCTAGAGTGGGGGGCGATGTACGCCTCATCCAGCGCGGCTGGTGGACTCAAGATGACGGTCCACGGCCTGGTCTACGATATGACCGTCAGGGCAGCCAAGGAGGCCGCCCTCGGTGCCGGCGCAGTCCTGCGTTACCTGACAGCCGGCGATCTCACCGACCATGACCTGGAGAGCATCAAGCGTATCGGCCCCAACATCATTCTGCTGGCTGGCGGGGTAGATTACGGTGAACGGGCGACCGTGGTTGCTAATGCCAGGCGTCTGGCTTCACTGGGACCACTGGCCCCGGTGATCTACGCCGGCAATGTCGCCGCCCGCCACGAGGCCGAGGCGATTCTGGCTGACGCCGGGTACCGGGTATTCGCGGTTGAGAATGTCTACCCCCGCATTGATGAGTTAAACATTGAGCCAACTCGCCGGGTGATCCAGCGGGTCTTCGAGGAGCACATCATCCATGCACCCGGCATGGATAAGATCAGGGAGCTGGTGACCGGCACTATTACGCCCACTCCGGGTGCGGTAATGAGCGCTGCCCGACTCTTGAAAGAGGATATTGGCGACCTGATGGTCCTGGATGTTGGCGGGGCCACCACCGACGTCCACTCGGTGACCGAGGGATCGGACGAGATCAGCCGACTGCTGGTGAGCCCGGAACCCACCGCCAAGCGGACCGTCGAGGGCGACCTAGGGGTCTTCATCAATGCCCGGAACATCGCCGAGCTGGTCGGCTGGGAGCAGTTGGAGGAGGCTGTCCCTGGCGGTAGGGACCTCTTCGATCAGCTAAAGCCAATCCCGGATACGCCAGGTCTGGTGGAACTGGTAGTCTACCTGACCGGGGTAGCGGTGGAGACGGCTGTCCGGCGTCACGCCGGGCGCCTCAAGCACCTGTATGGGCCCACTGGGCGGGTGACGGTGGCTGAGGGGAAGGACCTCTCCAAAGTGCGCTGGATAATTGGCACCGGCGGCGCCCTGACCCGACTGCCGGGAGGGCGGGAGATCATGGAGCGGCTTAAGCGGCCCCAGCGGGGCGGCGAGCTGTTCCCCGGCGCCGATGCCCAGGTGCTCCTGGATCACGACTACATCCTGGCTTCTCTCGGGGTCCTCGGCGCCAACCATCCGGCAGCCGCCGTAGCCCTTATAAGGAAGAGCCTGAGACTAGAGGGGTGAAAACATGGCCCTGCCGTATCTGGAGATAAACCCGGACAAGGTTCAACAGAACGCCGAGATCATCACCGGGGCGGCCCGGGCGGCCGGGATCAGCGTGGCCGGCGTGACGAAGGTCACCTGCGCCCAACCCGAGGTGGGACGCGTCCTCCTCGACGGAGGGTGCAGTTACTTGGCTGACTCCCGCCTGGAGAATCTGGCCCGGCTGCGTGGGGCAGGTCTCCCCAGACCCTATTTGCTCCTGCGCCTTCCTTCGCCCAGCCGGGCGGCGGAGACAGTGGAGCTAGCCGACTGCAGCCTGGTCTCGGAGACCAGTACTGTCCGGTGCCTGGGAGAAGCGGCCCGGGCTGCCGGGAAGACCCACCGGGTAATCCTCATGGTCGACCTGGGCGACCTGCGCGAAGGGGTCTGGCCCGACCGGACTCTGGAGACGGCCCGAGCCATGGCCGAGATCCCCGGAATTGAGCTGCATGGCCTGGGCACTAACCTGACCTGCTACGGGGGGGTCTGTCCGACCCCGGAGAACCTGGGGCGCTTAGCGGCCCTCGCCGCTGAGCTGCGGCAATCCCTTGGCCTGGAGCTACCGGTGGTCTCGGGCGGAAACTCTTCCAGCTTGGATATGCTGTTCGCGGGACAATTGCCCGCCCGCATCAACCACCTGCGCATTGGCGAAGGGATTCTGCTGGGGAGGGAGACAGTAGCCCGCCAGCCGGTGCCCGGTGCTCACCTGGATGCTTTCAGACTGGTGGCCGAGGTGGTGGAGGTTGGGTTTAAGCCATCGGTCCCCATCGGCCGAATCGGGCAGGATGCTTTCGGAAACACGCCTGTTTTCGAGGACCGGGGCATTCACCGCCGGGCCATCCTGGCCATCGGACGGCAGGATGTCTCACCAGACGCCCTGACCCCGGTAGAGGATGTGGATATCCTCGGGGCCAGCAGTGACCATCTGTTGGTGGATGTAACCAGACTCAGCGAAGTTGCCGTCGGCGATACCCTGAGTTTCATCCCCGACTACGGCGGGGTCCTGGCCCTTAGTACCTCGCCCTATGTGGAGAAAAGGATTGTCTGAAAGGAGGGTACCTATGGAGAAGGGAATCATCCTGGCCGGTCTGGTTCCCCATCCGCCCATCATCGTACCTGAAGTGGGACGCGGCCAAGAGGCGTGCGCGGCTCAGACGGTGGCCGGCCTCAGACAGCTGGCGGCCCAGGTGGTAGCGGCAGCGCCGGATACAGTGATCCTGATCTCGCCCCACGCACCCCTCTTCAAGGATGCCATCACTGTTTTTGACATGGACAGAATTGAGGGGAACCTAGAGCAGTTTGGGGCCAAGGGGGGCCGGCTCGAGTTCCCTGTTGACCGGGAGTTCATTGCCGAGGCCGAGCGGGCCGCGGCGGGTACCGGTGTCTACCTATTCCGGGCGCAGCGGGGGAGCTCGCTACGCTACCGTTTCCAGGAGCGCCTTGACCACGGGATGATGGTTCCCCTGCATTACCTGCGTGAGGCCGGTCTCAACGCTCGGCTGGTGCCTATGGCCATGGGGCTATACCCTCTACTGGAGCTTTACCGCTTTGGTATGTCTCTGCAGAAAGCCGCCCAGCGGACTGGACGACGGGTCGTTCTACTGGCCAGTGGGGACCTCTCCCACCGTCTGACTCCCGATGCTCCGGGCGGGTATCATCTCCGGGGAGAGGAGTTCGACCGGCGCCTGGTCGAGCTCATGCGCACCGGCGACCGGGTCGGCATATTGGAGCTCGACCAGGAGCTCATCGAGTTAGCGGGCGAGTGCGGTTACCGGCCCTTGGTCATGCTTCTGGGGGCTCTGGACGGCCGCAAGATGACCAGCGAGGTCATCTCCTACGAAGGGCCTTTCGGGGTTGGCTATGCGGTAGTGGCCTTCCAACCCGGCGAGGCCGACCCGGCCCAGAGTCTCCACCAGAACGTGAGCGAGCGCCGGCAGGCTCTGGTACGGCAGCGCCGCGAAGGTGAGCACCCTCTGGTACGGCTGGCCCGGACTGCCCTGGAGCTGTATGTTAACCAGGGAAGGGTGATCGATCCCCCGGCCGAGCTGGTCAGAGAGTTTCCTGGGAGGGCCGGCACCTTTGTCTCCATCAAGAAGCATGGCGCCCTGCGGGGCTGCATTGGCACCATCGAACCGGTTCGGGAGAGTATTCCCCGGGAAATCATCACTAATGCTATCAGCGCCGGGACGGCGGATCCCCGCTTTTCGCCAGTAGAACCGGAGGAGC
Source organism: Bacillota bacterium (assembly GCA_040758135.1). Classification (GTDB taxonomy): domain Bacteria; phylum Bacillota; class Sulfobacillia; order JBFLWA01; family JBFLWA01; genus JBFLWA01. The sequence continues at coordinate 12,663 of JBFLWA010000021.1, read as the reverse complement.
TGGATGATCTAGTCTACTCTGTGGATATCCTGGGCGAGCCGGAGCCCATCACCGGATTGGCAGAGCTCGATCCTAGCCGCTATGGTGTGATCGTCAGTCGGGGCAGCCGTTCGGGTCTGCTCCTGCCGATGCTGGAAGGGATTGAGACGGCTGCCCAGCAAGTGAAGGTCGCCCGACAGAAGGCAGGGCTGCGTCGCGACGAACCGGCCCAGCTTCACCGTTTCGAAGTGGTCAGGTATACCTAGGGAGGGACTACGTTGGAGGCACGGCACTGGCATCTCGGTGAGAACGGTGAGTTACTCTGTCGCCTGTGTCCCCGTGGGTGCCGCCTGGCGGAAGGAGCGACCGGAGCTTGCCGGACGCGCCGGGTCGAGGGTGGGCGCCTGGTAGCAGTTAACTACCGCCAGTGCTCGTCCTACGCACTGGATCCCATCGAGAAGAAGCCGCTCTACCACTTCCACCCCGGGAGTACCGTGCTCTCACTGGGGACGGTGGGCTGCAACCTGAGCTGCCGCTTCTGCCAGAACTGGGAGATTTCCCAACAGATGCCGCCCACAGTGAGTGTCGAGCCGGCCACCGTAGTTGGGTTGTCCCGACAGGCGGGCGCGCCCTGTATCGGCCTGGCTTACACTTACTCGGAACCTACGGTCTGGTTTGAGTTCATCATGGATACGGCGACTATGGCCAGGAAGCAGGGGCTAGCCAATGTGATGGTCACTAATGGCTATATCAACCCAGAGCCTCTGGCTGAGCTCCTGGAAGTGGTTGATGCCTTCAATGTCGATGTGAAAGCATTCACCCGCCGGTTCTACCGGGAAATCTGCAGCGGAGAGTTGGAGCCGGTAGTTCGGGCGGTAGAGCAGATCGTGTCAGCCGGGCGGCACCTCGAGATCACCACACTCCTGGTAACCGGGCTCAATGATTCTCCCGAGGAGATCCGTGATCTGGTAGCCTGGCTGGCGGAGCTTAACCCCGAGATCCCCCTGCACTTCTCCGGGTACTTCCCCAACTATCGGATGGAGCTGCCGCCGACGCCCACCGCCACTCTGGAGCGCGCTTACCGGCAGGCAAGAGAGAGATTGAGCTTCGTGTATGTGGGTAATACCTGGAGCCGCGAGTTCAGTGACACTCACTGCCCCAAATGTGGTGCCCTTCTGGTGAGGCGTCGGGGCTTCAGTACGGAGATCCGGGCACTGGAAAGAGGGCGCTGCGGTGAGTGCCGGCAGCCGGTGCCCATCATAACTTGACACAGGATGAGACACGCTCGGAGGAGGAGAGTTCTTATGGGCAAGCGAGTAGTAGTGGCTCTGGGCGGTAATGCCATTCTCCAGCCAGACCAGAAAGGGACAGCCGGGGAGCAGTGGGCTAATGTACAGCTGACCTGCCACCAGATTGCCCGGATGATACAGGCTGGATACGAAGTGGTTATCACCCATGGCAATGGGCCTCAAGTTGGAAACATACTGATCCAGAACGAAGAGGGAGCCAATATGGTTCCGCCCATGCCTCTGGACATCTGCGGGGCCGAGAGTCAGGGTTTGATCGGCTACATGATACAGCAGGCGCTTACCAATGAACTGCAGGGGCTGGGAATTGACAAGGCGGCGGTGACCGTTGTCACTCAGGTCGAGGTCGATCCAGCCGACCCGGACTTCCAGAACCCGTCCAAGCCGGTGGGGCCTTTTTACACCGCCGAGAAGGCGAAGGAACTCATGGCCGAGAAGGGCTGGTTGATGAAGGAGGCCGGCCCCAAAGGCTGGCGCCGGGTGGTTCCCTCACCGCAGCCTAAGATGATCAGAGAGAAGAAGGTCATCCGCGATCTGCTGGCGGCGGGCAATATCGTAATTGCCTCGGGCGGTGGTGGCATCCCGGTGCGGATCCGACCCGACGGAAGGCTGGAGGGGGTCGAGGCGGTCATCGATAAGGACCGGGCCGGACAGCGCCTGGCCGCCGATGTCGGGGCCGACATCTTCCTCATTCTGACCGATGTAGCCCGGGTAGCCATTAACTTCAACACCCCGCAACAGCAGGACCTGACCCGGCTAACGCTGGCTGAGGCCAGGCAGTACCAGGCAGAGGGGCATTTCAGGGCGGGTAGCATGGGACCGAAGGTGGAGGCGGCCGTGTGCTTTGTTGAGGAAGGCGGCGAACTGGCCGTGATTACCTCCCTGGATACCGCTCTGGAGGCGTTGACTGGCGACGCCGGAACGAAGATCGTCCATTAGGCAACACGCCGGACTTACCGGCTCACATACATCAACACACGAGGGGAGAGATTCCGACGTGAAGAAAACCAAGGTTATCATCATGGGCGCCGCGGGAAGAGACTTCCACAACTTCAACGTCTTTTTCCGCAACAAACCGGAGTACGAGGTAGTTGCCTTTACTGCCACCCAGATTCCGGACATTGAGGGGCGCGTCTACCCCAAGGAGCTGGCCGGTGAGCTCTATCCCAACGGGATTCCGATCCGCGCTGAAGAAGAGCTGACCGAACTCATCAAGAAGTATGACATTGATCAGGTGGTCTTTGCCTACAGCGATGTGCCCCATACCTATGTGATGAACAAAGCGGCCATAGTCAACGCCGCCAGCGCTGACTTCCGGCTGATGGGTCCCGGGTCTACTATGGTCGAGTCCACCAAACCCGTGGTCGCTGTCTGCGCTGTCCGTACCGGCGTCGGCAAGAGCCAGACCACCCGTGCCGTCTGCTCCACCCTGCAGAAGATGGGCAAGAAAGTCGTGGCCGTCCGTCATCCGATGCCCTACGGTGACTTGGTCAAGCAGCGGGTACAGCGTTTCGCCTCTTACGAGGATCTCGACAAGCATGACTGCACCATCGAAGAGCGTGAAGAATACGAACCGCATATCGACCGCGGGGTCATCGTCTACGCTGGCGTCGACTATGAGGCCATCCTGCGCGAGGCCGAAAAAGAGGCTGATGTGGTGGTCTGGGACGGCGGCAATAATGATTTCCCGTTCTTCGTTCCTGACCTGCACATCACTCTGGTGGACCCCCACCGTCCCGGCCACGAGAAGGCCTATTACCCGGGGGAGACCAATGCCCGTATGGCCGATGTGATCATTATCAATAAGATCGACAGTGCCGACAATGACAACATCCTGGCGGTCCGCAAGAGCATCGAGGAACTGAACCCCAAGGCCACGGTGATCGATGCCGCTTCGCCCATCTTTGTCGAGGATCCCGAGGTGATCAAGGGCAAGAAGGTCCTGGTCATTGAGGACGGCCCCACCCTCACCCACGGTGAAATGCTTTACGGCGCCGGGGTTCTGGCCGCCAAGCGGTACGGTGCTGAGCTAGTCGATCCTCGTCCGTGGGCGGTGGAAAGCATCAAGGCTACTTACCAGAAGTACCCCTACATCGGCACCCTACTACCGGCCATGGGCTACGGCGGGAAGCAGATCAAGGACCTGGAAAAGACCATCAATGCCGTAGAGTGCGACGCCGTGGTTATTGCTACCCCCATCGACCTGCGCCGGATCGTGAAGATCAATAAACCCAGCACTCGAGTCAAGTACGAGCTGCAGGAGATCGGAGAGCCGACTCTGGCTGAGGTACTGAAGAAGTTCCAGTAAGACAAGGGAGAGAAGAGGAGGGCAGCCGACCCTCCTCTTAGTTGTCGTACGCCCGGCATGGGTTGTATCCGGGCGAGTCTGCGACAGAAGACGAAGCCCAATACTCAACGAGCGGGCGGGGCAACGGGTGATGGCCAGTGTATGCCGTTGCGTGCAGGAAAGACTAGGACTCAAGATTAACGAGGCCAGGAGCGCGGTATCCAGGCCGTGGACGCGGAAGTTCCTGGGCTACAGCATGTACTGGCCCAAGGGGAAGCCGCGACTGCGACTGGCGGAGAAGAAAAGATTACCGACCGGCACGCGCCTATCAGTATGTCACAGCGTATCGAGCAACAGAACGAGTACCTGCGCGGCTGGACTAGCTACTTCCGGCTGACCCGCCACGTTGAGATGGCTCCAGCCAAATATGCTATACTAGACGAGACGAGACAAAGCTGGAAGGACGGATAACCGTGTCAGCACTGAAGATCTTCCTCAGTACCCTCAGCATCATATTCCTGGCCGAGCTGGGGGACAAGACACAACTCACGGTGATGACAATTTCGGCCCAGACCAAGGCGCCAGTCCCGGTCTTTTTGGGCGCCGCCACCGGGCTGGCTCTCTCTTCTCTTCTGGGGGTCATCTTCGGGGCCGCCATCACCCGCGTCATCCCTGAGCAGTACATACATGCGGGAGCCGGTTTAGCCTTCATCGTCATCGGAGTCCTTCTGGTCATGGGTAAGCTCTGAGTTTGAGGTGATCGGGGGTGAGGCAGATGGAGATCTCGGACAAGCTCAAACTCATCCCGGATCTACCCGGGGTCTATCTCATGAAGGACGGGGATGGCCAGGTCATCTATGTCGGCAAGGCCATCTCGCTGCGCAATCGCGCCCGCTCCTACTTCCAATCCCCCACGAACCTACCCCCCAAGACCCAGGCTTTGGTGGCTCAGATCAGGGATATTGATTATATCACCACTGACAGCGAAGTGGAGGCCCTGATCCTCGAGGCCGCGCTCATCAAGCGCTACCTTCCCAAGTACAATGTCCGCATCCGCGACGACAAGCAATACCCCTATGTCCGCATTGACCTCAATGGGCCTTTCGCCAGACCGACCATTGTCAGACAGGTGAAGAAAGACGGTGCTCGTTACTTCGGGCCCTACACCAGGCCCAGTGCAGTGTACGAGGCCCTGAAGCTGGCCAGGCGCCTCTTCCCCTTCCGCAGCTGCCGCGATGTCACCGGCAAAGTCCGGCCCTGCTTGAACTTTCACATCCAGCGCTGCCTGGCTCCCTGTGTCGGCAAGGTCAGTCAGGAAGACTACCGTCGACTCATCGACCGGCTGGTGCTGTTTCTCGAGGGGCGCACTGAGGTACTGGTCCCGGACCTAGAGCGGGAGATGAACGCGGCCGCCGAGAACCTGGAGTTTGAGAAGGCAGCCCGCTGGCGCGACCAGATTCAGGCTATCTCGCAGGCGGTGGAGCGTCAGAAGGTCTTCTCCAACGATCTCGCTGACCAAGATGTCGTCGGTTACTTCCGCAGCGGTGATGAGGCCACCGTACAGGTTTTTTTCTTCCGGGACGGCCGGCTGGAGGGGCGCGAGAGTCTGGTTATCTCGGGGTTCTCCGACCTCTCCGATGCTGAGTTCATTGGGCAATTCCTCGAGCAGTATTACGCGGAGGCCGAGTTCTTGCCGCGGCAGATCCTGCTCCCTGAGTCCCCTGAGGGGGAACAGACCATCAGCCGGTGGCTCAGCCAGCGTCGGGGTCACCGTGTCTACCTGCTGGTGCCCCGCCGCGGCGAGAAGAAGAGGCTGGTGGAAATGGTCACCCAGAATGCCCGCCTGGCCCAGCTGGAGCGGGAGGCTTCCCATGTCCGCCAGGAGGGAAGCGCTGAAGCGGCTCTTGATGAGCTGGCCCAGGCGTTAGATCTCCCTGAACCACCTCGACGTATTGAATGCTACGATATCTCCAACATCCAGGGCACTGAAGCGGTCGGTTCCATGGTAGTCTTCGAAGATGGAGTGCCCGCTAGAGACCAGTACCGACGCTTCAAGATTAGAAGCGTTATTGGCCCCAACGACTTCGCGATGATGCAAGAATTACTCTATCGGCGCTTCCGGCGGGGCTTGGAGGAGCGAGCCAGGATCACCGAGCGCGGGGGGCTGGGCCGGGAGGAGAGTAGTTTTGAGCGGTTCCCCGACTTGCTGATCATTGACGGGGGCAAGGGCCAGCTCTCGGCGGGGCGTGAAGTCCTCCGGGAGCTCGGTCTCGAGCATCTGGCCACCGCTGGGCTGGCCAAACGGGAGGAGCACCTGTTCATTGAGGGCCATTCCGATCCAATTATCTTGCCCCGGGATTCCGATGGGCTCTACCTCGTCCAGCGCATCAGAGATGAAGCCCACCGTTTTGCCATCTCCTATCACCGTCAGCTGAGGAGCAAGCGGGCTACCCGCACCAAACTGGACGAAATCGCTGGCATCGGGCCGAAGAGGCGCACTGCCCTGCTGCGGCGCTTTGGCTCGGTGAAGAAGCTGCGCGAGGCTACCGTTGAGGAGATAGCCGCTGTTGAAGGAATGAACCGGGCCATTGCCGAACAAGTGTACGAGTTCTTGCGGGGAGGAAGCCAGCGTGAGCCAGGCGGAAGCGATGTTTGAGGCAAGAGTCTTCCACACTGATTGGGGTTACATTGGAGCTGTCGCCGGCAGAAGAGGGCTGGTTCGCCTGACCCTTCCCTGCCCAGCTGAGGCAGATTGCCAGGCAGCTCTGGGTGAGCATGCCGAGTCAGAAGCCGGCCTCTCCCGACTGCTGGATCAGGTGGAGCGGGAGATTGGGGAATACCTGGCTGGCCGGCGGCGCTCGTTCACCCTTCCTATTGACCTCACTGGTATGCCGGTTTTTCGCCGGCGGGTGCTTGAGCAGTTACGGGAGATCGGCCATGGCCAGTATACGACTTACGGAGCCCTGGCTAAGGCAGTTGGGACGCCAAGGGCGACCCGGGCCGTCGGCGGTGCTATGGCCACGAATCCGCTTTCGCTAATTATCCCCTGCCATCGGGTGCTGGCCAGCGGTGGGCGTCTCAACGGTTTTGCCGGGGGCCTCGCTCTCAAGCAGCGACTGCTGGAGCTGGAAGGGCTCACCGTTGACCAGGGCCGGGTGGTGAAGACAGGCTGAAGATCCTTGCTCCTCAGGAACCTGGCCATCCGGTACGCTCTCCTCCTGGCCGGGTTTTCATCCTCTCTTTCGGGCTGCACCTGCTCATCAAAGCCAAGTTGGGCTTCACCGCCTGGGCGGTCCTGCAGGATGGGAGCGCCGGGCGTACCGGCTCTCTTATTGAGCGTGGATTTCGCCTCATGCGGCATTGGGCGGAGCGTCCCGGCTGGGCAGCGATCATCAGCGTTCCTCTGCCTAAAGCCAGTTTCGCACCACAACCAGGTAGCCGCCAATTATCTGATAACGCCCAGATTAAAAGCAAACCTTAAAGAAATGAACCTGACGATTGACTCTGAGGCGACCCTTGGGCTATACTTAGGCTGCAGGGGTCGTTAGTGTTTAATTGTCAGACAACGCGCCGTCCGCCTGCGCAGTAACTCGGAAGGGGGTAGCTCATGCTTAAGTGGAATGAGACGACGCCGGTGGGCCGCCCGGTGCGAGTTGTCTCGACCGTGGCTGCTTATCCTGGTAAGGTCATCGTAGATGGCCGGGAGTACAAGGCTCTGGCGAGACCATTGATCCCCGGGAGAAGTCCCATGTGGTCGGCGTCCAGGACAACGGCTTGCTACTCATCGAACGCGGGTAGTGCCTGAGGGGTCTGACGCCCGGAAGGTGCAGGGGTCCGAGAAATCAGGCAGCTAGCTTGACGGAAATCCTTCCAGATGGATATACTCTAGGCGTAGGGTTAAAGAAATTCACCGAACCCTTAACACCTTTAAAGTTGTCAGACGAAGGAGGAAACCGTCGATGTACGGGAAATATGCAATGCCTGGCAAATGCCCAGTATGTGGCGAGAGGATGGATGTCACTAAGCTCCACTGTGCTCAATGTGATTCGTCGATCGAGGGCAACTTCGATATCTGCAAGTTCTGCCAGCTCAGCAAGGAGCAGAAGAGCTTTGTGGAGACTTTTATCAAATGCCGGGGCAATATCAAGGAAGTCGAGCGGGAACTGGGTATTTCCTACCCGACGGTGCGTGGCCGCTTAGATGCGGTTATCGGTGCCCTGGGCTACCGGGTTGAGCCGTCGGAGGACGAGACTAAGGCCAAAGAACGACGGCGCGAGGTTTTGGAGAAGCTCGGCAAGGGAGAGATCAGCTCCGAGGAGGCCATCAAGCTCCTGCGCCAGAACTCCTAGCCTCCGTCCAAGGGGGAACTGGATTATGAACGATGAGAAGCTGCTGATCCTGAAGATGCTTCAGGAAGGCAAGATCACTCCGGACGAGGCCGAGAAACTGCTGGCTGCCCTGGACGAGCAGCCAGAGGCCACGGAGCGCGAACCCATGCGCACTGGCACCCGTCCGCGCCGGGTGGAAGTCCGAATACGACGGGAGGCCTTGGAGGAGGCTCGTCGAGCCCAGCGGGAAGCCGTGAGCCATGCTCGCGAGATCAAGCGACGGGTTACGCGCGAGCTGCGCGACAGCTCAGTCTGGGAGGGGCTTCGAGCCGGACTGGAGGAAGGGATGAAGGGCCTGCGTGAAGGCCTGGAGGCGGCCGGTGAGGGGATCCGTATCGGTATGGATGCGGCCGGCATCGGACTGCGCGAAGGATTGGGCGGTCTGCGCGAGGGATTTGCCGGTGCTGGCTGGGTTACCACCGGGCGGCACCGCCACCGCGGCGAGGTGGCTGCGGAGGCGCCCGCCGACGTCCTGGGGTTACCCCTGGTCATCAGGAATATCAATGGTGCCATCACTGTCAAGGGTGGGGCTGAGAAGATCAGCGCCACCTGTCTCCTGACTGCCACCGGCCCCAATGCCGAGACAGCGGCCGAGAACTGGCAGAAACTCCGGGTGGGTTTCGAGGTCGAGGAAGGTCAGTTGGTACTCAGAGTGCGCAACCCGGAGAAGGTCCGTTGGGGATGGAGCTGCGATTTTACTGTCAGTGTCCCCGAGGGGACCGACCTCATCGTCCATTCGATCAATGGCAATATCAGTGTGGCCAGGTGCCGCGGGCGTCTGGTGACCGAGGCGGTCAATGGTGACTCGGAGGTAGTTGGGGCCGAGGGCCCGTTGAAAATGACCAATGTCAACGGGCGGGTCGGCGCCAAGGAGGTCTCTGCCGACGAGGTGGAGATCAGCAATGTCAATGGCAACATCCAGCTCCAGGGTAAAGCTGGGGCCACTGCCCGCTGGAAGGCCAGTGCAGTACATGGTGACCTTCGCCTTAGGCTTGCTGAGTCCAATGTCCAGGTTCAAGCCAGAGCCGCGCACGGCCGTCTGACCGCCAGCGGACTGGAGCATGTCCAGCGTGAACACGGCTGGCTCCGGGGGACGGTGGGCGAAGGGAGCGGAGAGATCGCTCTCAGCACCGTGCACGGCAATATAGAGATGGAAGCAGAGGGAGGAGAGTAACCATGTCCCAGGAAGAAAGAATGCTCATTCTGAACATGGTGGCCGGGGGGAAGATCTCAGCCGAACAGGGGGCCGAACTCCTGAAGGCGCTGGAGCGAAGCCGGGTAACCGATGATTATGAGGTTGAGTATGAGGCTGAGGGGATCGAGGCCGAGGGCGATGGAGAAAAAACCGACGAGACCGGAGAACGGTCGCGGGAAGCTCGCCGGCCGGTCCGGGGTCGATCGCTCCTGGAGGAACTTCTTGAGGGCCTCACGGCTGGCGGTCTGGGCTTTTTCGGACCCAACTACCACCTGGAAGAAGAATTGGTTGGCACTTTCGATGCCAGCAAGGTTGAGATCGAGTTGGCCACTTGCAACGGCAAGATTGCGGTTAGTGCCCATGACGAGCCCGGTTATAAAGTAATCCTGCGCAAGTCAGTGCGGGCCGGAAGTGAGGAGGAAGCGCAGCGCCGTGCCGCCGAGATGGTGGAGGTCATCACCGAAAGCGACCGACTGAGCATCATCACCCGCAGTGGCTGGAACAACCATGGCGGGGTCTCGGTGGAGCTGCGTCTGCCTGCCTCTCTTGCCTATAACTTCAATCTTCGCTCCTCCAACGGACGGGTCGAGGTTATTGGGCTCAGTGGCGATAAAGCGGTTCTGCGCACCTCTAATGGAAGTATCGAGATCGGCGATGGAACCTTTGATCTAGTTAATCTGAAGACATCTAATGGCAGCATTCGGTCGGCTTGTGCTGCCAACAGCCTCAAGGCCCATACCTCTAATGGCAGCGTAAAGGCCCTGGCCAGGGGTGAGAGTGATGGTTCCTTCGACCTGTACACCTCCAATGGCAGTATCTCCTTCCGGACCCTTAACCCCAGCGCCGGCTATCGGGTGCGGGCTAACACCTCGTTGGGTCGAATCCGGGTGGAGCTGCCCGATATGGACTTCCAGGAGATGCGGAAGCACCGGGTAGAGGCCAGCAGCCGCAACTACGAGGGCAAGTCGCCCAAGATTGAGGTGAAGGCCCAGACCTCCAACGGCTCTATCACCATCGGCGAGGAGTAGAAGCCATGGCTAACCGTAGTGAATATACTGAAGCCGTTCAGATGTCCTTTGGCCAGCTGGAACCTGGTGCCCGTATGGTTATCGAGAATGCCAACGGGTCCGTGGTGGTAGAGGGCTGGAACGAGCAGGGTGCCCAAGTGCAGGCCATTAAGCGGGTCTGGGCCCATACCGAAGAAGAGGGGCGGCGTCTCCTGGACCGGCTCGAGCTGAAGGCCGACAGCTCCCCCGACTACTTGGGACTCGAGGTTGGCGGCCGCACCGAACAGAGCCGCCTGGACCTGACTGTCCGGGTCCCCCGCCAGGTGGCGGTCACCGTGGATACCGCCAGCGGCGAGGCCCTGGTGCGCGGCATCCTGGGGCCGGTCCATATTGATAGCAGCAGTGGCCCGGTCACAGTGACCAACTGCCGGGGCGATGTGGTTATCGACACCGGCAGCGGGTCGGTCCACCTGGAGGATACCGAGGGCGGTGCCCATATTGACACCGGCAGTGGCTCGGTCACCTTAAAGCGGGTCTGCGGCGAGGCCTATGTCGATACCGGTAGCGGGTCGGTGGAGGCCCAGGATGTAGCTGCCCGCCTGACCCTGGATACGGCCAGCGGCGGTGTACGGGCTGCCCGGGTTAGCGGTGACTTATTCATCGATGGCGGTTCGGGAGGTGTCACCCTGGATGACTGCACCGCCTCCTATATCCGGGTTGATCTGGGCAGCGGCTCGGTGCGGGGCCGCATCGAGATCCTTCCCGATGGAAAGTACTCCTTCGACACTGGCTCCGGTGAAGTGGTTCTGACCATCCCGGCCGAAGCCGAAACCGAGATGGAACTGGAGAGCAGTTCGGGGTCGATCGACTGTCGGCTGCCGTTACAGGTGATTAGCCGGGAGCGGCGGAAGCTGGTGGGGATTCTCAATTCGCCCGGCGCCTTGCTCAAAATCGAGACCGGCTCTGGCCCGATTACCCTGAAGGCAGCGGGGTCTGACCAGCCCCGGGTCTCTCCCGGGCTTGCCGCCGAAAAGCGTAAGATCCTGGAGTTGGTGGGGTCGGGTAAGCTATCGGCGGACGATGCGGCTGAACTGTTGAAGGCATTGGAGCGGAGAGCGAGCAGTAACTCGTTGACCGGCAGGTGAAGTATTAACGAAGCCAGAGGGCGGGTCCGGCCGGACCCGCCCTCTGGGCATGCATGTCCGGCCTGTCTGCTGCGCCGATAAGGAAGCCGAAGGACGAGCTTAAAGCACAACACTATCTGGCCAAGCCCAGTCCTCAAAAAACGTTATCCCACACTTAATAAGCTTGAGGGGTACGCTTGACAACCTTAAGCTCAGCGGGATATAGTTTAAGCAAGGGGGATAACAACCTTGATTCTGACTCCAAGACAGCTGGGAGGTTGATCTAAGTGGGTAACGAGGAGCGCAAACAGGTCCTGCAGATGCTGCAGGAGGGGAAGATTACCGCCGAAGAGGCCGAGAAGCTCCTGAACGCAGTGGAGCCCGAGGCTCCCGTCGCCGGCCGGGAGGCCAAGTGGTTCCGGATCCGGGTCTTTGAGCAGGGCACCGGCAAGACCAAGGTCAATGTGAATCTACCTGTCTCTCTGTTGGATCTGGCGATGAAATTCGTCCCCAAGCACGCGGTGGACATTGAGGGGCTCGACATCCGGGCCATCCTGGATGAGATCAAGAAAGGGGCCATGGGCAAGATCGTCGAGGTCGAGGACGAGGATGAGGGTGTCCGGGTCGAGATCGTCGTCGAATAGCTATGAATGAGGATCTGAGGCAGCAGATCAGTTCGATCCTCGCCGAGTTAGGCGAGGGCAAGATCAGCGCCCAGCGGGCTACCGCCCTGATCGAGGTAGCCCGCCGGCGGGCGGCACGTGAAGCCGAGAGAGCGCGGGAGCTACCGCGAGGGCGGGCCCACTGGGTCAAGATCCGCGTCCGCTCGGACGGACGGCGGTTCACCATCCCCATCCCTCTGTTTCTGGCCGGTATAGCCTTGCGCCTTGCCGAGCGATTCGCCCCCCGGGACGCCCTACCTATGGATATGGACCTAGGAGAGCTTTACCGGATCCTCAAGACACACCCCATCGGCAAGGTCGTCGAGATTCACGATGACGAGGCGGATGTAGAGATCTGGATCTACTAGTCCCACCCCCTGAAGCGGCCCAATTGGACTGACTGCTTCACTGCAGCCCGGTTCACAAGGGGCGGCTTTTTCTCGAAGCTGCACTGAATGTTGTGAACCACCCAGAGCGTTAAGGTGGGTGTGAAAAGGCATCCAGTAGGACCCGTCGAAAGTTCAGAATGATCATCACACCATCTGAACACCGGGAGGGACCTATTGGATGCATATCCAGCATACCATTTTCGCCCTGGGTTTGCCAGACCTACTTGTCAGCTACCTGGCCATCGCCACCGACGGAACCCTCATGGTTTGGGTTGAGGGGCGCTCAAGTGTGGGAGAGTGTCCTGTCTGCGGCACGAAGACCCAG
>JBFLWA010000020.1:0-30012 GCA_040758135.1 Bacillota bacterium | reverse complement strand
AGCGCCAAGGACACGTTCCATGACAAAGACTCTTTTTGACTCTCTAGAACTCAAGAAAATGTCTCCTTTCATGAGGACATTTTCTCAGTCCGTTTACAGGGTGACAATATCACAGGCCGACAACACCAGCTCCGTGATAGCTCTTGACATCCAGCCTGAATTGCTCTATGCTCTGAGTATCCGGATTAGGAGAGGAGGATGCCCTGATATGTCGCTGCTCCGTTCTGCGAGATCGGGCGGTGCCACTCAAAGGGGTTAGTCTACCCTTTTTGAGGTCCGTGTCAGATCGAGAGAGCGGATGGAGACAGCGATGGGTATCGACCTACTTCGCTTCCCAACTGACGGGGAGTCTGGATGCTTTGTGACTCACAAAGCCGTGGGCGATCGTCTCGCTGCACGGCTTTTTTGCTGCACTGCTCTCTCGCCATGCCATACTGGGAGGGAGTCCACATGACTATTCTCAAAGTTAGCTCCATAGCTAAGTATTTCGGGGCTGAGTGTCTTTTCTCCGAGGTCAGCTTCATTATTGGTCGCGGTGAAAAGGTCGCGCTGGTTGGCCGTAATGGTGAGGGGAAGACCACCCTGTTCAGAGCCATCGCGGGGCAGGCTGAATACGATGCCGGTTCTATCGAAGCCATTGGGAATGCGCGCATCGGTTACCTTCAGCAGGATGTCGCTTTCACCACCGACGGCACCCTGTATCAGGAGGTGGAGACGGTCTTCGCCAGCCAGCGGGAGCTGGAAGAGGAACTGAGGCAGCTGGAAGCGGCCATGAGTCGGTCCGAAGTCTATAACGACCCGGAGCGGATGGAGAAGGCCATGGCTGAGTATGCCCGCCTGACTGCTGAGTTCGAGGCCAGAGGCGGCTATGGCTACCCTACACTCATCAAGACTACTCTCTTCGGTCTGGGTTTCGACGAGAGTGACCTGACTCTGCCGATGGCCGCCCTCAGCGGCGGACAGCGGGTCCGGACTGCCCTGGCCAAGCTGCTATTGATCGGGTTCGACCTGCTGCTGTTGGACGAGCCCACCAACCACCTCGACATCGCCGCCACCGAATGGCTGGAGGGGTATCTCAAGGCTTACCCGGGGGCGGTACTGATCGTCTCCCACGATCGCTACTTCCTGGATGCTGTCTGCACCAAGGTAGTGGAGCTCGAAAACGGCACTGCCAGTAGCTATACCGGGAATTACTCGTCCTATATAGCCCAGAAGGAGTTGAAGCTCCGCCTCCAGGGGAAGGAGTATAAGCGGCAACAGGAAGAGATGGAGCGGTTGCGCGAGTTCATCCGGCGGTTCAGGGGCAACTTCAACCTGCGCCGCCAGGTCGCTGATCGCGAGAAGAAACTGGCCAGGTTGGAGGCGGTCGCGGTAGACCGTCCGCGCCGGGCGCAGAATGTCAAACTCTCCTTCGATATCGACCAGCGCGGCGGTGATGAGGTGCTGCGCCTCAGGGGCCTGAGCAAGGCCTACGGGGATAACACGCTGTTCAGAGACTTTACTACAGTACTCTTCCGCGGTGAGCGGGTGGCTCTGGTCGGGCCGAACGGCTCAGGGAAGACTACTTTTATCAAGGTGCTATTGGGCCAGAGCGAGCCATCGGCTGGCAGCTTTGAGTGGGGAGCCAATCTGACTATCGGTTACTTCTCTCAGGAGCTTTGCGCCCTGGACGACAGCAAAACCCTCGTCGAGGAGATCATGGAGGAGGGCGATTTCCTGCCCGGCGAAGCCAGGAGCATTCTTGGGCGGTTCCTGTTCAGTGGTGAAGATGCCTTTAAGCCAGTCTCTATACTGAGCGGGGGAGAGCGCAACCGTCTGATCATGGCCAAGCTGGTAATCTCCCGGGCCAACGTCTTGGTTCTCGATGAGCCTACCAACCATCTGGATATCCAGGCCAAACAGGTCCTGGAGGAGGCCCTGGGCGAGTACCCCGGAACCATCATCTTCGTCAGCCACGACCGCTATTTCATTGACCAGCTAGCCACCCGGGTCTACGACTTCTCCGAGGAGACTATCGTTGAGTACGAAGGCAACTACTCAATGTATCGGGCCCAGCGCGAATACCGCCGGAGTCAGGCCGCCCCCACGTCCGAGCCGGTTCAGCGCGTGCGTCGGAACAGAACCGCCCAGACGGCCCGAGTCGTGGCTCCCGGGAGGGAGGCCATCCGGGCTCTGGAAGAGGAGATCCAGTCTCTGGAGCAGAAGAAGAAGAAGATGGAGATGGCCATGGCCACCGAAGAGACTTATAAGACGGGGCAGGCGGCCGAGATCGTCGCCGAGTACCGGGCGCTGACCAGTCGCTTGGACGGGCTCTACCAGAAGTGGGAGGAGTGGGTCGAGGCCGGGTTCATCGGCTGAGGAGGAGGAAGACGGTGCCCAAACGGGCTATAGAACGCATCGATGAGCTGGAGGAAGTACTGGACCGCGTGCCGGTGGGGATCCTGGCTCTCTGCCGTGGCTACGAGCCGTATCAGGTGCCGGTCAACTACGTGTATATGCGCGGCCGGATCTACATTCACTGTGGCCTAAAGGGGAGGAAGCTCGAACTCCTGCGCCAGAACCCGCAGGTTCACTTTGTGGCTTTCGAGGCTGATCCAGTAACGGTCAGCGAAGATCCCTGCCGCTTCACTCAGCACTACCGGTCAGTTATGGTGAGCGGGACGGCACGGCTAATAAGCACCGATGAAGCCAAGCGTGAGGCTTTGTCCGCTCTGGTGGCGAAGTACGCGGCGGGAGAAGCCGTCAAACCGCTGCCGGCCGGAGCCGAGGCCGGGGTCAGTATCATTGAGGTCAGCCCCGTGTCCATCACCGGGAAGGAGAACTACCCGTGGGGGGCGCGCCCGGTCTGGGATAGTTAGGTTTACCTTCGACTCCTGGCGGCTAGACCGGCAGGAGTTGACGCGTCGGGCGCCGAAACAAGCGGCTGAGGGGAGGGGAGAGTTCTTGCCGGACGATCGGAATAGGGTGGCTGTGACCATCTACGGGGAAGAATACACGCTGAAAAGCAGTGCCTCCCAGGAGTATGTGCTGAAACTCGCTGAGCTGGTTGACCGGAAGATGCGGGAAGTCGGTGAAGCCAATCCCAAGCTGGGGATCAGTAGGGTTGCAGTAATGGCGGCTTTGAGGCTGGCCGATGATCTGCTAAGGCTCCGGGATGAGATGGAACAGGTCAGTGCCAGCCTGGAAGAGGAATGGATGCGTCGTCATCGCAGCACCTGAGAGGGATGGGGCCTCTCTCTTTCTTAGGCGGGGGTGACCGGGCTTGAGGAGACAACGGATCCTGGTAGTTGACGATGAAGCCTCGCTGCTGAGACTGGTCGAGTTCAGCCTGAAACAGGCTGGATATGAGGTAGTCACCGCGGCCTCGGGCACCGAGGCCCTGGCCCGGCAGGCTACCGATGCTCCCGACCTGGTCATACTCGACATCATGCTCCCCGATTTTGATGGGTTGGAGGTCTGCCGGAGGTTGCGGGTCACCAGCCCGGTGCCGATCATCTTTCTGTCGGCAAAGTCGGAGGAGGTCGACCGCATTGTCGGTCTTGAGTTGGGGGGAGATGACTACCTGACCAAGCCATTCAGCCCCCGGGAGCTGGTGGCCCGGGTCAAGGCTCTGCTTCGGCGCAGCCAGTTGAGCCGGCCCCCGGAGAACAAGGCTGAGCGAGTGCGCGTAGGCGAGATTGTCATCGACCGGGCGGCCAAACTGGTACAGCGGGACGGCACCACGCTGGATTTGACTCGTACCGAGTACGATCTACTGGTCTACCTGGTGGATCACGCTGGACAGGCCCTCAGTCGTGAGCAGCTGCTCGATGGGGTGTGGGGAGCGGACTACTACGGCGACCCCCGGGTGGTGGATGTCCATGTCTGGCACCTGCGGCAGAAGACTGAGGCTGATCCAGCTAACCCGTGCCTCATCGTAACCGTCCGCGGCACCGGCTATCGGCTGGCCGTCCGGCCAACGGTGGTCTCAGCGTGATCCGGCTGCGCTGGCGGGTGGCTGCCGCTTACTTCGCTCTCATCGCTGCTATTCTGCTCCTGCTGGGACTGGTTATCACTGACCGGCTGGAGCAGTATTATCTTCAGGCCCTGCGGGCTGATCTCGAGGAACAGGCGAGATTGGCCAGCCGGGCTTTGCTTTTGGGAGACGTCTTCGCCGGGTCGCTGGAGGCCGAGGTAGATCGCATCGGCGCCGGGTTGACTGCCCGATTGACGGTGGTTGCGCCCGACGGTACGGTCCTGGGCGACTCCTGGGAGGACGGGAGGAGAATGGAAAACCACCGCTGGCGGCCGGAGATCAACGCGGCCCTGCGGGGGCAGGTTGGTGCCGACCAGCGCGAGAGCGCGACCACCGGGATAGGCATGGTATATGTGGCCGTCCCCCTGATTCAGGACGGCCAGACTGTGGCAGTGGTACGGATGGCTGAGTCTCAAGAGCGAATTAGCGCGCTGCTCGGGCAGATCCGCCGGAGTATCGGAGCGGCACTACTGTTAACCGGCCTACTCAGCCTGATATCGGCCACACTGCTTTCCGGGCGGCTGACGCGCACTGTGGAGGAACTCACCACCTGGGCCCGCCGCTTGGCCGGTGGAGATCTCCGGGCTGGGCCGGTTCCGGCTGCCGGACATGAGCTGGGGGTGCTGGCTGGCGCCTTGGAGACCATGGCTGGAAACCTTCGCGAGCAGTTCCGACAAGTGGAAGAGTCGCGATCCCGACTCGAGACCGTGCTGGAGAATATGCGTAGTGCAGTGTTCTTCATCGACCGGGGCGGGCGCTTGATTCTGGCCAACCCCACCGCCCGGGATTGGTTCCAGCTCTCCAACTACGACCTGGGTGCCAGCCATTTTGCTACCCTGCGCAGTTCTGGCCTGAATGCCCTGATCGACCAGGTGCTCAAGGAGGGACAGCCACTTCACCGTGAGATTGAGCTGTTTGGCCCGCTGGCTCGCGAGCTGGAGGCCGATTGCGTTCCCATCTTCAAGCGGGGCCAGGAGGCGGCCGGGGCGGTGGTGGTTCTGCACGATATCACTCTGGCCAGTCAACTGGCGCGCCTGCGGGCTGATTTTGTTGCTAATGTCTCGCACCAGTTCAAGACGCCGGTTGCCGCCATCAAGGGCTACGCGGAGACTCTGCTCAGTGGAGAGGTGAACGATCCGGCCGTGGTTAGCGAGTTCCTGGGCACACTGGAACGTGAAGCGACGCGGCTTTCGCATCTGGTCGATGACCTTTTGAAACTGTCATCGCTGGAGACCGCCAATGAGGCAGTTAGCCCTTCTGCTATTGAACTGCCTGTCTTCGGCCGCGAGGTAGCCGACCAATGGCAGGGGAAGGCCAGCGCGCGGGAGGTCACTCTCAGCGTAAGCGATGAGCCCCTGGCCATCTGGGCCGACCGGCGCTGGCTGAGAGAGGCTCTGGATAACCTGTTCGAGAATAGCCTCCGCTATACGCCTTCTGGCGGCAGGGTCAGCCTCAGCTGGGCGGTGGATAGGCACCATGCAGTTATCCGGGTGAGTGATACCGGGCCCGGTGTCCCGGCCGCCCATCGTGAGCGCATCTTCGAGCGGTTCTACCGTTACAACAGTGCCGGGACCGGCTTGGGCTTGGCTATCGTCAAGCATGTCGCTGAACTGCACGGTGGCCGGGCCGAAGCCCGGAACCTTCCTGAGGGCGGGTTCGTGATCGACATAGTCTTACCACGCTCCCGGGTGCTCAACCCAGAGTCTGAGGCGTAGCGGGTTACAGCAATCTGAGGGAGACGGCTGGTGCCAGCCGTCTCTTTTCTCTTAACCTAGCCTTAACAGAACATTAACTGTCTCAAAACCCCTCCGCAACGCGTCCCCAATGCTCAGCCATTAAAATGGACCACAGTAGGAGTCAAGGAGGGATATCAATGAGAAAGGGTTTGCTTATTAGTCTTCTGGCAGTCTCGGTGTTTTTCAGCTTCGGTTGCAGCAAGGGGCAGATAGTCAACATCTCCGGTTCTACCTCGGTTGAGCCGCTTTCCCAAGAGCTGGCTGCGGCCTTCATGGCCAAGCATCCCAAGATCACGGTCAATGTCGCGGCTGGTGGCTCCAGTGCCGGCATTAAGGCCGCTCGGGAAGGCGCTTCCGATATTGGCGCTTCGTCCCGTGACCTGAAGCCAACTGAAACCGGTCTCAACAAGTTTGTCATTGCCTACGACGGAATTGCTGTTATCATCAATAAGGATAACCCGGTGGCCAACCTCAGCGTCGATCAGGTTAAGGCCATCTACGAGGGAACTATTACCAACTGGAGCGAGTTAGGCGGCCATAATGCTCAGATTGTGGTGGTCGATCGTGACGCCGCTTCCGGCACCCGTGGCGCCTTTGTCGAGATGGTGATGGATAATAACGACACCATCATCAAGACGGCGATTGTCCAGGACGGTGGTGGCGGTGTGCGCAACACTGTGGCCGGCAATCCGGCGGCCATCGGGTACATCTCCATCGCGTCGGTCGACAACACAATCAGAGCCCTGAAGATTAACGGTATTGAGGCAACCATCGCTAATGTAGCCAACAAAACATATCCGATCTTCCGCCCCTTCATCTATGTAACCAAGAACGCGCCCGTGGGCGCTGTTAAACAGTTTATTGATTTCGTCTTGAGCGCCGAAGGACAGAAGATCGTCGAGGCATCAGGACTGGTTCCCGTCAAATAATGGGAGGGCTCGGGGTGAAAAGCAGACGATCCCGCAAGTTCATAGAGTGGGCTCTACTGGGCTCTACCTGGCTGGCTCTGCCAGCCCTTCTGCTTATCATCATTTTCATCTTCCTGGGAGCCCTGCCTGCCTTTGAGAGCGTGGGGCTTGGCGCGTTACTCACCGGGGAGGAATGGCGACCGACCAAGGAGCTTTACGGTCTGCTCCCTTCGGTGCTGGGGACCCTGATGGTTACTGGCATCGCCCTGGTCATCGTCTTTCCTGTCGGCCTCGGGCTGGCCCTGTTCCTGACCGAGGCAGCCCCGGCGTGGGGCGCTCGCCTCATCCGACGCGCGCTCGAACTCCTGGCCGGCATCCCCTCGGTAGTTTACGGCTTCTTCGGCATTATCGTCCTGGTCCCAGTGCTGCGTCAGCTATTCGGAGGCTCCGGGTTCAGCGCGGTCACCGGTGGTGTGGTACTGGCCATCATGGTCTTGCCGACCATGGTCACCTTATCTGAGGATGCGCTGCGGGCGGTCCCCAGTGAGTATCGCGCCGGCTCGCTGGCTCTAGGCGCGACTCACTGGCAGACCGTGACGAGGGTGGTCCTGCCCTCGGCGATCCCGGGGATCAGTGCCGGTCTCGTCCTGGCCATGGGCCGGGCCATCGGTGAGACGATGGCCATGATCATGGTGGTTGGGAATATCACCGGCATGCCCACCAGCCTGTTTGGCCCTGTGCGCACCCTAACGGGGAATATCGCTATTGAGATGAAGTACGCGACCGGGATCCACCAGTCGACGCTCTACGCGGCCGGTGTCTTCCTCTTGGTCACCATTATCATCCTCAACCTCATTTTGAACTCGCTCTTTCGCCGAAGGGAGGCTAGGCAGTGAAGGGGGCAAAGGACTGGCGGGAGATGATTGGCTGGTCATCGCTGTGGCTGGCCGCGGGTTTGAGCGTCCTTTCACTCGGCGCCATTCTCTGGTATATCCTCAGCCGGGGGCTCTCGGCGGTGAGCTTGGAATTCCTGACACAGGCTCCCCGCCGACTGGGTAGCGAGGGTGGGATCTTCCCAACTATTGTCTCAACTCTGTATGTGACGGCAGTGGCCATGGCTATGGCGGTCCCCGTATCACTGGGCACGGCCATCTATCTCAGGGAATATATGCGTCCCAGCCCGGCGGAGCGGCTGATTCGTTTCTCCCTGCAGGTCCTGGCCGGGATTCCATCCATTGTTTTCGGTCTGTTTGGCTTCACCTTTTTTGTGATCAAGCTTAGGATGGGTTTCTCGGTGGTAGCTGGCGGCCTGACCCTGGCGATTATGGTCTTGCCGACCCTGATTAGAGCCTTCGAGGAGGCCATCGCTACCGTGCCCAGGGAGTACCGTGAGGCCAGCCTGGCTCTGGGAGCTGACCGCTGGCAGACGGTGAGGCGTATCGTATTGCCCACTGCCAATCCCGGTCTCTTGACTGGCATCGTACTGGCCATTGGTCGGGCGGTGGGCGAGAGCGCGGCGGTGATCCTGACCGCGGGCAGTGCCATGCGGATGCCGGTCTTCCCCACCGACCAAGCCCGGACCATGACGGTGCACCTCTATATCCTGGCCACGGAGGGACTCTCGGATGTGCACGCCTATGGGACCGCGGCGGTGCTGATCGTAATGGTACTTCTGCTGAACCAGCTAACCACGGTGACCCGGGCCCGGCGGCGCGGTGAACCGAGAACGAGGTGAACCCGGTGAACGCGATAGAGGTAAAAAAGCTCAACCTGTACTACAGCCAACTCCACGCCCTAAAGGATGTGCACCTGGAATGTCCGGCCCGGCAGGTAGCAGCCCTCATTGGCCCCTCCGGCTGCGGCAAATCTACTCTCCTCAAATCTATCAACCGGATGAATGACCTGATTGACGGTTGTCGGGTCGAGGGTAGTGTCTTAGTCAATGGCGAGGATGTCTATATCCCTGGTTACGATGTGGTCGAACTCCGGAAACGGGTAGGAATGGTCTTTCAAAAACCGGCTCCTTTTCCCATGTCCATCTTCGACAATGTGGCCTACGGCCCGCGCCTGCACGGCAAATATAGCCGTCTTGAGCTCAAGGAGCTGGTGGAGAAGGCCTTGCGCGATGTGGCCCTCTGGGACGAAGTTAAGGACCGCCTAACGAAGTCAGCTCTCGGCCTGTCCGGCGGGCAGCAGCAGCGTCTGGTAATCGCCCGGGTCCTGGCGGTCAAACCCGAAGTCATTCTCATGGATGAGCCGGCTTCAGCCCTTGACCCTATCGCCACCGGGCGGTTGGAGGAACTGATTATCGAGCTGAAGAAGGACTATACCATCGTCATTGTCACCCACAACCTGCAGCAAGCGGCCCGTATCTCCGATCAGACCAGTTTTGTCCTTCATGGCGAGGTGGTCGAGACCGGACCCACCGGCGCAATCTTCACCAGGCCGCGGGATTCCCGCACCGAGGCCTATATCACCGGCCGTTTCGGCTGATCCATATTGGTCAGGAGGTCTTCACAACATGGAGAAGCACACTATTTCACCCCGCAGTGCCTTCCAGCTGGAACTGGAGAAGCTCCGCAACTCGCTGGTGGCCATGGGTACCCTAGTCGAGGAGGCGATGAGTGCCGCAGTTCGCAGTCTGGCCGAGCGCGATCTCAACCTGGCCCGGCGGGTGGCCGCTGGCGATGACGAGATCGACCGTCGCCAGCAGGAGATCGAGGAGTATGCCTGGAAGCTCTTGGCCCTGCAGCAACCGATGGCCGGAGATCTCAGGACCATCGGCACGGCGCTGAAGATTGTCACCGACCTGGAACGCATGGCCGACCACGCCGTCGACATCGCCAAAGTAACCATCCGGTTGGCGGACGAACCCCTCATCAAGCCACTGGTCGATATCCCCCGCATGGCCGAAATCGCCCAGCAGATGACCAGGGAGGCTCTGACCGCCTACATCCACCGCGATGCAGAGATCGCTGCCCATCTGGAGGATACTGACCACCGGGTCGACGAACTATATAACCAGGTTTTCCGGGAACTGCTGGTCCTGATGATGGCTGACCCCAAGTGCATCAACCAGGCGACCCAGCTACTGATGGTCGCCCTTTATCTGGAGCGGGTGGCCGACCACGCCACCAACATCGGCGAGTGGGTCATCTACATGATCAGCGGTGAGCGCCGGGACCTGAATGTCTAACAGCTGGTGGTGACCTGGCATCAATAACCTGGAGATCTCCTGGATCTTCGAGGAGATTGCTGACCTCCTGGAGATCAAGGGAGAGGAAGCCTTCAAGGCCCGGACTTACCGACGGGCCGCCAATACTATTGCCCATCTGCCCGTAGACTTGAGCGAGGTGCGCCAGGCGGGGCAGTTGGCCGAACTGCCGGGGATCGGCAAGAGCCTCGCCGCCAAGCTGGAGGAGCTCCTGGATACCGGCCGACTGGTCTACCTGGAGCGGTTGCGCGATGAGGTCCCTGAGAGCCTGCGGGATCTGATGGCCATTCCCGGCGTGGGCAGGCGCACGGCCTCGCTGCTCTTCAAGGAACTGCATGTGCGCAGCATCGAGGAGGTGGAGGCTGCAGCCAGGGCGCACCGCATCCGTCAGCTTCCCCGCCTCGGAGTCAAGACCGAACAGCGGATCCTCCATGGACTGCAGCGTCTGCGCTCGCGTACCAGTCGTACTAATCTAGGTCTCGCCCTGCCCGTGGCCGAGGGCTTGACCGACCTGGTCCGGAGATTCCCGGGCGTGAACCGGGCCGAGTACGCTGGCAGCGCGCGCCGCGGCGAAGAGACCGTTGGTGATTTGGATATCGTGGCCTCGGCCGGTGATCCGGAACCGGTGATGGAGGCTTTCTGCGCGCTTCCCTTCGTCCGGGAGGTGCTGGCCAAAGGGCCTACCAGGTCGAGCATTCTCACCCAGCTGGGACTCCAGGTCGATTTGCGGGTGGTGGCCAAGGATGAATTCGTGACCGCCTGGCACCATTTCACCGGCTCGAAGGAGCACAATGTCCGCCTGCGGGGCCTGGCCAGGGACCTGGGGCTGAAGATCAATGAGTACGGCGTCTTTCGGCAGGAGTCCGGGGGGGCGGAGGAGGAGCGGCTGGGCGTGGTGGATGAGACGGACATCTATGCCGCCCTGGGCCTGAGTTATATTCCACCAGAGCTCCGACAGGATACCGGGGAGGTGGAGGCGGCAGCGGTGGGTACCATCCCGGATCTCATTGAGCTGGCCGGGATCAAAGGCGACCTGCACTGCCATTCCGACTGGAGCGATGGGGTTAACACCATCGAACAGATGGCCCGCGCCGCCCGAGAGCGGGGCTATGAGTACCTGGCTATCGCTGACCACTCCCAGGCCCTGGCCATGGCTGGTGGTCTGACCCCCGAGAAGCTGGGCAACCAGGGCGAGGTAATTCGACGGCTCAACGCCCGGTGGGACGACTTCCGGCTGCTCAGGGCGATTGAAGTGGACATCCTCGGCGACGGGCGCATGGACCTGCCTGATGAGGTCCTGGCAGACCTCGATTATGTCACGGCCTCCATCCATTCTGGCTTCCGCCAAGACCGGGAGAGACTGACCTCCAGGATCGAGGCAGCCATGAGGAGCCCCCATGTAGATGCGATCAGCCACCCTACCGGCCGCCTCATTGGCCGCCGCGACTCGTACGAGGTAGACATCGATCGCATTATCAGGCAGGCGGCACGGACCGGGACGGCCCTGGAGGTTAACGCCTCTCCTGACCGGCTGGATCTCAAGGACCAGCATGTACGGCAGGCTATTGCCAGTGGGGTGAAGATCGTCATCAATACCGACGCCCACGAGGCCAGCCGGCTGGCGGAGATGCGGTTCGGCGTGCTGACTGCGCGCCGGGGCTGGGCCACCGCGGCTGATGTCATCAACACTAAGGGTGGCAGTGAGCTCATGGACTGGCTGAGTCGCCCCAAGGACCAGCGCCGATAATGTCTGATGGGCCCATCCTTCTCATCTTCATCGACGGCTTTTGGGTTGGACCCAACGACGCCCGGATCAACCCCTTCCTGAGCGCCGTACGCCCGCCATGAACGCCCTAAGCGGCAGCCTCCCCAATCCAGCCTGGAACAAGGCAGGGCCAAGCCCCTGGGGCTGGGCGGCTTCCCTCGACGCGGTCCTCGGGGTACCCGGATTACCCCACAGCGCCACCGGCCAGACGGCTCTCTTCACCAGAGTCAATACTCCGGCCCTGGTGGCGGCATGTCTCCGCCTTCCCCGGTCCGAGCCTCAGGCGCCTGCTGGCCCGAGCCCGCTGTGGTGGGTGCCGGGCTGCCTTTCTCAATGCCTTTCGCCATCCCGACCTCCAACTTGAAGGCCGGCAGCTGCGCCGCGACCCCGACGGTGAGCTGAGGCCAGCTTATATTTCGGCCACTACGGCCGCTGCGCTCGGCGCCGGATTGCCCTTGCGGCCGGGCGTGCTGTCTACCAGGATCTCACGGCCGAAGCCTTGATTGGGTTGGGCTATGATGTGCCTCTCCACCGACCGGGTCGGGTGCCGGCAAGAGATGGGGGCGGCCATTGCCTGTCTCGAGCAGCTAGACCGGTTTCTGGGGGCCTTGCTGCCGCCCATGGTAGACAACGGTGGTATAGTGATAGCCACGCGATCACGGCAATATCGAAGACCTATCGGTGAGCACCTACACCGCCAACCGGGTCCCGGTTTGGGTGGCGGTGGCGGGCTGGAGTGATGCCCCGCAGCTAGAGGCGCTCACCGATGTGGCTCCGCTGATTAGACGGTGGCTGGGGGTTTAGAGCTGTCTTTGCACTCGCCACCGCCCTGCTCCATGCTATAATGAAGGGGTGGAGGGATCAGCCATGGATGAGCGCACTTTACGCGTCCTCGAATTCGAAAAGATCCGTGAACGCCTGGCTGAGCGGGCCACCTTTTCCGCGGGAAAGGAGCGTTGCCATTCTTTGCAGCCCCTGGCACATCGGACGGAGATCGAAGCGGCGCAGGCAGAGACGGCCGAGGCCGCCGGGATTTTGCGCGGTGGACAATCGCCGCCCCTGGGAGGCCTGAACGACATTAAGCCTCTGGTCATTCGGGCCAAAGCCGGATCCATGCTGGAACCCAGTGAGCTCCTGGATCTCCAGAGCACTCTGGCGGCCAGCCGGGCACTGCGGCAGTTTCTGGCCGACCGCCAGGCCGATTACCCGCGCCTGGGTGCCATCGGCCTGAGTCTGGGGCACTTCGGAGAACTGGAGAAGGCCATCCGCCATTGTATCAACGAACGGGGTGAGGTGGTGGACAGCGCTAGCCCCGAGCTATCACGCATCCGGCAGGAGCAGAGGGTTCTGCAGGGCCGGATCAAAGATCGCCTCGAGAGCTACTTGCGCAATCCCGAGACCGCCCGGCTCCTGCAAGAGACTATCGTCACCATGCGGGACGGCCGGTACGTGCTGCCGGTCCGTCAGGAAAACCGGGGACACTTTCCCGGAATCATCCACGACCAATCGGGCACTGGCGCCACTCTGTATATTGAGCCCATGCCTGTGGTGGAACTGGGGAACGACCTGCGTCAGCTCCAGGTGAGAGAGCGTGATGAGATAATCCGAATCCTTCGGGAGCTATCAGGACGAATTGGAGCTCGGGCCGATGAACTGGAGACCACGGCCGATGGGCTGGCCAGCCTCGATTTTATCTTCGCCAAAGGCCGGTTCGCTCTCGACCTGCGGTGTACACAGCCGGAGATTAACGACCAGGGCCAGATCATCCTCAAGAAGGCAAGGCATCCGCTGCTAACCGGGAATGTCGTCCCTATCGACCTGACCCTCGGGCTCTCCTTCGATACACTGGTGATCACCGGGCCCAATACCGGTGGGAAAACGGTCACCCTGAAGACTGTCGGGCTGCTGTCTTTGATGGCAGCCAGCGGGCTGCATGTTCCGGCCGAAACCGGTAGCGAGCTATCGTTCTTCGAGGCTATCTACTGCGATATTGGCGACGAGCAGAGTATCGAACAAAGCCTGAGTACCTTTTCATCCCATATGGGGAATATCGTCGGTATCCTGCAGCGGGTCAATGACCGTAGCCTGGTCCTCCTGGATGAGCTCGGGGCCGGCACCGACCCGGCTGAAGGGGCGGCTCTGGCCATGGCCATTCTCGAGTTTCTTCATGGCCTGGGGGCACGTACGGTGGCCACCACCCATTATAGTGAGCTGAAGACGTTTGCTTTTACCGCTGAAGGTATCGAAAACGCTTCGGTGGAGTTTGATGTAGATACGCTGCGGCCGACCTACCGGCTATTCGTCGGGATCCCTGGTATGAGCAATGCTTTCGAGATCTCGCGCCGGCTAGGCCTGCTGGAGGGGATCATCGACCGGGCCAGGCAATACCTGAAGAAGGACGACCTCCGGGTCGAGCACCTGATTGCCCAAATCCAGCAGAACCACCGGGCCCTGGAGGAGGAGCGCCGCCAGGCAGCCGAGGATGCCCGCCACGCCCGGCGAGCCAGGGAAGAGGCCGAGCGGAGACTGGCTGAGTTGAAGGAACGCCAGCGCGAGATGGTTCAGAAGGCGCGCGAGGAAGCTCTGGCCATCATTAACCGGGCCCGCCGGGAGAGTGATGATCTGATCGCTGCTCTCCGGGCAGTTCAGCAAAGCCAGGCGCTGGCCGAAGGCGAGCGGGCCATCAGCCAGGTGCGGGCGGGGCTCAAGGGCCTGCGACAGGAAACAGTGGGAGCCATGTTTGACCTGACCGAGACTGAGCGGAGCGCCGGGGACGAGCCACTGCGCCCGGGCGACCTGGTGGTTATACGCAGTCTGCAGCAGGAAGGTCGGGTCATAGGTGAGCCCACTCCCGAGGGACAGGTCATGGTCCAGGCCGGGATCATGCGGATCAATGCTTCCGTGAGCGACCTCCAGAAGGTCGAGGGGGCGGAGGAGAAGCAGACCAGGGCCAGGCTGGGCGGACTGATGACTGAGAAGGCGGCCGCTCTCTCGGGCGAGATTCACCTGCGGGGAATGACCATCGATGATGCTCTCTTTCGGCTGGAGAAGTACCTGGACGACGCGGTACTGGCCGGAATTAGCCGGGTTAGAGTGGTGCACGGCAAGGGGACAGGCGCTCTGCGCCAGGCAGTTCGTGAATACCTCCAGCGCCATCCGCATGTCCGGGAGCAGCGCCCGGCTCTGGCCACAGAGGGAGGCGATGGGGTGACAGTGGCAGTTTTCAAATAGGGGCAAAGGCCATAGGAGAGGCCGGAGGCGGTTGCCTCCGGCCGTTGCATTGAATCAACCGCCGCCCCCGGTTCCTCCCTCATCGCCGGGAGGTTCGGGTCCGTGGAACGGGCAGACCTCACGCGGCGGCCCTAAGTGGGCATCGGCCGGGAAGAAGACCCGCTCTTCCCCGGTTTCTTCATCAACCTCGCGGTGAGGCTCTACGTAGGGGCGGTTCAGGAAGCGCCTGAGAACTGGATTCGGGCAGGCCTCGGAAGCCAGGTAGCCGGGGTGATCAGCGCACACCCGAACATAGACATGGGCATTACATAACTGCGTTGGCGCGTTATCCTCCGAGAAATACTCAGTAAAGCGGTCAGCAGGGTCGCACTCATTGGGGTCGAAGAGGAGCCCCGACTTGACGCAGATGTCCCGCTGGATGATGCCCCGGGGTACCGCGAAGTCGCGCACTGGCTGATTGGCCAGGGCAGCCTTCATGACATCGGTCCAGACCCGGGCTGGGAAGTTGCCGCCGTAGAAGCCGCCCATGTTCTTGGGCTGATCATACCCCATCCAGACCGCGCCCACATATTCCGGGGTGACCCCAACCCACCAGGCATCGAAGTTGTCCGTGGTGGTACCGGTTTTCCCGCCGGCCGGCCGTCCGAGCGCTTGCGCCCGCCAACCGGTGCCGGTCTCGACCACCGACCGGAGCAGGCTGGTCATCAGGAAGGCGGTTCGTTCACTATACACCACTTGCTGGTTCGGTGGCGGTTCTTCGATGACATTGCCGAAGCGGTCCTCCACCCGGAGGATGGCGTTGGGCTGGACATAGATCCCCCGGTTGACGAAGGGGCCATAGGCAGCAGCCAGCTCCAGGGGGCTGACGCCTTTGGTGAGGCCGCCCAGGGCCAGGGATAGGGTGACATCGTTTTGCACACCGGAGGATACTAGAGTTGTGATGCCAGACTTCTTAGCGTACTCTAGTCCCACCCGAGGCCCGATCTGCTCAATGAGCTTCACTGCCACCACATTCACCGAGCGTCTGACGGCATCCCGGATAGTGGTCAGACCCTTAAACGACAGGTCATAGTTTTTGGGATACCAGACCGATCCATCCAGCTGAGGATAGCCGATGGGGGCATCATCAATAACGGTAGCCGGAGTGATTAGCCCCAGTTCGAGGGCAGGGGCGTAGACCGATATCGGCTTCATGGCCGAGCCAGGCTGGCGCACTGACTGCCAGGCCCGGTTCAAGCCCAGCCGTCGATCATGCTTCCTTCCTCCGACCATAGCCTTGATCTGGCCAGTGCGCGGGTCAATGAAGACTGCGGCCATCTCGGGCTGAGGAGTATCGCCCAGTGGGAAGACGGGGTCGAGGTGGGCGGCGATGGCTGTTTCGGCCGCCTGCTGCATGACCGGGTCGACAGTTGTGTAAATCTTAAGGCCACCCTCATAAATAGCCCGCCGTCCGCCCAGTGAGGCGTAACGCGGATCTTTCTCCAGCTTTTCCAGAAGCTGAGCCAGGACATAATCCACGAAATACGGGGCCGGATACTGGGCGGTGCTTTTGCCGATAACGGTCAGCTCTTCGGCACTGTACTGTTGCGCTTCGGCAGCGGTGATATAGCCGCACTCGACCATCCGCTGAAGCACTACTGCCCGCCGGTTGCGGCTGGCCGTCGGGTTTATTACCGGCGAGTAGACATGGGGTAGCTGTACCAGACCAGCCAGGGTAGCTGCCTCTGCCACACTTAAGTCAGCCGCGCTCTTGCCGAAGTAATAGCGGCTGGCCGCTTCAATCCCGTTGGTACCATGCCCGAAATGGATCTGGTTGAGGTACATCTCCAGAATCTCGTCCTTGGTATAGTGCCTCTCCAGGAGAATGGCCAGGATCAGCTCCTGAATCTTACGAAGGTAGCCCCTGATACCCTCGCGCTCGGCACCAGTAAAGGCGTTTTTGGCCGTTTGCTGTGTTATGGTGCTTCCGCCCTGTGTAGAGCTGGTTATGACATTTTTGTAGAAGGCATAAAGAATTTTCTCTATCCGGAAGCCATGGTGCTGGTAGAAGGTATGATCCTCGATGGCCAGGAAGGCCTGGGGAACATGCCCCGGCAGTGAAGCCAGCTTGATCGGTACCCGATGCTCCACGCCGTGCAGTTCGGCGATGAGGTTGCCCTCGGCATCAAAGACCATGGAGGTTAGGCTCGGCTGCGGCTCGAGCGAGGACAGGGCTGGCATGGTGCGTACAGCTACCACTACAAGACTGGTTGCGGCAATAGTTCCGAAGAGAACTAAGGCTAGGAGAGCTATGAAGACAGCCCGCCAGATGCGGGGTCTGAACGTCTTCTTCCTGCGCTTAGCCATGAATCGACCTCCCTCGTGGGAATACACTATCATTATAGCACACGGGCAGAGATGTTACATAATAGATGGTATTGCCGCAACCGCCATTGCCTAATCACCACTGATCCCGTTTCGGCATACCATGGCCCGGAAGGAAGTGGTGCCATGCGGTGGAGGCGTTATCGCGTTCGGCGCTCACGAGTTTTAGGCTGGCGCGGCACTGTCTTTGCGATTCTTCTGGTCCTGGTAATGACGGCAGTTCTCTTCGAGGTCTCCATCAGGCCAACGGTTCTGGCTATTGGACAGGCCCAGCTGCACACGGCTGCCGTCCAGCTCATCAATGAGATGATCGGCGAGGAGATCGTGAAGGGCTGCGACTGGCATGACCTGTTCAGTATGAAGGTAGAGAATGGCCGGGTTATAGCTCTCCAGCCCAATACGATTACCATCAACCTGATGACCTCCCGTGCCCAGGACGCGGTCAGCCTGGCCATGGAGCGTCTGGGAATTCTCGATATCCGGATCCCGCTGGGTCAGGCCCTGGGCAGCCAACTCCTGGCTAATGTCGGGCCCACCATCCGGTTGCGGGCGGTACCTATGGGCTGGGCTGAGGTGGATCTGATCGAGCGGTTTGAGGATGCCGGCGTCAACCAGGTGAGACACGTGATCGAGATGCAATCAGTGGTAAAGCTGCGCATGGTTATGCCGCTATTCCGTTCCGAAGTCTCGGTCAGGCAGACGACCCCTCTGGCAACCATGGTCATTGTCGGCGAGGTCCCCCAGACCTATGTGCGTATAGGTCGGTGACCTGGTTTGACAGTCTGGTACCGGAAGCAGTACAATGTCCCGCGAGAAGGACGCACGGAGGTGCATATGCTCGAGATCGGGAGAGTGGTCGAAGTGCGAGGCGAGACCGCCCTGGTTCAGATGATCCGCACGGCGGCCTGCGCCAGCTGCGGCAAGTGTGCCAGTGGCCATCAGTCCTCTCTGATGCAGCTGGAGGCGAGAAACCCAGTGGGAGCGGGTATGGGGGATATGGTCAAACTAGACACTGAGGGTCTGACCCCTCTCCGGGCCGCTTTCGTCGTCTATCTGCTGCCTTTGCTCATGGCTGGAGTTGGGTATGCCATTGGCTCTATACTTAGCCCCAGTGCCGGGGGCGGCGATAGCCCCTACGGCCTGGTGGGTATGGGGGCCATGTTTGCGCTGGCCTTCCCGCTCATCCGTCTCTACGACCAGTACCTTACCCGTACCGGACGGGGTCGGCCGGTCATAACCGAGGTTCTGTCACTGCCAGGCGAGGAGTGAAGGATTCGCAGCCGGTGGGACCGAAATAGCTAGTGGACGCGGCGGCACCGGAGCCGCAGGAGGAGGGGGTACTATGCAAGCTGAGCGAAAAGTGGCCAAGCTGGTTGATTGGCTTAAGGAAAGGGTTACAAGGGCCGGAGCTGAAGGGCTGGTTCTGGGGCTGAGTGGCGGTATTGACTCAGCGGTGGTAGCCGGGCTGGCGGTACGGGCCTTCCCGAACACGAGCCTGGCGGTACTAATGCCCATTCACAGCCTGCCCCAAGACACCAGTGATGCCCAGTTGGTAGCAGACGCGCTGGGGATCCGGACAGCTACTGTTGATCTGGCGTCCGCTTTTGATTGCCTGCTCGGGCTTTACGCGTCTTTGCCCCTCGACGGGCGGCTGATCCCGGAGGAACGAACCCGACTGGCCCAGGGCAACCTTAAACCCAGACTACGGATGCTGACTCTCTATTATGTTGCCAACTCCCTTAACTACCTGGTAGCCGGCACCGGCAACCGGAGCGAGCTGGCTGTCGGTTATTTCACCAAACACGGTGACAGTGGAGTCGATCTTCTGCCGTTGGGCAGCTCAGTGAAGGAGGAGGTACGGGAGATGGCCCGGGTCTTGGGTATCCCGGAACGGGTCATCACCAAGGCGCCCTCGGCCGGACTCTGGGAGGGACAGACCGATGAAGCCGAACTGGGGCTGACTTACGCCGAACTCGACCGTTACCTGCTGACCGGTGAGGCCAGTGATGAGGTGAAGGCCGCCATCGACAAGAGGATCGCCGGCAGCCGCCATAAGCGAGAGCTGCCACCCATACCCGATTTCTAGGGCAAGGAGGGATTGCCATGGCCGGGCACTCTAAATGGGCCAACATTAAGCGCACTAAGGCGGTTGTTGACGCCAAACGCGGCAAGATTTTCAGCAAATTGGGCCGTGAAATTATCGTAGCGGCCCGTCTGGGTGGTGGCAACCCCGATGCCAACCCCCGGCTGCGAGCGGTAATGGCCAAAGCCCGAGAGGCCAATATGCCCATGGACAGCATCCAGCGAGCCATTCAGAAGGCGGTGGGCGGACTCGAGGGCGCCGATTACGAAGAGCTGTATTACGAGGGTTATGGCCCGGGGGGCGTCGCCATCATAGCCCAAGCCCTGACTGATAACCGTAACCGGACGGCTGGCGATGTGCGGTTCATCTTCTCCAAACATGGCGGCAACCTCGGTGAGACCGGTTGCGTCGGCTGGATGTTCACCAAGAGCGGGCTGATCATTATTGAGAGAGAGACAGTGGCTGACGAGGATGAGCTTTTGATGGCTGCCCTAGAGGCAGGAGCTCAGGATCTCCGAAGCGAGGACCCTCAGGTTTACGAGATCATCACCGATCCCGGCCGGCTCGATGAGGTTCGCAATAGCCTGCTCGCAAAGGGATACCGGCTGGCCCATGCCGAGGTAACCATGCTACCCCAGAACACTGTATCTGTGAGCTCTGAGGATGCCGCCAGGTTGGTCAAGCTCATAGATTTCCTGGAGGATCACGACGACATCCAGCACGTCTATACCAACTTGAGTGAAGAGTGAACCCTACCATCTGAGGAATAACTTCCCTTCCAGCCGGGAATCCTCTAGCCCAAAGGTTTCTGGGAGGAGGGGTTTTGTTTGTCAGGAAAGCGTCTGGCCAGGGCCAAGGCGGCCCTGATGCTAGCTGCGTTTGTCTTTGGGGGTGTCCTGGGAACCGCGTACTGGATCAACCACCGGCCTTCGACCGTGGTGGAAAGACCATCCGGCCAGCCCTCAGCTCACCTGCCGGTAGCGACTGTACTGGGATCCGCCGCCACAGTGGTCTTCACTACCAACTACTCTTGCGGATATCAGGAGGCTGATTCCGGCCCGGTCTCCGGCGGGTTGGTCGGACTGGCCATTGAGGATATGCGGCGACTCTATCCGGGTTGGAGCGTAGAATCATTCAGTGCCAGCCGGGTGGTGCTGGTGAGGGAGGAACCCGGGCTCTGTCCGGTGGAGATCTCTAACCGCCTGCTGCAACTGGATGGGGGGGAGCTGGTGGTTTATCGCGGCTTGCGCTCCCACCGGGGTGAATTGCTGCGGCGGACCGGTATCACTGTCGAACAGCTGGGGGAAGCGGAACGCGAGGCACTGGCTGCCGGAGTCGAGCTCAAGGGATCTGATTATCCCGGTCGCAACATCGATGAAGTGGTGGAACTGTATCTGGAGGGGTTGACCGAGTAGACCGGGTGAGGCCACGGAGGGTGTCGGGTTTCCGACACCCCCTTTTCGCGGCTGGCAGGTTCGCTTTCCCGCAAGGATTTGGCCGCTGGGCGTGGAATTACCACTCCGGAAAGGGGGCGCGTTAATGAAGGTAATGGGCATTGATCCCGGCACGGCCATCACCGGGTTTGGGGTCATCCAGGGCGCGGCTGGCCGTCTCCGCCTGATGGACTACGGGTGTGTGCGGACAGAGAGCGGAGAAGCACTTACCCGCCGCCTCAAGGACATCTATCTCTCCATCGGCCATTTGATCGACCGGCATCAGCCGGAGCTCATCGTGGTAGAGCAGCTTTTCTTTAACCGCAATGTGCGCTCGGCCTTCGCTGTCGGCCAGGCCCGGGGGGTGGTGCTCCTGGCGGCTGCCAATCGCGACATACCGGTGGTTGAGTTCACACCATTGCAGGTGAAACAGGCGGTAACCGGTTACGGACGCGCCAACAAGCAGCAGGTACAGGCGATGGTCGGGACCCTGCTGGCCCTGCGCGAACTCCCGAAGCCAGATGATGCCGCCGATGCGCTGGCAGTGGCCATCTGCGGCTACCATTCCCACGGTCTGGAGATGAAACTGCGCACAGGGTGTGAGTCATGATCGGCTTGCTTGAGGGACGGGTGGTATCCCGTAACGATCACGGTCTGATTGTTGAGGTGGGTGGCATCGGATTTGAGGTAGCGGTGCCCCTGCGGGTTATGGAGAGCCTGCCGGCGGCCGGTGGTTCGGTCCGGCTCTATACGCACCTCCACTGGAAGGAAGATGGCCCGGCGCTCTTCGGTTTTGCCAATGAGCAGGAGAGGGCTTTTTTCCGTCTGCTCCTGACCGTGGCCGGTGTTGGGCCGCGCGTCGCTCTCAACTGTCTCGGAACCGCGGATGTTCAGCGCTTGGCCCTGGCAATGGCCACTGGCGATGAGCGTTTCCTGACCAGCCTGCCGGGGATTGGCCGCAAGACCGCTCAACGCCTTATCGTCGAGCTGAAGGACCGCATCAACTCCGCGGAAATCTGCCCATCGGCACCCGGGATGATAGCTGTCAGTGGGCCGGACGAAGAGGCGGTTCAGGCTCTGCTGGCCCTCGGGTATTCGGCCCAGGAGGCCGCAGCCGCCATCGACCAGGCCCGGATCCACCTGGGCCAGGCAGAGGAGCAGCCAGCCACTGAAGCCATTGTACGGCAGGCGCTTCGTAATCTATCTAAGACGAGGTAACCCATGGACGAGCAACGGATTGTTTCCGCCATCCGCCGTAACGAAGATACCCACGAGATTAGTCTCCGCCCCCAGTCCTTCCGGGACTTTCCCGGACAGGAACAGGTGAAGGAGAAGCTAAGCATATTCATCCAGGCTGCCCTGCAGCGGGGCGATGCTCTGGACCATGTTCTGCTTTACGGTCCGCCGGGGCTGGGGAAGACCAGTCTGGCCCATATTATCGCCAACGAGCTTGGGGTGAGCATTCGCGTTACCTCCGGGCCAGCTATCGAACGCCCGGGCGATCTGGCCGCCATCCTGACCAACCTGGCCGAGCGGGATGTGCTCTTTATTGATGAGATTCACCGCCTCCACCGTTCAGTGGAGGAGATCCTATACCCGGCCATGGAGGATTTCGCCCTGGATATCGTCATCGGCAAGGGGCCCAGCGCCCGTTCGCTCCGCCTGGATCTGCCCCGGTTCACCCTGGTGGGGGCGACTACCCGGGCGGGGCTTCTGACCTCTCCGCTGCGCGATCGCTTTGGCGTGGTAAGCCGGCTGGATTTCTACCCCATGGACGATCTAGCCATAATCATTGAGCGTTCAGCCAGCATTTTAAAGGTGGACATTGACCGCGCCGGGATCAGCGAGATTGCCCGGCGGTCGCGGGGAACGCCCCGGGTGGCCAATCGCCTGCTGAAACGGTTACGGGATTATGCTCAGGTACGGGCCGATGGGGTGATCACCGCTGAGGTGGCCGATATGGCCCTGCGGCTGCTGGATATCGATGAGCTGGGCTTGGACAAGACCGACCGGCGCCTGCTGAGCGCGATCACCGATCATTTTGGGGGCGGGCCGGTAGGCCTGGATACATTAGCTGCCTCCATCAGTGAGGAATCTGAGACTATTGAGGATGTTTACGAGCCCTATCTTCTTCAGTTGGGCTTTATACAGCGAACTCCCCGGGGGAGGACGGCAACCTCCCGAGCCTATCGCCACCTGGGGAAACGGCATCCCGCTGAGGCCGAACTGAAGCTTTTCGAGGAGGCCGACGGTTGAGGGTTCTCGCGCATTGCTGCTGCGGCCCCTGTGCCATTTACCCACTGGAGGCTTTGGAGAGCGAGGGGCACCAGGTAACCGGCTTTTGGTATAATCCCAATATCCACCCGTACAAGGAGTACCAGCGACGGCTGGAGGCCTTCAGCCAGCTGGCGGAGGCCCGCAACCTCCCGGTCATCTGGAGGGATCAGTACCAGCTCGAGAGGCACCTGCAGGCGGTGCTGGCCAATGAGGCGGCTGAGCGGTGCGGCTCCTGCTACGAACTGCGCCTGCGGCAGGCGGCCCAAATGGCTCGCAGGAGCTGGTTCGATGCCTTCACCACCAGCCTGCTGGTCAGCCCTTATCAGCAGCATGAGCTTCTGCGGGACTTGGGGGAGAAGGTCGGCCGTGAGGAGGGGATACCCTTCCTTTATCGTGACTTCCGACCCGGTTTCCGCGCCGGACGCCAGGCGGCGCAGCAGCTGGGCCTCTACCTACAGCCCTATTGCGGCTGCGTGCTGAGCGAGCGGGACCGGTACTGGAGGAAGGACAGGGAGAGAAGGTAGATGGGTAACGGGTTGGGCAGGATCCTGATTTACGGTGGCCTGGGGCTGATCGGCCTGGGCACCCTTGTCGTGGTGCTGGAGCGCGTAGGTTGGCGTTTGGGGCGATTGCCCGGCGACCTTGTGCTGCAGCGGGGGAATCTGACAGTCTTCATTCCAATCACTACTATGCTCCTGTTGAGCCTGGTTGTCAGTCTTCTGGTTCGAATCTGGCAGCGCTGACCCCCATAAAAGGGGGCCTTTCCATCGATAGACTGAAGTGAACGGGGTGACCCCATGAGCTTCCGGACAACCGAAAAGCTGGCGGATGATGAGAAGCTCGGGGCTCTTGCCCTGCGGGCCAGGGCAGGCGATGTGCTAGCGCGCGAGCGTCTGATTGAGGAAGGCAAACCGGCGATTATCCGTGCTTGCTCGCAGATTGTCGGCCGTTACCTGGTGGAAGGAAGAGATGACGAGATCAGTGTGGGTCTCATGGCTCTGAATGAGGCCATTGACGCGTTTGACCCGGGCGAAGGGGCGGCTTTCTGGAGCTTTGTGCGCCTGGTTCTCAGACGGAGGCTCATCGATTATTACCGACGGGAGCGACGGCGACCCGAGCGCCCGATCTCCGACTTCGAGGAGACGGATGATGAGGGGAATCGGGTCGACCCGGTTATCACTCGCCGGGCTGTCGAGGTACACCGGGTCCGAACCGAGGCCGAAGAGCGGCGCCTCGAGATCCTTGGGCTCAGCGGTGAGTTGAAGCGCTACGGCCTATCCTTCGGTGCCCTAGTCCAATCCTCGCCCAAGCATAGGGATGCCCGGGAGGCGGCCATTGCCGTGGCCCGGCTCATCGCCGGGGACGAGGAGCTCCGGACGGAGGTTAGGCGAACCGGGCAACTGCCCATGAGGCGCCTGGAGGGATTGGCTGGCATCAGCCGCAAGACCCTTGACAGGCACCGGCGCTACATCTTGGGCATCTTTCTGGTGCTAGTCGGCGATTATCCCTATCTTAAGACCTACCTGATGTCGGGAAGGAGGTGACCTGGGAGGTGAACCAGGTGCGGGGCGTCGTAGTTGGGCTTCAGGGGCGACAGGCCATTGTGCTGACGCCGGCCGGCGAGTTCTGCCGGGTTGCCCTCAAGGTACCAGCCGAGATCGGTAGCGAGGTCAGTGGGAGGATCGTCCGCCGCACTTGGACGCAGCTGGCCACTGTAGCCGCGGTTATGGTTATCCTTCTCCTCCCAGGCGGGCTGGCTTACCAGAGGATGGCCACCACTCCCGTTGCCTATGTCGGAATTGATATTAACCCCAGTCTAGAGCTTTCGGTGAACCGCTGGAGCCAGGTGGTTGAGGTGGTTGGGCTGAATCCCGAAGGCCAGAGTATCGCCGGGCGTCTGCACCTTAAGGGAAGCGACCTGGTGCGAGCCATCAGAACCGTGGTTAATCAGGCCGCCAGTGATGGGTTCATCGCCACTGGCAACGAGAACCTGGTGGTTCTTAGTGTAACCGGCGAAACCGGGGTGCCACAGCAAATCGTCGCGGCGCTGGATAAGGCGCGCGGCGAGGTGGAACAGGAGCTATCCGGCAAGGGGCAGGTCCAGAGCTCTATAGTCACCGTGCTGGTGGCTCAGGGCAAGACCTTGCGGCAACAGGCGATGGATGAAGGGCTTTCACCCGGCAAGTTCCTGGTTTTGTTGGAGGCCAAGGCCAGCGGGCTGGAGCTGGCTGCCCGGGAGATCAAGGAAAAGGGTATTGCACCGGCATTGCGGGCTATTGGTGCCGATGTGAAAGAAATCGTGCAAAAGGCCAGCGCGGAGGGGGATTACGAAAGGTTAGCCGAGCAGTATCGCCGGGAAAAGAACGAGGATAAGAGCGAGGATAAAAACGAGGGGGAGGACGAGAAGCCAGGGAAAGTCGAAAGAGACGAGAAGAACGACGACAAAGACGAAAAGAAGGATGACAAGGGCAGAAAAGACGAAGAAAGCAAAGGAAAGGGACGGACCGAGCCCAATCCACCGGGCCAGACCAGTGATGCAGGGAGAAGAAGTGGTCTGGCTCCCGGCGAGTCCGCGTCTGGGCCTGCACAGGGCAGCGGGCTGGGTAATGCGTCTGAAGATGGCGACGATGAGCGTCAGGAAGAGGGGGAGGACGGGGGCGAGGATAGCCGGGACAGTGGAGAGGGCCAAGAGGCGCCGCCCGGCGAGTTGCCGCCGGATAGCGAGACGGCTGATCCTGACGGGTCAGGAGAGCGCCAGGAAGAGCCCGACACTGAGACCCCGGCCGATGATGAGAGGCTCGGGAAGGAGGAGAACGCTCAACCTGCACAGCCGCCGACAGATCCGGCGCCGGGAGGGCCTGGAGGGTAGACTATTAGCCTGAGGACTTCTGGAGATCTGAACTCGCCCGGACGGGAATGGTTACTATCCCACCCGGGCTTTGCTCATTGTAAAGGATTCAGCGGCTGGTTTGTCGAAATTTGGGGCAGCACCAGCCGGAGGTGGTCAATATCAAGCCCCAGCGCTTTATTCTCATGACAGTTATCGCCGCCTTACTCCTGATGGTGGTGGGCCTCAGACCCACCCAGGCTGATCCCCTTGGTGATGTGCGGGTGGGGATCGGCATCAAGCAAAGCACATTGCGCATCTCAGGCAGTGGAGCCTACCAGATTATCAATTCGCGCACCGGCGGGGTGGTGCTGAGCTCCGGCGGGGGAAATGCTCCCGATATGACCCTTAGCAATGGAGCAATCAAGGTGGCCGGTATTGGGACTTTCAGTGGACCGCTGGTAGTTAGACCGGCCAGTGAGAGTGGTCGCCTCTGGTTCTCCGGCCGGGCTTACCGCGGATGGTTCGAGGTTCACGCCTCCAGCGGCGGATTGACCCTGGTGAATGTGCTCCCTCTGGAACACTACCTGTACGGTGTGGTTCCCCGTGAGATGCCGGCCGACTTCCCGGCTGAAGCCCTGAAGGTACAGGCGGTGGCGGCCCGCACCTACGCGGTATACTCTTTGAATAACCGCAAATACACCGGAGAGCCGTACGATCTGCTGGCTACCGTTAGTTCGCAGGTCTACGGCGGTGCCACCAGCGAAGACTGGCGAACCAACGCTGCTGTGGATGCCACGCGCGGCGAGATACTGGTCTACGGCGGAGCTGCCATTCCAGCCTTCTTCCATTCTACCTCGGGCGGACATACGGAGAATGTCGGTACCATCTGGAGCGGAAACCAGCCTTACCTCGTCGGGAAGCCCGACTACGACCAGGATTCACCTCACTACGCGTGGATAGTCAACCTATCCATCAGTGAGACCGAGCAGAAGCTGGCCCAGGCGGGTTTTGATATTGGGCGACTGCAGGATATTGTCCCAGGAGAGGCCGGAGTCTCCGGCCGGCTGAAGACTATTACCGTAGTAGGTGACCGGGCCAGCTTCAGTATGAAAGGCGAGGAGTTCCGATTCGCTCTCGGCCTCAAAAGCAGCAGCATTCGGGTGACGGTCTCTCAAGGCGGTGTGGTTGAGGCGGTCACCCCGGTAGAGGGGGCGATCATCCTGGCCGCTACCAGTACCGGAACGCGCGTGAACCGGAATGAGAACCTCTACGTTATTGGCGCTGGCAGCCAGCCCCAGGTGGTTTCCGGCCTGATGGCGGTGGCCCGCCGTTCGGTAACGCCGGGAGTTAACATCGAGGGGAACGGCTGGGGCCATGGAGTCGGGATGTCGCAGTGGGGAGCCAGAGGCCTGGCTTTGCTGGGTCATAACTACCGTGAGATCCTCGCATATTACTACGAGGGTGTCGAGCTCATTACTCGTTAGCGGAGGAAAACGTGAGAGTCGAAGAGTTTGACTACTACCTACCGGAAGAGCTAATCGCTCAGACAGCAGCCGAGCCGCGCCACAGTTC
The DNA here is from genome assembly GCA_040758135.1 of Bacillota bacterium. Classification (GTDB taxonomy): domain Bacteria; phylum Bacillota; class Sulfobacillia; order JBFLWA01; family JBFLWA01; genus JBFLWA01. The sequence continues at coordinate 2,584 of JBFLWA010000020.1, read as the reverse complement.
GCGGCTGATGGTATTGGATCGTAGGACCGGCGGGATTGAACACCGCCGGTTCTCCGACCTTGTGGAGTATCTCATTCCCGGAGACAGCCTGATCATTAACGACAGTCGTGTCATTCCCGCCCGATTGCTGGGACAGAAGAGCACCGGAGCCCAGGTAGAGATCCTCCTGCTGGAGCGCCGGGGGCCGGGCGAGGTCTGGCAGGCCCTGGTCAGACCAGGACGGCGGTTGCCAATAGGTACCCGTATCGACCTCGGCCAAGGGAAGCTGAGGGCCGAGATCGTCGACCGGTTGGCCGATGGTACCAGGTTGGTTCAGCTAGATACAGGTGGGTGCCATCTGTTTAGCGTACTGGATGAGGTGGGCGTCTTGCCCGTACCACCCTACATCCATCGGGAGCTGGAGAACCCCGAGCGTTACCAGACGGTTTACGCGCGGGAACGGGGTTCGGTAGCTGCGCCTACCGCCGGGCTACACTTCACTCCCGAACTGATGCAGACCATTGAGGAGATGGGGGTCAACTTCGGACGGGTCACTCTTCATGTCGGGCTGGGCACTTTCCGGCCGGTGGAGGTGGAACGGGTGGAGAACCATGTCATGCACCGTGAAGTCTACAGCCTTCCGGAGGAGACAGCCCGGCTCATTGAAGCTACCCGCGCCAGAGGGCGACGGGTCATCGCCGTCGGAACCACCTCAGTGCGAACCCTGGAGGGAAGCTTCAGGGCCCACGGCGGGCTGCAGCCCGGGACTGGGGCTACCGACATCTTTATCTACCCTGGTTACCAGTTCCAGGTCACCGATGCCCTGATAACCAATTTCCATTTACCCAGGTCAACCCTGCTCATGCTGGTCTCAGCCTTTGCTGGACGCGAGCTGGTTAAGCAGGCCTATACTGAAGCTGTCCAGCAGCGGTATCGCTTTTTTAGCCTGGGTGATGCCATGTTCATCCAGTAGCCAGGAGGTGGCCAGGTGAGTCTCGCCTTCCGAATTGAGTATCAGAGCAGTGACCGGGCCAGAGCCGGGAGGCTGGTGACCAGTCACGGGGTAATAGAGACCCCGGTTTTCATGCCTGTGGGCACCCAGGCCACTGTCAAAACCCTGACCCCCGGCGATCTGCAAGAATTAGGGGCGGGAATCATCCTCTCCAATACCTATCACCTATACCTCCGTCCCGGTGATGAGTTAGTGGCCGAAGCCGGGGGGTTGCATAACTTCATGAGTTGGCCTGGGTCAATTCTCACCGACAGTGGAGGATTTCAGGTATTCAGCCTCAGCCCCCTGCGGCAGATTACCGAAGAAGGGGTGGCCTTCCGCTCACATATCGATGGGTCGAAGCACTTCCTCTCGCCGGAGAAGGCTACTACTGTCCAGAACAACTTGGGGGCTGATATCATCATGGCCTTCGATGAGTGTCCGCCCTACCCGGCCAGTCAGGAATACCTCCGGGAATCGGTCGGGCGCACTCTTCGGTGGGCCCGGCGCTGCCAGGAGGCTCATCGGCGCCCCCACGACCAGGCACTGTTCGGCATTGTCCAAGGTGGTGTAGATCCGGAACTCAGGCGTATCAGCGCTCTGGGCCTGAGTGAGCTGGATCTGCCCGGGTATGGCATTGGCGGCCTGAGTGTCGGAGAGCCAAAACCACTGATGTACGAGACACTGGAGGAGACGGTACCCCACCTCGACCCGTGCAAACCCCGCTACCTGATGGGGGTCGGGTCACCGGACTGCCTGGTCGAAGGAGTGGCTCGGGGTATCGACATGTTTGACTGTGTGCTGCCGACCCGGGTGGCCCGACATGGCACTGCCTTGACCAGACGGGGCAAGGTGGTGGTCAAGAACGCCGAGTACGCCAAGGACTACTCGCCCCTGGACCCCGAGTGCGACTGCTACACCTGCCGGACCTTCACCCGGGCTTACCTGCGTCACCTATTCAAGGCCGGAGAGCTTCTGGTTCTACGGCTCCTTACCCTGCACAACCTGAGCGTGCTCCTATCTCTGATGGCCGAGATGCGTGAGGCCATCAGAGGAGATAATTTCACCGCCTGGCGTCGGGAGTTTTGGCGAAACTACCGGGACGGGGAGGAGGTAGCGCAGCGCGAGGAGAAAGCATAGGGGCATTTGGCACTGGAAAAGGAGGATTACTTGATGAGCCAAACACAGAATGCCTGGATGAGCATGTTGCCCTTTGTGGTTCTGATCGGCGCCATGTACTTCATGATGGTCAGGCCCCAGATGAAGCAGCAGAAGAAACGGCAGGAGATGCTGACGAACCTGAAAACTGGTGACCGCATCATGACCGTGGGCGGCATCTATGGGACTATCACCAAGCTTGATAGTGATACCGTTATGGTCCGTATAGCCGACAAGGTCGAGATCAAGCTGGTTAAGACCGGGATCTCCCAGGTGATCAATGAGGAGTAAAAGCCGGTTTATTGGCTCAATGGATTGAACCAACTTCCCGTGTCAACGGACTGTGAAAATGTCACCCCTTTGGTGCCGAAATGGGACTGAGAAAATGTCCCCCGGTCAGTCGCTGGAATGGTAGAATAGATCAGCCGGATCTTTCCTGTGGAAGAACCTCTCAAC
>JBFLWA010000019.1:0-30019 GCA_040758135.1 Bacillota bacterium | reverse complement strand
GCGCCAAGGACACGTTCCATGACAAAGACTCTTTTTGACTCTCTAGAACTCAAGAAAATGTCTCCTTTCATGAGGACATTTTCTCAGTCCGTTTACAGGGTGACAATATCACAGGCCGACAACACGGCCGGCCCCCTTTGCCTTGACACCTCTAGCAGGAGCCAATATAATTGATTCGCTAAGTGTGTCGCTGCAAGATCTGAGGAGAGGGTGTTATAGATGAAAAGGACTTACCAGCCGAAGGTCCGTCGCCGCAACAAGACCCACGGGTTCCTGGGCCGCATGGCCAGTCTCGGCGGGCGCAAGGTGCTGAAGCGTCGTCGTCTGAAGGGCCGCAAGCGCCTGACAGTGGTATAGCACCGCAAAAAGGGCCGCGCAAGTGGCCTTTTTTAACATACGGAGCTCCATGGAGTGTTAACAGGTGCAGTATGATCGATTAAGGAGTAACTCCGACTTCCAACGGGTATTCGATATTGGCCGATCGTTGGGCGACAACCTCCTGGCGGTCTATGCTGCACCCAATGAGGGCCGGGGTTGGCGGGTGGGCTTTTCGGCTGGGCGGGCCCTGGGCAAGGCTCATGTCCGAAACCGTCTGAGGCGTCGGCTGCGTGGGGCTTTGGCCGCTCTGGAGGGGGCCGGGGTCCCGGGCTACGATGTGGTGATTATCGCCCGGCGCGGGCTGCTGTCCGCTCCCTACCAGGCACTCACCGCTTCGTTGCAGTGTCTTTTGTCCGGCCTGGGAGTGGTTACAGGAGGAATCGCCGGGGTGAGGGACGAATGAAGAGACTTTTAAGAGCGGGAATCATCTTCTACCGCCGGGTCATCTCGCCCTTGAAGGGTCCCACCTGTCGTTTTCATCCAACGTGTTCCGCCTACGCGCTGGAGGCTATCGATAAGTACGGTGCACTCAGGGGCGGATGGCTAGCGCTTAAACGGGTTTTCCGTTGCCACCCCTTTCACCCAGGGGGTTACGATCCGGTTCCCTGAGGCGCATTAAGCCAGGCGAAACTCGACAGAATACTGGTGAAAGGGAGGCGCCGATTTCCAATGCTGAATTGGCTGGGCAGTATTATGGAGGCTGGGCTGCGCTTTTTCTATGGGATAATCCCCAACTGGAGTGTGGCCATTATCCTCTTGACCATTGCTATCCGAGTTGTCTTGCTGCCGCTGACGGTCAGCCAGATGCGCTCTAGCCAGATTATGGCCAAGCTGCAGCCCAAGATCAAGGAAATTCAGGAGAAGTACAAAAAAGATCCGACCCGGCTCAACCTGGAGACCCAAAACCTCTGGAGAGAGAATAAGGTTAACCCCTTTTCCGGGTGCCTGTTGACCCTGATTCAGTTTCCATTCTTGATCGCCTTCTTCCAGATGCTACGCGGGTTTGATTTTGGCGGGGCGGGCTTTCTGTGGGTTAAAAACCTGGCCCAGCCCGATCCGTATGTCCTGCCCATTCTGGCGGCGGTTACCAGCTACTGGCAGATGAAGGTAGCCACCCCCTCCCAGGATCCCAGCACCAGATGGATGAATTTCATGTTCCCGGTATTGATCGGTTGGATGTCCCGGAGCTTCGCGGCTGGTCTCACCCTCTACTGGGTCGTTAGCAACCTGTTCACCGTCGCACAGCAGTTTGTCATGCCCGCGCCGGTGAGGAAGACGGAGGGAGCCAAATCGTAATGGTGGAACATGAGGAATTTGAGTTTAAGGCGCGCAGTGTGGAAGAAGCACTGAGCCTGGCACTAAGGAGGCTCGGTGTCGAGCGCGAGCAGGTAGATGTAGAGGTTTTGGATGAAGGAAATAAGGGGATTTTCGGTATCGGCGCCCGGGAAGCACGGATAAGAGTGAGAGTTCGCTCCGGCGATGGGTTGGAAGAAATCCGTTCGCTCCTGGGGATCGGTGGCCGGCCAGAAGAGCCCGAAGAAGCGGTCCAGAAGGCCCCGGAAGTACGGGCAGAGCCCAAACCTGGCAAGGATGTGAGGATCCGCAGGGAACGGGAGACTCGAGAAGAGCGGCGTCCGGCCGAGGCCAGAGTGGTGTCAGAAGCACCACGGGCGAAGGCGCCGGAGAGCACCAGGGCCGCTGCCGCCCGGCAGTTCCTGGCGGATGTACTGAAGGCCATGGACCAGAGCGCGGTTGTTGAGGCGAACGAAGACGCCGAAGGCATCAGCATCGAGGTTATGGGTAGCCGGTTGGGAAATGTCATCGGGCGCCGCGGGCAGACCCTGGATGCCCTACAGTATCTGACCAGCCTGGTTGTGAATAAGGGCCAGGAGGAGCATAAGCGGGTAGTGCTGGATGTCGAGGGTTATCGTAGACGTCGGACCCGGTCCCTGGAGGAGATGGCCCGGCGGCTGGCGGAGAAGGCCCGGCGCACCCGCCGGCGAGTGATATTAGAACCAATGCCGGCCCACGAGCGTCGCATTGTCCACCTGGCTCTCCAGAATGAGCCGGATATTGAGACTGCCAGTGAGGGCGAGGAGCCCTACCGTAAAGTGATTATCACCGTCAAGAGGTAGGTAAACTGAGCCCCGCGTTGGCGGGGCTTTTTGCATCTTGCAGGGGAGGCCGATGATGATAGAGGATACCATTGTCGCCTTGGCTACTCCGCCAGGCGAGGGGGCTATCGGGATTGTCCGCCTGAGCGGACCGGCAGCTCTGGCCATCGCCAGGGGTTTCTGGCACGGGGCCAAGGTGATTCCTCGTCGTGTCCAGGTGGGGACGGTGCGTGAACCGTCCGGCGAGATTGTCGACGAGGTGATCCTGATCTACATGCCGGGCCCCCATAGCTTCACCGGGGAGGATGTGGTCGAACTGCACGGTCACGGCAGTCCGCTGGCCCTGAGGCGCATCATGGAGTTATGCCTGGCAGGCGGTGCCCGGTTGGCCCGGCCGGGGGAATTCACCGAGCGGGCCTTTGTCCACGGGCGCCTTGACCTAACCCAGGCCGAGGCGGTTATCGATATTATCAGGGCCAGCAGTGAGGGAGCGCTCAGGGCGGCCTCCGGACAGCTATCCGGGGTACTGCGGCGGCAGGTGGAGCAATGGTGCCAGTCCCTTGTGGGCATGCTGGCCACTATTGAGGCCTCCATTGATTTCCCCGATGATGTAGAAGAGGTGGACCGGGCCGAGCTCTGGAGAGAACTGGACGGGCTAGTGCACGAGGTGGCCAGAGTCAGGAGCACCTGGCGGCAGGGGCGAATCCTCCGGGAGGGGATGCGGCTGGCCATTGTCGGTCGCCCCAATGTGGGGAAGTCGTCACTGCTTAACCGCTTGCTGCGCGAGGAGCGGGCCATTGTCACCGACATCCCGGGTACCACGCGCGACACCGTGGAGGAGCAGATCTCACTGGCCGGAGTTCCGGTGCGGCTGGTAGATACAGCCGGGCTCAGGGAAACCGCCGATCCGGTAGAGCGAATCGGCGTGGAACGGGCTTACCGGGAGGTAGAAAGGGCTGATCTGGTGCTGCTGGTGGTCGAGGCCGCTGGCGGTCTGACTCCGGAGGATTCTGCCATCGCCGCCCAGATCCCACCGGAGGTGCCGGTAGTAGTGGTGATCAACAAGACCGACTTGGCACCAACGCTGGAGGGGAAAGAGAGGCTGGCCGGAGAAGTTGGGGCCCGGGCAGTGATCGCGGTTTCGGCCTGGAGCGGGGCCGGTCTCGACCAGTTGGAGGAGACCATTCGCCATTTGGTCCTGGGCGGAGAACTGCCGCCGCAGGAGTCGGCCGTGGTAGCCAACCAGCGTCACTTCACTGAGCTAGCAACGGCCGAACGGCATCTGGCCGAAGCCATCGAGGCTCTACAGGGGCAGGCCGCCCTAGACGTGGTTTCCATTGACCTGCGGGAGGCCTGGATGTCTTTGGGGAGAATTACCGGGAAGGAAGTTACGGACGAGGTCATCAACGAGATCTTTTCGCGCTTCTGCGTTGGAAAGTAGGAAACCCATCATGACCTGGGACTATGACGTGATAATCATTGGAGCCGGTCACGCCGGCAGCGAGGCCGGGCTGGCTGCGGCGCGCCTGGGGGCGCGAACCCTGGTCCTCGCCCTTAGCTTGGATGCCGTGGCTTTGATGGCCTGTAATCCGTCGATTGGCGGGCCGGCCAAGGGCAACCTGGTCCGGGAGATCGACGCGTTGGGGGGGGCGATGGGGCGGGCAGCCGATGCCTCTTATGTCCAGATCAGACGGCTGAACACCGGCAAAGGACCGGCGGTCCAGGCAACCCGGGCCCAAGTAGATAAAAGGCAGTATCAGGCCTGGATGCGGCGGACTCTCGAGAACCAAACGGGTCTGGAACTCAGGCAGGGGTTAGTCAGCGAGATCCTGGCCGAAGGGGGTCGTGTGACCGGGGTGAGGCTGGCCACCGGCTTGATCTTCCGGGCTCCGGCGGTGGTGGTCACCAGTGGCACCTTTCTGCGGAGCCGGGTGATTGCCGGCGAGCATGTGCAATCTTCGGGCCCCAGCGGCCTGCTGCCGGCCAATGAGCTCTCCCGCTCTCTGGCCTCATTGGGTATCCGTCTGGGACGGTTCAAGACCGGCACGCCTCCACGGGTTGATGGGTCGACTATAGACTACTCCAGCCTGACCAGGCAGGATGGTGAGGAAGGGTTGCGCTTCTCCTTCTGGGAGTGGCCATCTCACCGCGAGCAACTGCCCTGCTGGATCACACATACCACCCCGGCCACCCACGAGATCATCCGGGCCAATCTGGCCCGGGCGCCGCTTTTTTCTGGCGTCATAGAGGGCACCGGCCCCCGCTACTGTCCATCGGTAGAGGACAAGATTGTGCGCTTCCCCGACCGGGAGAGCCATCTTATTTTCATTGAGCCCGAGGGACGGTTTACCAAGGAATGCTATCTGCTGGGCTTCTCCACTAGCCTGCCTGAGGAGGTACAGGTGGCGATGCTGCAGACCGTCCCCGGTCTGGAGCGGGTGAAGGTGATGCGCCCCGGTTACGCCATCGAGTATGATTTCATCCTCCCCGGCCAGTTGGAGGCGAGCCTGGCGGTGCGGGGCATCTCCGGACTCTTCTCGGCTGGTCAGGCCAATGGGACCAGCGGATACGAGGAGGCAGCGGCCCAGGGGTTGATGGCTGGGGCTAACGCGGCCCTCTACGGCCGTGGCCAGGAGCCGTTCATCCTGGACCGGTCGGAGGCGTATATAGGAGTCCTTATCGATGACCTGATCACCAAGGAGATTACCGACCCCTACCGGATGTTAACCTCGAGAGCTGAATATCGCTTATTATTGCGACAAGATAACGCTGATTTACGGTTAAGCCGGCGTGCCCACGGGGTGGGCCTGCTGGATGACGAGTGTTATCGGCTCCTCTGCGAGAAGGAGAGGGCAATCGAGGTTGAGAGACAGCGGGTGGCTGAGGCCGTTGCCCGGCCCGGGCCGGCTACCGACGAAGCCCTGGCCCGGGCGGGGACCCGGGCACTCCGGGAGCCGACGCGGCTGGCCGATTTGCTCAAGAGGCCCGAGGTGAACTACCGGGTGTTAGCGCGGTTTGATGAGGCTTCCTCGGGCGTCGATCCTGAGGTCGCCCAGGAGATCGAGGTGCAGATCAAGTACGAAGGCTACCTGTCCAAGCAAGAGGACCAGGTGCGGCGCTTCCGGCGCCTGGAATACCTGCGGATTCCGGAAGACTGGGACTACCGGTCCCTGGCCGGGCTCTCCTCGGAAGCCACAGAGAAGCTGGAGAGGATCAGACCCCGCTCGCTGGGACAGGCCAGCCGCATCGCCGGGGTGAACCCGGCCGATATCTCGGTGCTTCTGGTCCATCTGGAGCGGCGTCGGCGCGGAGGAGGCGAGAGCTAGTGGCATGGGGCCAGGAATGGTTACAGGATATGGACAATTGGGCGCGAGCGGTAGGGGTTACCCTATCAACGGGTGCTCTGGAGCGCCTGGCCCAGTTGGGAGAGGAGCTTGTCGAGTATAACCAGAGGGTCAACCTGACGGCCATTACCGGGCCGTCAGCCGTGGGGATCAAGCACTTCGCCGATTCGCTCAGCCTCATTGGGAGAAACCTGCTACCGCCTGGGCGCGGGGTGGATGTGGGGACCGGAGGAGGGTTCCCGGGACTAGTTCTGGCCATTGCTGCGCCCGATCGGGCCATTGATCTGGTGGAGGCCAACCAGAAAAAAGTCGACTGGCTCTCCTACATTATTCTCCGGCTGGGCCTGGAAGAGGTCAGGGTAGTGCGCGGGCGGGCCGAGGAGTTGGGGACAAGCGCGGCTTGGCGCGAGAGGTACGCGTGGGCCACCGCCCGGGCGGTGGCCCCCCTGGCGGTTTTGGCCGAGTTCTGCCTGCCCCTGGTGGCGTTGGGCGGACACCTGGTGGCCATGAAGGGGCCCACGCTGGAGGAGGGTGAACTGGAGACAGCCCGGCCTTTGGTGGGGCAGTTGGGGGGACGGATCAGGGAACTCGTCTCTGTTGACCTTCCGGAGGGCGCGGGCCAGCGGACACTGGTTGTGGTCGAAAAGGTCCGGCCGACACCATCGCAGTTTCCGCGCACCATGAACCGCATCAAGAGATTGAGCAGGGGAAATTGAGAACGGGCTCAGGCTGATGAGCTGGCCCCCGGGACGCCGGGGGCCGTTGTCGTCCGATTTGTTATCCGGGGGGGCAGGAAGTAGTGGGCAATGTAGCTAAATCATAGGGGCAATGTCTAGACGGAGGTGTCCTCAATGAGGCAAGGTCTTCTTGGCTGGCTGGGCAAGAAGGAACCGAAGAGCGACGAGGGCGAGCCAGTGGCCGCCAGTGGTGAGTTGAAGGAACTGGAGGTCGCGAGCATCCGCCCTAACCCCGGTCAGCCCAGGCGGGAGTTCAGCGAAGAGGACCTGGCTGACCTTATCGCTTCTATTGCCAGCAACGGGATAGTCCAACCGCTGGTGGTTCGCCCGGTGGAAGGCGGCTATGAGCTGATCGCCGGTGAACGGCGTCTGCGCGCTGCCCAGCGTTTGGGCTGGCGCACGGTGCCGGCGATGGTGCGGGAGGCGAATCAACGGGAAGCAGCGTTGATGGCTGTCATTGAAAATGTACAGAGGAAGGATCTGAGCTTCATGGAGGAAGCCCTGGCTTACCAGAGGCTCTTGGAGGAGTTTGATCTGACCCAGGAAGAACTGGCGACCCGGGTTGGCAAGAAGCAACCGACCATTGCTAACAAGCTGCGGTTGCTGCGGTTGCCCGAGTCAGTGCAGGAGATGATCCAGAATCACCAGGATATCACGGAAAGGCACGCGCGAGCCCTGTTGGCCATAGAACAGCCCGATCTCCAGAGGAAGGTACTGGAGGAAGTGGTGAGGAACCGGCTTAACACCCAGCAAACCGAAGAGCTGATTGAGGCAATGGTGGCGGGTGAGGAGATGGCCGCCTCGGCCGGCAAACAGAAGGTGGTACGGGTCTTCCGAGATGTCCGGATTTTCCTGAACTCCTTTCGGGAAGTAGTCCGGACCCTGCGGCGGTCGGGGATAGAGGCAGAGATGCGGGAAGAGGAGGACGGCGACAGTCTCATAGTCACTGTGGTCATCCCCAGAGCCCGGCAGCGGTAGGAAAGGGGGAACGGAGATGGGCAAGGTTATTGCGGTGGCCAACCAGAAGGGTGGTGTCGGGAAGACCACCACCACTATCAACTTAGGGGCCTGCCTCGCCGACATGGGGAAGTCGGTGTTGTTGGTGGATATTGACCCCCAGGGCAACACCACCAGCGGCCTAGGCGTGGAGAAGAACCGCCTGGATCTGTGCATGTACGATGTACTAATCGACAACCTGCCGGTCCGGCAGACCATTGTCTCCACCCGGCTGCCGGGACTGAAGCTGGTTCCGGCTACAGTGGATCTGGCTGGTGCTGAGATCGAACTGGTACCGGCAATTTCCCGGGAGACCAAGCTCAAACGAGCCCTGGATGATGTGCGGAAGGAATTTGATTTCATTATAATCGACTGCCCACCATCTCTCGGCCTGCTAACCCTGAACGCCCTTACGGCGGCCGACTCCCTGCTGGTCCCCATTCAGTGCGAGTTCTACGCCCTGGAAGGGCTGGGGCAACTGATGAATACAGTCTTCCTTGTCCAGGCCAACCTCAACCCCGAGCTTCGAATCGAAGGGGTGGTACTGACCATGTTCGACGGAAGGACCAATCTCTCCATTCAGGTGGTTGAGGAAGTCAAGAAATACTTCCGGGGCAAGGTCTACCGCTCCATCATTCCCCGGAATGTGCGCCTGAGCGAGGCGCCCAGTCACGGAAAGCCCATCATCATCTATGACCCTAAATCCCGCGGCGCCGAGGTCTACATTGAGTTAGCCCAGGAGGTGGCCCGCGGTGCCTAAGGTCAAGAAGGGATTGGGGAAAGGGCTTAGCGCTCTTATTCCAGACCTGGTTGCCGAAGGCGAAGAGAGGCACGAGATCGGGCTGGATCTCATTGTGCCCAACCCATATCAGCCGCGACGGAACTTCAGCGCGGAGGGGCTCCAGGAATTGGCTGATTCTATCCGCCAGTACGGGGTGGTCCAGCCTATTGTCCTCCGCCGGACCGGCGAGACCTACCAGATCGTTGCCGGGGAACGCCGTTGGCGCGCCGCACGCCTGGCCGGACTAGGCTCCATTCCGGCCGTCGTACGGGATTACAGCGACCGTGAGGCCATGGAGATTGCCCTGGTCGAGAACCTACAGCGGGCCGATCTCTCACCCATTGAAGAGGCTTTGGCCTATCGACGCCTGGTAGACGAGTTTAAGCTGACCCAGGACGAGGTGGCTGAGCGGGTGGGCAAGAGCCGCCCCCATGTGGCCAACATCCTTCGCCTACTGAACTTGCCGCCGGAGATCCAGGAATATGTTTCACGTGGAACACTGACCATGGGACACGCCAGGGCGCTCCTGGCGATTGACGACGCGGCCCGGCAGGTGGCTCTGGCCCAACGCACCGTCGCCCAGAACCTAACCGTGCGGGATGTCGAACAACTCTGCCGCGGTGTTCCGTCTCCGGCCGGCGAAAGACGGGACCGCAAATCCAGACCTCCCAAGGAAGAGCACGATCCCCTGCTGAGTGACATTGAGGATCAGCTGAAGCAGGCGTTTGGCACCAAGGTCCAGCTATTGGGATCAGCCAGCCGGGGGAAGATCGAGGTGGAATACTACAGTCAAGAGGAATTGGAGCGCATTGTCGACCTCTTGCTCCACCCGGAGGCGGAGACCAGGGCGCGGGTTGCCGCTGGCAGGGGGTTCCACATTTAGTGTTCCATGTGGAACACAGTGGAAAGGTGAGGGTACTTGATTTATCTTGACAACGCTACCACCTCTTGGCCAAAGCGGCCGGCGGTACCCCAACGGGTGGCCGAGACTCTGCGGGGCGAAGCGGGGGATGCCGGAAGGGGTGTCAGCACGCTCGCCCTTGGTGCTGGCCGGGTAGCAGCTCGCACTCGTGAGAAGTTGGCGAAGTTCTTCGGTGTTTCCGACCCGCTCCGAATGCATTTCACGCTCAGTGCCACCTTTTCTCTGCGGTGGTTCCCTTGGCTGAGATCGGAGCCATGGCCCGGCGACGGGGAGTGGCCTTATTGGTGGATGCGGCGCAGAGCGCGGGTGTGCTGGATATCGATGTCGAGAATCAGGCCATCGATCTGTTGGCCTTCCCTGGCCATAAGGGTGTGCTGGGACCATGAGGTGTCGGCGGGCTCTATGTCCGCCCGGGGATCGACCTAGAGCCCCTGGTTGAGGGCGGCACCGGCAGCCGGTCGGAGGACTTGATTCAGCCTGAGGTCACGCCCGACCGCTATGAGAGTGGCACCAGCAATGTTCCGGGTATTGGCGGCCTCGAGGCGGGACCGGACTTCCTGCTGGAAGTGGGGATAGCGGAAGTGTGCGCCCGGGAAGAACGGCTTACAGAAGACCTGCTAGAGGGGCTCGGAGCTATCCGGGGAGTGCAAATTTACGGTCCTCGGGTAGCCAAGGGGCGGGTAGCCGTGGTATCATTGAACATTGGCCGGCGCGACTCGGCCGAGATAGGCTTCCGGTTGGACCGGGAATATGGCATTGCTACCCGGGCTGGCCTGCACTGTGCCCCGGAGGCGCATCGAACTATTGGAACCCTCGGGCAAGGCACAGAGCGGCTGTCGCCAGGCTTCTTCACTACCTCGGAGGAGATTCAGGTGACCATCCGGGCCGTTAGCGAGTTGGCCAGAGAGTAGGGGATATGACCGGAACCATTTTCAATGCTGCAGCCATCATTGTTGGGGGCGTGCTGGGCACGGCCCTGCGCCGGGGGGTTCCCCGGGGGATTCAGCAGACTCTCATGCAGGGGCTGGCCCTGGCGGTCATTCTGATTGGATTCTCATATGCCATCAAGACTGAAGAGATTCTCATCCTCATTCTTTCGCTGGTAGTAGGAGGCATCCTTGGCGAACTGGCCGCTATTGAGGATAAGCTGGCCAGACTGGGACAGGCTGTAGAGCGCCGATTCGGCGGCGACCAGGGAGTAGCCAGGGCTTTTGTCACGGCCAGTCTGGTGTACTGTGTCGGGGCCATGGCCGTCATGGGAGCCCTTCAGGATGGATTAACCGGCAATCCCGAGATCCTGGTAGCCAAGGGGCTCATAGACGGCGTACTAGCTATGGTCTTCGCTTCCACCATGGGTTACGGAGTAGCTCTGTCGGCCCTGCCAGTCTTTATCTACCAGGGATGCGTTGCCCTCCTGGCTCACCAATTGTCGCCGTTGCTGACAACGGCATTAGTGGCCGAAATGACGGCGGTTGGCGGCCTGTTGATAGTGGGAATCGGCGCCAATCTGCTAGAACTGACCCGAATCCGGGCGGGCAATCTGCTGCCAGCCATCTTCGTTGTTCCGGTTCTCATCTGGCTAAAGAGCTTGCTTTAATTGAGGAGGAGCCTGAGATGGAGCTGATCAGTTCTTTTGTGCAGGATAACCAGGTCTCCATTTTGCTAGGATTAGCCGCGTTAATCATAATCCAATTTGTTCTATTCTTGCTGGGGCGGGCCAGTCTGGCTAGGCAGGTAGCGCGGTACCGGGCGCTCATGCGGACGGCCGATGCCAAGGACCTCGATCAGATTCTGGTTGACCTGGGCAATGACCTCCGCCGTCTCGAGGGGGCGTTAAATGATGCAGACCGGCGTCTCGACGGCGTTAACCGCCGCCTTGACCAAGCTCTGCAACGGGTCGGGGTGGTCAGGTTTAACGCTTACGATGATACCGGGAGCGATCTCAGTTTCGCCATTGCTCTGCTTGATGCTCAACACAACGGAGTCGTCATCTCTAGCCTTTTCGGTCGACACGAGTCGCGCATCTACGCCAAGCCTATTCAGACAGGCGAATCAACCTACCTGCTCAGCGATGAGGAGCGAGAGGCACTGCGTCGGGCCAAGGTGAATGCTGACGGCCGCAATCAGACGCAAAAGTCTGTCAATAGGGAGGAAGAGAAGGGGGTATAACGAATAGGATGTAGTACAGTAATCTACTGCAGACTTTCCCATGAGGAGGGTGGACAGGTTTGGCCGATCCCAGGAACCAACTGACGATTATGGTTATCCCCCATGCTGACAAGCCGGTATGGAGTTTTCGGCTATCCCTGCGTTTCGTCCAGGTGGCCGGAAGCGCACTGATCGCCATGGTTCTCGCCCTCTTCGTCTTCTCTCACATGTACCTGACCATGGCCGGTCGGGTAGCAGAACTGGAGTTCCTCCGGGAAGAAAACCGGGAGCAAAAACTACAGCTTGACTATTTACTAGCCGAAGCAGAATCCATCCGGGTCTCCCTCTCCCGTCTCAGTGAACTGGACCGCCAGATTCGCGAGATCCTTAAGAAGGATGCCATGTTCCAGGGCAAAATCGCCTCGTTTCCGGCAGTAGCGACAGTATCCAGGAGTGATGCCCCTGTCGCCATGACGGTCTCCATTGCCAGTCAGGTCTCCACGGCCACTGCCAGCGGGCTGGTCAACTCAGCGCCTAGCCTGTTGGCGAGCACGGGGGTGTCGATGGATCAGATCAAGAGCGAGCTGACCACTCTCCTGGGCCGGCTGGAGCAGTCCCAGGCCGGACTGCAGGCCCGTCAGGCCTACATGAACGCCAAGCCATCTATTTGGCCGACTGCCGGGTATATCACCTCTGGGTTTGGCTGGCGGCGCAGCCCCTTCGGCTGGACCTCGGAGTTCCACACCGGGCTCGATATTGCCGCTCCGTTCGGCACCCCGGTAAAAGCGACCGGTGCCGGCAAGGTCATCTTCGCAGGCTACAAGGGCAGTTACGGACGGTGTATCATCATCGATCATGGCTATGGAATCCGTACCCTTTATGCCCACAACGCGCGTCTGAATGTCGGATACGGGCAGTGGGTCAGCAAGGGGCAGGTTATTGCCTATGTCGGCGATACGGGGCGGAGTACCGGTGCCCACCTCCATTACGAGGTACATCTAAATGGGCGCCAGGTGGATCCCAGGGACTATCTGAGGTAAGAGGCATCGTCATCGGTAGGGGGGTAGTGACCATGTTCGGAAAAAGAGACACTGAACGAGTAGGAGGAACCGCGATGGACAGGATCGATAGCATCGTGGGTAAGGGAACCCATGTCAATGGAACAGTAGTCTCCTCCGGTTCTCTGAGGGTAGACGGCAAGGTGGAAGGCGAGATTAAGCACGAGGGCGATCTGTTGGTGGGCGAAGGCGGTGTGGTTGCCGCCAACATCAAGGCCAACAACGTTACCATTGCCGGCGAGGTTATCGGTAACATTGAGGCCGGCGGCAAGCTGGAGATAACCAGTAAGGGCCGGGTTGTTGGCGACATCAGTGCCAAGAGTCTGGTCCTTAGTGAGGGGGCGGTCTTCAAGGGGACCAGCCGTATGGTGGAAGACTCGCCGGGCGTTCCGGCCCAGAGGAAGAAGGAGAACGGTTAACAAGTACTGGGGAAAGGCCACCTGAGCACAGATGCTTCAGGTGGCCTTCGTCATGCGCGGCTCAGTTGAACGGAGACCTGCCGGCCAGCTCCCGGGCAGCGACCCGACAGGCGTCTGCAATGACCCGGGACATCCTCACTACCAGGCTAAGCCGGGTATTTTGTAGAACAAAGTACTCCATAAAGCCCCCGACATTGACCACTCCGGTAATGGAGATCTCTCCAACCGGGGGCAATACTTTATTCACCCCGGCGCCCGGCCGCAGGGGGCCATTCCCCACCGCCACACTGCCTACACTCTCCTGGCTTCCCAGACAGGCATCAACCGCCATTACCAATGCCCCCGGGTGACTGGCCTCTATCTTAGGCAGCTTCTCCGCCAGGTTACTGGCGTGAATGGGCTGGTCGAGGGTGCCATAGACCGCCAGTGGCAGGCCCGTCCCGTCGGTCAGGAACGTACCGACCAAGGGCCCCAGCGAGTCACCGGTGGACCGATCAGTGCCGATACAAACAATGACCGGACAAATGCTTCTGCCAGGACGCAACCGTTGGGCGGTCCGAACAATCAGCGAGCCCAAGAGCGAACTGGCCAGGGGGTCATCGACCCATACTCGCCGCTCGTCCCGCTCCCTGATCTGGGTTAGCCGCAACTCCTGCACCCAGAGGCACCTCCAACCGATAGTGCAAACACTGCTACAATCATATTGGTGCCACAGGACGACTATTCTCATACCGGGGGTGCGAACTTGCGGAGATACGGTCCTAGTCTGGCGCTGGTAGCAGTCGGGACTCTGATTGGCGCCGGCTTCGCGTCTGGTCGGGAGATCTTCTTCTTTTTTGTCACCCATGGCACCAGCGGGCTGCTCGGAGCGGTAGTCTCGGCTGTCCTTCTCGCCCTGGCTACCTGGTCTATTCTGGAGGTCGCGGCGCGTCAGCGGGCAACCTCATACCGCGACCTTTGCCGCGCCTTCCCGCCGCCCCTCTCGAGGCTGGCCCAGGCCGTTGTCTCGGTGGGCCTGGGCTCTGGGCTCGTGGTGATGGTGGCTGGTGGCGCTGAGCTCTTTCACCAGCTTACCGGAGGGCCGCGGCTGGCCGGCGCTGCCACCACTGCCGGTCTGGGCGTGGCCCTTGCCGTAAGGGGGCCTTTGGCGGTAATCTGGTTCAATCGTATCCTAGTTCCGGTCCTCATCCTGTCGGTTATGGGCCTTTCTCTGGCCACTCTGGCCGCGGTAGTGCCCTTCGGTACAAGGCTGCCGGGTGCAGCCTCCCTGTGGCCCCGGGGACCGGGTTGGTTTAGTGCTGTCCTAGCCTATGCCTTCTCTAACTCAGTAGGCCTCCTTGGTGTTCTGGGTAGTTTCGGCCACCTCCGTACCTCCTCCCTTGGCCGGCTGGGAGGGGGATTGCTCACTGGGGCACTGGTGGGCTTGCCCCTGGTGGTAGCCACTGCTGCCCAACTGGTGGTGAGGCCCGGGCTAACCGATGCTCCACTCCCCTTTTACCTTCTCTCGATCCAGCTGGGAAGTCCCTGGCCCACCATCTACGCTATCTCCCTCGGAATGGCCCTGTTGACAACGGCGGTCGGGCAGATATATGCCCTCGGGTGCCTGTTGTCTCGCCTCGCCTCCGTCCCGCCGCACCTGGCCAGTCTCCTCAGCGGTGTTTTGGCTGTGCCTCTGGCCCTTATTGGCTTTGCCGCCCTGGTGGAGCATCTCTATCCCCTCCTGGGCCTGGGTGGCTTGCTCATTGCCTACAGCCTGTGTCTGTATCTGCTCCAATCGGACGACGGAACATGACATCTGGCAGGAAATCCTGCCTATAGAGCCAAAAGAGTAAAGATAAAGTAACCATGGCAGGGGATTAACATGACCGACCCAGCCCGACCAACCACTACCCGTTCGCGAAGGGGCCTGCCGTGGACGGGGGTCTTTCTACTGGTCTTTGTCGGTATCTCCGCCTTCAGTGGCCTGCGGCTGAGCATGGCTCCAACTGAACCGCCCGGCCGATGGGTGGAGGTCTGGTCGCGGTCGGCCCGCACCCGGCAGGTGGTGGCCAGTCAGCAAGGTCCGGTCGCCCTGGAGGTCGGCCCTGACGGGCAGGCTACCCTGGCCTGGCTCGATCTGGCCGGGCAGTCCGGCGGTCGCGTTCCGGCCGGGACAGCTTGGGACCACCTCTCGCTTCGGTTCAGCGGGCGGTTGTTGGCCGTGGTTGACTCCGGCCGTCAGATCCTTCAGACCTACCTTCGCCCAGGACCTCCCCGCTGGGAGCGCTCCCTGAACTACGAGATCGACGGCTGGACAACCACCGACCGGCATATCCTCATCTGGGGTAGACTGGGGACGGCGGGGATTGTTGAGCTCTGGGAGTCCGGCGGGCAATTGCTCTGGCACCTGACCGATAGCCGGTGGGTGGCGACCGCCGGTGTCTTGTTGGGAGAAGACGTGATAATCGCGCGCTTCTCGCCCTCGGGCGAGAGCGAGCTGGTAGCCTTAGAGCCGGAGGGCAACACCCTGTGGCGCCTGCCTCTCGGCACCCGTCTGGTCACCGCCCTGGTCGGTAATGCCGACCGCGTAGCCGCGGCAGTACCCGAGGGGCTCCAGGTGATCTCCGGCACTGGCCAGCGATTGCGCCTCATCCGCTTGGAGGGGCAGGTGCGGACAGTGGTACCGGCAGGTGAGGGGTTTGCCGTCCTCACCGGTGATCGCGAACGCCGCGTCTACCAGGTGAGCGATAGCGGCCGGGCCAGCCGGCTCATGGGCGGGAGAGAGCTTCAGCTACAGGGTCTAGATGAAGGAGCTTTCATCGTCTTCAGCCAGGACGAATCTCTGCTCTTCCTGGATGGGGCCCGGCGACCCGATGCCCTCCCGGCCAGCGCGGCCGGCCTGGCTGCCCTTTGGCGGGACCAGAGTGGCCGACCGGTTCTCCTGATCCTCGGTGACCAGAGCTACCATCTACATTTGTATCGCCGGGAGGAAACGGGACCATGAAACCACGGTGGGGACGGATCCTGTACATTGGAATGGTTGTCTTTATTGTGCTGGCTGCATCTCACTTCATCACGCTCATCTATCCGGACCCCAGCCTGCCGGCAGAGACCTTCATCCTCTTCGCCCTGACCAAGGTGGTTGCCGACGGGCTGTCCATGGCCTTCCGGCTCCCCCGGCCAGTAGTTTTTGTCGAGGATCTCCTCAAGGATGTTTTCTATTGGGCGCTTTTGGCCGTGATCTCCATTGTTGTCCTCGTTCTGGCGAAAGACCATATCGGCGGAGCTGTGGACCCGGCCGTCCCGGCCGTCCTGGTTTTCCTGGTCTCGCTCTATAGTGCCAACGAGGGTTGAGCTGAGTGGAGAGGGGGGCGTGGTTTGAACATTGTTGACCTGGTTTTCATCATTATTCTGGCCGTGGCCGGTTTAGCTGGTTTGCGGCGTGGACTGATTGGAGCCGTACTGGGGTTGCTCGGAGTATTGGCAGCCCTGGTGGCTGGTTACCTCTATACCGCGCCGGTGGTTACCTGGCTGGAGAACAACTGGCAGGTGGTGACCCACCTCGCTCGAGTGGTAGCGCGAACCATCCGTCTACCCGAAACAGTAGCTGATCTGAGTCTGGTCGGGGTTACCCTTGAGCAACTCGTGGAGAAGATCGAGAGCCTCCCCATATCGCTAGCGTACCGGCAGGCGGCGGTGGCCCGGATTAGTGAGGGATTGGATGGTCTCCGGGCCGAGACCCTTGGTGAGTTGGTCTACCGGTCAGCCGCCAATTTCATGGTCAGTGCCCTTGTCTTCATAACCTTGTTTGCCTTAGTCCGGCTTCTGGTCAATCTCCTAGCCGGGCTGCTCGCAACAGGGATCACTACCACGCCCCTCGGCATGGTCAACGCCCTTCTAGGGGGGGGCTTCGGACTGCTCCAGGCCGGACTCATCCTGACTCTGGTTACCGCTATCCTCTCACCGCTCCTGAGCTCTCCGGCCCTGGGGGCGGTGAGCGCCGAGTTTACAGCCTCGAGATTGGCCCACTACTTCCTGAATCTTTACTACCTTATCAGCTCCAAGCTAATCATGACCCTAACAACAACCTGAGGGAGCGACCATGGAACTGAATATGCTCATGACTTTCGACTCAACTCACCATGCGTTGCGGGCTGAACAGATCCTGAAAGAGAACCAGCATCGCCATCTCCTGATACCGACGCCCCGAGAGATTACGGCCAGCTGTGGCCTGGCTATCCGGGTGGACCCTACCAATGGGGCAGCCATCCGGCAACAGCTGGAACAGCACGGGGTAGAGGTCTCCGGCCTTTACCAGTGGAGCGGGATGGCGTGGGAGAGGAGGCAGACCAACCATTAAAGAGCTACTGTCCATTTGGAACGAGATCAACTGGGCACTCTTTGCCGGCCGGCTTCTGCGGGCGGCGGCTCTGATGACCATTGGTCATCTCATCATCCGGGCGGGGCGTTCCCTCATCACCCGTTTCTTCGACCGGGCCAAAACCGGCACAATTCCAATGCCAGCCGGTCGGGCCGATACCCTTGCCCTCCTGTTGGGCAGCCTTATCCGTTATGTGGTGGACTTCGTGACTGGAGTCTCGGTACTTCAGCTCTTCGACGCGCCCATTACCTCGCTCCTGGCCGGGGCCGGAGTAGTCGGCCTGGCCATAGGTTTCGGCGCCCAGAACCTGGTCAGAGATACCATTACTGGCTTCTTCCTCATCTTCGAAGACCAGTTCGCAGTAGGTGATTACATCACCACGGCCGGTGTCTCCGGGACCGTGGAGGAGCTGGGGCTTCGCATTACCAAACTCCGTGACTTCTCGGGCGAGCTGCACATCATCCCCAATGGAGCCATTGAGAAGGTGACCAACCACAGCCGGGGTAATATGCGGGCACTGGTAAAGGTGGAGGTGGCCTACGAGGAGAGCCATGAGCATGTTATGCGCGTCCTCACCGGAGTATGCGAGACCCTGGCGGCCGCCCGCCCCCAGGACATCATGGAAGGCCCTACCGTCCTGGGCATTTCGGAATTCGCAGCCTCTGGCGTCGTCTATCTCCTCATAGCCCGTACCGTACCTATGCAGCAATGGAGCGTCGAGCGGGATCTGCGCCGTTCGATCAAAGAAGCCTTCGAGCGGGAAGGGATTGAGATCCCCTACCCCAAGCGTGTTCTGATTCTCCGTGAGATGGGCGGAAGGGAACAGAAAAGCTCCGACTAAAGACCTGCCAGACCCGAGCCGATACTAAAGAAGGGGGTAGAATCGTGTTGTCAACGCGTCCAGTCTTCCGGATCGGGGACCAGGTGAGGCTGAAGAAGGCTCACCCATGTGGAAGCGACCGTTGGGAGATTACCAGGGTGGGGATGGATTTTGGGCTACGTTGTCTCGGTTGCCACCACTGGATAATGATCCCCCGGACCAAGTTCGAGAGGGTCGTCAGGGAACACTGGCCGGCCGAGAAGAACAAAGAGTAGACATCCAAAGGGGGAAAAAGCATGGCTCTGTGCATAACTTGCGGGGTCAGCAACGCCGGGCTTGGAGGAGTGCCTCTAGTCAAGGTAGACGAAAAATACTTCTGTCGGCGTTGCCTGATCAAGGCCAAGGGTATTGTCCGTTGTCGCGTCTGCGGGATCACCGCCGGTTCCACCAATGACGCCCTCTTCTCCACCGAGGACGGGCACTACATCTGTGAACCCTGCCGCGCTAAGGCGGGCACCGGGACAGCGGCTGCCGAGGTTGCGGCCACTGCCCAGACGGCCACGGCCAGTATTGAGCTGCCCATGGACAATCTCATTGGTGGCCTGAAAAAGGCCTACGACGAGGTAGTGCCTACTACCGAAAAGGTGGTAGGGATCCTAATGGCCAGCAGCGGCGAGGCGTTAGTGGTCGGGAGCAGAGCCGCCTATGTGCTGAAGTCCGGGTTTGCCGCGGGCGGGGGCTCAGCCTATAAGGGCCGGGCCATTCCGTATAACGAGATGACCAAAGTCGACCTTCGCGCCGGCTTGGTGCAAGGTTACCTGCAGCTACTGACTGCCGGAGCCCGGGATATCGCCGGCAACTCGGCCGATGCCTATCAGGCCGATTATGTTGTCACCTTCCTGGGCGATGCCAAGGCCAAGTTCGAAATGGCAGCCGGGTATATCCGGGCGGCATCGGGAAAATAGATCAGTTGCATTGACTTCACGACAAATGCTATAATGTACTGTCCCTGCTCCGCCGCGCGCTGGCGGGGCCATTAGTCCGAAGGGAGGTGAAGTCCGTGCGCGGTTATGAAGTGCTTTATATCATTCGCCCGGACCTGGAAGAAGAGAAGGTTCAAGAGGTTGTGGACAAGTTCAAGAACCTGCTCGAGACCCAGGGAGCCACAGTGTCCAATGTTGACAAGTGGGGCAAGCGCCGTCTGGCCTACGAGGTAAAGGATCGGCGCGAAGGCATCTATGTCCAGATGAACTTCAAGGCTGAAACTGGCGTCTCTGCCGAACTGGAACGGGTACTGAGGATTACTGATGATGTTATCCGTTACCTGATTGTCAAAGAGGGCGAGGAGTAAGTCGGGGGTGTTATTTTGCTGAACCGGATAATCCTCATCGGTCGGTTGGTCAAGGATCCGGAATTGAGGTATACTGCCAATGGTGTTGCGGTTGGTGGGTTCCGGATAGCCGTAGACCGTCCTTTCACTGACCAGCAGGGTGAGCGGCAGACCGATTTTATTGATATCGTAGTCTGGCGTAAGCTGGCCGAAACCTGCGCCCAGCACCTTAATAAGGGCCGTCTGGTTGCAGTTGAGGGCCGCCTGCAGATCCGCTCGTACGAAGCGGCTGACGGGCAGCGACGGCGGGTGGCCGAGGTTGTGGCCGATAGTGTCAAATTCCTCGACCGCGGAAAGGCCGGCGGCAGTGAATCTCATGATGATTACGGTACTGAGCAAGACGCCCAGGACGATCTTCCGTTCTAATCACTGGTCAAAGGAGGTACAACTGTGGCTGGCAGGCGTGATCGCGGTCGCAGGGGTCGCAAGAAAGTCTGCAACTTCTGCGTTGATAAGATTGCCGATATCGAGTACAAAGACATTGGTCGCCTGAAAAGGTATATATCGGAGCGGGGTAAGATACTCCCCCGCCGGGTTACCGGTAACTGCGCCAGGCACCAGCGGCAGCTGACCCTGGCTATCAAGCGGGCCAGGAACATTGCCCTGTTGCCATATACTGCCGAGTAGAGCAGGGTGTTTATCTTAGGCGGGCACCGGTGGGTGTCCGCTTCCTCGTTGTACGCCCGGCATGGGCGTCATCTTGGGGGTGAAAGTCCACTGCGAGGTGGGCAGTACCAACCGCTAGCCAATGGCAGGGGACTGCGGGAGGGCTGAGCGGGTCACCGGCACGAACTGAGGATGCATCCCGCGGAGCAAGTGGCACCAAATTGGCCCAGCATCCGGGAAAAGTTACTTGCGGGGGACTACGAACCCATGCCCGTGCGCCGGGTCGAAATCCCGAAGCCGGACGGAGGCGTGAGGCTCTTAGGCATTCCGACCGTTTTAGACCGCCTGATCCAGCAGGCATTTCTGCAAGTGCTGGTCCTGATCTTCGACCCCGAGTTTTCGCACAGCAGCTACGGGTTTAGATCCGGGCGGAGCGCGTGGGACGCGGTGAAGGCGGCAAGACAGCACGTAGAAGACGGATACACGTAGGTCGTTTCAAGATTAACGGGCCAAGAGCGCGGTGTCCAGGCCGTGGACGCGGAAGTTCCTGGGCTACAGCATGTGCTGGGCCAAGGGGAAGCCGCGGCTGCGTGAGCTGCGGGCTCTTGGACTGGCCGGAAGGGACTGCTGGCAGATGATGAACCGACGGATGCAGACCCGCACGTCCGGCGGTGTGAGAGGACGGCGGGGCGAACCCGCCTTCTACTCGATTTCCGGGAGGCAGGAGAAGAGGGTCCAAAGAAGAAGTTAGAGATATTCATCCCTGGGAGGCGCGTCCATGGCTCAGGAGCGAGAGATTGACATCGCCAAGAACATCCGGACCATCGAATGGCTCAAGACCGAGCTGCTATCCGGTGTCTCCGGGCTCTTTAAGGCCCTTCTGCGCGGCACCGAGGAGAGCGCGGCCGATGCCTTGTCCGGGCTGGTCATTACCGCTTATACCCTGGCCCGTCGGCTCGGCATACCCTTCTCCCGCCTGGAGGCCCGCATTGAGAACCGGCTGCGGATGAATGTCGAGCAGGGCCACGAGATCGAGCGGTGGTACGGCGATCTCTCTGCTCTGGCCAAGCATTTCGAGGAGCGGCGCTGATGAATCGCTTTATTGCCCAGCCCATAGCCCAGGTTGGTCTGATGTCGGCCATAGGCGTAGTGCTGGTGGCCGGGGCGGCATTACTGCCCGCCATCGGGCCCCTGCTAGTTTTCTTTTTTCCACTGCCCATTGCTCTGGTCGGCTGGCGGTCGGGAGTAGGATACGCCCTGGCCACGCTGGTGGTGAGCGTGCTCCTGGCGGCCATGTTCGTTGGCCCTTTCGGGGCGGTTTACACAGGGCTGTTCATGGGCGCTGCCGGGATCGTTCTCGGCGTGTCGGCGAGACGCCGCTGGCCAATGGTGCATACCCTGGTCGCCATGGCCGGAGCGCTCCTGATCGGAACCCTGCTGGCCTTCCAGGTAACCCAGTTGATGATCAGTATTGACCTGTTGGCGCAGGTTAAGGCGGCGGTGGCCGGGGCCATAGAGGCGGCACGGCAGGGGGCGCTGGCCGCCGGCAACCAGGAGTATGCTCAGGTGTTGGAGATGGCCAGCAGCTATATGGCCCGGTATTTCGCCCTGACACTGCCTGCTGCCCTGATCTCGGTGGCTTTTGCTTATGCCTTTCTGGTCCTGTCGTTGCTTCGGCCGTTCCTTCGTCGGATGAATGTCTGGCTGGCCCCGGCCGTGGCCTTTGAGGAATGGCGCTTTCCCATTCCCTTCGCGCTCATGTTCATGCTGGGGTACGGAGGTCTCTGGGCCATAGACCACTATGGTTGGCTAGCCGTCTGGTTGGAGGGGCTGAGCTACAACCTGATGCTCTTGGGTTATTGGACTATGATGCTCCAGGGTATGGCCTTGCTCTACTTCCTGTTCCGCTTCTGGAAACTACCCAAAATTGCTGCTGGTGCGCTACTGGTCTTTGTTCTGATCTTTTTCGGACTTGGACTTCCGTTGGCCTGGATCGGCCTGGCTGATGCGGCCTTCGATTTCCGAAAGACGATCACTGCAAAATAACCTGCCGGAGGGATAGCCGATGGAAGTCATTCTCCTTAAGGATGTTAAGGGACTGGGGAAAAAGGGACAGGTAGTCAAGGCGGCCGACGGGTACGCCCGCAACTACCTGATTCCACGGGGTCTGGCTGTCGAAGCCTCGCAGGCTAACCTGAAAACCTTGAAGGACCACCGCGAGGCCGAGGCTCGCCGGGCCGCCCAAGAGAAGAAGGAGGCCGATCGGCTGGCCGCCATTATCAAGGGCTTGCGGTTGACCGTCACCGCCCGGGCCGGCGAAGGGGGCCGGTTGTTCGGCTCGGTCACCAATAAGGATGTGGCCGCCGCGCTCAAGGAGACTGCCAACATCGAGATAGACCGGCGCAAGATCGAGCTCGAGGACGGGATCAAGACCACCGGGGAGTATACGGTCAATATCCGGCTGCACCCTGAGGTATCAGTAACCCTCGCCCTGACCGTTCGGGCGGCGGAATAGAGAGGAGAACCTGGATCAAGTGAGCTTTTTGGAGCGGTTAGTTCGGAGCAGCACTCCCGGAGTCGCCAATCGTCTGAGTGAGGAAGAGCAACTGCGCCGCCAGGTGGGGGCGCTGTTTGGTCTGCTCTCGCAGCTTTACGGACCCGACCGGCTGGTCCTCAAGGCCGGCAAACTGGAGGCCCTGGCCGGAATGCGCTCTGATAACCTGGGTGAACAGGTGGTCGCCCTACAGAAGTTGGTCTTCGAGGACCCTACCCTTGATAAGTTGCCCAAGCCCAGCGAGATACCGGCCATCCTGGAAGAGATTGAGGATGAGATCGCTGATGTCATCGCCCGGCGTTCGGTCGAAGAGAAGCTGGAGAAGAAGATCCAGGAGCGCATGCAAGAGAAACACGAGGAATATGTGAGAGATATCCGCCTGCAAGTGGTGCGGGAGGATAACGGGCCGGAGAACCCGATGACCGAGAAAAAACTGGCTCACCTAGAGGAACTCGAGGCGAAGAAGCTCTCCCGGTCGGCCCTGGAGCTGCTTCGTCCGGCCAGCCTCGACCAGGTGGTGGGACAGGCTCGGGCGGTAAAGGCCCTCCTGACCAAAGTGGCCTCCCCCTTCCCGCAGCATGTGATCCTCTACGGGCCTCCCGGTGTTGGCAAAACCACCGCGGCCCGCCTGGTGCTGGAAGAGGCTAAGCGCGTGACCCAGAGTCCCTTCGCGCCTGATGCTCCCTTTGTGGAGGTGGACGGTACCGTCCTACGCTGGGATCCCCGCGAGGTAACCAATCCTCTCCTGGGGTCGGTCCATGATCCCATCTACCAGGGGGCCCGGCGTGACCTGGCTGAGACCGGCGTACCTGAGCCCAAGCTGGGGCTGGTTACCGAGGCTCACGGGGGAATCCTGTTCATAGATGAGATCGGCGAATTGGAACCCATGCTCCTGAACAAACTTCTCAAGGTACTGGAGGAGAAGAGAGTGTATTTTGACTCCTCCTACTACGATCCCAGCGACCCGAATCTTCCTAAGTGGATTAGAAAGCTGTTCGAAGAGGGAGCCCCGGCGGACTTCATTCTCATCGGCGCCACCACACGCCCGCCCGAGGAGATCAGTCCGGCCATCCGGTCCCGCTGCGCCGAGGTCTTTTTCGAACCTCTCAGCCCGGCCGAGGTTGAGCTCATCGTTGTCCAGGCTGCCGAACGGCTTGGAGTCCGGCTCGATGAGAGCGTAGCCTCGCTGATCGCTGAATACACGGTGGAAGGCCGAAAGGCCATCGGCATCCTGGCCGATGCCTACGGTCTCGCCCTCTACCGGCGGGGCACCCCGGGCGAACCCGGTGACCCGGTCCTGACCCAGGCCGAGGTCCTTGAGGTAATCCAGATCGGCCGTCTGGCGCCCCAGGTCCAATCGAAAGCCAGTGCCCAGCCAGAGGTCGGGAAGGTTTTCGGCCTGGGGGTCTATGGCTATGTAGGCAGTGTAGTGGAGATTGAGGCAGTGGCCTTCGCGGCCCGGGAGAAAGGCAAGGGCAGCCTGCGCTTTAACGAGACGGCCGGGTCAATGGCCAAGGACTCGGTGTTCAACGCGGCCTCGCTCCTGCGCCGGCTGACCGGCCAGGAACTGGCCGACTTTGATGTGCATGTAAATGTTATTGGCGGTGGCCAGATTGACGGGCCATCGGCCGGTGCTGCCATCTTCTTGGCAATCTACAGTGCCATCACCGGTCGGCCCATCCGCCAGGATCTGGCTATTACCGGCGAGATCTCTATTCGCGGCCAGATCAAGGCTATTGGCGGCGTCGCCCAGAAACTATATGGTGCCAAGCAATCCGGGATGAGGGCAGTAGTCGTCCCGGAAGAGAACCGCAAGGATATACCGTCCGACATCCGGGGCATTGAGGTTATCTGCGCCGACACAGTGGAGCGGGTAGTTGAGATTATGACCGGTACAGGCACCGGAATAACCGGGGTTGTCGCCATCTGAGAGGAGGGCGCTTGAGGTGAGTACAGCTCTCGATCGGGTTCCCCCGCAAAACCTGGAGGCCGAACAGTCGGTCATCGGGTCGATGCTCATTGACCGCGAGGCCATTGTCAAGGCCATGGAGTATCTGCAGCCTCACGATTTTTACCGTGAGGCCAACCGCCATATCTTCGAGGTACTCACCGACCTCTTCGAGAGCGGCGAGGCGGTGGACATCATCACCGTCACCGAGGAGTTGAAAAAGCGCAAGCGCTTAGAAGAAGTGGGGGGACCGGCCTACCTGGCCACGCTGGCTAACTTCGTGCCCACCGCCGCCAATGTAGTCCATTACGCGCGCATCGTTGAGGAGAAATCACTGCTCCGGCAGCTGATTGCGGCTGCCACCCAGATCGTTGGGCGCAGCTTTCAGGATACCGAGGAGATCGGTGAACTCATTGATGATGCTGAACGGCTCATCTTCCAGATCTCCCAGAAGCGGAATACCCAGAGCTATGTGAGTATTAAGGATGTCCTGTTGGACACTTTCGAGCATATCGAGTATCTGTATACCAAGAAGGGCGGTGTGACCGGAGTCCCCACCGGCTATCCCGATCTCGACCAGCTGACCTCGGGTTTCCAGGCTTCGGATCTGATCATCATCGCCGCCCGTCCCTCCCAGGGTAAGACCACCCTGGTGCTGAATATGTGCCGCAATGCCGCGGCCCTTCACTCGGTACCGGTGGCCATTTTCTCCCTGGAGATGGCCCGGGAGCAGCTGGCCCTGCGGCTTCTCTGCTCGGAGGCCGGGGTGGATATGCAGCGGCTGCGCACCGGACAGCTGCGCCAGACCGACTGGAAGCCACTTTCGACGGCCATGGGGAAGCTGGCTGATGCCCCAATCTTCATCGATGATACGCCTAATATCCCGGTGATGGAGATGCGGGCCAAGGCCCGCCGCATTAAGTCCGAGCACGGTCTGGGGCTGATTGTCGTTGACTACCTGCAGTTAATGCAGACCCGGGGGCGCTCCGAGAACCGGCAGCAAGAGATCTCCGAGATCTCCCGCTCCCTCAAGGCCCTGGCCCGGGAGCTGGATTGCCCGGTGGTGGCTTGCTCCCAGCTGAGCCGGGCCATAGAACAGAGGACCGACCGGCGGCCAATGCTCTCTGACCTGCGCGAATCGGGCGCCATCGAACAGGACGCCGATGTAGTGGCCTTCATTCACCAGGATAAAGACGCGGCCGACCCCAACCTGGTTGAGCTGATTATCGCCAAGCAGCGCAATGGCCCGGTCGGTTCGGTGGAGCTGTACTTCCGCAAAGATGTGGGGCGCTTCGAGAGTGTCGAGCGACGCTACCAGGCAGGTTAACCGCCGCCCGAGCCCGGGCTACCGCGAGCTGGCGGCGGTCTACGACTGGCTCATGGCCGGGCTGCCCTACGACCAATGGGTTGCGTACATTGAGCACATGGTCCGCCGGCTGGGCCGTTCAGTGGTCAGCGTACTCGACCTGGGTTGCGGCACCGGGCTATCAACTCTCCCTTGGGCGGCCAGGGGCTATGCAGTAACTGGGCTGGACAGCTCATCGGCCATGCTCGAGGTGGCCAGCCGGAAGCCGGGTCTGGCCGGAATCAGCCTGGTGCAGGAGGATATGCGCAGTTTTGACCTGGGGAGGGCTTTCGACCCGGTTGTAGCGGTCCATGATACCATAAACCATCTACTGGACGCCCAGGATCTGAAGGACTGCTTTCGCTCGGTCGCCCGCCACCAGCCCGTCGGCGGCCTGTTGTTCTTCGATAGCTTGACCCCGGCCTATTTGGCCGAGGCTAGCGAGACCACTTTCTTTGATGATGACGATTATACCGTCTTGTGGGAAGCGACGCCGCGGGACGGGGCCTACCTGTCGGTAGAAGTCATCGGCTTTATCCGCCGGGGTGATCGGCACCACAAGTTTCGGACCGAGCACCGGGAGCGGGTCTACAGCCAGTCGGAGCTGGTTGACGCTCTGACTGCGGCTGGTTACGAAGCGGTCGCTTTCTACGATGCATTCACCGATACCCCGGCCGACGCTACCTCGCGACGCTTGTCCGTGGTAGCGCGGAAGAAAGGCTCGGTCGAGAGAGAAGCTGATTGCAGGGGGGTGCTGCTGTGAGAACAGACTACGATGTAATCCTCATCGGGGCCGGACCGGCCGGTATCTTCGCTGCCCTCGAGCTCTCGGCCAGACACCCGGAGCTAAGGGTCGCCATCCTCGAGCGCGGGGCTGACATTAACCGTCGGCGCTGTCCTATTTCGGGGACCGGGAGATCGTGCCTCCGCTGCAAACCTTGTTCCATTGTCTACGGCTGGGGCGGGGCCGGCGCCTTCAGCGATGGCAAGCTGACCCTGACTACCGAGTTCGGCGGCATCCTCGACCAGTACATAGACCAAGAAGAGTTGGCCAAGCTCATCTCTGAGGTGGATCGGGTTTACCTGGACTTTGGAGCTCCAGACACGGTGTTTGGCACTAATGCCGCTACCCGGGACCTCCAGCGCCAGGCGGCTACGGCTGATCTGCACTTCATACCGGCCACCATCCGACACATGGGTACCGAGACCTGCTACCGTGTACTGGAAGGCATGCGCCAGCATCTGGAGGGTAGGGTTGAGGTGCACACCGAGTCGCCCGTTGCCCGCATTGAGGAACGTGACGGCGCGGTTACGGGCGTGACCCTGGAATCCGGACAGGCCCTGACTGCCAGCTATGTGGTGGCTGCTCCGGGGCGTGGCGGCGCTGAGTGGTTCGCCCGGGAGGGGGCCCGGTTGGATCTGGGACTCGAGAACAACCCAGTCGACATCGGGGTTCGGGTTGAGGTTCCAGCGGTGGTGATGGCCCACCTGACCGACGCGGTCTATGAGTCCAAATTTCTTTACTACACCCGGGCCTTTGATGATATGGTCCGCACCTTCTGCATGAACCCCTATGGCGAAGTGGTCGTGGAGAACACTGACGGGCTCAAAATAGTCAACGGACACAGCTATGCAGAGAGGAAGACGGAGAACACCAATTTCGCGCTACTGGTGAGCAAGACCTTCACCGAACCGTTCCGGGAGCCTATCAGCTATGGCAAGTATATTGCCAGCCTCGCCAATATGCTGGGCGATGGCGTCATTGTCCAGCGCCTGGGCGACCTGCGGGCCGGCCGGCGCACCACCGACCGGCGCCTGCAGAAAGGCGGGGTGAGGCCGACCCTGGTTGATGCCACTCCCGGCGACCTGAGCCTGGTTTTACCCTACCGTCACCTGATTGATATCTTGGAAATGCTGGAAGCCCTGGACCGCATCGCCCCGGGGATCAACTCCCGCTATACCCTTCTGTACGGGGTGGAGGTCAAGTTCTACTCCTCCCGCCCCCAGCTGAGCCGGGTGCTGGAAACCCGCATAAGCAACCTCTTCGCCGCCGGTGACGGCGCCGGAGTAACCCGCGGACTGGCCCAAGCCTCAGCCGCTGGTGTTCTGGTGGCTCGTGAGATCCTGCGGCGCACTAACTAGGAGGAGGTCCGGATATGTCAACTCTGGTGATTGTCGGCACCCATTGGGGTGATGAAGGGAAGGGCAAGATCACTAATTACCTCTCGGCCGACGCCGATGTGGTTGTGCGTTACCAGGGTGGGGCCAATGCCGGCCACACCGTCGTCATCGGCGATAAGGTCTACAAGCTCCGCCTGATTCCCTCCGGCATTTTCTTCCCAGAGAAGCTCTGCATCATCGGAAACGGCGTTGTGGTCGACCCGGAGACTCTGGTGGAGGAGCTGGACTACCTGCTCGGCAAAGGGATCGACCCATCCAACCTGCGCGTGAGCAGTTCAGCCCATCTGGTCATGCCCTACCACATCCAGCTGGATGTGGCCGAGGAGGAGCGTCGGGGCCCGAACAAGATTGGAACAACGTTGCGGGGGATTGGCCCTGCCTACATGGATAAGTTCGCCCGCCTGGGTCTGCGCATGGCCGACCTAATCCGCCCCGAGTCATTCATAGCCAAACTTCGCCGTAATCTGGTAGAGAAGAACTACCTGCTGGAGCGGGTCTACGGGGTGAAGGGGTTTGAGCTGGAAGAGATCGCCGAGCGCTACCTGGGCTTCGCTGAGCGGCTGCGCCCCTACATCGCCGACACCTCGCTCCTTATCAACCAGGCCATCGACCGGGGCGATAAGGTGCTTTTTGAAGGTGCCCAAGGAACCCTGCTGGATATAGACTTTGGTACTTACCCATATGTAACTTCGTCACATCCCATCGCTGGTGGCGCCTGCGTGGGCGCGGGAGTAGGACCCACGCGCATCGACCGGGTACTGGGTGTGGTCAAGGCCTATACCTCCCGGGTTGGCGAGGGTCCCTTCCCCACCGAGCTCTTTGGCGAGATGGGAGACTGGCTGCGCGAGCGCGGCGACGAATACGGCACCGTCACCCGGCGGCCCCGCCGCGTGGGCTGGCTCGACGCGGTGATTCTCCGCTACTCGGCCCGGGTCAGCGGGTTGACCCACCTGGCGGTGACCAGGGTAGATACCCTGAGCGAGCTGGAGAGCGTCAAGGTGGCCGTTGCCTACGAATACCGGGGGCAGATCATTAAAGACCTGCCCACCGATCCGGAGACCATGGCGGAATGCCGCCCTGTCTATGAGGAGCTCCCGGGCTGGGGGCCGATCAGGGGCAGCCAGGTTCAGCCTGCCCTCCAGGCCTACCTGGATCTGATCAGGCGGGTAACCGGCGTTCCGGTAGCCATGGCCTCCATCGGTCAGGAGCGGACCCAGACCATCATGTTCGAGGAGTTGTTCTGATGCAGTTCCTAGCCTCCGGGTTGAAACTCAGCCCCGAGCTGATGGCTCTGATTGGCCAGTATGGATATCTGGCCATATTCCTGATCGTAGCCATCGAGGGAACCGGCCTGCCCGGCCCGGTGCAGCTGGTGATCATTGCCGCGGGTTACCTGGTCTCCCTGGGTAAGATGGATTTCTGGACCGCGGGGCTGCTGATAGCGGTGGCCAACTCCGTCGGCAATCTGGGCGGATATGCACTGGGACGCTTCGGGGGTCGCCCTCTGGTTAGCCGCTGGGGCCGGTGGTTTGGGATCACTGAGGAGCGCCTGGCCCGCCTCGACCGGTGGATGCACCGGTACGGTCCGAAGGCGGTCTTTGTTGGCCGCTGGTTCGGTCCGCTCCGCACCCCCGCCATCCTCACCTCGGGGATAAGTCGGGTTCCGGTGGCCGGGTTTACCTGGTGGTCTTGGCTGGGCAGCCTGACCTGGTCTTTCGGCTACCTGCTTCTGTGGACTAAGCTCGGTGACGAAATGCGCATCTGGATCCCAGGTTTAATGCAGAACACGGAATATGTTATTCTGATTGGTCTGAGCATGCTGCTCTTGACAGCAGCGGGTTTTTGGTACGCATACCGATGCGTTGCCACTGCTAAAAACCGACACCAAGACCACTAAGCAACGCCTGCCCGTCATACT
>JBFLWA010000018.1:0-31686 GCA_040758135.1 Bacillota bacterium | reverse complement strand
CGTTGAGAGGTTCTTCCACAGGAAAGATCCGGCTGATCTATTCTACCATTCCAGCGACTGACCGGGGGACATTTTCTCAGTCCCATTTCGGCACCAAAGGGGTGACATTTTCACAGTCCGTTGACAGCGAACCGAGGCGCTGCCGGACTACCTCGTACAAGAGGATGGCACCGGCTACCGCCACGTTAAGTGACTCAGTCCCACCGGGCATTGGCAGGCGGACCAGCCGACACTCCCGGCGGAAAGCATCACCGGGACCCCTGGCTTCATTGCCAACCACCACCCCGCAGTTACCGACCAGATCCAGCCCATAGGGGGACTCATTGCCACCAACATCGCCGGCAATGAGTAAAGCCCCGGTCTCCCGGGCCCAGTCTATGACCTCGTGGGCGGTTCTTTCATCCAGCGGCAGGTGAAACACGGAGCCCATCGAACTTCGAATCACCTTATCGTTGAAAGGGTCAACGGTACCGGGCGTGTACACCAAACCATAGGCACCCGCTGCATGAGCGGTGCGAATCAGGGTACCGAGATTGCCGGGGTCGCTGATCCCATCGGCCACAGCGACCAGGCTGGCCCCATTGAGCGCCTCTGCCGCCAATGGCGACGGCAAGGGTACCGCTCCGGCGATCC
Source organism: Bacillota bacterium (assembly GCA_040758135.1). Lineage (GTDB taxonomy): Bacteria > Bacillota > Sulfobacillia > JBFLWA01 > JBFLWA01 > JBFLWA01. The sequence continues at coordinate 31,053 of JBFLWA010000018.1, read as the reverse complement.
CCTGGGGGGTAACGGTTTGCGTCATTGCCTTCATGACTGCCGCCGTAACAGCCACCACTCGCGTTCCGCTCTGGCGACAGAGCGGCAGGAAGCCGTGCTGATCCTGATACTCCTCGCTCCAGAAAACGACCTTCGGAACCAATCCAGCCCGCCAGGCCTCGGCCAGCAGGTGCGGACCCTCCACCGGCAAAAGCCGTTCCTCGCGGCGCCTCTTTCTGGCATACAGAGAGCTGAACCACTTGACCTGGTCGTTTCTGGTGCTGGAGATCACGATCAATCCTCCATTTTAAGTAGCCGGTCGAGGTCACTCTTGTGGCCGATAATCATCAGCACATCGCCGCGCTCGATATACTCATCGACCTTGGGGTTGATCCGGAAATCGCCACCGCGTCTTACGCCTACCACATTGACCCCAAACCGCTTGGTTAGATCCAGCTGTCGAAGAGTCAGATCTATCATGCAGTCAGGGGCCTCGATCTCAACGATGCTATACTCGGGAGAGAGCTCCATGATATCCATGAAGTTGGTACTGACCATGGTTCGGGCTACTCTCATACCAATGTCCGACTCGGGAAAGACGACTCGATCAGCCCCGACCCGCCGCAGACAATCAGCGTGCAGCTCAGTGCTAGCACGAGCCACCACGTTCTGAACCCCCAATCGCTTAAGCAGCAGAGTAAGCTGGACACTGATACCCAGGTCGCTCATACCTACTATTACTGTGTCGACATCTTCAATGTGAAGTTCCCGCAAGCCCTCTTCATCGGTAGCGTCAAACTGGTAACACTGGATCCCTTTACTAACCAAATAGTCAATATTCTCTTCATCATTGTCAACTCCCCAGACCGAATGACCCAGGGAGTGCAAGGTCTCAGCGACACTGCGGCCAAAGTTGCCCAGCCCCAGAACGGCAAAACGCATACCCTCTCCTCCTCCTATCCAACGATCACCCGGTCCTCGGGGAGCCGGATACTACTGGTACCCGCCCGGCGCTGGGCCAGGGCGGCGACCAGAGTCAGTGGTCCCAGGCGACCAGCATACATCAGAATAGTAACAATGAAACGGCCAGGTACCGACAGCCTGCCAGTGAGTCCCGTCGAGAGTCCCACTGTACCGAAGGCCGAAAGGGTCTCAAAGGCTGTATCCAGAAAACTAGCCCCCTCAGTCACCAGCAGGGCCATTAGCGCTACCAGGATTAGCGTCAGTCCGGTAAAAACAACTGCCAGAGCCTTCTCCAGGACATCGCGGGGCAGCCGACGCCTGGCCAACTCGACCTCGCCCTTGCCGGTCACCACCGACCAGACCCAAATGATCAGGGTAGCAAAGGTGGTGGTCTTTACACCGCCCCCAGTAGAGCCGGGAGAAGCGCCGATAAACATCAGCACCATGGTGAGCAGCAGCGCTGGTTGGGTCAGGGCCGCGGTATCCAGGGTGTTGAACCCGGCAGTGCGGGGGGTAACCGAATGGAACAGAGCCGACCACAGTCGCGCGCCCGGCGATAGGGTACCCATGGTGGCCGGATTGCCCCACTCCAGAGCCAGAATGGCGATGAAACCCACGGCAATCAGTATCCCGGTTACCTTGATAACTACGCGGCTGTGAAGCGAAAGCTTGGCCCAACGCCGGTGACTCCAGAGATCGGTCATAACAAAGAACCCCAGACCACCGATGATAATCAGCGCCAGAGCGTTGAGGTTAACCACTGCGTCTCCCACGAACCGGGTGAAGCTATCGCCAAACAGGTCGAATCCGGCATTACAGAAGGCCGACACCGCATGGAAAATGCCGAACTTGACTGCCTGACCGGCTGGCATCAAGGGCAGAAACCGCAGAGTGAAAATGATCGCCCCGATCCCCTCCATGATAGCGGTGAACAGCAGTACGGTGCGGGTCAGTCGGACCAGGCCCGACAAGGAGAACTGCCCCATCGCCTCCTGGATAATGAGGCGCTCACGTAGCGAGATCCGCTTCCCCAGCAACAGGAAGACCAGGGTCGACATGGTCATGAACCCCAGACCACCGATCTGGATCAGTGCCAGGATGATCCAGTGGCCCAATGGAGACCAATAGGTACTGGTGGGCACGACAATCAGCCCGGTCACACAAGTGGCTGAGGTGGCGGTGAAAAGTGCCGTCGAGAAGCTGGCCTGCTCGCCAGTGGCCGTGGCGGCGGGCAGTGAGAGAAGCGCCGTGCCGACAGCGATAATGAGCAGGAAGCCTACTCCCAATACCTGGGCGGGAGTAAGCACCGGTCGACGGCGGCCGTTGGACCCGTTAAGACCAGTCACCTAGGATTCCTCCAGCTTGCGAAGGCCATCTCGTTGTCCGGCTACCACCAGGATATCATTGGCCCCGATCCGTTCATCGGCCAGAGGAGCCACTACCAGACCCCGCTGGCGCTTAATGGCCAGTACATTGGCACCGAAGCGGGCGCGCAGATCGAGCTGTCTGAGGGTCTTCCCGACCATCTTCTGGTTGGCCACCACTTCCATGATAATGTGGGCCGGTGACAGCTCGATGAACTCCACCACATTCTTGGCAGCAAGATTGTGGGCCAGGCGAACTCCCATATCGCGCTCGGGGAAAACCACCCGGTCTGCGCCAATTCGCTTCAGGATCTTCCCGTGAATGTCATTCTGGGCCTTGACCACCACATGGGGAGCAGTTAGCTCCTTCAGAAGCATGGTCACCAGAATGGAGTCCTGTAGGTCACCGACCCCTATAATGACCGCGTCGAAGTTTCTAATGCCAAGCGACCGAAGGGTATCCTCTTCGGTCGCATTACCCGCCTGTGCGTATGTTACCTTGTCTCTAACCGCTCTGACCCGTTCAACGTCCTTGTCAACACACAGAACCTGATGCCCCAGTTCTGCCAGGTTTACAGCTACACTGGTCCCGAAGCGACCGAGACCGATAACAGCAAATTGCTTCACAACAAAGCCGACCTCCTGTCCGGCGATGAGACCGCCGTCCTGCGGGTTCGCTGGTTAGAACTGCTCCTTGGCCCGAGCCACCAGTTGCCCAAAGGCGTTGGTATCATTAACGGCCAGATCGGCCAGCATTTTGCGGTTAATCTCTACCCCCGCCCTCTTCAGTCCGTTAATCAGGCGGCTGTAGGAGATGCCATTGGTCCGGGCAGCCGCGTTGATCCGGGCGATCCACAGTCTTCGGAAATTACCCTTCTTCTTCCGGCGGTCACGCCTGGCGTAATACAGGGCCTTCATGACTGTCTCATTGGCCGGACGGAACAACTTGCTCTTGGCCCCGAAGTAGCCGCGGGCTAGCTTTAGGATTTTTTTATGCCGGCGACGGTTGGTGACGCCGCTCTTAATGCGTGCCATGACCTATACCTCCTAATGGATCTCTGAAAATCAGTTCTTACATGTAGGGAATGAGGACGCGCACCCGCTTTTCGTCGGTCTCGTGGACCTCAGTGGCCTGACGGAAAGCGCGCTTACGCTTGGCGGTTTTTCCGGTGGCCAGATGGCTCTTGAAATTCTTGCGGCGCATAATCTTCCCGGAACCGGTTACCTTGAAACGCTTCGCGGCGCTGCGTTTGGTCTTCATTTTTGGCACAACTACTCCTCCTTATATACGTAGTGATAGAGAACCGCTATGGTCTCTTGTCCTTTTCCTTGGCCTCTCTAGGAGCCACAATCATTATCATGTTGCGCCCCTCCAGTTTTGCATCACGCTCAACGGTAGAAAGCGCGCTCAGGGCATCGGCAAACCGTTTGAGGACATTACGAGCCCGCTCAGCGTGGACAATCTCGCGGCCCCGGAATTTCACAATCGCCTTAATCTTATCTCCTTCTTTCAGGAACCCCTCGGCTCTCCTAACCCAGACATCGAAATCATGTTGTTCGATGTTGGGACGCATCTGGACTTCTTTGATCTTGATGATCTTCTGCTTCTTGCGGGCTTCCCGCTCCTTCTTGCTCTGCTCGAACTTATACCGGCCGTAGTCCATAATGCGGCAAACCGGTGGCTTGGCTGTGGGGGCGATCTCGACCAAGTCGAGATTGCGCTCGGCAGCCAGTTTTATCGCCTCGCGCGGCGGCATGATCCCCAACTGCTCGTTCTCTGGGGAAATCACCCGGACTTCCCGTACTCGAATGGCCTCGTTCACCCGTAAATCCTTACTTATAACCTTTCACCTCCTGGTTTCTGCCCAATGTGCCGCCCACAAAAGAGTCGGCGGGTCGTAAGCGACCCGCCGACACACAACTTCAGCCTGTTAGCTTCAGTTCAGTAACCTCAGCAACCGGTGGTCGTGAGGTGAGAAGCGGGCGCTTCTACTTGGACATTGGCAATTATAACATGCTGTCTCACTGACCGTCAACGACCTTAGCGACTGCGTCTGTTATTAATCTCGTCCAGCACTTCCTGCTGGAACTGATCGATGGCTACTGTACCGACATCCCCCTCGCTCCGCTTGCGCAACGAGGCCGTTCCTTCCTCCATCTCCTTGTCGCCGACGATCAGCATGTACGGGATCTTCTGGAGCTGAGCTTCGCGGATCTTGTAGCCGATTTTCTCGTTTCGAGTATCGAGCTCACTCCGGATACCGGCTGCCTCAAATTGCCCCCAGAGCTGACGGGCATAATCGTGATGCCGGTCAGCAATAGGCAGGATCTTCACCTGTACGGGGGCCAACCAGGTGGGGAAGGCACCGGCGTACTCCTCAATGAGCATGGCCAGGAAGCGCTCCAGTGAACCAAAGATGACCCGGTGCACCATTACCGGGCGGTGCTTCTCCCCATCCGGTCCAATGTAGTTGAGATCGAAGCGCTCAGGCATCTGGAAGTCGGCCTGGATCGTGGCACACTGCCAGCTGCGGCCGAGCGAATCCCTCAGATGGAAATCGATCTTCGGACCGTAAAAGGCTCCATCGCCCTCGTTGATCTTGTACTTAACACCGCGTCGCTCCAGCGGTTTCCGCAGCGCTCCGGTAGCCCTTTCCCAGACCTCCTCGGAGCCCATGGCCTTTTCGGGTTTGGTTGACAGCTCAACATGGTAATTCAGGCCGAATAGGGCATAGAACTCCTCAACCAGGTCAATAACTCCCTCGATCTCATCCTCAATCTGCTCAGGGAGCATAAAGAGGTGAGCGTCATCCTGAGTGAAAGCCCGTACCCGGGTCAGCCCGTGCAGGACACCGGAGAGCTCGTGCCGATGCACCAAACCGAGCTCACAGTAGCGAACCGGCAGATCCCGGTAGCTGTGTAGTTTCTGCTTGAAAACCAGCATCGCACCAGGGCAGTTCATCGGCTTAACCGCGTGCATATCTTCATCGATTTGGGTGAAGTACATGTTCTCCCGGTAGTGATCCCAGTGGCCGCTGCGGTGCCATAGCTCCTCATTCAGGATAATGGGCGTTTGGATCTCCTGGTAGCCACGGCGGCGGTGCTGTTCGCGCCAGTACTTGATCAGCTCATTGCGAATGATCACACCATTGGGGTGGTAAAAAGGAAACCCGGCCCCCTCCTCGTGTAGACTGAAGATCTCCAGCTCCCGACCCAGACGGCGGTGATCCCGCTTCTTGGCCTCCTCCAACCGGACCAGGTATTCATCGAGGTCGCTCTTCTTCTCAAAGCTCGTCCCGTAGATCCGTTGCAGCATTGGGCGTCTTTCATCACCCCGCCAGTAGGCCCCGGCCACTGAAAGGAGCTTAAACGCCTTAACCGCCCTGGTACTGGTGACATGCGGGCCAGCACAAAGGTCAACGAACTCCCCGTTATGGTAGAGGGAGATAACCGCGTCCTCCGGCAGATCGCGTATCAGCTCCACCTTATAGACCTCGCCCCTCGCCTCGAAGCGGGCGATCGCCTCTTCCCGACTGATCTCCTCGCGGACGAACTCCTGATCCTCCTGGATAACCCGGGCCATCTCCGCTTCAATCCGGGTGACATCTTCCGGGCTGAAGGGCGTGGGGACATCGAAATCGTAGTAGAACCCGTCGGCGATGGACGGCCCGATACCGAGTTTGGCCTCAGGGAATAGTCGTTTGACCGCCGCAGCTAATACATGGGCACTGCTGTGGCGAAGGGTGGCCCGCCCCTCATCCGACTCAAACGTGAGGATTTCCAGGGCCGCATCCTCCATTAATGGGCTGGTCAGATCGACCACTATCCCGTTAGCTTTTGCGGCCAGAGCCTTCTTAGCCAGCCCGCGGCTCAACTCCTCGGCCACCGCTAGGGCGGTAGTGCCCGCCGCGTAGCTCCTCACTGATTGGTCGGGCAGGGTAATCCTGATCTCAGCCATGGTCAATTCCTCCTTGTAGCTATTGGGTTCCCTCAGCCGGCGGACAGCCGGTGGCCTGAGGTAGGATAAAAAACATCCCACCCCCAATTGGGGGCGGGATGCTGATCCCGCGGTTCCACCCCAGTTGACTGCCGAAGAGAACAGGCAGTCCACTCGAGGAAGATAACGGAGTCACCGGCCGCGCCTACTCGACCTGCTTTCGGGCGGCAGCTCCAGGGTGGTCTTCGGGTCGGGGTGGCCAGAACCTTTTCACCGCTTAGGCTCCTCTCTGAGAACCGCCGAGCGCCCTACTCTCCCTTTCATCGCCGATGCAGTTATAACGTTTGGCCTATTATACCCTCGGTTTTCTGGGACTGTCAAGGTTTCTTCTCGGTAACTGTGGCCGACTGCCCGGGCTGGCAAAGCTTGCAGCCTCGGCAAAAAGTAACCCGTCCAGTAAAGACATTGACAATGGTCTGGATCCCTTCTGACCGCTTCAGGTCGCCCGGGCAGTGCAGGGTAATCCTTCGCGGCGCAATGGTAATCAGGGCGCTGATCAGAAGATCCTCATAGTTAATGTCTGAGTCAACCATCTCAACCACGATCTCTTCCAGGTACTCATTGCTAATAACATTATCATGGGAATCAACCAGCCGGAAGAGATTTGGTCCGCCATAGATTACGTGGACTTCGTCGATTTTAGGTTCCTGGACATCTACAAAATACTTGAGAAGCCGGATAAACTCCTTGTACTCTTTCTCAAGCATAAAATCATCGATGGCATGATCCAACGCATCTTCTACTTCTACAAGATAATCCTTACACCGAAAGGCGATAAACCCCTCCATGACTAGTTCATCTACGTTCTCCAAGAAACTCTTGAGCCGTTCAAAAATACGGCCTTTCCGGTCGATGCGGGCCAGCGCCCGCTTCGTTTCTATACCGTACCCGCGATCCAACTGCTGGTCAGCTAGCTCCTTGATGACAGCCTGTTCATCGGGGGTAAAGTAGCTGTAGTTAACCTTCAGAAGACGGTCAATGTACCTTTTCTCCCAATCATTAACAATTACATCTGAAAGCGCATTAGCCAGATAATGGCGGAAGAGTCTTCTGGCCTTACCAGACAAATTGGGTTCAGACAAAGTAAGACCAATAAAGGTGAACTCTCCTTTACTGGTCTCATTCGTATCCACTTTCAGGCCTTCCTGGGTCAGAAAACGCTTCTCCAATTCCAGGCGCCTTCTCAGTTCTTCAATGGTTTCGGCGGTTCCTATCGAGACCAGATCCATGACCCGTTGCACTCCTTTCCTATGGTTATAGTATATGAGTGCCGAAATCTTTGTATACTGTCACGGACTGGTTCAAGCTTCCAACTGTGTCAACAGTATATGTTATCCATCCTGCTTTAGTACCACATCAGAGAGAATGAGATCATAGGCCAGCGGTCCACCGATGCGACCCCCGTAAGCCTCATTGCCCCCGATACCCAGGCACAGTCGACCCCGGCCCACCCGGTCGAGGCGACGGTCACCGCTGGGAGTGGTGAGGGCTCGATTCAGCCCGATGCTGATAAAGACCACCGCTTTGCCGACCAACCCCGACCACCCGGGTGCCATGGCCCCGCCCGCCGGCGCCGTGATCTCGACCACTCTTCCATTGTCGATTTTGAGCATAGCGCCATCGGCAGAGACCACCTGTCCTACAGCCTGATCCAGGCCGATGGTTACCGACCCGTCGGGCAGAGTCAGATTGGCCAGATGATGATCGCGCCAGGGACGCAGCCGCCCCACGGAAGCGAAGAACTGAGTCCGATCAATGACCATCCTCAGATCATTGGCGACCTGATGGTCGGAGCCGTTCGGGCTCTGTAACCGCCAGACCGGACTTCCGGACAGGCGGGCCTGCCACTTCCGCGCCTCGGCCTCCAATTCCTCGGGAGGTACCAGCAACGCCTGCCAGAAGGCATCGTAGACTGACAGGAAGTCGGCTCCGGCCCAGTGTGCCCAGGCGCGACTGGGGGAGAACAGCTTCACGCTACGAAAGGCTCGTCCTTGACGCCACGCCGCCAGTTCACCCTCGGTCGCCGCTTCCAGCCGTTCGGGAGCCATCTCCCGGAGCTTGGCTTCGGCTGCCGCGGGGTGGATGGAGATCAAGCAGTCAATCTCGCGCATAAGGAAGGCGGTGAAGGGAGGCGGCTCTTTCAGCTGATCGGCCGGGAGTTCTCTCAGCAGGCGGGTCAGATACTCAGCACTGAGACTGCTGATCACGGCCTCGCCGCCAACCAGGCGGCAATGCAGGGCCAGAGCCTCCATGAGATCAGCCTGGCTCCTGTCGCCCTCGATCAACACCCGATCGCCGGCGCCCACTTCCAGTCGCTCCGTGACCAGCTCCCGGGCCAGTCGACCGGTATCGATCTCCAATACCTGCTGGCGCCGCCAGCGCAGCATCTCATCATCCACCGTTTGCCGGGCCAGCAGAGCCACATCAGGTGCTTTGCCGAAGCATTGGCCGACAAACAGGGTGCGGGCAATGGCCTGGTAGTATTTCTCCCTGATCCCCCGCACGGTTGCCTCGCGCACCAGACGGACCAGTCCTGTCTTCTCGAGTTCTTTTATGTGGTAGAAAACCCTAGCGTGTGCCTCTCCGAGCTCACGGGCAAGCTCACCGACAGTTGCTTCGGCCGCTGTCAGCCGCTTCAGCAGTTCCAGTCGGAGCGGGTGCGCCAGCGCCCGGAGCTGCTCTACCCGTTCAATACTGGCCCAGTCTCTCAATACCTTATCACCCCTGCTGCCCGTCGGCGGATGTCTTCTAACTTGGCTGTCGCCCCCGGAGCTGCCAACCGCTTACGCCACTCCAGCAGTTCGCGGAAGAGCGGAATCATGATGGGTTCATCTACTAATCCCATTTCCAAAGCAACTTCGAAGGCGTAAACGAGATCCACAAAGGCCTGTCGCGCATCCAGGCCGACCGGGTACTCCAGGATCTCGCGCAAGGCCGACGCATCCTCCGCCCGTAGATGCTGTTCCTCAGTGGCCAGGAAATGCTCGAGGTCAGACAGGTGCTCTGGCTCCAGTTGCCATCCACTGCCGCTCAGATTCTCCTCCAGGTGGACCGGGGTCGAAGGGCCGCAGAGGGCACAAATCACGCCCGACTGGGCCAGGACCCAGGCTATGGCGACCTGAGCGGGCGATTTGCCGTACAGGCAACCCAGAGCAGCCAACTTATCAGCGATCCTCAGCCCGGACTGAAACCGCTCCCGCTGGAACTGCGGCTCCCACTGCCGGATATCGCCTTTGGGGAAGCGGGCTCCCGCCGCAAAGCGCCCGGTGAGCAGACCCCGTGCCGTGACACTGAAGGCAATGGCACCGGCGCCATACCGTCTGGCCAGCGGGAGCAAACGGTCCCGACCCGACCGGGCCGCCGCGTTCATCTCCATTAAGCATGAGAAGACATGACCCTTACTCAGGTATTCTTCCACCCGATCAGGCGGAAGGTGCGATACACCATAATGGCGGATTTTCCCCTGACTGACCAGCTTCTCCAAGGCATCTACTGTCTCATCGACGGGAGTAAGCGGGTCATCGTAATGAACTTGATAGATATCAATATAGTCGGTGCCCAGCGCTTTCAGGCTGGCCTCACAGGCTCGGGAAATCCCAGCGGCGTCGAGCCGCAACCCATCACCAGGCGGGGCGATCTTAGTGGCCACCAAAACCCGGTCGCGGATAGGCCTCAGGGCCTCGCCAACTATTCGCTCTGCCTCGCCGTAGGCTGCAGCCACATCGTAGTAGTTCACACCCAGTTCGAAAGCGCGGCGCAGCACAGCGCGGAACCCCTGGGGATCCACGGCACCGTAGGCTCCGGACAGCGCGTACGCCCCCAGTCCGATGGCAGATAACTTCTCTCCCCGATGCTCCCGGTATTCCATGGGGCTCACCCTTCCTAAATTATCTTTGGGCAATCATCTACCCCTAGACTACCATTTCCAAGCCTTATAGTCAATCTTCTACCCTAAGTATCCTTAGGTGTTGTGTCAAGCTGTCAAAAAAGGACCCCGCTCTTCAGCGGGATCCTGGTGGGCGGTACAAGAGTTGAACTTGTGACCTCATGCATGTCAAGCATGCGCTCTAACCAACTGAGCTAACCGCCCGGTGTTTTTCATTATACCTAAGCCGTCCCTATAGGTCAAGCCCTGCACCGTTGAAAAAAGCGGGATGGAGCTACCTGGTGGTGGCTCCATCGGTGCCGGAGGCCGGGCTCGAACCGGCACGAACTGTTGGGTCCGGCGGATTTTAAGTCCGCTGCGTCTGCCAATTCCGCCACTCCGGCGCATCCTTAGTATAGTATAGCATAAGGCACAGCCCAAGCAAAGGTCTGCCGGGACAATACAGGCACCCCTGCCGGAGCAGAGGTGCCCTGAGGCGACACCCGGATTTGAACCGGGGCATAAAGGATTTGCAGTCCCCCGCGTTACCACTTCGCCATGTCGCCATTTGTCTTGCGCACTTTATTATACACAAAGTCAAAGCCTGACGCAACCAGCCAGTGGGGACAAACTGTGTCTGGCTCGGGCTGGCTAACCAGCGAAATCGAGTAGAAGGCGGGTTCGCCCCGCCGTCTTCTCACACTGCCGGACGTGCGGGTCCGCATCTGGCGGTTCATCAAGCGTTACGAACCATTGCTCGCCATTCGGGCCATCAGTTTGTCGTGGTTAACACGGTCGAAAAACTTGCCCAGATCCATGTCAACGACCCACGTGTATCCGTCTTCCACGTGCTGTCTTGCCGCCTTCACCGCGCCCCACGCGCTCCGCCCGGGTCTAAACCCGTAGCTGCTGTGCGAAAACTCGGGGTCGAAGATCAGCACCAGCACTTCCTCCCACGCCCGCCGCGTTTACCCTAGCACCTCTTGGCAGTATTGGGCTTTGTCTTCGTTGGCAGACTCGCCCGGATACATCCGGCCTGACGCGGCTCGTGTTCTTCGGGCGGGGATTTTGCCTCCGGCTTCCTTCAGATTCCGCCTCACAACGGACACCCTTGCTATTGGCTAACGGTTGGTACTGCCAACCTCCGCAGGCGACTTCACCCCAAAACAACACCCATGCCGGGCATACGACACATGAAGCGGGGCAATCTGCCCCGCTCCCGGTTTTGAGCGGAAGACGGGATTCGAACCCGCGACCCTCGCCTTGGCAAGGCGATGCTCTACCACTGAGCTACTTCCGCGTGGTGCCGCAGGCCAGAATCGAACTGGCGACACGTGGATTTTCAGTCCACTGCTCTACCAACTGAGCTACCGCGGCCCGTAAACAAATATATGCGGAGGCGACGGGATTCGAACCCGCGATCTCATGCGTGACAGGCATGTATGTTAGACCGGCTACACCACGCCTCCAAAACTGTCAACGTCCAAAATGGTGGGCGAAACAGGATTTGAACCTGTGACCCCCTGCTTGTAAGGCAGGTGCTCTCCCGCTGAGCTATTCGCCCGAGTCGCTTTATCAGTATAGCTAATATACAGGATTTCGTCAAGCAAACTGACCGGCAGCGACAGAACAATGATAGCAAATACGGTGTTTAGCGTCAAGGTGCTTAATACCGAAATACATGCTTTAATTATGGTCTTTATGTGTTGTTAACATAATGCCAAAACCAGCATAGTATGACTTGAAGTTAGCCCCCCCGATGGGAGGTGTCACTTTGTACTACTCGACAAATTGCTTTCAACCGGTGGGCTCTCGGCTGCTGGAGCCTTCCACCCCAGCGCTGCGCGGGACCGATGTACGGGCCCTTCAGCTGATGTTGGCCGATTACGCAGAACTGCAGGACAGAGAACTGCCTGTCGCAGTTAACGGAATCTATGATGATCCCACGGTAATCGCCGTCCGTCGCCTACAGCAGAATCTGGGACTGCCTGCTACCGGGAAGGTCGGACCCGACACCTGGCTGGTTCTGGGCTGCCCGGTAGCCACCCTCAACGCCTGGCCACCGGACATAGGCTACCGTCAGCTGGAACCGGGTGACCAAGGCGGGGATGTCCAGCTACTGCAAAACCGACTGAACGCAGCGGGTTTCTGGCGCCAGCTCAGGCGCCCCGCCGATGGCTACTATGACGAGCACACCCTCGAGGCGGTGCGAGCTTTCCAGATCAGTCGTCAGGCTTTCGATTCCAACCTGCCGGTCGATGGACGGGCCGGTCGGTCCACCCTGCACGCCCTGATCTGCACGACCAGGATCGGCGGACGCGACCTGCGTCCCGGCGATTGCGGCCTCGATCTCATGGCGCTCTCGCGGCTGGTGGGTGCACCACCCCTTTGCTGCCTTAACCAAGAGCTTCTATCCACATTGAGTTCGCGGGTGCCACCCGCCAATTGGGGACCACGGTTGGGTGCCGCCTTCTTTCACGCCCTGGGGCGGGTAGTGGAGCCAGTTCTCCCATCTGAGAGCTGAGACGAGAGTGGTTTCACCAACCGCCCTCGTCCGGTACTCAAGGTATGAGTACTATCTTACCGCAGTTGCCAGAGATCATTAGCTCGAAGCCCTTCTCGAACTCTTCCAGCGGGAACTTGTGGGTGATCACCGGACCAACATTCAGGAGACCCGATTTGAACAGGCCCTTCATTTTGAACCAAGTGTCCCACATACGCCGACCTGTAACACCATACACCTCGGCGCCCTTAAAGACAATATTGTCACTGAGGTCGAACTCGATAGGCTGAGACGGCAGCCCCAGTAGCGCGGCCCGACCACCGTAACGTAGTGCCTTGAACCCCTGGTCAATGGCCCGCGGGTTGCCGGACATCTCCAGCATAACATCAACGCCGGTTCCACCGGTCAGCTCCATAATCACCTGCACCGGATCCTCTTTCGTGGGGTTGATCACCCGATTGGCGCCCAGCCGCTGAGCCAACTCCAGGCGATACTCGTTGACCTCCATGGCATAGACCTCAGCCGCTGCCGCGGCCTTGGCCACGGCCACGGCGAAAATACCGATGGGGCCGCACCCGACTACCAGCACCCTCTTGGCGACTACATCGCCACCCGCGAACACCGTATGCACTGCATTACCCATGGGATCCTGAATCGAAGCCAGTTCGGGTGGGGTCTCGGGGTCATTATGCCAGATGTTCTTCTCGGGGATAGCTACATACTCGGCGAAACAACCGTTGGTATCAACACCCAGGATGGCAACACGCTGACAGATATGGGCCTGCCCAGTACGACACTGAATGCAGGTGTCACAGACGAAATGCCCTTCGGCTGACACATAGTCGCCAACCTGAACCGAGGTTACCTGCTGGCCGATGGCGACCACCTCTCCGGCAAACTCGTGGCCAAAGATCATTGGTGGCTTGATGCGGCCCTGTGACCAGGGATCCCAGGTGTAGATGTGCACATCGGTGCCACAGATGGACGCAGCCTTGACCTTGACCAGGACATCGTTGGGGCCGATGCTGGGGATGTCGACCTCTATCAGTTCTGCCCCGCTTGCCGCCCGGGTCTTCATTAGAGCCTTCATTTTTCCGTTCATTTCACAACCTCCCACCCTGATTCTCCAGGGAAGATTATACCAAGCCCACGGTGCTGTCGCCAAACGCGTTTCGCCTGGCCTGGCGGCTAAAGAGAGCGCCCAGTAACCGCACCCCAGTGGCCAAGGCCATGACCGCCAGTAAGCCCCAGGTACGGTAAATAACCACGCCCAGCATCGGCATAGCGAATCCGGTTAACCCATTGGCCAAGTTAAAGACAGCCACATAGTTGGGCCGCCCGTCTTCCGGAGCCACCTCCAGCAAGCTGTTGAAAACGGTCAGGTTGAACCCTGAACCAACCACCCCTCCTACCGCCATCAGCAGAGCAATGGGCCAGGGTCCCCCGACGAAGGCGTACAGGATCGGGAAGATGGGCCACAGCCATAGCGTTATATTAAGCACTGTCCGGTTACCGATCCTATCTGCCAGTCTCCCCCACCAGCTATAGGTTAAGACGCCGGTCAGTCCGAAGATCACCGAGAAGGCTCCAATCCAGACTGCCGGTAGGCTCAGGATCCTGACGAACAAAATAGAGTAGATGGCAGCCGGCAGATTGAGCCCAAGATGAAAGACGAAGATGGGCAGGGTGAAGCGCACAAACGGGCGGTTCTGAATCACCTGGCTGAAAGAGCGCAGGGCTCTCAGCACGCCCGGGCGATCCGGCGTCTGGCCCAAGCGCCGGGGATCCTCCTGCAGCTTCCCCAGGTAGTAGTAAGAGAGGAGAAGAGCGCCAAAACTGACCAGGTAAGCCGCCGAGTAATTCCAGGGGAACCAGCGCTCCGAACGGTCCAGCAACACGCCACCGGCCAGGGTGCAGATGAGTGTAACGAAACCGGTCAGGGTATTCCGCTCGCCGAAGACGCGACCGCGCACATGGGCCGGAAAGAGGTCGCCCATGAGAGCGGTCCAGGCCACCCCGGCCACTGTACCCGGGAAGTTCATGGCCGCGACCATGAACACAAAGGCCACGGCGCGCCACCCCGGGGGGGCCAGAAGGGGAAGAAAGGCAATCACCAGGTAAAACAGGCGATGCAACAGAGCGTAACGGCGGGTAACCAGTAAACGGCTGGCGTAGCGGTCGCAGATAATGGCTCCCGGCACCTGCGAGAATAGAGCTACCAGCGCTGGCAGAGAGCTCAGAAGACCTACCAGGTAGTCACTGGCGCCCAGTTTGATGGCGTAAACGCCCACAAACGGCTGGGTTAACCCGACCATCACGCAGTACCACATACCATCGATTAGGCTATTACGGCCATTGGCCCGGAGCTTAGGGTCGGTGATATGGCCGGCCAAGGTGTACAAAGAGACTCCTCCAGCTGCCGATGTCAATCTTCCGGCAAGAGATAATGATCCCAGTTACTGACCTTGAGTCCGCTTCCGGTTATAATGGTGACTACTGTCTGGCCACGGTGCTCTCGCCCATAGTACTGCTCCAAGCCAGCCAGAGCGACAGCCGAAGTCGGTTCAATGAGAAGCCCGCGACCGACTGCCCGGCAGAGAGCAACCCGCAGCTGCTTTTCAGTTACGGTCAGCCAGTAACCGCCCGACGCAGCTATCGCCCGGCGAATCTGGTCCTGGCGAGCCGGAGAGGCCACCCGGATCCCTTCGGCCGCCGTAGGATGATGGGAGGGCTCGTACCCGGCCAGTGGCGCGCAGTTCCTGGCCTGAACGCCCACGAAACGCGGATACTTCAACCGGGGAAGGGCTTGGATCAGCTCTTGGAACCCCCGGGCCAATCCCAGCAGAAGGCTGCCATTGCCCACCGGCAGTAGAACGACATCGGGAAGCTCACCGTTCATCTGCTCCCAGAGTTCATAGGCGATGGTCTTGGTCCCTTCGAAGAAGCCCGGGTTCCACACATGGCTGGCATAGACCACCTGCTCGGCGCGTAGTTGAGCCCAGGCTGCCGTAGCTTCGCGACCCCCGGGTACCTCAGTTACCATCGCCCCACTGGCCCGTGCCTGGGCAGTTTTGGTCGGCGATGTCCCGGCTGGCACGAAAATCTCTGCCTCTATCTCCCAGAGAGCTGCATAGGCGGCCACGGCCGCCCCGGCATTGCCCGAGGAGTCCTCCACGACCTGAGTTACCCCGGCGTGGGCCAGGCTGGCCAGCATGACAGCGGCACCCCGGTCCTTGAAAGACCCGGTTGGGGCCAAGTTCTCCAGCTTCAGCCATTCACCCGGCCGTTTACCAGCGATAAGGGGAGTCATCCCCTCGCCGAGGCTGCGCACCTCGTTGATTGCCGGGAGAAAGGGCCGATAGCGCCAAAGACCAGATTCTCCGCGGTCTATGGCGTCGGGGTCGAAAGAGACCGATACGTCAAGGTTCATCGCTCCGCCACACTGACAGCGCCACCGTTGGGGAGAGCGCGTATAGCGGCGTCCACAGCAGCCGCAGATGAGAATACCCTGTCACCTCACATTCGTCGGGACAGGGTTTCCACACGGTCATTCGAACTCCTGCTAGCTCTGGGGTTCCGCTGACAGTGGTCAGCCGCTTTAGTCATGTACTGCTTGGACGGCTTTGTCATAACATAATGATGAGGCAATGGCCGCTTTGGTGAGACTTCCTCCGTAGACCTCTATTACTCGGCCGGAACAGGTGCTGCGACCGGGCAGACCGAGGCGCAGGCGCCACAGTCAATGCACTTGGCTGGATCAATAATGTAAATGGGGTCACCCTCGCTGATGGCCTCAGTGGGGCACTCAGGCTGGCAGGCTCCGCATGCCAAGCACTCGTTGTTGATCTTGTAAGCCACAGGTACAGCCTCCTTCTGTCTTTTCTCCGAGAACCAACATAACACAGCAGCCGCTGGTTGTCAACGAACCAGGGCTGCCTGCGTCTTGCTACTACTTATTGTTCTCCAGGTAGAAACGTACCAGTTCCTCCAACAGCTCTAACCGCTCCAACTGCCGCATGAGATTGCGGGCATTGTTATGGGCTGTGATGTAGCACGGCTCCCCCGAGGCCAGATATCCGGCGATCTGGCTGATTGGGCTATATCCCTGTTCGAGAAGGGACTTGTTCACCTGTAGCAGCACCTGTTTGGCGTCGAGATCGTCTTTGCCCCGACCCCGTATAATCAGCGTCTTGTCCCTCACCAGGCTTCCCTCCGAGTTCGGATCTTGTTTTATCTGTTCGACTCGACGGAACTCATCTCCTGCCAGCGTCATTGGCTAGGTCGAGTCCGGCCAGGGCCGACTGATCCAGCGGGTGGCCTGCTGCCATTAGAGCCATGGCCAAGGCCCCGATGGCCGGTTGCCAGCGCGCCCTGCGGAGCTGCAGGGATGTCAGCCGCGTCTTCAGCCCATCCAGGAGGCGCTCAAGGATGAAGGAGCCGATCCCGAACACTCCGCCGACCGGGACCAACTGCACCGGCAGGCTACTGGGCACCGGGTCATATCGGCTGAGCCAGGCCGACCAGGCCAGATCAGCCAGATCACTTCCGGCCCGGGTCAGTATATGCCGGGCAACCGAATCGCCCTCAGTAGCAATAGCGGCCACCAGCGGGCACAGATCGGCGACAGCCCGCCGGCGGTCAGCATCCCCGTAGACAATGGGGATGATCTCTCTGAGCTCCGAGAGCCTCCAGTGGCGGAAGAGCGACGCGGTCAGCGCTGTACGCTCCCCGCGCCCTTCGGCTTCAGCGATAACTGCCCGCAGCGCGGCCAGACCTATGGCGTAACCGCTCCCCTCATCCCCGAGGGACGCACCCCAACCACCGGCCCCCCCCACCGCTTCACCGTCTAAAAAGAGAGTGGCACGGGATCCGGTGCCGGCAATGACCAGAATCGAGCGCTCGCCGAGCTCAGTGCCGTAGACCGAGATAGGATCCTCTCCTACCCCCAGTACCAGGGTAGACGCGCTGACACTTCGTACTGCAGACTCAATAACCGTGGCCGGACTGGGTGCGCCAACCACCACCACCCCCAGTTGTTCCGGTTCTCCACCGGCAGCGCTAAGCGCCTGGCGGAGCCCCTCGGCCAACGCGGACTGCGCATGTTCCCGGGGCACGAAATAGGTGTTTACCGGGCCGGCCCGCGCCCAGCCGAGTCTGTTTAGTCCCACATCGGCGACTACAACCTGGGTTTTGGTGCCGCCACCGTCAATTCCGGCGCAGAAAGTCAGACCCTCACCCCACCCTCTCCTGCCGACCCGTCGGAGCCGGTTCCAAGTGACTGAGTTTCTTTAACAGCGATGTCATGCCGTCTTTAGCGGCTTTGGCTCGCTCTATCACCCTTATCTTGCCCGGTGCCACCCGGACCAGCTGCTCCCATCCCTCGGCGGAGTTACCCAGCCGCAGGACGAATCCCCCAGGTCGCCCTCGACATACGGCACCACCTGACCGGGCTGATCTATCTGATTCTCTCTGATCATGGCTTCACCAGCTTGCCTGGCTTCGGGATAGGTGTTGCCGGTGAAGGCCACCCGGTCATTGACCCGTACGACAGCCTCCCTCTTCTTCTCCTGTCCTGCCACAGTATCCTCCATTACCAGCCACCTTTCCTCCCGACAGGCCCAGACGCGGGGCCGATAGAGCGCGCCGGTATTACGCCCTCAGGGACGAGATCGTCATTCGGGTGGCCATCACGATGGGTCTTGTCGTCGGACCCCGGCTCATGGGAAAGACGATGCACACCCAATTGATCTTCGACCATCTGGAGCTCTAATGCCGCCAAGCTTGCGTGGAACACAAACGCGACAAATTGGGGACACGGGCGAGCCGAAACCCGTGATACCATGTAAGCGTGAGAGTGGGCGCCTTCCGGGGCGCCTTTCGTGTTCTGCGCACGAAGGAGAAGGGGAGTCCCGAAGGACTCCCCTGAGCCGAGCCAGAACCCTAAGCCTGCTGTTGCTGATTCTTCCGCTTGACGAGAGGGAAGATCCCCTCGGCAAGTGCGAACCAGTGTATCGGCAAGAACTTGAAGTCTAGCCATTGCTGGTTCCACCAGTAGTACTGAACAACCGTCGCAACAACGATAACGGCTGTAGCGGCAGCAATGGCCTTCACGTAGTCCAATACCGGGACTCGCAGCAGTTTCCGCAGGCCGCATCCCACCAGGTATGTGACGCCGATGATCAGGATCTTGCTGGCGAACCAGAGTACTGGATTAAGCCAAGTCTCCGCCTCCCCTCCACTAGAAATCTAGCAACGTTATACCAGCAAGTGATCTAGAGGTAAACTATAGTTCCGTTCCGGTCCTCAAACCACAGGGGACCTTCATCCACGTAGTAGGTTTCCTGCACCTGAGTCCCGTCGTAGTACTCCCAGATTTCCCTCGACCAAGTATACGGCATACACGAACCAACCCGGAATCCCGGAAGTTCACTGCCACATACGCACGGAATGTGCCTGCCGCCGACTGTCTCAACTGCTTGAAGATCTTACTGGCCAACTAGTCACCTGCTGGTAAACTACTGGATTACTGGATAGGGCCCAACCACCACAACCTTTGACGAATAGCACCGATAAAGCGCACCCGCTCGGGGCCGAAACGCTGGCTGAGCAGAGCCCTGACCACCGGTATCTGTGAGGAATCAGCAGTCAGCAAGTGACTGTCACTATCTGCCAGGCTGACCTGGGCAGCGGTGAGAGTCCGGTCCCATGTACCACTGATGGCCCTGAGTTCCGGCGCCAGGACGCGCTCCAGCTGGTCTCTGGTGATAGTCATGTTAACTGGGATCCGCCCCCCGGGTCCAGTCACTACGAGTCTGATCTCGCTGCGGAGCGCCGGATAGTTCGATCTTGGCCTGCTCAATCTGGCGTAGGAGTTGCCAGCCGCCGCGAGTGCGGGCGAGGTCCTGTAGGTCGTAGAGACCAAGGACCGATAGCAGCGCTTCCTCGCCATACTGGGGGACCACCACTCGCCTGAGTATGGCCTCATCTATGGCATTGCCGGCGATGGGCAGGTTCGCTTTGCCTAGGATGTGTTTCTGGCCCAGCTGCCGGATGTTCCGCTGGTCGCCGAAACGAGCCACGGTAACATCCAGCGTACCGGCCCCGAAGTCAAAGATAAGATCAGTCTGCCTCCGGTCAATGGCCAAGCCACAGTACATGGCTACAGCCACCGGTCCTGTACGAAGGAGATCCGGTGGCGGGCATCGGTCAGGTCGCTGGCCAAGCCGGCCTTGACGCGCAGCGGAGCATCCGGTTCTTAGCCAGGTCGGTAATGTCCACCCGGACACCGATGGCCACACTCTCCATGGGTTCTCCCGAGGCCGCCTCGGCTATCTCCCTGAACTGGCCGAGAATGGCGGTGGTGGCCAGCATGTCGTCAATGCCAAAGGCATGATCTCCGACCACCACCTTCTCGTTTTCGATGACCACATCACCACACGCAGAAAGCCTTCCCTGGCCCCCTCAATATAGGCTGAAGCGCCAGACCTTCCGTTCGACCAGGCCGAGTTCATTATTGAGCCGCAGTTTGAAACCGCTCACCAGACGCCCGCGCCCGTTTTCCACAAAAGCCTCGGCGGCCGCCCGGCGACTCATTTTACCTCCTAGACTAGTCAGCCACATCGAGCACCGTAACGCAGTTCTTCCCCTTTCTTTTGGACTGGTATAAGGCAGTGTCAGCCTGGTTAATCAGCTCCTCAACGGTATCTCCGTGGTGCGGGAAGGTGGCGAGACCGATACTGACACTGGCCTTAATCCTCTGTCCCTGAATCTCCAGTTCCTGGCCGGCCACCTCTTTACGTATGCGTTCCGCTAGGGCTAGGGCGCTCTCTGTATCCGTTTCTGGAAGGATGATCATGAATTCATCACCCGCATAGCGAATGGGCACATCGGTACTGCGGATATTGGCCTTCAGCACACGCCCCAGTGAGATGAGATGCAGGTCACCGGCCAGGTGTCCGAACCGGTCGTTGATCCCTTTGAGACTATCCGAATCCATCATAATCAGTGATACCGGATGGTTGTAACGCTTAGCCCGATCTAGCTCGAGCTCTAACTCCTGAAAGAGATAGCGGGCATTGCCGAGGCCAGTCAGGTAATCGGTCAGCGACATCTCCAAGGTCTTCTGGTAGAGCTTGGCGTTCTCTATGGCGACCGCCGCCTGGCTGGCAATGGTGATCAGCAGTGACTCGTGCTCATTGCCATACGCTCCGGGCAAATAGCTCTGGGCGGAGATAGCCCCCAGGACCCGCCCCTCAAAGATCATGGGAACCACCAGCCCCGACTGGGTCTCCTGCTCATCCTGGCCGACCCAGGTAGCCCCGGGGCAGTTAGTATCCGTCAACCTGACCACCCGTCGCTCCTTGATGGCCTGGCAAGTTGGTCCCTCGTTGAGAGGGATCCGGACCGGAGGGTACCGCTCTCCCTGGTCGACAAGATAGGCCAGCTCTACGTAAGAATCGCCTTCATCGTACAGGGCAATGAAGAACCCACTGGCATCCATGACCTGGCTAATCTCGTGATAGATGACCCCGAAAAGCGAGTCCAGCTTCAGAGCAGAGGTGATGGAGCGGCCGATCTCGTTGAGGGTAGCCAGATGCATGGCCCGTCGGCGGCTTTCGGCCAGAAGGCGGCCGTTGGTAATGGCGGTGGCCGCCTGTTGGGCGAAGCTCTCCAACAGGTCAACATCATCAGCCGAGAAACGGCGGGGGGCGGAGGCGGTGAGGCCAATAACGCCCACCAGTTCCTTCTCGCTGACGATGGGGACACCGAGGGCATTGTCCAGTCCTTCCTCAGCCAGGGTATCCTGAATCCCCTGGTGGGAAGCATCCCCTTGGTGGACAATAACTACCTGACCGCTGCGGATGACCTCACTGGACACACCGCGACCATCAGCTTCTTTGCCGACATTCTCCTGAGGGAGATTGGCCACCACCTGGACCCGGAACAAGCCATCGGCCTCGCGCAGCATCACCCAGCCACCGTCAGCGTCCACGAGCTCGACCGCGCTATCGATGACCGTCTTCAGGATTGTGCTGAGTTCCAAGTGGGCGTTGACCTCGCCGGCCAGCCGTCCCAAGGTGCGGAGACGCTCCAGGTTCCGCTGGCCTATCTCCTTCTCGCGCTGCAGCCGGCTAGCTGCCTCAGAGATAGCATTGGCATGAATCGAGATGGCCACCGAGAGCAGATAGAGGAGCAATACCCGGTACCCAAAGCTGGGGCTGGTGGCGGCAGTGAGCGAACCATAGCAGGCCGCCACATAGAGGAGGATGCTGAAGGTGGGAGCGAACAGCACCATCCGGCGGCCGA
This sequence comes from Bacillota bacterium, assembly GCA_040758135.1. Taxonomy (GTDB): domain Bacteria; phylum Bacillota; class Sulfobacillia; order JBFLWA01; family JBFLWA01; genus JBFLWA01. Next base: position 9,076 of record JBFLWA010000018.1, on the reverse strand, counting down.
AGAACATGGTGACCGCCATGGTCTCGGTCAGATACAGGAGGTAGCCGCTACTGCTCGGACCTCCGGTCAGCCAGATCCCGAAACTAATGGCCGCCAGGTTCACCGGAAACACCGCCAGGTGCAGGGCCAGAGGGTTGTTCCGCCATATCCTCAGAGCTACCCCATAGCCCAGCAGGACCACCGCGACCAGCCCGGCTACGGCGCTGTCAAACCCGGCTACCGCTACCAGATAAATGAGGTTGATAGCCAGGAAGGTAACCCGGTAGATCAGGATCGCTCTAATGTTCCGTTCACTGGGGGGCACCCAAAGTCAACTCCTGTCTGTAACTAGCAAAGACCTTCTCTGTCAGCCTTTATTTTCCTTCCTGCCATTCCGGGAGTCATTTCAACAATTGGACTGGAATCCGGTTACCTTCATCTCATACTTCACCCTTCACCCTGCCCGCTTTTGCACCAGGCGCTGACCCAAGACATACGATGAAATGGTAGATACACGGGAGGGATGAATATGCGCAACCTCAGCGGTCACGACATCGGGCGGGCCATGGCCGTGATCCGCCAGTTTTCGATAATCATCCTGGTTGCTGCCTGTATCCTCGCCCTGATCGACACCATCCTTGCTCCCAGCCCGGTGGGAGTCCTGGTTCTGGTCCTCCTCATTCTCTCACTGCTGGCAGTCATCCCACCACGCCACTACTTCTAGGCCGCTTCAGCCGATGTAGCGCCAGTGAACCGCGGCCCGGAAGTGGAACTCCCGCCAATTCTCCTGGGCAAACCGGGCACCTCGCTCTCCATAGAGGAACCCCAGGAGCGCCACAGCCTCATCTTCGCGCGCGAACCGCCAGTCGGTCTCCACTACCTCTAGGGTAAAGCCATGGGCCAAAAACCATCGGGGCCAGAGCGCGCACTCCCAGTCCTCTTCTCCCCACAGCTCCGAGAACTGATCATTTCCATAGTTCTGGACTACCACTTGCCAGCCACCGGGGCGGACGGCCCGCTCCACTTCGGCCAGTCCCTCTTGACCGCGACCGAAGAAATAGGCCCAAAAAGCAAGGGCCCCATCATATTCGTCTGCCGCCACCGAAAGATGCTGTGCCCGGCCCTGGTGGACCGTAACATTGGAAAGCTCTCGGGTCCGCTCCCTCAGAAGCGCCACCAGACGCCGATCGGGTTCAACGGCCAATAGATGCGATACTAATGGCGCCAGGAGGCGCGTATACTTGCCGGTTCCCGCCCCGATGTCAATCACCTTCGCTCCCTGCAGTGGGACCAACCGACCGATGGCATCCAGAATCCGGCGATCAGGGTCGGTGGCTCGGCACAGGATGTCGTAGAGATCCGGATGGTCGCCGCCCCAAAACCGATGGATCATCCTACTGGCCAACCCGAGCCAGGGTAAGCCCGGTCGAGCCGTTCGCGTACTTCACCAGGTGATGTGGGGCAGCCATCTGGTACCAGGCTCGCTGGCGACCCCCAGCCAGCCTGAACTCCACTACATAGCACGGTATCTGGTCTCCCATGGCCGATACGGTCTCTTCGCCCACCACCCGCAGGCTGCCCTGCCCGGTTATGGCTGCCGATGTCAACACCAGGCCGAAACGTCCGCGGAAGCCGCGAGCCAACGGAAAGGCACGGGCGGTTATCAGGAGCTGTTCGTTGTCGTATGTGTGGGGCAGAAGAGCAATGACTGCTGTTCGCGTCCCGTCCGGCCCATCAGTGCTGATGCTCACCTGTCCGTTACCATAGGAAGCCTCCGACCGCAGCCTCACCCCGTTCTCCAGCCATTCGGTGGTCGATCCAATGGGCTCCAATGTGCGGTCGCGGGCCACTACGGTGGCGCGACGGCCAAAGGAGTCGCAGTAGCTGAGCGTCCAGTCGCCGGTGGTCTCATCCTGTGCGGTCTCCACGATGACCGTACCAATCTTGGTACCATCGTGCAACAGGTCATAGACTGCCTGGTCTCCCTGGCCAAAAGGAATTGTAGCTACCTGGGCCGGTCGCGTCCGGCAGCCCACACCGACTGCCAGACTTAGGGCTACAGCTAAAGCCAATATCCAGGGTCTCAGCATGTTTCTCCTCCACTTTCTGCGGGCGCTTGTCCTCTGAACCGAATACCGACCCTCCCCGGCGCTATGTCTCCATTGTGATGGCTCTGGAGCATCGAGGTGGGTCTACAGTCGTCCTCACGGCTCGTAGGACCGCTGTCCTCACCTTTTCTCCTGATGACTTCTATGATACTATCGAAATGGCCTGCTTGGTTAAAAGACTACCTCTTGCAGGATTTGACTGTCAGCCCATCGAATAGACGGCTAGTTGAAGTTGACACCCTATGCTTGCTGGGAGTGATTGGTCCTTTGGATGACCCTGGAAGTAGTTACTTGGTACTGCTCAGCTTATTGCTCGTTGCCTTATCGGCCCTGTTTTCCGGTTCGGAGACGGCGATTTTCTCTTTGAACGCAGTTCGCGTTCGTCAGCTTCTGGATCGCGGAGTAAACAAGGCCCGGACCGTCAGTCACCTTCTCTCTGATGCCCACGGTCTGCTGACCACCATTCTGGTGGGTAACACCATTGTCAATATCTGGCTCACCAGTCTGATTACCTCACTCGCCCTGGCCATCTGGGGCGCGACCCGGGGTCGCGAGTTCGCTGAAATCGCGGCCACCGCCATCACCACATTCCTGCTGCTCGCCTTCGGCGAAGTAACCCCCAAGGCTTTTGCCGCGCATGACCCAGAGGGGTTTTCACTCCGGGTTTCTGGCCCTATCGCCTTCTTCCGGCGCTTGCTCGCGCCCGTGGTGACCGTTGTCGGTCTCTTCACCGAATGGTTTGTTGGTCGCCTCGGGGGTGCCGATACCACCCCCACAGTCTCGGTGACCGAAGAAATCATCAAGACAGCGGCTACCATCGGACAGGAAGAGGGAGCTCTGGAAGAGGACGAGCGGGCCATGATCCATGGCATCTTCGCCTCCGGCGATACTCCCGTCGCCCGGGCCATGATCCCCCGGGCCAGGATGGTGGCGGTGGAGGCTCAGGATCCCATGGATAAGGTGCTTCGGATGATGATCTCCACTGGCTACTCCCGTCTGCCGGTCTATGACCGGGACCCCAATAAGATCGTGGGAATCATCTACGCCAAGGACCTGTTCATCCAGTTGCGGCGGCAGGGGCGTGGATTGCGGGCGGTGAACCTGCTGCGGCCGGCCCACTTCGTGCGAGCCACCCGGAAGGTTCGCCAGCTCCTCGCCGAGATGCAGGAGAAAGGAGTCCATCTCGCCATTGTACTGGGCACCGATGACCGGGTGGTGGGTCTCGTCACTCTGGAGGATTTGCTGGAGGAAGTAGTTGGCGAGATAGATGATGAGTTTGACCGGGTTGATGGGGCCAAGGCGGTGGATGGGCTATGATCCTCACCACCATCCAAGTCACTCTATTGGTTCTGGCCTTCCTCAGCCGGGCCTTTTTCGCCGGATCGGAAACAGCTCTAGTCTCGGTGAACCCGGTCCATCTGGAGCACCTGGCGCGTAGCGGGAACGCCCGGGCCCGTCTGGTACAACGCCTTCACGAGGACCGACAGCGGATGATCAGCATCGTCCTAGTGGGCACCAATATCACCGGAATCCTCGCCACAGTACTGGCCACCAGCCTGACCCAGCACCTGGGGCTTTTTGGCGATGCCGGCATAGTCATCTCAACCATCGCCATGATCGTCCTGGTTCTTGTCTTCGGTGAGATAATACCCAAGAGCTATGCTGCCAACCGGACGACCCAGACCGCGCTGGCCGTGGCCCCCTGGATTATCCGCTCCGGATGGGTCTTGGGTCCCATAGGAGACCTATTTACTACCATGCCTAAGCATCTTCTGCGCGGTCGCCGCAGCACCGCTCGTCACGAGATGACTGAGGACTCCATCCGCACCATGCTGGCTATCGGTGAGGAAGAAGGGGCGGTAGAAGAAGACGAGCGTGAGATGATCTACGGCATGTTCGACACTGGGGAGACCCCGGTCCGCGAAGTGATGACTCCCCGGGTGGACATGAGTTACGCCGAAGTGTCTGACAGTCTCGACGAAATCCTCGATCTATTTGAGACCGAGGGTTTCTCCAGGCTACCCATTTATGAAGAGACCATTGACAACATCATCGGGGTTCTCTACGCCAAGGATCTCCTTCCATACTTCCTGGGAGGGCCACAGCCCGAAATTCGATCGCTGCTGCGCCCCACGCTTTTCGTCCCCGAGACCAAGCGGGTTGATGAACTTCTGGACCAGATGCGCGAAGCCCGGGTCCATCTGGCTATCGTTCTGGACGAGTACGGCGGGACAGCCGGACTGGTCACCATTGAGGATCTGCTGGAGGAGATCTTCGGCGAGATCCACGATGAATACGATATTGACGAGGAAGCCCCCATCATCTCGCGGGGAGAGAACTCGCTCACTGTAGACGCCCGGCTCACCGTGGACGAGGTCAACGAAGAGCTCGGTCTATTGTTGCCCGATGATGAGGTAGACACCATTGGCGGTCTCCTCTACTCCCTGGTTGGGCGGGTCCCGTACCGGGGCGAAAAGGTGGTTCTCCCTGACCAACAGGCTGAACTCACCGCGGAGCGGGTAATAGGTCGCCGGATCGTCCGGGTGCGGGTCACGAAATTGAACCCGGTCGCCCCCGATGATTGAGCCCAAGCATTCAAAAAGGCCGCCCAGAGCTTCGGGCGGCCTTTCTGGTCATATTGCGTTGGGAAACGGGATCCAGAACCCGAAAGTACTGCCCTGACCGGGCTGGCTCTCCACCCAGATTCGGCCCCCATGGGCTTCCACCAGGCCTTTAGCTACCGCTAGCCCCAGTCCGGTCCCTCCACCACCTACCCTGGCCCGGGATTTGTCCGCCCGGTAGAAGCGATCGAAGACCCGGGGTAGGTCATCGGGCGAGATGCCCTGGCCGGTATCGCGGACAGTTACCTCCAGCCCGCTGTCCGAAGCTACAGTGGCCACCTCCACCCGGCCACCCGCACCGGTATGCTGAAGGGCGTTCCTGACCAGATTAGCCACCACCTGAGCGATCCGATCCTGGTCAATGGAGACTGGCGGTAACCCGGGGGCACTTGCTATCACTAGCTCAACCCCACCATTGAGCGCTTCGGCCCGAAAGGCCTGAGTCACCGCCTCCACCAGTGGGTCGAGGTCGGTGAGCCGACGCTCCAGCCTGAGTTGACGAGCCTCGGCCAGGCTGAGCTCGGAAAGGTCCGAGACCAGACGGCTCATGCGCAGGACTTCGTCATACAGTAGGCCAATAACCTCAGGAGATAGTGGCGTAACGCCGTCCTGCAGTGCCTCAAGGTTCCCCCTGAGTACGGTCAGGGGAGTCCTGAGTTCATGGGCAATATCGGCGGTGAGGTTCCTCCGCACAGCTTCATCGCGTTGCAGACTCTCGGCCATGCTGTTAAAGGCCTCGGCCAGCTCCTCAATCTCGTCACCTGTATTAACCTGCACCCGATGGCTGAGGTCGCCGCCGGCCAACCTTTCCGCCCCCCGCTGCACTGCGACGATGGGGCGAGTGATATCATTGGCCAGGTAGACCCCGAGTAAGATCCCGGCAGCCGACGAGAGAAGCCCGCCCAGGATAATCACCCGGCGAACTGATGCCGTGAAAGTCGATTCCAGGATCGCCAGCGGTGAGCCCGGGGCCGGGGTCACTACTACATAGCCCACCGTCCGACCGGCGACATTGATGGGTCGGGCCGCGGCTTCCAGACCTGACGACAGTGGCCGGCCCACCAGCTCGCCGTCGCTGTCGGCTACCACAACCTTTCGATCATCAGCTACCAGCACCCGATCTTCGCCCGCCAGTGTGCCGCCCCGCCGCACCCCACCTTTCCGGCTGAGGAGCTCCAGCCATCTCTGGAGCCCGACCCAGCTTCGCTCCCGCAGGTACCACCCTTCGAGCGCGTCAACCCAGGCCACTACCCGCACCTCGCGATAGCGTTCGAGAAATCCCCAAAAGGAACGTCGTACCGCGAAGGTAGCCAGGCCCGATAGGGCTACACCAGTCAGCAGAATAACACTGACGAAGGCGATGATCAGTTTTGTCCGCAGTGGCCTCATATTCAGTTCTCCTGGGGCGTGAAGCGGTAGCCCAGTCCGTAGACGGTGTTTATGTACTGGGGACGGGCCGGTTCGCTCTCCAGCTTGCGCCGGAGGTTGGAGACGTGGGTGTCAATGGAGCGCTCATACCCCTCGTAGCTCTCGCCCAGGGCCGCCTCCATCAGCTGCAGACGGCTGAAAACCCGGCCGGGGTGGCGGGCCATCAGGGCCAGAATCTTGAACTCGGTGGGAGTAAGGGCAATCTCCCGTCCGTCCAGTGAGACCGAAAAGAGGTCCAGGTTGATGACCAGGCTGCCGCTGGTGATGATCTGCTCCCCTGCTTCTTCCGCCCGCTGAGTGCGCCGTAGCACAGCCTTGGCTCGAGCCACCAGCTCGCGCGGGCTGAAGGGCTTAGTCACATAGTCATCAGCTCCGAGTTCCAGCCCAAGCAGCTTATCCACCTCATCACTGCGGGCTGTGAGCATGATCACCGGAATACTGCCCTCGGCCCGCAGCCGCCGGCAAACCTCATATCCATCCATCTCTGGGAGCATCAGGTCGAGGATGATAAGATCGGGACGGTGGCGACGGGCTAACTCCAGGGCCGCTTTGCCATCACCGGCCTCCAGCGACTCATACCCCTCCTTCTGCAGGTAGCTACATAGCATCTGCCTGATGCGGGATTCATCATCCACCACCAGAATCCGTTTTGGCACACTCTCGCCCCCTTCAGTCCCATTGTACACGAGCAAATGGAGCCAGACTGTCAAGATATCATCAAGAATCGACCAGGGTTACCATAGACAAAGAGGCAAAACAGCTCTTTCTTCTCGAAGGTATCCTGCCCACCGCACTCTGGGCATTTTCAGGCTTACAGCGCCCCTCCTTCTCATAGCCACAGGCAGTACACCTGAACACAGCCATCCTTGCTCCTCCTTTCTCTTGGGATCAGGTGTCGACAAATAGCGGTATATAAGAGAGACTCTCTACATCCACCAGGCCACCATCGGTTAGCTTCAGCCGGGGGATTACCGGCAGAGCCAAGAAGGAAAGGGCCATGAAAGGCTTGGGGAGAAGGCACCCCAATGACTTGGCCGCGCGCTCCAACTCCTCCACCTGCCTGCTTACCTCCTCAGCCGGCAGGTCGGACATCAGCCCGGCAATGGGTAGCGCCAGTTGGGCAAGGATTCGGCCGTTAGCCACCACTACCTGGCCTCCGCCCAGTTCTATAATCTGCTCCACCGCCGCGGCCATGTCCTCCTCGCTGCAACCCACTACAATGATGTTGTGCGAGTCGTGAGCCACCGAGGAAGCCATAGCGCCATGACGCAGTCCAAAGCCGCGCACTAGCCCCAAACCGACACGACCCGAGGACCGGTGCCGCTCAACCACGGCCAGTTTCAGGAGATCCCGGTCCGTGTCGGGTACTACCCGACCGTGGATAATCTTGGGGGCGGCCAGCGACATCCCTGTGACTATCTGGCCTGGAACCACCTCCATCACCCGGGCCAGACGCCCGGCGGCCGGCAAATGCAACGATGTTACTCCGGCCCATCTCACATTGATACTGCCCCGGGCTCCTCCCGTCCCAGCTGCCCGGTCTGGCCAGCTAAGCTGGCTCACCGGCCTGCCCCGGCGGTAGGTCTCCTCCACTCTGAACTCCTGCAGGTCGCTGACGACGACCAGGTCGGCCAGGCGCCCTGGTGCAATAGCCCCCCGATCATCCAGTCCGAAGCAGGTCGCTGGGTTAATGGTCGCGAGCTCAATAGCAACCAGTGGATCCAGACCGCGGCTGGTGGCGCGGCGGATGATGTGATCAATATGACCCTCATGGAGGAGATCAGCTGGATGGCGGTCATCGGTAACCCACAGACAGCGCCGGCCAGCCGGATCAGCTGCTAATGTTACCAGCTCGTCCAGGCTCTTTGCTGTCGATCCCTCGCGAATCATCAACCACATGCCCCGGGCCAGCTTTTCTCTGGCCTCAGCCAGGTCGGTGGCCTCATGGTCACTGCGCACCCCAGCCCCCACATAAGCACACAGTTGGTCGCCCCGAAGGCCGGGCGCATGACCATCCACCGGCCGGCTTCCCGCAGCCGCGATGATCGCCATCAGTTCCTCATCACTGGCTACTACACCCGGGTAGTTCATCATCTCGCCCACTCCCAGAACCCGGTCATCGGCTAACAACAGACCGATATCTCCACAGGTCAGCCGGGCGCCCGAGATCTCCAGGGCCGTAGCCGGTACCGATGAGGGGGCCATAACGAAGATGTCCAGCGGCCCCGTCCGACCAGCCTCGGTGAAGAGCTTAACTCCCTCCAGACCCAGTACATTCGCGATTTCGTGAGGGTCAACAATAACTGTGGTGGTGCCCCGCGGCAGGACAAGCCGGGCGAACTCTGTGGGTGTCACCAGCGAGCTCTCCAGGTGCACATGCCCGTCGATGAGACCTGGCACCAGGAAGCGTCCACCCAGGTCAACAGTTCTGTTCGCTTCGTACCCCCTGCCTACCGCGGCAATCCGGCTACGATAGATGGCAACCGCTGCCTCCTCTACCGAGCGGGTAAATACATCGACCACCCTACCACCGGTTAGCACCAGATCGGCCGGGCGCCGGTGGGCGGCTACGGCGGCCAGCTCCTGACGGTAACGGATGCCTTCGCGATTAATGAGTACAGCACCTCCGACAATTTCTGATAGTAAACCTATGTATACAAAAAAGCCCGCCATCAGCGGGCTGCGCGCCTGGCAGGAATCGAACCTGCGCACCCGGCTCCGGAGGCCGGTGCTCTATCCACTGAGCTACAGGCGCTTTAGCGCGTACTCAATTATACTATAGGTAACGGCAAAACGCAAATGCCTCTCTAACTGAGTGTTGTCGGCCTGTGATATTGTCACCCTGTAAACGGACTGAGAAAATGTCCTCATGAAAGGAGACATTTTCTTGAGTTCTAGAGAGTCAAAAAGAGTCTTTGTCATGGAACGTGTCCTTGGCGC
>JBFLWA010000017.1:0-35285 GCA_040758135.1 Bacillota bacterium | reverse complement strand
GTGATTCAGGGAGAACTCATGTAGTTCTCCCTGCTCCGCCCCAATGACGATTGCCGGCCAGTTGTTTGGTCAATTCTTGGACAATTAACACCGTCTATCCCCGGACATTATGGGGTGGCAGTAACAATTATAGCCGTAGGAAATAGACCAGTCACTATAGATGCTGCAAAATTCTACGGAGCTACTGATATTGTAGACTACAAGAAAGGACCTATTGACAAACAAATTATGGCTTTAACTAAAGGCAAAGGTGTTGATGCCGTCATCCCTGCTGGAGGAAATGCTGACATTATGGCTATAGCCGTTAAAATCGTTAAACCTGGCGGCACCATCGCGAACGTAAATTATTTTAGTGAAGGAGATATTCTGCCTATTCCTCGTATTGAATGGGGTTGGGGTATGGCCCATAAAACCATAAAGGGTGGGTTATGCCCCGGTGGACGTCTAAGAATGGAAAGGTTGGTTAATCTCGTGGTTTATAACCGTGTTGACCCTTCTAAGCTCGTAACTCACGTTTTCCACGGATTTGACAATATTGAAAAGGCTCTAATGCTGATGAAAGACAAACCTAAAGATTTAATCAAACCTGTTGTAATATTGGAATAGAATATGGGGCTTAAAGCCCCACTAGGCTTTGACAAATGGACCCGAAGGCGGGCACTTAGAGCTCGCGATCGGGTCCATTTCTTGTTAGAATGGAGGTGGGGAAAGGGATTCTAGCTGATGATTGAGCAAGAAAGTGAAAAGCAGCTGAGCTTCATCTTGTCGGACCTTGACCGTTTCGTAGCCAAGGACCACTTCCTGAGAGCAGTCAAGGAGAACGTATGCACGACCTGGTGAAGTATCGGTATTCAGACCGGGGCCGGAAGTCAGAACGTGGGAAGCTGCTGGTCGCCATTCCTGCGAAGGGTAGGGGCGGTGTCCACCCGAAGGAGCCAGCGGCGGAGTCTCCGTAGTAGTCCGAGGTCGGGAAAGCCGGCCACATGGCGAAGGGAGACAGTAAGGGAGAAACTCGCTGTCGAGTAAGGAGGACTCACGGGTGAATTCTCGTGAACCAGGAGACTGGGTACTTACGTGGCAAACGAAGTTTCACGAGTGGGCAGCAAAGGATCGGACCCTTCGGGTTCACGATGTCTTCAACCTTGTCTACGACCGCCGGACCCTCTGAACTGCTTGGCAACACATTCGTGCCAACAAGGGGTCCAGAACGGCAGGAGTAGACGGGGTGACTCAGTACTGCGTGGAAGAGCGGATTGGCGTGACGAGTTTCTTGGAGGGTATCTACCAGGAGCTTCGGGGCGGGACATGCCGTCCGACGCCCGTCCGGCAGAAAGGGATTCCGAAGAAGAATGGCAAGATCCGTTACCTCGGTATACCTTCCCTGCGAGACCGAGTTGTGCAACAGGCCCTCCAAATGGTACTTGAGCCCATCCTGGAAGCTGACTTCTATGAGGGCTCTTACGCCTATCGGCCAGGGCGTCGGGCTCAAAACGCGATCTCGGAAATCTACAAGTTCGCACACCCTCACTCGGGATGCCAGTGGGTCATCGAAGGGGACCTCAAGGCCTGCTTCGACTATGTGGACCACCGGATTCTCATGGACAAGCTGCGAAAACGAATCACCGACCGCAAGGTATTGCGCTTGGTCAAGCTGTTCCTTCAGTCGGGGGTCATCACGGAAATGGGCGAACGGCGCTCAACACTCACCGGAACGCCCCAGGGAGGAATCATCTCCCCCCTGCTCGCGAACCTCTACCTGTCCATCCTGGACGAGCATTATGCTCGGCGGTGGCGGGAGATGGGCCGCTACTCCAGTCTCCGGCAGTATCTGCGCAAGAAAGGGTTACCAACCTACAAACTCGTGCGGTCTGCCGATGACTTCGTGGTGTTAGTGCACGGCACCAGGGAACAAGCTGAAACCCTCAAGGCCGAAACAGCGGAACTCCTGCGAGAACACATGAAGATGGAACTCTCCCCGGAGAAAACGCTGGTCACCCATGTGGAAGACGGCTTCGACTTCCTTGGGCACCGAATCCGAGTTAAGTCCGGGCACGGCAAGAAGACGCTCCTTACCTACCCGACGAAAGAAAGCCTTAGGCGTGCCAAAGAAAAGGTGAAGAAGATCACCAGTAGGGCAACGATCCCGTTGAGCCTGGCAGACATCCTGGCGCAGCTTAACCCAGTGCTGCGCGGGTGGTCCAGTTACTACCGCTATGACGCTGCTAAGTCGACCTTTGCCTACCTTGACTACTACACGTGGAACCGCGTCTCCCGGTGGCTTCATAAGAAGCATCACAAGATGTCGGTAAAGCGCATGGTAGCCAGGTGGTGCCCCGACTGGGAGTTCAGAGACGGGAAGACGGAGCTATTCAGAGTTGCACGAGTCCGAGTGGAACGCTACCGCTATAAGGGGACCAAAATCCTACACCGGTGGAACGAGAACTTGATCCGCACGGACCGAGTGCGCTTCAGACTCCTCTCGTATGAGGAGGATCGCCTCCTCGAACATCTCAGTGACCTGCTGTCACCCGGAAACCTTACGGAGAGCCGGATGCAGTAAAGTGCACATCCGGTTCGGAGAAAGGGGCGTGGAGACCTACGGCCGAAAGGCCGCAAGGCGTCATGCCCCTATTCTACACATCGGGCTCGGCCCCGGCGGACCGCTACTGTTCCAGTTCTGCGCCGACCGCTACGAGCGCGGCAGTCTCCTCATTACCAGCAATCTTGAGTTCTCGCGTTGGGGGGAGGTGTTTGGCGATGCCACTCTAACAGCCGCCCTACTGGATTGGCTGACTCATCACTCGACGATTCTGGTCTTCACGGGCGAATCCTACCGGTTCCGCGAGAGCCAACGCAGACAGACCTAACCTCTCTTCCACACTGCCGGGGTGGTCAACTTTCCGGTTAGCAAGCCGGTCAAGATCCGTTCTTGCGCGGTAGTTTAGACCCGATACATCTCCTCCACGGGAACCACGAAGATAGTGGCCCCTCCCTCCTTGACCTCCACCATTTCGCCCACGCTCTCCTCGAAACTGTCGCCCCAACCGGCCGGTACCATCACCGGGCGCTCGCGGGCCGTCTCCTTCAGCAGGTCGACCACAGTCCCCACCTCACGGTCCTTGACCCCGATGAGGAATGTGGTATTGCCGCGGCGGAGGAATCCACCGGTACTGGCCAGGCGGGTAATGCGAAACCCGAACTGGACCAGGGCGTTGTTCACTGCCTTGGCATCCCGGTCATTGACAATTGCCACCATCAGTTTCATCTGCATCCCCCCACTAAAGAGTATATGTCGGGAGAAGCCGGGACTTACTCACCGGCCGCTACCTTTGACAGTGGTCACAGACCTCCCGGTAACCGCACCACTGGCACGCCTGGCCGGGTGTAGGAGGATACCCCCCTGAGGTCAGATGCTTCAGGTCGGTGGCCAGCCGCTCCTCCCAATCGGCCAGTTGCTGGTCATTGAAGGTGACTGTCCGCTCGCAGTTATGGCGGGCAAAGAAAAGGGTAGCCCGGCGGACCGAGAGCCCCAGCACCTGCCGGCAGGCCAGCACATAGATGGGCAATTGGGCATTGGCCTCGGTCTCGGCCTGACTCCACAGGCGCCGATGGGTCTTGAAGTCGACTACCTCCCACTCACCATCGCCCGCGGGCTGAATCCGGTCGATGAAACCCCTCACCAGGTAGGAACCGATGGGGAGCAGGAACTCCTGTTCCATATAGGTTGTGGGGACAGCAAACCGGCTCCGCCGGATGTTGGCGGCCGCCTCTTCGATCCCTCCCAGTTCATCGGCGAAGTCCGGCAGCTCGGCCTCTTCCTCCAGTAGTAGGGCTCGCTGCCGGTAGGCCGCCCGCAGCTCATCCCGATCCAGAGGGCGGTCGGCCGCCACCAGTTGGTGCACAACCTGGCCCCACAGGGAGCTGTTCCCCGGCCGCCGCGGCAGGCCCACATGGTAGGTGAGCCAATAGGCCAGGGGACACTGGTGATAAAGGCTGAGGTGGGTGTAGCTGAAAATACCGGGACCCGCGGGCTGATGAGGCTTCCGGACCGCCTGGAAGATGGCTTGCTCCAGGCGGGGCCGCCGGTCGGCCAGGGTCGCCTGGTAGATCTCCAGGGCCTGCGGCCAGAGCTCCGCATCCAAAACCTGATGGCTTCCGGCCAGAGCGGACCAGGTGCACTGGACCTGCTCCAGTCCGCCTTCAGCCATCTGCTGGTCGAGCTGGGCGTTACGGCAGAAGCCGGCCGCCACTCGCACCGCCTCCCTGGCCGGGTCAGCTGCAGGCTCATAAGTGCTTTGCACCGTTACCCAGGGGGTGATCTCCTCCCGGAACGGTGTTTTCTTCTGCTTATGCTCAGAGTGGAGAAGGTAGAGGCGTTCCCGGGCCCGGGTCATGGCCACATAGAGGAGGCGGCGCTCCTCCTCCAGGCTGGACTCACCCGAACCCTCTTCGCCCTCTTCGGCCTTGCCGTTCGGGTCGTCATCTTTTCCCGGGCGGAAAGCGTTGAGCCCGGCGATGATTACCACCGGGAACTCCAGCCCCTTGGCGGTGTGGGCGGTCAGTACCTTCACACTTTCCCGCTCATCATCAATCTGCACTGCCTCGGGCTCCTCGGCCATAGTCTGTATTATCTCCAGATAGCCCAGGAAACCATCAATCTCCTCCGCCGGGGACAGCTGCTGGCCGCGGTCGGCCAGAAAGGCGTCGGCCACGGCCCGCAGGGCCTCCAGGTTGGCCCGGTCGGCCGCCGGATAGCCTGGGGCGAAGAAGGAGATAGCAGTAGCCAAAGCGGCGCTCAATCCGCCATTGAGCTCGGCCGCGTAGATCGCCTCCAGCCCCTGGCGGAGTTGGGCCAGTTTCTCTCCCAGCTCGCCGTCGGCCCGGTGGACCAGGAGCCCGGCCAAGGTGGGCGGCTGACCGAAATGGGCCGCCAGCTCAGCGATGTCGGCCTCGGTGCAGCCAATCCGGGGCGAGATGAGGACCTCCACGGCCGAGCGGTAATCGTTCTTGCGCACCAGCCAGCGCAGGGCGGCGGTCACCTGGCGCACCGCCAGGCTGTGCTGGAGCGACCGGGCACCGACCATAGTGGCGGGGATCCCGTCTTCTTGCAGGGCATCGAACATGCTCTCCTTCACCCGGTTGGTACGGGCCAGCACAGCAATATCCCGGTACGACCGCCCCTCTTTCACCAGCGCCCGAACCAGGTCGACCAAGATAGCTTCCTCGGGGTACCCCTGGCTGGCCTCAATGAGTTCTGGGGTGCGGTCTTCAGGGAAGGCACTGTCTGGTCGGCCCGACTTGAGCTCCTTGGGGAAGCGCTGCTGATTGTGGCGGATCAGCTCATTGGCCGCCCGCAAAATGGCCGGGGTAGAGCGGAAGTTGTAGTCTAGGACCACATCGGTGGTCCCGGGGAAAACTCGGTGAAACTGCAGGATATTAGCAGAAACAGCCTTCCGGAACTGGTAGATGGCCTGGTCATCATCACCGACAATAGTTACATTGGCTTCGCTTCCGGCCAGCAGGGCCACCATCTCGGCCTGGGCGGGGTCGGTGTCCTGGTATTCATCGACCAGGATGAAGGGGAAGCGGTGGCGGTAGCGCTCGAGCACCTCCGGGTGGCCTCGCAGAAGCTCCACGGTGAGTGGGATCAGTTCGTGGACCGCTACCAGCCCCTGCCGGCGGAAGATGGGTTCCAGGAAAGCCACCAGCCGCTCCAGCTCTGGCGTACGGTTAGCCCTGAACCGGTTGTCCACATAGAGGTCCCAAATTCCTCGGGCCGCCTTGGGTCCGTCCCGGTAGTCGAGCCCGTCTAGGTCAATCTCGTCCAGGTGTTGGAGAACGGTATAGGGGCCAAAGGCACCTTCCATGATGCGCACCCTGGGTGGATACCCCAGGAGATGAGCGTACTCGGCAACCACCTCGAAGCCAAACTTGTGATAGTTGATAATCTTCACACGTACCGCAGTAACGTCATGCAGGGCGCGGGCAATTTTCTCCTGCATATCAGCGGTGGCTTTAATAGTAAAGGTCAAGACCAGCAGCTGGTCAGGGCGAGCCAGGCCGCTGTCAATCAGCTGGACCACCCGGTTGGTCAGGGTGGTAGTCTTGCCACTGCCGGCCGCCGCCAGGACCCGCAATGGGCCCCGGCCGTGGAGAATGACCCGCTCCTGCTGGTCGGTGACTAGCTTCCAGTCAATCTTAGAAGACTTCATGCCGGTACACCTCACACAGGGGCTTGACCCCGCAGTATGGGCCACAGATATGGAAGGGTTTCTTGGGATCGAATTGATTGGCCCGGATCCCGGCCACCAGTTGGCGGACCTCCTCTAGCATCTCGTGGAAGCACTGTTCCGGATAGGTGAAGCTGGCCACGGCCGGGTCGTTGACCGCCAGGCTTAGCTCCTCGCCCTTCTGGGTCAGGAAGATATAGGTTACCAGCTGGTCGGGGTCAACCCGCCCACCGGTGAGGGCCAGGTAGTACAGGATCGATTGCAGGCGTCGGGAGATGTGGCTCTTGAGGTGAGCCTTCTCCGGCTCCAGCCGCTCGTTGGAGCGGGGCTTGCCCGACTTGTAGTCAACGATCTCCGTCCGTCCATCGGGGTGGCGCAAGACAGCATCTACCCGACAGGTGAAGGTTACCCCGGGCAAGTCGGGGACAGTCACCTGGTAGGTGTGTTCCACCGCGATGACCTCCCGCGGAGGTTGCTGCCCCTCCCACTGGTACCAACGCCTTAGCTTGGCCAGACCCAGCGCCAGTTCCTGCTGGTAGCCGCGGCGGGAGTGGAAGTCGTCCGGGGAGAGCTGGCTCTCGAAGGCCTGGGCCACCTGGTGGAACCCGGGGAGGCGGCCGTGTACCATCCGGTGGCTGTTCAGCATCTGGGCGGCCTGGTGGAAGGCAGTGCCCAGACGGGCCTGGGCCGACCCCTCTTCCGGGAGTTTCAGGATGCGGGTCAGGTAGAAGCGCCGGGGACAGAGCTTATAGCCATCCAGCGCGGTGGGCGAGAGGCGGAGCGTCGTTTGGGCATCGTAGGGTGAGGCCCGTTCCGGGCGACGCACCGGTACCCTGTCAGCAATGCGGGCGTGGAGCTCGGCCAGGGCCAGGCTATGCCCCACCACCCGCGGCGCGGTTTCGTAACCGCGGCCCAGCAAGGCATCAACTAACTCCTCCCGCAGCGCGGCTCGGAGGCGGTAGCCGGTCTCCGGCTGCTCGCCCTGGGGCGGTAGTTCGCCCAGTTCGCGTAGAAACGGTGAGGGTTCGTGGAGGATCCCGTCGTAGAGGCGGGCCCGGGTGAGGATCAGCCTCTGCTGGGCCCGGGTCAGGGCCACATAGAAGAGGCGCCGCTCTTCCTCCAGGAAGCGCTCGGCCCGTAAGTGGTCACTGTCGGGCAGCCGACCGTGCTCCTGCCAGTAGAGCAGGTCCTCGATGTCGAAGAGGTGCTCCAGCCGCATCCGGGCCGGGGTGCGCCCCTCCGCCAAATTGGGCAGGATGACCACCGGGAACTGGAGTCCTTTGGCGGCATGCATGGTCATGATCCGAACCCCGCCGCCTTCCTCAGTGTCCAATCCGAAGTCAGCCAGCCCGGCCAGGAAGGCGCTATGGTCGAGACCAGCCTGTTCGGCCTCGACCGCCCGGGCCAGAAGAGCCCTGAGGCTCCGGACCCGGTGGAGTTCGGTGGCGTTATATTCGTCCCTGGCTACCAGATAGCCGGAGACCACTTGCGCCTGCCAGACCCGGGCAGCCAGTCCGGGGATGCCGGCTAGCCGCTTCACCTGGTCCATCAGGGCGCGGTAGGCTTCGGCTAGCTCAGCCGGGAGCTGGTCGGGGGTGCCGGCGTCTGTCCCAGTGGCCAGCTGGTCGGCGAGGCTGCGGCCGGAGGCGGCCGCCTCCTCCTCCAGGACCAAGAGTAGTGTACCGCGGACCCGGCGGGCCAGCAGGCGCAGGAGAGCCCGGTCGGAACCGGGACCCGTCAGATCGCAGGCCAGTTCCAGATAGGCCCGGATATCACCCAGGGCGGGATCGTCGATCAGCCCGCCCCCGACTATACTATAGGGGATGCCCAGCTCCGCCAATGCTCGCCCGATGGCCGGAGCTGACTGGCTGGTGCTGCGCAGGAGGATGGCTATATCACTGTAAGTGGCCTGCCCGGAACAGGCCAGGGCAGCAACCTTGGCCGCCACCAGCCGGGCTTCGTCTTCCTCGGTGGCCACGGTGTGATACTCCACCACCCCGGAGAGGTTGGCCCCGGCCCGCAGTTGCTTGGCAACCCGGTGACGGTTGCGGGCGATGAGCCCATTGGCCAGCCCCAACACGCAGGCGGGGGAGCGGTAGTTGAGCTCCAGGGTGGCTTCGGCACTGGGGGCAAAGTCGTCGGGGAAACTCTTGATATAGCGGTCGGTGGCTCCCCGGAAGCGGTAGATGGCCTGATCGTCATCTCCGACCACACAGAGGTTGCGGTGCCCGGCCGCCAGGAGCTTGACCAGCTCGTACTGAGCGGTGTTGGTGTCCTGGAACTCGTCGACCATAATATGGTCGTAGCGAGCCTGTTCATCGGCGAGGAGCCCGGGCTCTTCCCGCCAGAGGCGGATTACCTCGGGAACCAAGTCACTGAACTCGTAGAGCTGGCGCTGGCGGAGCCGGTCCAGGTAGAGCTGGTAGGCGGCGGCCAGATCGCGCAGGCGGGGATGACCGCTGGCGGCGGCGTAGCGCTGGTATTCTTCGGGCAGGATCAGTTCATCCCGAACCCGGTTGAGGAGCGTGGTCAGGTCATCAACCAACGCCGTGACGCTATCGCCGATATAATACTCCCACTGCCGCCCGGCGTATAGCTCGCGCAGCATGTGGTAGCGCTCCTGGTCGCCGATGAGCCGGGGAAGGGGCTGGTCTCCGGCCAAGCGCCGGAGGACCCGCAAGCAGTAGGAGTGGAAGGTCCGGATAGCCAAGTCGGAGCGAGGCTGGAGCCTGGTGGCAATGCGTTGGCGCAGTTCGCCGGCGGCCTGGCGCGAGAAGGTCAGCACCAGGATGCGGCCGGGGTGGATGCCCGCCTCACGCACCAAGTGGACGAAACGCTCGACAATGACTGAGGTCTTGCCGGTCCCGGCGGCAGCCATAATCCGCAGGGGACCGCCGCGAACCTCTACCGCACTCCGCTGCTCCTGGTTCAACTCCACGGACTGGTCCACCTCCACCTTGGTCCTGGAGATGAATTCGGAACCGGGGAGAGCGACTCCTGCCTCCGCGCCTAGGAGTGATCAGTATCCCGCCGCCCTTGGCGAAGACCTCCATCCCTTCCCACTGCAGAAACACCTTGGTGATGCCCGGCTCGCCGGTGATCGCCGCGAGGCGGAAGCGGCCAAAGACCGTATCGATCTCCTCGCCCGCAACCCATGGTACCTCTACCGTCTGGATCACAATTATCTGCCCGCGGCAGCTGACAGTTTAGGGTCCGGGCTGCGGTAGGCAAGAAGTAGCTCTGGCCCTCCGAGCCCCCCGGCAGTCCCGAACTACCCAGGCTGCCACCTAGATACCCGAGCTCCAACCCATCATCGGTGGTGATGGTCCAACCGGGCAGGGTGGGCCTACCTATGTAACGTGGCTGGTCGCTGCAACTCTTTCCCACCGTCCGGCTGACTGAACTCCCACTGCCAGTATTGGCATCACAGATGGTGTAGTCCAGCACGGTGGCGGCCGGGGTGAAGACAACCGGGTGATCTGCTGGTCGTTAACGGAGAAGCTCCTGTCCACCGTGACGGTCTCCACCCGGTTGGCAGCAATCCACTGAACCGGAAAGTCGACCTTCCAGATTCCCGGACCACCGAAGAGAGTCTCTGGTCCGATCTCAAGGGTTAGCTGGTATGAGCTCCACCAGGCCAGCGGCTCGCCCCAGATAAGCCCATTGACCGTGGCGTGCTCCGGATCGAAGGTCAGACTGCTTCCCCTAGTCATACCATCCGGCCCCGTCCGCCCACTGCGGAGTACGGCAGACAGACGATCGTCCCCATGAGCCGTCGCCTCCCAAAGAGCCTGCATTACTTCTGGAGCACCGGTTAAGGTGAACATTACCGCTGTCTGGTGTCGATCGGCATACGCAGCGAGCACGGTCAAGGTAACTCCCTCGGCTTCCACCTGGCGGTTCAGTTCGGTCACGAAGCCTGCCTGATAGGCGATGTCCAGTCCGTCACCGCTAGAAACTGGCGATACCCTTCACCGAACACCGGGATACTCCCCATGGCCCTGGCCAGCCCCAGTAGTCGCAGGCTACCCACCAACAGGAAGCAAAGAACCCCGGCGGCAACCGGACCCAGGAATCGCCCTCGGTCCGGTCGACGCGGTAGGATCACGCGGAAAGCCGGGACAGCGGGTCGCCCGGTCAGGCCGCGGGCCAGAAAGCCCACGATCTCCCGGTGCTGCTCCTGGTCTTCAGCCGGCCGTTGCTGTTCGGTCATGTTCCTCGGCCTCCTTCATCAGAGTTCTGAGTCTCCTTATCCCCTCATAAAGCCTGGTCTTGGCGGTACTCAGCGGTACCCCCTGCGCCCTTGCGATCTCGGACAGCGGCAGATCCAGCCAGAAACGGAGGAGTACGGCCGTTCGCTGCTCCTGGCTGAGCTGCATCAGACAGGCCCTAACCTCCAGCTGCTGATCGGATGGAAGCGTAACCACGGCGGGTTCGGGCAGAACAGTACCGGGCCGGGGGCGGCGGCGGTTGCGCAATACTGCCTTGGCCTGGTTAAGCAGGATCCGGGTCAGCCACGTTTGGAAAAACGCGGATCGCGCAGCGCAGGTAGCTTGCGCCAAGCCAGAAAGACTGTGCTCTGCCAGACATCCTGGGCACTCATTGCCGACGATGCCCAGGGCGGTCTGATAGAGGCGGGCCAAAGGCTCGATGAGCCCGAGAAAGGCCGCCTGGTTGCCGTGCTGGGCGGCGCTAACCCGGTTGATGTCGATTACCGTATCACCCCCTTCCACCTATTAGAGGCGTCCGTCGGCGAAAAGGTTTGCGGTACGGCAGGATTTCGGGGAGGTATTGGCGAAAGATGGAAGCAACTTGTAAGAAAAGTCGTTTAGGGGGAGTTGCCACATACTTCCTGGTATGTTTTAGTATGAGGTTACACAGGCTGCCCCGGGGGCGGGCAGTCTGGTTCACCGACTGAGAGAAGGGAAGGAGGAGTTCGGCTTGAGATGTTTTTTGGCTTTAGCCCTTCTGTTTTTCTTATGGTCGGCATGCTTACCATACCACTGCTTCCCATAAGGTTCGTCGCGCCTGAGGATCCGCCAACCTGGCCCACCCAACCGTTGCCGACCCCCGATTCGACGACGTTAGCCCTAACTGCTTCCCGGAACCTGAGTAGCTCAAGCAGTTCAGTAATAGTTCCGCTACTAGTCATTTCCCCTCCTCTCTATCTTCTTATCTGGGGGTGTTGCCATGTCTGATTTACTTCAGGATGTTGGAGAGATCATCCGGGCAATGCGTACGAAGAAGGGACTCACCCAGGACGAACTGGGAAGCCCAAGGTACACTGGGTCCTATATTAGCGCGATAGAGATGGGGAGGAGTAGACCCTCCAGCCGGGTGTTGCGCCATATCGCTGGTCGCCTGGGCATACCAATGGAGGCGTTAGTCAGCACCGAATCGAGAGCTGCTGAGCTGTATGCCGAGATCTCGCTGGCTTGGGGGCACAATTCACGTAACGAATACAGAAAAGCATTAAGCATTTTAGATGGTATCGCTGCATTAGGATATGGGAGTATCGTCTATCACCACACCCGAGGCATAGCTCTGTTCGGTTTGGGACGATACGATGAAGCCCAGACTGAATATACGAGTGCTGAGCGACTTGCCCGGAACTCCGGAGACTGGACCGTTACTGTAAGAGCCCTCGCTGACAAAGCTGTATGCCTCATGCATCTCAACCGCATCAGTATGGCCGCCTACGTTCTTGAGGAGGCAGATTTGCTCTGCCAGGAACAGGAGGTCACTGACCAACAAACGCTGGACTTCCTGTACTACCACATGGGCCTTGTCTACTCAAAACTGGGCCAACCGGAGCGAGCTCAAGCCAGTTACCAAAGGGTGCTTCAGTCCGGCAGGTTGTCGGCCTGGGAACAGGGCACTCTCTTCATGGGTGTCGCTAACACCCTGGCCCGCCAGGGTAGGCCTCTTGAGAGTATTGCCTATTCTCAGCGGGCCATCGAGCGATTCGAAGAGTGCAACAGCCAAGACCTAGTTGGATCCACCCTTCTCAATATGGCAGAATCCGCCATTCAGGCGCAGGACTTCGCCGAGGCCCGCCATCTCATTGAGAAGGCCGAGCTGACCTACGAAGGCATTCAGCACCCTCGGGGACTGGCCCGAGCCCGCACAGTCCTGGGCATGCTTTACCTGGCCCAGAAGGATTACCACAGTTCAGCCAATTCATTCAGAAGCGTTCTGGACGATCCCAAGGTTCCTAAGGATTCATCATTGGCTGGTGAAACTTGGGCCTTATTGGGGGATGCCGAGGCTGAACTGGGACACACTGAACAGGCAATTGACGCTTATCGGCAGTCCGCGGCTATCTGGCGGGAACAGGGCGTGCTAATGTCCATCTACGATGTGATGACCAAACTCGGCCAGCTTTTCACCAGAGCCCGGCGCTTCGAAGAGGCGGCCGCTACCTTTGCCGAAACTGCTAGAATTCTCTTCGAGCATCGCTATACCGTTCGGGCCCAAGGGCGAACCCTCCAGGCAGCCTCTCAGTGAATCCGGGGTTGTGCCACCGCCCGCGGTGGCGTATAACAAGTTCAACATCGATGACGGAGCCAAGTAGGCGACTTCCAGTGAGCCGGGAGCAGTGCGACCCGGTAGTGCCGAATCCACTCCCGAGGCGCTGGCGAAAAGGCTCTGGTCCGTCAAGCCAGCCGCGTTGCGCCCGATAAAGCGCACCGAGATGACCGGTTACCCGGTCAAGCAGGGTGACACCGCGGATTAGACCCCGCCCCTGTCCTTCAGGGGGCGGGGTTTTTGCATCCATCTGACAAAGGGGGAATCACCGTGCTGAGCATGAGCCAGGTTGAGCGGGAGTTGGCCGACCGGCTGCTGGAGGCTCCACAGATCCCGGTCCCCGAGGTTCCTGATGGGGCCACCGACCAGGATAACCTGATGCTGCGCCATAGCCGACGGCTGAACATCCCGGTATTCTGAGACAAGTTGAGGGGCCAGCCCGCTTGGCTGGCCCCTCAACTTGTCGTCTGCGTCTAGTACTCGTCCGGCAGTCTCCCCAGCTCGGCCCAGGAGAAAATCGGCCCATCCTTGCACACGTATTTGCCGCCGATATTGCAGCGCCCACACTTGCCGACCCCGCACTTCATCTTCATCTCCAGGGTGGTGATGATCTGGTCATCCTTAAACCCCAGCTCTTTGAGGGCCTGAATGACGAACTTGATCATGACCGGCGGTCCGCAGGTGATGGCCACCTTCCCGTCCGGCTTCGGTCCAACCTCCTTGAGGACGACCGGTACGAACCCAACTTGCCCGCTCCAGCCTTCGGCCGGGGTTCTGGCGCCGTAGATAATCTGCAGCTTGCCATACTTCTCCCGGTTGTTCAGGACTTAGTTGACCAGCGGTCGCAGGGGCGCCAGGCCGATCCCGCCACCGATGATCAGGAGATCTTTCCCCTCCCACTCCTTGACCGGGAACCAGTTGCCGTAGGGGCCGCGCAAGCCGACGATGGCGCCGACCTCCATGTCGTGAATGGCCCGCGTGTTGGCGCCCACCTTCTTAATACTGACATTAAGCAGCCCCTCGGGATTAGGCAGCGAGTTGATGACGAAGGTCGACTCGCCGGAGCCGAAGACCAACAGCTCAATGAACTGGCCGGGCTGGTAGGTGAAGCTCTGGGCCTACTGGGGCTCGCGCCAGCGGAGGGTCAGAGTGACGATATCGGGGGTCTCCCACTCCAGGCGGACCACGGTGGCCAGCCGGGGTACCAGCGAGACGGCGGCCTCTCTAGGTTACGGGCGACCACCGGCATGGTGGCGGTGGGCTCGGCCACATTGGTGAAGGTGAGGAACCCGCCGCAGCACGACTGCTCGTCGGATTCGATGAGCTCCACCCCCAGACAGCGCATAACCTCCACGGTGGGTGCTTCCATTCCCGGGTATTTGTTGCTGGAGACGCAGCTCTTAAAGAAGAAGAGCTTCTCCGGCTCGGGGATGCGGTCGATGATCTCATGAAACCGATGAACTTGCCCTGGGCGTTGCGCCGGGTCCTGATAAACTCGGTCCCGTACTTCAGTTCTGAGCGGCGCCTTTTCTTTGTGGCTATCTCCTTCATCCCCCGGGTCATTCCGGTGACATCGGAGATGAACTGGATCTCGGTGAGGGCTTTCTCCGAGGTCGTCCGGACCTCGGGCCGGCCCATCCGGCGGCGAATGGCCCTGATAGAGCCGTCAGTCCCCGAGTGAGTGGCCCGGAGCCGGGTAATCATGGGGTTCCGCTCCTCGGCGGCTACAGTGATCCCCTTGGGGTAGTAGTCGTTGGCATAGGGCTGCATGATCTTCTGCACATACTCCCAGCCATAGCCCTCGGCCAGGGCGGCATAGCGCAGCATGGCCACGGCGAAGGGGAAGTTTATGTTCTTAGGGCAGGCGGCGTAGCAGGACGCACAGAAGAAGCACATCCACAGCTCCCGGGAGGAGATGACCCTCTCGATCTGGCCAATTACCAGGTCGCGGATCATCTGGCGCGAGTTGTGGGGTGACAGGCGGGCGGCGGGACAGACGCCCACGCACTTGCCGCACTGCAGGCACTTCTCGAGGTCCTTGACGAAGTCCATGGTCTTCTCCCGGAAGTCCTCAGTAAAACCGGGAAGCCAATCGCGGTTGTGGTCAAGCACATCTCTCACCTCTCGTGCTAGCGCATCATCTTGGGCGTGGCCTTCATCATCGGCGGGATCAGCCCCGGGTGACGGAAGACCAGCCCCATCATGTCGGGCATCACGCGCTTCATCACTGGCCAGTCCATCTTCAACCCGAAGGCTACCAGCATGTTCGGGAACAGCTCGAAGACACGTTTCCCCAGGGCCGGCTCTTCGTCGAGCAGTTCAACCACGTAGGGCATCATCTCGACCAGCAGGCCGGGCGTGGGCTCCACGCCAATCTGGCGCATCATGGGCACCATGGCCCGCAAAATCGGCTCCACCCGGTCGGGGCGGCGGGCCATGCAGCACTTCCGGCATCATCCCCATCATCTGCTCTTTGGTCATGTTCAGGCTGAAAAGGGCCTTGACCAGACGCATGGCGTCATCACTGGCTATACGGTAGAACACCTCTACCCCTACGCGCTCGGTGGCCACGATGCCGGCCTCGCGCAGTCGGGCTAGGTGCTGGGAGATGGTGGACTGGGGCAGCTGCAGGCAGGTCTGGATCTTGGTAACATTGCAGGAACCGGTCACAAGCAGACCACGGACAATGCAGAGACGCACCGGGTGGCCGAGAGTCTTCAGGAGCTTGGCCTTTTCCTCAATCGCTCTATATTCAGCCAGGATGTTTTCCAACGAGATTGATCCTCCTGTCACAATTCTATTACTATATCGTGTTTATTGGATTTGTCCCGCGATTCCTGCCGGTGCGTGGGTGTTTTGTGGATAAATGACGGCTGCTGACTGTTCTGCACCACAACCCACCAGATAATAGAACCAAAAATGAGAAGGGCGATAACACCCGTCGATTCGATCCAGCCGCTTCGCTTGGTCTGATAGTCTCGACGGATGGGTATCGCCTGGTAGACCATAATGGCGAGAAAGATAAATATTATCAGAGTGCCATCCTGCCACCTTCCAGCGTAGTTGGGAATAGCTCCTAACTACGCCGTCTCCTATTCCGATTCATACTATCTCATCCAGATCATCCCTCAGCTGCTCCTCCCCGCCTGCTCCAGGTCTCGCTTGATGGTCAGGTAGTGGAAGCGCTCGTGGTATAAGCAGCGCCGCAGAATCTTTCGGGCGGTCCAGGTCTCCGACAGAACCTTTACCGATTGAGCCAGTTCCTCATCGCTCATCCCTCGGAATCGGTCCACCGTCAGTTGCCTTACAATGGCCAGCCGCTCCACAACCGTCCTGGAGCGCGGTGACCGACCGGCGGGTCCGAATTTCTCGAGATACCAGCGTTCACACTCGGCGATATGCCTGATCTGATCACTCAGGCTGCGTCGGCCGTCGCCGGGGCGCCAGTCCAGGAGGGCGTCCGGAATGCGGCCAATGAGCTCCAGAAGGTCCTCTCTGGATCGCCTGAGAGCGGCCAGCGCATCATCTACTTCGGCTCTGGTCATCGGCCTTAGGTCTGGCGCGAAGGTGGCTGAGGTGTCGCCTTTGCCCACCTGCTTCTGCCTGGTCACTCGCCCGGCTACACGAAAGTCGCCGCGGGTCAGTGGAAAAGCATCGATGCCAGCCCGCCGATGGTAGTAGTTGATCTCTTCAGCCAACCCCGCCAGGGCCTCTTCCTCCCCCATCCCTCGAGCGTGGCAGCCCAGAGGATCGAAAGACCAAGCCAAATAGCCCCCGTCGCTGCCAATTTCCAGGTAGGCATCGATCATGATTCTTCCCCTTTCTATTGGCTCACTGCCACTGAGGTTAGTTGGTGAGATAATGCTGGAACCAGCTGAGATACCGCCCGTACCGGTCCTCCCGGTGACTGGGCTTGTTAATCCCGTGGAACTCGCCGGGGTAGCGGATGTAGACCGCTTCCTTCTTCATCTTCCGCAGGGCGTAGAAGAACTGGTCGGCTTGCTCAATGGGGCAGCGCAGGTCATTCTCCCCGTGTACAATCATCACCGGGGTCTTGACCCGATCCACATACTTCACCGCCGAGCGGGAGAGCAGCTTCTCCGCATCCTGCCACGGGTTGCCGCCAAAGTGATGCTCGCCGAAGAAGTGGCCGATGTCGCTGGTCCCCCAGAAGTTGTGGCGGTTGTAAACGATCGCGCCGGCGATGGCCGCCTTAAAGCGGTCGGTCTGGGTCACAGTCCAGCTGGTCATATAGCCACCGTAGCTCCAGCCGGTGACGCCCAGGCGCCCGGGATCGGCCACCCCCTTCTCAATGAAGGCATCGACCCCCCGCATGATATCCTCGAAATCCTTGCCGCCCCAGTCGCCCACTACGGCGTAGGCGAACTCCTGCCCATAGCTCTGGCTGCCGCGCGGGTTAGTGTAGATGACCGCCAGCCCGTTGCTGGCCATGATCTGGCTTTGGAACATGAAGCTCGTACCATAGACGCCGTGGGGTCCGCCGTGTATAAAGAGTACCGTGGGGACGCGGGTCCCGGGCTGGTAACCGGCGGGGTAGAGGACAAAGGCATCTATCTCCCAACCATCGGCTCCGGCGTAGGTGAAACGCCCGGGCCTACCCAGCGCCCAACTGGCCAGGGTCTGGTCATTGCAGTGGGTCAACCGCTCCGGCGCTCCGCCGGCTGGCATCAGGTAGAGTTCATCGGGGGTAACCATATCGCCCATCTGGAGCACCAAGTCGCCGCTGGCGGTCAGATCGAAGGCGCTGATAGTTGCCATGGGGTCGCCGGCCACCCGCTCCACCATGCCGCCGCTGACGCCCACTCGGCCCAGGTAGGCGGCGCCGTGGTCACCGTAGATGAAGTACAGGCTCCGGCTATCCGGGGTCCAGGCATAGGGGCTGGTCGAGGTGGCGTAACGCACATCCGAGGTAATCCCGCAGCCTAGCGGCCGGTCCATCTCCCTGGTAAGGCAGCGCGCCGCGTCCGGCTGGTGGGGATACCCCTCCACCGGCACTACCCAGAGGCCGGGGGTGGTGGAGCCACCGTGGGAGCGGTCATCGCCGCCGTAAGCAATGTAGTGGCCATCGGGCGACCAGGTTGGCCCGGAGGCGTAGCCCCGGTTGGTCAGGAGTAGGTGAACCTCAGCGGTGGCCGCCTCAATCAGCCAGAGATCGCTCTTGGACTCCCAGTCAGCCTCGGGCGAGTGGTTGGACGAGCAGACCAGCCAGCGCCCGTCTGGCGACCAGGCCGGATCGGAGTGGTCGTGGTCGCCCCGGGTAAGCTGGCGGGGCTCCACCGCTTCGTCCGGTGGGCTGTCCGGCACCTCGACCACGAAGACCTGGCTCCGGCAGTCGCCGAAGAAGCCGACCCCGTCCAGGCGGTGGCGCAGGCGGGTGATGACTTTGACATCGGGGGTCTTGTCGTCCCCGTTCTTCTCATCCTTGCCCTTGATCACCTTCTCGGCCTGGGCCAGGGCCCGCTGCCGGTCGCTGGTCGGGGCTCCGGGATAGGGAAGCCAGTCATCAGATGGAACAAACACTTTGGCGCAGAAGGCAATTTGGCGGCCGTCGGGCGACCACCGGGGCGCCGATTCCACCGGTAGCTTGGTGGTGAGCGGCCAGGGTTCTCCCCCGCCTACCTCCATAATCCACATCTGGCTCTTGCCGCTCCGGTCGGAGAGGAAGGCCAGTCGCCGGCCATCCGGCGACCAGCGGGGCTGGCGGTCCCGGTGTTTGCCCGAGGTTAGGCGGATCGTCTCACCATTGCGGTAGAGCCAGAGGGAGATGAAGGCTTGGTCTTTCTCTTTGGAGAGTTCCTGGACAGCATAGACAATGCTCTGGCCGTCCGGCGAGAACTGGGCCTCACCGGGGAGCTTCAGGGCCAGGAAATCGGCGGGCTGCAACGGGCGTTTCTGCATGTTGAGTAATCTCCTTCCTTTATCGCCGGGCAGGCCCGGCGGATTGGCATCCTACTCCCTGTTTCGGTTCGCCCACCGAAATATCCTCCCTGGTGGCTCCAAACTGGCCGTGCAACTGCTGACGGGGCAGACACATGAGACTGACTCTCCAGTTTAGCCTACTGCTGCATCTCAATAGCCGTCTGGCGGACCTTGCCGAAGAACTGGACGCCAGGCGGAACAAGGGCAAGTGGGGCTAAGAAACCATCCCCCACAGTCTTCTTAGAGTCACCTTTTACTCCGGGAGGACGGTTTCGCCCTCCTGTTCTGTTTTCCGTCGACAAAGGTCTGGCCGGCCATTGACCGGGCTCCCGGCTGCCTCTATACTTGCCATATAGGTAACTAACATAACTAAGAAGGGATGGTCACATGGCTAGTTCGCTCAGGAAGAACGGATGGACGCGCCCCAAGACCCGTGACGAGGTCCTGGCCCTGGCCCAGGAGCAGAAGATCCGCTTCATTCTCCTGCAGTTCACCGACATTCTCGGGGTGGCCAAGAATGTGGCTGTTCCCGTGGAACAGCTGGGAGCCGCGCTCAACGGAGAGATTATGTTCGACGGCTCGTCGGTTCAGGGTTTCGTCCGTATTGAGGAATCCGATATGTTGCTTTTCCCCGATCCCACCACCTACATGCCTTTCCCCTGGCTCAACAGTGAGCGAGGAAATACGGCCCGCCTCATCTGCGATATCCTGAAGCCCAACGGCGAGCCGTTTGAGGGATGCCCGCGCACCACCCTGAAGCGGGCGGTGGCCGAGGCAGCCGCACTGGGTTACACCATGAACGCCGGCCCGGAGGCCGAGTTCTTCCTGTTCCCCAGCGATGAAGAGGGGCGCCCCGTCCTGCGCAGCCACGACCAGGGCGGCTACTTCGACCTGTCGCCGGTAGACCGGGGCGAGGAGGCCCGCCGGGATATGGTGATGACCTTGGAGGATGTTGGGTTCGATATCGAGTCGGCCCACCACGAGGTGGCCCCGGCCCAGCACGAGATCGACTTCCGCTATGCTGAAGCGGTGGCCACCGCCGACAATGTCATGACCTTCAAGATTGTGGTCCGGACGGTAGCCCGCCAGCACGGGCTGCACGCCACCTTCATGCCCAAGCCAGTCTATGGTATTGCCGGTTCGGGCATGCATATCCACCAATCGCTCTTCCAGGGTGAGCGCAACGCCTTCCACAACCCGGCCGCCCCCAACGGGCTCAGTCAGGTCTGCCTGCACTATATGGCCGGCCTGTTGCACCATGCCCGGGCTTTTACCGCCATCACCAACCCCCTGGTCAACAGCTACAAGCGCCTGGTTCCAGGGTTCGAAGCCCCGGTCTACATCGCCTGGTCGGAGCGGAACCGCAGCCCACTCATTCGTATTCCCGATCGTCGCGGAACCGGCACCCGCATCGAGCTACGCAGCCCCGACCCATCCTCCAACCCCTACCTGGCACTGGCAGTCATCCTCCAGGCCGGTCTGGACGGGATCCGGCGGCAGCTCATCCCGCCAGCCCCGGTTAACCGCAACATCTACGAGATGACCCAGGAGGAGCGAGAGCAGCACGGGATCGCCAGCCTGCCCGGGCGGCTGGAGGAGGCCCTGGAGGAACTACAAGCCAGTGTAGTAGTGCGCGAGGCTCTGGGCCAGCACATTATGGAGTACTTCGTGGAGGCCAAGCGGATCGAGGCCGAGCTCTACCGAACCCATGTCCACAACTGGGAGGTCGAGCGCTACCTGGAGGTCTACTAGCCAACTGTAGTTGGGCACAAAAGTGGGGAAGGCTCTGCGCCTTCCCCTTATCGCGTCACTGACCCAGACGGCCAGGTGCGCTCCCCGCACCAATGGCCCGCTCACACCAGACCCAGAAGTGCTGTTGGACGATGGCCAGACCCAGGCCGAGAGCTATACTCCCCTCTGTCCGGGGGGTGTTCTCGCGTCTTGCCAGTGGCCGACTAGTCTAGGCTAACTATGGAAGAATACTCTGAGTGAGGGTTATGGATAGGATGCGTAACCGCGTTAACAAGTAATCATTACTTGTTTTATAGTATTCATTGAAAGGAGGTGTGCCATGGAGAACCTCGCCGAGGCCCTGAGGCAACGGGGGCAGCGCCTGACCCTCCAGAGATCGGCCATCTATCGCTACCTCAAGGGCAGCAAGTCATATTGCCCCTAACCGCCAATAAGGTGGCTGGGCGTCGCTGCTCGGGTGAACCGACCAGAGCAACCAGGCGCAGTGTGGGGTGATTTGGAAAGGCCCCATTAGCTAGTGGCTCTGATAGGAGTCGCGCCGTCAACATCTCGCTAGTTCTCTTGATATATTACTTTTATGCAAACTATTGACACTATCTATCATTCTATGGCAGCTTTGGATTGTCGGCATAATATGGTATGGGAGGGATATCCGTGCAGTACCTCAGAAGGGCCTTGGTTCTCACCCTCGTGATCTGTGTGCTGGGAACCCAGCTTGCTGTTGCATCACCACTCGACAGCGGACCTGCGGATTCCGGTGATGGATACGTCTGGGTAGACCCTAGCAGGGAAGAGGAGACTGAATCGGCATTCCTCAGACGGTGGGAAGCTCGGATAGGGGCGCTTGAGAATCAGCAGATGCGTCCAAATGCAGATGATGTCTCGGTACAGTCCGTGGTCGGAGAGACTCGGATAGTTATGCACTATGGAAACGCGAACACGATCTACTGGGACGACCATACCGGTGGACTTATCTCTGTCATCGGTACGACCATGCTGACCATTTTCAGCTACTGGGGCAAGTTGGCCGGGACAATCATCGCTGCTACGGTAACGGTGGCCGGTATTCCCCAGGATGACGAGCAATACTGTGAGGCCGAGATGGGACATAGCTACCGCTATATCGAGAAGAGAGCCCAGGTCTTTACCTCTAACCTCATCTGGGAGACGTACTACTCCTCCCGCTCTCGTGAATGGTATGCCCATGAGAGAGGCCTGTACACTGATGCAATGGGCTACACCCACCAGCGCTCGTTCGACTACACCGACTCGCCAATAAACGTGAACTGGGCGCCTCACTACAGCGATGACAGTTGGCTTTTGGGTGAGGCACTAGAGCGCTATAATCTCGGGCAGTCGCCGGGATACGAGGACTGGACTACTACCACAGGTGACCCAATCGACTACAATTCCATCAACATCGGGGACTAGTCGATGAGGAAAGCGGCATGGATCGTCACTATTGTCGTTCTTCTGCTAATACTAGTCCCCTTACCACTGGCAATTCGGAATGTCAAGAGACAGCAGGCATTCCAGCGAATTCAGCAGTTGCCGGATGCTGGTTACGCACCTGCCGCACTCCACGAGCGTCTGGGTGTTACTGCGGAAGTTAGGATCTTCTTTCCCCCGTATAGCGCTGCAACGAGCAACGGGCTCAGGGAAGGCTGGCAGCCTGTATCCGTAAGTGTCACGATAGTCAATCTGTCTTCAGATGCTATTGCCAACCTGCTCGCTGGCGCGCGGCTCGACGACAGTGTGATGGACTATCTCGCGGCGGGGGCACCAGTGCTCTACAGCTTCAAGGAGGTTTCCCTCATTCCTGGTGAGCTTCCTACTGGTCTGGTCATCTCGAGAATCATGCCTGTCAAGGAGATCACTGATGTTGAGACCCTGAGCAACCTGAAGGCTGCGCTATCACGCCCAATCAGAGTCCGCCTTGTGTACGACGGAGGTGAGGACCTGCTCACCGTCACTCCAACCGTCTCTGAGGTGCAAGGACCGCAGTAGCTTCTGGCAACTAGGCGATTGCCAGCAGTGCAGGACGGATGAGAAAGGCTGTGGTCGCCCCTGCCTGACCGTTGCAGCAGAGACTTTAGAGGGGTGAGGACCCGAGGTCCTCACCCTTTCCCGCTGTACTATTCTTCAATTCAGCTACTCTCGCCGGAACTGACGCTCGGTTAGCTCGGTCGCTATATCCCTCCTGCGCAGCGTCTCATCGGAGTCAATCTGCGACGTCATCACGAGCACATCGCCTTCCCGGGCCTCTTCGGGCACCAGGGCCCTAGGCACCTGAAGGGTCACCCGCTCAAGCTCGAGCACTACCCAGTCGCCCTCAAAGTGGTCGATCACTACTGACTTAGCCGCCATACCGTGAGACCTCCTCACCCGTGTTATCGTAGAGGATCCCCGGGTCACCATCGTTATTCCAGATGTAGGTGCCCCTCCACTTCAGATCGGTTGGCGGATTGTCCTTGGCGTTCTTACCGCTCCAGACGTTCACCGACCCACCAGCTGGGAGATTGAACCCGGATGGGAAAGTGTAGCTCTGGCCACCTTCCACGGAGAGGATCTTCCAGCCGGCCAGGCTGACGACCGACGTACCCTTGTTCCGGATAACTACCAGTTCCGCGTTCAGGTCGACTTTCTCGATCACCACCTGTGGCCCCGTGGGCTCCTCAGGTGGCGGAGCCGGTGCCTGAGGGTCGAAGCTGGCCAGCGCCGTCTGTCCTGTCTTGTTCAGGGTCACGGTGGTCCCGTCAGTCGTTGCCACAATCGAGATTTTCTATAAGATCGTGTGCCCGGACAAAGTAAACCCCGAGACCCTGCTCAATTGCTCTCAGCCCCAAGGCAACCGAAAGATGAGTCTTGCCGACCCCCGGAGGCCCGAGGAGCAGAATGTTACTGGCTTCTGCCACAAAGGCCAGACTGGCCAGCTCCCGAACCAGCCGTTCGTCCACCGATGGCTGGAACCGGAAGTCGAACTGCTCCGGTGTTCGATGATATGGCAGATGTGCCAGCCTGGTTCGGGGCTTGAGGTAGCGGTCACGTCGAACGCTAGCCTCGGCACCCAGAAGATCAGTGAGAAAGTCGGCGTAGGAGAGCTGCCGATGCGCTGCCTGCTCGAGCCTGCTATCTAGCACAGCAGCTGATTCAGAAAGACCCAGACTCTCCAGGTAGACTCTGGCCTTCTCCAGTGCAATCATCGATCACTCACCGCCTGAGCCGCCAGTTCATACACCGCCAGCGACCTTTGCTGGACTTCGACCGACGGTATCTGGACTGCCAGAACCTCTCTTCTTCTCGGCTTATCGGTCGGGACTAACCCGCCCCATTGATCGGGAACCAGAAAGCTCTGTCCCGGCCGGGTGCCCAGAGGATGAACGGTCAGAAGATTGTTGGAATGCCAGATCTCCAGGATCCCTTGCTTTGGCTCAACCTGAACGATCTGACCGGCCCATCGATGCCCCACTCCCTAACTCCCCTTCTCCCACTGAACGAAGCCGTCACGGCCAACCTTCCGATCCTCCCGAAGGAAGGGAAACATTCTCTCCGAGACTGGTGCCGGAAGGAGCCGAGGCAGTTCCGAAGAAAGCCTGTCGGCCGGCCGCAGCCCGAGCCGTTGAGCTGGTACCAACGAGCGGCAAGTCGATTCCCGAGATCGCAAGGGAACTGGGTATCTCGGGCGAGGGGCTGCGCAATTGGGTGCGTCAGGCGGAAACCGACGCAGGTCGTGGTCGGCCGGGCGATCTGACCACCGGCGCGAAGGCCGAGCTTCAGCGCCTGCGTCGGGAGAACAAGGTTCTGCGCGAGGAGCGCGAGATCTTAAAAAAAGCCGCGGCCTTTTTCACGAGGGAGAGCGAGACCCGGTGAGCCGGTACCAGTTCATCGAGGCGGAGAAGGCCCACCATTCGGTTTCGCTCATGTGCCGTATACTGAAGGTGTCACGGGCCGGATACTACGCCTGGCGGGAGCGGGGACCGTCGCATCGGACCCAGGAGGACGCGGCCTTGACGGAGCGCATCCGTTCCATCCACCGGGCAAGTCGAGGGACTTATGGAGCGCCCAGGATCCGCGCCAAGCTTGCCGCGGAAGGCACGGCAACCTCGCGGAAGCGCGTGGCCCGGCTCATGCGCCAAAGCGGTCTCTCCGGCGTCCGCCGCCCACACCGTCGGGTGCGTACGACGATCGTCAATCCGTCGGCGCCGGTCACGCCCAACCTGGTGGCTCGGAACTTCGTGGCCGAGACTCCGAACCGGCTCTGGGTTGGGGACATCATCTACGTGCCGACGCAGGAGGGCTGGCTGTGCCTGGCAGCACTACTGGACTGCTACGCGCGGCGCGTCGTGGGCTGGTCAATGGCGGACCACCTGCGCACGGAACTCGCCTTGAACGCCCTGGAGATGGCAGTGCGTCGCCGTTGCCCCCGGCCAGGCGAGCTGGTGCACCACACCGACCGTGGCTGTCAGTACACCTCGGGGGCCTACCAGGCAGCGCTCGCCGCCGCCGGGCTCACGCCCTCCATGAGCCGCAAGGGCGAATGCCTTGACAACGCAGTGGCGGAGAGCTTCTTCTCGACGCTGAAGGCGGAGTTGATTGAGGGGCGGATCTGGCGGACGCGGGCCGAGGCGGCGCAGGCGATCTTCGAGTGGATCGAGGTCTTTTACAACCGCCAACGGCTGCACTCCAGTCTCGCTTACTTGTCCCCCGCGGAGTACGAAGAGCGAGTGCGAGCGGAGAAGGTAGCGTAGGCAAAATCAAGCGCAAAGTTGTCTACGGAACCGGGGCAACCCCAGGGAAATCGACTTCGGAACCTCGCCCAAGGAGGGTCAGGGGGGTCGCTGCGCCAAGTGCGGCTACAGGGTGCGCCTGGTCAAGATGACAGTGAGTGGACTGTTGAGACGGCGGAGTAGGGCAGAGATAACGAAGGGAAGGCAATCACGCTGCCTGCCCTTTGCGCGCTCCCCGGCAGAGCTGACATCCAATTCAAAGGTGTCTCCTGACTGGAAATGGACCGCCCATTATACTTCAATCTTTGCCCTCCCGGCAGGACATTTCGGCAGGCGCAAGAAATCTACTGCTTGTGACTTATAGCCAAACTCAATGTCAGCCAACAGCAGATAACGGAGGTGTTACCCAAGTGCTAGACTGTTCACTGGTCAGGGATGTGCTTAAGGCTGCCCTGTCCACCGGCGGTGACTTCGCCGAGATCTTCGTCGAAGACCGCTACAGCACCCGGTTGCGGATGGTGGGTGGCGATTTGGAGACCGCGATCTCCGGCCGCGATTACGGCATCGGCATCAGGATCTTCCAGAAGCTCAACTATGTGTATGCCTTCACCAATGACCCGTCGCGGGAGAACCTGCTGCAGGTAGCGCGCACCGCGGCCCAGGCCTTACCCGGCGCCGCCGGCAGCATCGTCCTGGACCTCACCCGCCTGGAGCTGCCCAACCGGCACCCCATCAAAATCCTGCCGGAGAGCGTCAACAAGTGCCAAAAGGTTGACCTGATGACCCGGGCCTACCGGACGGCCAAGGATTACGATGCCCAGGTCAGCCAGGTGAGCATCGACTACCTGGATGACGACCAGAAGGTACTCATCGCCAACTCCGAGGGGCTGGATGTGGAGGATCGGCGCGTCCGCACCCGCACCATGATCCAGGCCATCGCCGCCAAGGGCACCGAGAAGCAGGTCGGGTTCTACGGTCCTGGTGCCTCCATGGGCTTCGAATTCTACGAGACTATCAACATTGAGGATTATGCCAGAGAAGCAGCGCGCATCGCGGTGACCATGATCAACGCCGAGCTCTGCCCGACCGGCAAGATGCCGGTAATCATCGACAACGAATTTGGCGGGGTTATTTTCCACGAGGCTTGCGGCCACAGCCTGGAGGCGACCTCAGTGGCCAAGGGGGCGTCGGTCTTCTCGGGCAAGCTGGGCGAGCAGGTAGCCTCGGAGATCGTCACGGCCATCGATGATGGCACCATCCCCAATGCCTGGGGCTCACAGAATGTAGATGATGAGGGCCGGCCGATGCGGCGCAATATCCTCATCGAAAACGGCATCCTCAAGAGCTATATGATTGATGCCTTCAACGCCCGGCGGATGCAGATGGAACCGACCGCCAACGCGCGGCGCCAGAACTACCGCTTCGCCCCCACCTCCCGGATGACCAATACCTTCATCGACTCGGGTAAGTCAACTCCCGAGGAGATCATCGCTAATACCGAGTATGGGCTGTACGCCAAGTACATGGGTGGCGGCTCGGTTCAGCCCTCCACCGGCGACTTCAACTTCGCCGTCAACGAGGGCTACTTGATTAAGAACGGGAAGATCGACCGGCCGGTACGAGGCGCCACCCTCATCGGCAACGGTGCGGAAATCCTCAAGCGCATCGATATGGTCGGTAACAACCTGGCCCACGGTCAGGGGATGTGCGGCTCGATGAGCGGCGCCTGCCCGGCCAATGTAGGCCAGCCGATGATCCGGGTCGCCGAGATCCTGGTGGGCGGCCAGAAAGGGGGCCAGTAGAGTGAACCTGAAGCAGCTAACCGAGAATCTTTTCGAGGCGGGAAGCCGGGCAGGCTTCAGTGAGATGGAGGCCTTCATCACCGGCGAGAACAACCTGAACCTGCGGGTCTTCCGCGGCGAGATCGATTCCTACTCGGTGGAAGACGGCCGCGGGCTGGGCTTCCGGGGTCTGGTCGGCGACACCATGGGCTACTCGTATACCGAGAAGGTGGACGAGTCCTCCGTTGAAATGCTGGTTAAGGATGCGCTGGAGAATGCCTCAGTGGTAAAGAGCGACGCCAAGGAAGTCATTTTCGGCGGGTCACCCGCCTACCCTCAGGTCGAGACCGTCTATCCGGCGCTGGACGAGGTTGCGCCCCAGCGGAAGATCGATCTGGCCATGGCCATCGACCGTGAGGCCCGGGGCGCCGATGAACGGGTCAGCATTGTCCAGTCCATGGTCCAGTCGGGCCGCAGGCGGGTCAGCCTGTTCAACACCAGAGGCGTCGCCCTGGACTACGAGGCCAATGGCATCAGCGCCGGCCTCCAGGTAGTCGTCCGCCAAGGGAATGAGACCAAGACTGCCTGGAAGTTCAAGTTCTTCACTGACCTGGCCCAACTGGACGCTGCTGAGCTGGCCAGGAAGGCGGTGACCGAGGCCGTCTCGCTGCTGGGAGCCGGAACCCTGCCGTCCGGCAGGTACCCGGTAGTCTTCCGTTACAATACCGCTGCCACCATGCTGGAGACCTTTGTCTCTTCCTTCTCGGCTGAGAATGTACAGAAGGGGATGTCTTTGCTCGAAGGGAAGATCGGCCAGGCTATCGCCAGCGAGCTGGTGACCATAATGGATGACCCGCTCCTGCCGCTGCGCCGTTACACACAGCCCTTTGACGGCGAGGGCGTGGCCTCCCAGACCAAGGCGGTGGTGGAAGGCGGAGTGCTCCGCACCCACCTCCATAACCTGAAGACCGCCACCAAGGCCGGAGTAGAGTCGACCGGCAACGCCAGCCGGGCCTCGTACAAGTCATCGGTGGGGGTCTCGCCGAGCAACATGTACATTGCCAAGGGTGCATGCAGCTACGATGAGCTGCTGAAGAAAATGGACCGCGGGGTTATTGTCATCTCCTTGGCCGGTACCCACTCGGGTGCCAACCCCATCTCCGGCGATTTCTCGCTGGGGGCCGAGGGCTACCTGGTGGAGGGCGGGCAGATTATCCGGCCGCTGAAGCAGTTCACCATCGCCGGCAACTTCTTCAGGGTGCTGCAGGGGATAGTGGCCATCGGCGATGACCTGGAGTTTGGCATGGGTCACATCGGAGCTCCCTCGGTGCTGGTGGAAGAGCTGGCGGTCGGCGGAGAATAGTTGATAATCGGGCAACCGCCCGGCTGATGGTGGCGGAAAAAGCGGGGGAGTTGGTTGGATTCGCCCAGTGGGGCGAGACCAACCGCCTGTGGGGCGACGCCGGTGGGCTGGTCGAGCGGCCCGAGGACGGCATCATCAAGCATCTGTATCTCAACCCCGAATCCCCGGAGGCCGGTGCAATACGAGCACACCGGCGGGGCGACCCCGATGTAGCTTTCTCCAGTGGATCGGCGTCAAGCCAGAGTACCGCAGCCAGGGCCTGGGTGCAGAGCTGCTGAACGCTGTTCTCGCCCGGCTGTCCCGGGAGGATTATCTCAGGTTGCACATGGACACGGCCGCGAGCAACCTAGGGCGCGACGTTTCTACGAGCGCATGGGCTTTGCGTGTCTGGGCAAGACACATAGTTTCGTTCAGGCTTTGAACGAAAAGGAGAACTGAGCGCGGAAAAGGAGACACCCCGGCTGGTGTCTCCTTTCGTGTTCGCTGAGCAAAGCCTGTAAGCCGGGTTCTGTGACTCCCCGCGGGGAGCCGGTGATCATTTATCTGGGACGCCTGTTACCAGGCGCCTCGTGCGACCTACCCGAGAGGTCGGCGGGCCACGTCGTCCCTCTCCTATTCGGTCTTGCTCCGGGTGGGGTTTACCTAGCCGGCCAGTCACCTGGCTCGCTGGTGAGCTCTTACCTCACCGTTTCACCCTTACCTCTTAAGAGGCGGTCTGTTCTCTGTGGCACTTTCCTGAAGGTTACCCTTCCTGGGCGTTACCCAGCACCCTGCCCTGTGGAGCCCGGACTTTCCTCACTGCCGGCCTTTCGGCGCTTAGCAGCGCGATCACCCGGCTTTGCTCATTAAGATTGTAGCCAATTTGCGTTCAAGAAGCAAACAGCTAAAATTCCTTTCAGTGCCGTTATTAGATGATAACATAATGCTGCTGCTCAAACAACGCCCAAAGTGCACCAGAAATGGGCTGGTTTATTTGACCAATTGTTCGTTGACCCCAACCAGAAATGAACTACATTAATGAACTGCTTCATTACTTTTGGAGCGGTCTTAGTGCCCTTTTAGAAAAACGACCTACCTACGGACACCGCCGACCAGGCGATGTCTTTTACGTTAGCAATTAGGGCAGCCATCAAGTACCATTTCGACCTGTGAAGCGCTAACATAACGACATTCCAGACAGAGACACTATGAAAGGGATTACAACCTTCTAGAGGAGTGTGATGAATGTGGACGATGACCGATGGAGAGAAGATGACAACAGGCGCCAGAATGAGGTTACTTCGGACGCCGAACTGGATACACAAACCGTGGGCGGCGAGGATGTAGTTCCTGACCTGGCTGGCGACCCAGTGGATCTCCTGGAGCCTGACGCGGCAGCGGGCGATTTCGAGACTGCGGAAGACCTGACGCCAGACGGCCCGGACGACCGGGGCAGGCAGGAAGACGGAAGAAACGGGTGGTTGCGCAACCGCAGCGCCTGGTGGTGGATTGTGGGCGGCCTGGGAACCGCTTTTGTCCTGGCCATGCTTTTCTGGCCGCGATTCATAGAGCCCTTCCGCAAGCCGATCCCGGAGGAGATTGGCGGCCTGCAGGTAGTCGGCTTCTACGATGAAGACCAGGAGCATACGCAGCCCAGCGCATTAAGCCTGCTCAAGACGAATAAGAGACGTCTGGATTACCTGGCCCCCTTCTGGTATAAGGTGAAGTCCGATGGCTCCATCGAAACTAGGGTGGAGCGAGATTCGATGGCCGAGGCGATGAAGGCCGGTATTCCAATCGTCCCTCTGGTCAATAACGACCGGGGAAACGATGCCTTCCTTCACGATACAGCGGCCCGTAGTCGGGCTGTGCAGAATATTGCCCGTTTGGTGCGGGACAACAACTACGCCGGAGTGAATATCGACTTCCAACTACTGGCGGTCGATAGCAAGCAGGAGCTAGTGGCCTTTATGGAGGCGCTCCGCCGGGCGCTACCCCGGGGGAAGCTGCTTCAGACTTCCATCATTCCGGTGGAGCAAACCACCGCCAAGGAAGAGACCTACGATTACGATAAGCTGGCGGCCGCAGTAGATAACGTCATCCTGATGACCTACGACCGGCATGGACAGGAGAGCGACCCCGGTCCGGTGGCCCCCATCGACTGGGTGGAAAACAGCATCAAGATTGCCCTCGACCGGGGTATCCCGGCCAACAAGATCTTCCTGGGGATCGCCACCTACGGTTACGACTGGCGGGTCGGTGCCAAGGGCGAGAAGGCTAAGATTGTCCCGATGAAACAGGTTCAGGCCGAACGGACGGAGAAACACGAGTTCGATGAGAAGACCCAATCATCCCGCTTCTCCTATAATGGTACCGACGGCCGCCACGAGGTCTGGTACGAGGACGAAAGGACCGTCGGTGCCAAGGTAGCCCTGGCCAAGAAATACGACCTGCGGGGCGTGGCTATCTGGCGCATGGGCTATGAGGACCAGAACTGGTGGGATGCCTTCGCCAAAGCCCTGGGAAGGAAGTAGGTGAGAGGATGCGGATCACCAGGCCCAAGCGGCCGACGGATCGCGGATAATGTGTGGGACAAACAGGAGATGCTCGAGGAACCGGTAAGCTACGGCCAGGAGGATGAGAGCTGGCCGTTGCCCGAGTGAAAAGCCAGGCCCTGGAGACTGTGCTGACCCAGGGCCTGGCTTCTGTATTGCTACTTCCCGAAATCCACCTGCGGCGCCTGCTGAGCTTCTTCAGGAGCCTTCAGGTACTCTCGGGGTTCAAACCCCATCATCCGGGCATAAAGAAACGTCGGGAATCGCTTAATACTAGCGTTGAAGGTCTGTACTGCTTCGTTGAAGCGACTGCGCTCCACAGCGATGCGGTTCTCGCTGCCCACCAGTTCGTCTCGGAGCCCGGTGAACTGGGTATCCGCCTTAAGCTGCGGGTAGTTCTCGACAATTACCAGCAGGCGGGCCAGGGCGCTCTCCACCTGGTTACTGGCAGCCACCTGTTCCTCCACAGTTGTGGCTCCGGCCAGGGCGGCCCGGGCGTTGGCAATATTGGTAAAGACTTCGCTCTCGTGAGCCATATACGCCTTAACTGTCTCCACCAGATTAGGGATTAGATCGAACCTGCGCTGTAGCTGTACTTGCACCTTGGCCCACTGGCCATCGATGGCCTCGTTCATAGAGACCAACCGGTTATAGGCACCGATCAGCGATACCCCAACCAGGGCGATGATGAGAACCAGTACTCCGGCGAGAATCAGACAACCCTTAGGCAATGCTCTCCCTCCCATCGAAATTTCCCGGGAAATGTCTACCACTGGCGACCGGCGCCTCCTCCTCCACTGCGCCCGCCACCAAACCCGCCAAACCCTCCGCCGCTGCCGCCGCCACGGCCCCCACCGAAGGGACCCATATGACGGCCGATCCCCTTGGCCACTATGACTGGGGCGATGGAAAACTGCTGCTCGCGGGTATGTCCGCACTGGATGCAAACCCAGATACGAACCCCCAGGCCCTGGGCCAATGAGGTGGCCGGCTTGATTACCCGTTCCCGTACCGAGAGCCGGGAACCACATTTCGGGCACTTGGGGGCCAGGGCTGAGCTCAACACCAGCACCAGGCCGATGAAGACCAGCAGGCCGCCGGTAACAGTGCCCATAACCAGCGCCGGGTTAGGCTTCGGTCGGGCCGGAACCTCATCCAGCAAACCTTTGGCCTTGGCATCCACCAGGACTGCCCGTAGTTCACCGACATAGGCACGCAGCCCGGCCCCATACTGGCCTTGTTCGAAGAAGGGGATAAGCTTCTCGTCCACCAGGCGACCAACCTTGCTGTCAGTCAGCACATGTTCGAGGCCGTACCCTACTTCGGTCCAGGTCTTGCGGTCGCCGATGCTGACCAAGACCAAGAGGCCGTTGTCCAGCCCCTTCTTGCCGATCCCCCAACGTTCGAAGAGCTCATTGGCGTAGCCAGCGGCCGTTTCGCCCTCCAGGCTCCTGATGACGACCACCGCCAGTTCGACACTGGTAGCGCGCTCCAGTTCCAAGCAGATGGATTCGAGGTGGCTCAGATCAGCCTGACTAATGGCACCGGCGAAATCGTAGACCAGCTGATTGGCTTTCTCCGGGTAGATGGGCGTGCCCCACGCCGGGGCAGAACAGGCCAGGAGGATAGCGGCTGCGACCAGAAACACTAGGCGACGGTGTCTTATCGTTCACTCCCCCTTACCGGTTTAACGCGAATATCATTCGCACCCTTGCTCTTATGCGGTAGGGACGGAAAAGGTTTCATACGTTTTCGGCCAGGGCCCGTTCGATGGCCCGGTTAGCTAAGCTATCAGCCCGAGTATTGGCTTCCCGGGCAATGTGGATTGGTTTGAACTTGGCAAACCGGGCGATCAGAGCCCGGGCCTCGTCGTAGAGGGGGCGCAGACCCTCGCTCTTCACCTGATACTGGCCAAGCAGCTGCCTGATGATGAGCTCGCTGTCAGCATAGAGGATGACCTCCTCCGCCCCCAGCGCGGCCGCTTTCTCCAGCCCGGCCAGAAGCCCCCGGTACTCGGCCACGTTATTGGTGGCCTGCCCCAAGTAATCGCTGATCTCGTAAATTGTCTCGCTCCGAAAGTCCAAGACCACCACACCGTAAGCAGCGTGCCCCGGATTGCCGCGGGAAGCACCATCAGTGTAGATTATGACTGGTTCCACTCAAACACTCCTCTCCGGATATGTTAGTACATGTAGCCCCGGGAAGTCGCGACACAGCTGGTCAGCGATGGCCGGGACAAAAAGCGCCTCAGTCTCGGCGTGGCCGGCATCGATCAGAGCCATTCCCAATGCGCTGGCCTCCTGGCGCTGGTGGTAACCGATATCGCCGGTGATCAGAACATCGGCCCCAAGGCCGGCCGCCCTCTCCACGAGGTGCCCGCCACTGCCGGCGCAAACCGCCACCCGCCGGATGGTCCGCCCCGGGTCGCCGTCGATGCAGCACGGCCTGGCCCCCAGTGCCAGCTCGACCCGCTGGACGAAGCTGGCCAGTGGTTGCGGCTCCACGGCGCCGACCCGCCCCAGCCCGGCGCGGGAATCCCGGTTGGCCAGGGGGATCAGGTCGTAGGCGATCTCCTCGTAAGGATGGGCCGCCCGCATCGCCTCCAGCACCGCCACCCTGCGCCGCTCGGGGACGATGGTCTCGAGCCGCTCCTCCTCCACTTCTTCGAGGCGCCCTGGTTCTCCTAGGTAGGGGTTGGCGCCCGATCGGGGCAGGAAAGTGCCGGTCCCGCGGGCGGCGAAAGTACAGTGGCTGTATTGACCGATCCACCCGGCCCCGGCGTCGCCCAGTGCCTGTCGGACCGCGGCGGTGTGACTGGTTGGCACGAAGACCACCAGCTTATATAGGGATTCGCCGGCAGCGGGAAGCAAAACGGCCCGGTCGGCCAGGCCGAGAGCCTGGGCCAGCAAGTCATTGAGCCCGCCGGCGGCCAGATCGAAGTTGGTGTGGCTGACATAGAGGGCAATACCCTGCTCCAACAGAGCCGAAACCAGGCGGCCCTGCGGCCGGTCGGTGCGCACCTGTCGCAGAGGCTGGAAGATGAGGGGATGGTGCGTGATGAGCAGCCCGACCTGCTGGTGACGGCAGAACTCGACCACGCCGGCTCCGGCATCCAGCGCCACCACTACCCTGCCTACCGGAGATTCAGCACTCCCCAGCTGAAGCCCGACATTGTCCCACTCCTCAGCTAGTTCCGCCGGAGCCCACTGCTCCATCCAAGCAACTATCTCCCTTACTGTAGTCAATCTATCGCCTCCCTTAGATCCTTCAAAGCAG
The DNA here is from genome assembly GCA_040758135.1 of Bacillota bacterium. GTDB lineage: Bacteria > Bacillota > Sulfobacillia > JBFLWA01 > JBFLWA01 > JBFLWA01. The sequence goes on along the minus strand of JBFLWA010000017.1, from coordinate 1,154 downwards.
CCAGCTCGCGCTGCCATCGGTTGCGGCGCTGGATTAGGCATCGGCTGGAATGGGCCCTGGCGGTCTGTTCTAGCAGTTCGCGCCGCCTGGCCTCCAGCTGGTTGATGAGGGTGAGCGCTTCAGCGGGGCGTTGCCAGAGCAGGACGGGGCCGATCTCCCAACCGAGCAGTTCCAGGAGCCGGGAAAGCTCCAGAGAGAGGCCGTTGGCCGATTCCCGGGGTTCGACGACCATGGCTTGGTAGAGGTGGCGCCCCTCGGTTACCGCCCGTTCGTCCAGGCAAGCAAAGCCGTTCTCGTGGAGCCAGCGCCGCAACTCGCCGATATCGGTCATGGGCTGGAGCACCAGCCGGTCGTAGCTTTTTACTTTATTTCCTGCATCTCTGAGGATCTGCGCGATGGTCCGCCCACCCATGCCGCCGATAACCACAGTGCTCGCCTCGCCCTCAGCCAGAGGCACTAAACCACTGCCGCACCGCAGCTCAAGGCGGTCGGCCAGACCGAGGCCAGCTACATAATTCCGAGCTGTGGTTACCAGGTGGGGAGCAACCTCAGTGGCGATGACGCGCGGACAGATGCCCCGCCCCACCAGATAAGCAGCCAGTTGGGCGTGGTCACAGCCGATATCGGCCGCCGTCCGGGCGGGAATCACCGCTTCAGCCAGGGCCAGCAAGCGTGGCCCTAGGTGCGGCAGAGCATCCATCATCCCACCTCCGTACTATGACTATACCATAATTCAGGTTGCCCGACCCGAGTTGCGCAGACAGATTTGGAGCACAAAAAAGCACACAACCAGTCTGGTCGTGCGCTCGACGATGTGGGCCCACCCGGATTCGAACCAGGGACCAACCGGTTATGAGCCGGCAGCTCTACCGCTGAGCTATGGGCCCGAAAAAAGAAGATGCTCCTCGAGCAGGATTCGAACCTGCAACCCTCCGGTTAACAGCCGGATGCTCTACCGTTGAGCTATCGAGGAATGCATTAGTTATTATAGACGAGATGACGATTGATGTCAACCGACCGATATGCAAATGTTGTCGGCCTGTGATATTGTCACCCTGTAAACGGACTGAGAAAATGTCCTCATGAAAGGAGACATTTTCTTGAGTTCTAGAGAGTCAAAAAGAGTCTTTGTCATGGAACGTGTCCTTGGCGCT
>JBFLWA010000016.1:0-37173 GCA_040758135.1 Bacillota bacterium | reverse complement strand
AGCGCCAAGGACACGTTCCATGACAAAGACTCTTTTTGACTCTCTAGAACTCAAGAAAATGTCTCCTTTCATGAGGACATTTTCTCAGTCCGTTTACAGGGTGACAATATCACAGGCCGACAACACCGAATGCCATTAGGACTTGCCAACCGATACCTGCCGTGCTAGAATGGTTGGCGTGAGTCAAGCTGAAGGAGGTGTCGAAATGGCCAAGCATTGCGAGATCTGCGGTAAGTCGGTGCAGATAGGAAACCGGGTCAGCCACGCTGAGAACAAGACCAAGCGTCCCTGGTTGCCCAACGTTCAGAAGGTCCGGGCCATTATCAATGGATCAGCGAAGCGGATTTCGGTGTGCACTCGATGCCTCCGGTCAGGCCGGGTGACTCGTGCTATCTAACTGATTTGACTCCGCAGAAAAAAGGAGACCTGGCTGCTGCCATGTCTCCTTTTTGTTTGCCCTAAGAAGCCGTCTCTTTGCGGAAAAGCCGGGAAACCGCCAGGGCCAGCTTGCCAAGGAGCTTCGGCAGGCGCACTACGTGAATCCTGATCATCGCCATATCTCCCCTCCGACCGTTCTTTCGCCCGCTTCATTATATCCGGTCAAGGGGAGAGCCGTGACTCCGACTGCTATAGCAGTGGTCGGACTCGCTTGTACAGCACGATGGTCAGTACCGAACTGATGGCTGCCTTAATCGCGTTGAAGGGTATGATTCCACCGGTGATCATGGGCAGCGCAGCCGACCGCGGAACCCCCCATAGCGGCAGGAAGATTAGGTAGTTGGCTGCCGCCATGGCCACAATCATGCTCAGAGAACCCACCGCCAGGGCGACCATGGCTCCGGCTCTGGTACGGTGGCGCCAATAGGCCAGGCCCGCGGGGACAACGAAACTGAGTCCGGTCACCAGGTTGGCAGCAGTGCCGATCCAGCCGGCCTCATCCTTGCCGGAGAGGAAGAAGATGACACACTTGATTACCTGGATCAGGGCACCGGCCAATGGCCCCATGGAGAAGGTACCCAGCAGAGCAGGGACATCGCCGGGATCGTATTGGAGGAACGGGTAGCCCGGCAGGACGCTGAACTCCAGGTACATCAGGCCAAAGGCCAAAGCTGCTAGCATCGCCACCTTGATCAGAGTGCGTGTGTGAATCCTCAACTCGTATACCTCCTTTGGCTGGAGGCGCAAAAGAGCGCCTCGGCATAATCCGGGGCGCTGGCAACACAAGAGCAGACGTGTGTTGCTGACCTTCTTCCATCCAGACTGTACTGTCGGCCCCGGAATCGCACCGGGTCAGCTTGCGCTCGCGGGCTACCTGCCACCTGGCCGGATCACCGCCGGTGAGGAGTTGAAGCACTGACCGCGCCTCTCACCTCGCCCCGAAGGTCGCTATTGTTTGGACCAAGCCAATATTAGCATAAAACCTTAATCTCCGCAATGGTCGCAATCACTCAGCTATTATGTTACCGAAGGAGTCTCGGCTCACTCACGACGAAATGTTACCGAAGGGATGCGCCCTTTAAAATGTCGCAGCTGAGTCGCCGGGAGTTTGTTTCCAGGTCACGCGAGATCTGCGCTAAAGCCAAATCACCATCTCAAAAAAGGCAAGTAATCAACAATGTTATACCGCTGGACTATGCCTGTGCCGAGCGGCTCCACCCCGTCCTTCTCATGGCCGAAATCCTTGCGGCCCATGGTGAGCTAACCCTTACCGATGAAATCCGTCGCCAGCTGGCTCAGATCAGTCGGGCCACCCCGGCCAGGCGTCTTGAGCGCCTGCCCAAATCAAAGCCCAAGACCGCCGGTCTCAAGATGACCAGAAGCCGGCCCTACCAGAAGAATGACAACCCCCATGTCGAACAGAAGAACCGCCAATATGTCCGAGAGACCATTGCGCTATGACACACCAGAAGCTGTCAACTGGCTGAATGCCATCTACGCCATCCTCGATACCTAAGCCAATTGCTATCTGCCCACCAGAAAGCTCACAGGCAAAGTCTGTAACGGCAGCAGAGTCACCAAGCGTTAAGATAGAGCCAGATCACCAGTACAGCGCCTGACCGAGGTTGGTGTTCTGACTGCTGAGGAGGCGCAGTCTCTCCAGGCCTTTGTCCTGAGCCATAACCCCAGTGCCATGCGCCGCGGGCTGGCCAGGCTCCTGGCCCTTGACCCATCAGAAGCTGACCTCGAGGGTTCGCCGGTGGCCGCTCAGGACTGGAGCTCAAGGCGTTCGTTCGGTAACATTCATTCGTGAGTTGACACGGGGTTGCCACTGGATATTCAAACGCTGTTCCTGGATAAACCCAGCGCAGCCGCCTGTCGCAGACCATGTACCGCTCCAGCTAAATTAGGCTGGCCGAAAAGGGCCGATCCGGCCACCAGCACACGGGCCCCGGCTGCCACCACCTGTGCGGCGTTAGCCTCGCTCACCCCTCCGTCAACCTGCACCAACACTGGTCGCTCCTGGCGGGCAGCCCAGCGGGCCACCGCTTCGATCTTGGGCAGAACGCCGGGAATGAACTGCTGCCCCCCGAAGCCAGGGTTGACGCTCATGATCAAGACCAGATCCAAAAGCCCCTCCAGGTAGTTCAGTTCCGGTAGGGGGCTGGCCGGGTTCACTGCCAACCCAACCTTCACCTTGAGTTCATTCAGGCGTTGCAGCAGTCGATGTAGATGGGGTGTGGTCTCAGCGTGCACGGTAATGAGATCGGCACCGTCGGTAGCAAACCACTCAGCCACCTCACCTGGGTTGGCCACCATCAGGTGGACATCGAGAAAAAGCGAGACCTGGGCCCGCAGGTCCCGGACCACCTGCGGCCCGAAGGTGAGGTTAGGCACGAAATGCCCATCCATTATATCGATATGCAGCCACTCGGCGCCAGCCGCCTCAACCCGTCCGGCCTCCTGGCCCAATCGGCTGAAGTCGGCGGCCAGTAGCGAAGGGGCAATGATAACCGGGTTCACCAACGCTCGTCCTCCTTGGTCTTTAGCTCCTGCAAGATGGTAAGGTATCGCTCATAGCGCCCCCGATCCACCTCGCCAGATTCCACCCGAGCCACCACCGAGCAACCTGGCTCATGCCGGTGCAGGCAGTCCCTGAACCGGCACTCCTGTCGCCGGCCAGCCATCTCCGGGTACAACTCGGCCAAGTCAGCCGGGGCCAACTGAAGATCCAGGTGGGTAAAACCAGGCGTGTCAGCCACGAAACCACTACCCACCCGGAGCAACGATACTGCCCGCGTGGTATGGGTTCCTCGCTGGGTCTTACGGCTTAGAGCACCGGTGGCCAGCGACAGCGCCGGGTCCAACGCGTTAAGGAGGCTCGACTTCCCAACTCCGCTCGGACCAGCCAGAACGCTGATGCGCCCACTCAGGGTCTTGGCTAGCTCCTCCAGGCCCTGACCAGTGTAGCTGCTGGTCACGATTACCGGATAGCCTGATTGCCTATAGGGGGCCAGAACCTCGCCCGCCCCGCTATCTCCGTCCTCCAGGTCGGTTTTGTTGAGGCAGATTACCGCCTCCATTCGAGCTCCGGCTACCTGCAGTAGGAAACGGTCAAGAAGCAGGAGGTCGAGCGGGGGCGCGGCGGGAGCCATCACTACTATGCACTGGTCGACATTGGCCACCGGGGGACGCTCGAGGTAACTCTGACGGGGCAAGATTACCTCAATGACCCCCCGTCCCTCGCCGGTAGGCGTATATTGTACCCGATCGCCGGTGACCACCCACTGGTCGGCACGACGAAAACGGCCGCGGGCCAGACACTCATACTGGTCCGGGCCGTCTTCAACCACGAAGGAATTGCTATAAGCCTTGATCACCAGCCCAATTCTAGTTTCCTCGCCCAGTCTAGGGTAACCTCCGTTCCGAAGTTAACTTCCCATCAACATACCAGCGGACTACCGCTGTAGCGCCGCCCCAAGCTACCTTGGCTACCACATTCTCGCCGGCCAAATGGTGTTCCTCATAGACGACCCTCTCTCCGTACTTGTCGGTGACCTTCAGTCTTATCAGGTGTCGGGTTCCGGGTTCACCCGGCACAACCAGATTGACGCTTGTCTCGTTCTCGGTGATGAACCCGGTGCTAACCCTGAAATCGACTGTTGAACCTACCGGGACGGCGGTGCCAGCTTCCGGTTGCTGCGCCAGGATGGTATTGGCCGGCTCCAGGCTGTCTGTGGTAACCACACTTCCCACACTCAACCCTAACTCAGCGAGGCGCGCTCCCACGTTTTCGATGCGCTCCCCGATGAAGCTGGGTAGTACTACCTCGGTGGGTCGCGGGCCCAGGCTGACCGTGACATCGACAACGCTTTTTCGCTTGATAGGACTCTTCCACTTGGGGTTCTGGTCGATCACATAATCCTTGGGTACCGTCGCGCTGTACTCCTCGATAACATTGATCTCCAGATCCACACCCTTGAGAATGATCTCTGCCTCGATCAATGACCGGCCAATGATATCAGGCACACCACCAACGACATACGCCGGTCCACTGCTGATCACCAGGTCGATGCGGCGCTCGCCGGTGGCCTTCACTCTAACCCCGGCCTCTGGATCTTGAGAAACCACATAGGTGGCCGGGATCTCCTCGTGGGTAGTGTTAGCCACCACATGCGCCTTGAGGCCAAGCCTCCGCAGCTCCTGTTCCGCCTGGACCAGCGACTTGCCGACCAGATCGGGTACCTCGACGATGGGCGGGTTGAGCCAGAGTACCACTCCCCGCACTCCGAGGATCACCAAGAGCAGTACGAGCCCCCCGACAGCCACCGCGATACGGCGACGGTTAGGCTGCCGTGTCTTGCCGTGCGGTGGGTCAGTGTCTTCGTCTCCGTTCCTGGCGGCGGGCTGCTGGTTCTCTCCAGACTTGGGTTTCGCGAAATGAGTGCGCGCGAACTCCCGAAGGTCAGCCAGGAACTCATCAGCCGACTGGTAGCGCCGCTGCGGATCCCGCTCGGTGGCCTTCAGCACAATCCTCTCCAGCTGGCGCGGGATGGTCAGCACCACTTCCCGCGGTGAGGGAATTCGGTGCTGAATATGCTTCAGTGCTACCCCAATCGGGGTCTCGCTCTGGAAGGGCACGCGCCCAGTAAGCATCTCGTAGGCGACCACACCCAGTGAGTAGATGTCCGACTTCTCATCAGTGAACTCACCTTTGGCCTGTTCGGGAGAGAAGTAGTGTACTGAACCCAGGAAGCCGCCAGAGTAGGTGAGAGTGGCCTTGGAGGTAGCCCGGGCAATCCCGAAGTCGCTTACTTTGGCCGTTCCGTTCTCGGTGATAAGGATATTGTGTGGCTTAATGTCACGGTGGACTACCTGTTTGCGGTGGGCGGCGGCCAGGGCCTCACCCACCATTTCGAGAATGCGCACCGTCTCCCGAACGCCCAGGGCACCTGTCCGCTCAATGCGGTCCTTGAGCGTCTCTCCCTCCACATACTCCATGACAATGTAGTGGGTATCATCTTCCTGGCCCACATCGTATATGCCAACGATATTCGGATGAGTAAGGCTGGCCGCCGAGCGGGCTTCCCGACGGAAGCGGCGGACGAAATCCTGGTCTGTAGCGTACTGAGGGTTCAGCACTTTCACGGCTACAGTTCGCTCTAGCAGAGCATCGACGGCCCGGTAGACGGTGGCCATGCCACCACTGCCAATCTGCTCCTCCAGCTGGTACCTGCCGCCCAAAGTGGATTTACGCACCATACTCCCTCCTCTCACCCGACAGGCGGTTCTCAACGACAATCACAGTGATGTTGTCCTGGCCCCCGCGCTCATTGGCTAGAGCCACCAGCCGGTCAACCGCCTGGTGCGGCGGGTACCGGCTGATAATGGCTCTGAGCTCCGATGCCTCCACCAGATTGCTCAAACCATCGCTGCACAGTACGAGGAAGTCGCCAGGGGCCCAGGCAACCCGCAGCAGGTCGACTTCGGCCATTTCGTCGGCACCTAGAGCGCGGAAAAGAATGTGCTTATGCGGATGACTCATGGCTTCGGCCTCGGTGAGCGACCCGTTGCGGTAGAGCTCGCCCACCAACGAGTGGTCGTGGGTTAGCTGGCTGACCTCGTCACCCTGAATAAGATAGGCCCGGCTGTCACCAACATGAGCGATGCATATGCTGTTGCCCTGAACCAGAGCGACAGTGAGGGTGGTCCCCATACTCTCACACTCACCGTCAGCGCCAGCCGCCTGCAGGATCGCCCGGTTGGCTTGTTTGACCGCGTCAGGCAGAAGCCCCGCCGCATCAACTCCGGGGCTGTATGCGCCAGCCACCGCCCGACAGACTTCGTCGACCGCCAGCTGGCTGGCTACAGCCCCGGCCCGGTGGCCACCGATTCCGTCGGCGACCGCGACCAGGAGTGCTCCCGGCAGATCCCGGCAGCAATATGTATCTTCGTTCACTTCTCTGACCCGACCGACATCGGTCCTCGCGGCAACGATCATTGGTTACCCTCCCCTACCCCCTGGTTGTGCCTCTCCGTAGCTGGCCACAGGCAGCATCGATGTCAGCCCCCATTTCCCTGCGGATGGTGGCTGAAAGCCCCAGATCCTGCAAGACCCCGAGAAACGCCTGTTGCTGCTGTTGGCCGGTTCCCCTCCATCCATACTCGTCCACCGGGTTAAGCGGAATCAGGTTGACGTGGAATTGCCCGCCTAACAGCAACTCTGCCAGTTCACGGGCTTGATCGAGCCGGTCATTCATCCCCTCAATCAAGGCATATTCAACGGTTACCCGCCGTCCGGTGGTCTCGCCATAGTGCCGGGCAGCAGACAGTACCTCGCGCACCGGGTAAACCCGGTTAAGCGGTACCAGTTGATCACGCAGAGTATCATTGGGGGCATGGAGTGAGATAGCCAGCGTAACCGGCAACCCTTCCCCCGCCAGGCGGCATATTCCCGGCACCACCCCGGCTGTTGAGAGGGTCACGCGCCGGGGGCTGATTTGAAGCGTATGGGCGCTACTGACCAGCCTGATAAAGGTCAGGACATTGTCGTAGTTGGACAATGGTTCACCAGTCCCCATGAGGACAATATGGGTGACCGGCCGCTCTCTGTTCTCATCCAGAATCCGGTTTACCCGCCTGACCTGACCGGCCAGTTCATGGACAGCCAAATTCCTCACCAGACCGCCGATGGCCGAGGCGCAGAACCGACAGCCCATGGCACAGCCCACTTGCGTGGACAGGCACAGGCTGTTGCCATAGGTGTGCCGAAGGAGCACCGTCTCCACCGTCTCGCCATCTTCCAGGCGCAAGAGGAGCTTGGTCGTATCGCCCGAGATGGCACTGCGCTGGCTCAGCACTGTCGGGAGTTCCACAGTCGCCACCTCATCCAGCTGCTGTCTGAGGGAAGCCGGGAGATTGGTCATCTCCTCAAAACTGGTGGCACTCTGCCGCCAGATCCAGTTGGCCATCTGCCGGCCACGAAAGGCAGGCTGCCCCAACTCACGGCAGAAGGCCTCGAGTTCTGCCGGGAACCGTCCGCCCAGGTGCTCTCTGGGTCGGTCATTGGCCTGTCTTACTATTCTTCCCCACCCGCCTTTTTCCTCTTAAGTATCCCGGCGCAGCCGGGCAATGAAGAAGCCGTCGGTCCCGTGCCGATGTGGCCATAGCTGCACCCAGTGCTCTCCCGGCGCGGCCGGCAGACCTGGGAGCAGTGGTTCTGGGCGGAACTCAGAATGGTCCGCCAGGAAGCCCTCAATGATATTCTGGTTCTCTTGGGGCGCGATGGAACAGGTGCTATAGACCAGGACGCCGCCCCGTTTGACGGCTGGGGCTGCCCCGGCCAGAATCTCTCGTTGCAGGATGGCTAGTTCGCGCAGGGTCTCGGAGCTCCGCCGCCACTTAATGTCAGGCCGTCGCCGGATAACCCCCAGCCCGGAACAGGGTACATCCAGCAGCAGGCAGTCGGCGGTCTCCGGATACTCCCGCCCGATCTGGCGGGCGTCCAGTGCCCTGGTAGTAATAGCGCTGTGCCCGAGTCGCCGGGCGCTATCTTCGACCAGCCAGAGGCGCTCCGGAGACTGGTCTATGGCCAGTACCCGCCCCTGGTCTCCCATGAGTTCAGCCAGATGGGTACTCTTGCCTCCAGGGGCCGCGCAACCGTCAATCACCGTCTGCCCGGGCTGCGGACCCACTGCCCGACTAATTAGCATGGCCCCCTCATCCTGGATATAGAAAAGACCCTCCCGGAACCCCGGTAGCTCGGTGGGTGAAGCGGCCTGATGGAGCCACATTCCTTCCGGTGCCCAGCGGCAGGGGCTAGCCGTGGCCCCAGCCGCACCAAGCAACTGTCGGAGATCCTGGGGCGATGAGCGCAGAAGATTCACCCGGAGCGTTAGGGGAGCCGGCGAGTTATTGGCCTCGCACAGCTTCTCCACCTCGTCGGCGGTGAGACAAGTCTCCGCCAAATCGATGAACCACTGGGGATGCGCCAGAAGCAGGGAGCGCCGGTCCGGAGGGGCGGCCTCCCGTTGCACCAGTTCACGACCGTCGCCCAGCCCGGCGCGGGAGGCAGCCCGCAGTACCCCGTTGACTAGTCCGGGTGTCCCGGGCCCGGCAAAGCTCTTGGCCAGCTCTACCGCTTCGTGCACCGCCGCCCGCGTGGGGACTCCTCCGACAAAGAGCATCTGGTAGAGCCCTAGCCGGAGGATGATCCTTACCTCGGGGTCGAGCTTCCTTACCTCTCGCCTGGCGAAGTGACCGACCAAGAAGTCCAGGTAGTTCAACCATCGCAAGACGCCATAGATAAGCTCAGTAGCCAGGGCCCTATCGGCCCTGGCCAGTTGAGCATCACGAAACACACGATCAGTTGCCCTGTTTACCTGCTCAGCTCGTTCCAGCACGCGCTGAAGCGCCAAGTAAGCCGCAGAGCGGGACGGCGAAGGTGCTCCTCGCAGTCTGCCCAAAGTCTGCCACTTCCCCCTTAGCGCCGACGGCGGCTCAGGGCGAGCAACCTCAGGAATTGGGCGATGGCCATGGCTGTAGCCGCCACATAAGTCAAAGCGGCCGCGTTAAGCACCGCCCGGGCGCCGGGCAGTTCACTGCTGGTCAGATAGTTCCCTTGCTCCAGCAGGGCTACCGCCCGACCACTAGCGTTGAACTCCACGGGCAGAGTGATGATCTGAAAGACCACTGCCGCGCCGAACAACAGGACTCCGATGGTCACCAGGGGCCAGAGGTTGACGAGGAAACCAATAAAGAAGAGAGGAAAGGCCAGCTGCGAACCGAACTGAGCTACGGGTATAATGGCGTTGCGCATAGCCAGCGGAGAGTAGCCAACTGCATGTTGAATGGCGTGGCCGGCCTCGTGGGCCGCCACACCCACTGCGGCAAGACTGGACCGGTGGTAGACCTCCTCAGAGAGGCGCAGTTGTCGGCTGCGCGAATCGTAATGGTCGGTCAGGCGGCCGGGGACAGCGGTCACCGTCACATCGTTCAGGCCGGCGTCATTCAGCAGGCGTCTGGCAATCTCCGCCCCTGTCAGACCCCTTTGAGCCATTACCCGTGAATAACGGTTGAAGGCTGAGCTGACTTTGGCCTGAGCGTACAAGGCAAAGAGAAAAGCCGGAAGCACGAAAACAAAATAGCTGGTGTCATAGTACCAGTACAACCCCAATACCCCCTTCCTAATAATCAACAGACCCTCTCCACCAATTTCCACAAGTAACCGGACACAACTTCAGACTCCTTTGTTTCTTGATTCAGAGACATTGTTGCCAAACCCTGCTGGATGGTAGTCATCCCCCGACGCTCCGCCGCCCCGGGCCGGGCTCAATATTACCGGCCCTGTACAAGTCGCTCCCGGGAGACAACAGCCAACCATGTTTATAGCAACTTTTCGACAGTCTTTTCAAAATAATTATAATAGGCCCGGACTTGTTTGTGCAATGTAATTAACTGGCCTGTTTTTGAATAGCTTCCAACAAACTATCCAGGTTGCCCAATTGCTCCATGATCTCCCGGTAATATCCTTTGGCGATACCACTGTCCATCACATCTTGCAAACGCGCTGCCACTGCTGCATAAGCCTGGCGCAATTCCTCCTCATCAGCAGGAAGAACAGGAGTAAGCAGCACCGCCTCGCCCAGGGCAGGGATGTGCACCGGCATGTGAAGGCGCCGGGAAATCTCTTCTGCCAGGACCTGCATATACCCGGGCTCTCCGTGTACCAAAAAGACCCGGGCCGGCGGTAGACGGAAATGACCCAGCCAATCCAATAAATCCTTCTGATTGGCATGAGCAGAAAAACTCTCGATACTTCTGATATCAGCACGCACGGCCACTTCTTCGCCATGGATCCGCACGAATTTGGCCCCGTCTTTAATGCGACGCCCCTTGGTACCAGGGGCTTGATACCCGACAAAAAGAACAGTACATTCAGGACGCCACAGGTTATGTCTGAGATGATGCTTAATTCGCCCGGCCTCGCACATGCCACTGGCAGAAATAATAATCGCCCCACCTTTAATTTTATTTAAAGCGATCGACTCTTCAGTGCTACGGGAAAATTTAAGACCGGCCATGGTCAGGGGATCTTTTCCCTCGGCCAGTAACCTTTTGGTTTCCTCATCAAAGCAAGAGTGATGTTTTTTAAAAACTTCGGTAGCGTCAACTGCCATCGGACTATCAATATAAATTTTCATTGGCGGGAAACGACGGCTGGTGACAAGAAGATTAATATAGTAAATTAAATCCTGGGTGCGTTCCACGGCAAAGGCAGGAATAATTAGATTGCCGCCCTTGCGATAAGTTTCCCAAATCACATCATGAAGTATATTTAAATTATCTTCCTGGCCGGGGTGCAAACGGTCACCATAGGTGGACTCCATGATTACATAATCTGCCTGGTCGATGTAATCCGGATCTCTAATGAAGGGTTTGTTCTTGCCTCCCAGATCACCTGTGAATACCAGTTTGGTCTGACGCTGTCTTTCCCTGACCATGATCTCCACTATGGCGGAACCGAGAATATGCCCCGCCTCTAAAAAGCGCACACTAATCTCCGGAGTCAGATTTACTACGGCACCGTAATCCACCGGCCGGAAATACTCCAGCGCCCGGAAAGCGTCCGCGGCAGTATAGATAGGCTCTACAGCCGGTCGTCCGGCCCGGGCGGCCTTACGATTAAGTCTTTCGACTTCCATTTCCTGAATGTATCCGCTATCGGGTAACATTACGCTGCAAAGATCCACCGTAGCCGCGGTGGCCAACACCCGTCCCCTGAAACCATGTTTGATTAACTTGGGAATTAAACCGCTATGATCGATATGGGCATGGGTAAGCAAAACAAAATCGATGGTATCCGGAGCCAACGCAAAAGGACGATAGTTATGTTCCCGTAATTCCCGAGGTCCCTGAAACATCCCACAATCTACCATAATCCGGGTAGCTCCCACTTCCAGGAGATGACAGGAACCCGTCACCGTTTGAGCGGCTCCCAAAAAACGAATACGCATATTAAGCTCCTCCCCGGCCTGAATCTAACGGAGCAATGATGATTAATTAATTCCCCCTTCACCAATTATACCATATTACCGGGCGCCCTCCCCAGTTTCGCCCCGCTGGTTATCCGGTAACCCCTGGCGAACTCGTCGGCTGACAGAACCCGCCCGTTGGCCGGCTGCAGCCGGGTAATGATGTAGATCCCCTCCCCGGTCGCTACTCCCAGCCCATCATCATTGATACTCTGGACAGTCCCGGGTTCACCGTCGGTGGCCCCCCCCGTTTTCCCGGCGATGATTTTGATTCTCCGCCCATCCAAAAAGGTGAAGGCCCCCGGCCACGGGTTCAACCCGCGGACACGGTCATGCACTTGCTGTGCCGATAGACTCCAGTCCAGCTCTCCATCGTCCCGGTCCAGTCGGGGGTAGTAGGTAGCTTCTGTGTGGTCCTGGGGGTATCGCGTCAGCTCACCCTTGGAGAGCCGCTCGATAGTCTCCAGCAGAACCTCCGCCCCCAGCACGGCCAGGCGATCGTGCAGCGAGGCGGCATCTTCGTCGGGGCCAATGGCGAGCCGCCGCTGGAGAAGGATATCTCCGGCATCCAGCTCCTCAGCCATGAACATGGTGGTGATGCCCGTCTCTGTTTCGCCGTTGATGATGGCCCACTGAAAGGGGGCTGCCCCCCGGTACTTGGGAAGTAGGGAAGCATGAACATTCATGCAGCCCAGTTTCGGAATCTGCAGTAGCTCGGCTGGCAGAATCTGCCCATAGGCCACCACCACAATCAAGTCGGGGCCGATAGCCCGAAGTCTCTCGAGGAACTCCGGATCACGGGCGCGCCGCGGCTGCAGCACGGGGATTCCGTGTCTCTCGGCCAACCGCTTAACGGGGGGAGGCGTCATCGCCATTCCCCGTCCCACCGGGCGGTCGGGCTGGGTGACTACGGCAAGGATATCATGGCCCGATTCCAGCAGGTGCTGCAGGCTGACCACGGCAAACTCGGGGGTACCCATAAAGACGATCCCCGGTCCGGGCGCTGGCGCAGGCCGGAGGTTGGCCGCTTTATCGATGAATAGGATCCCGTCCAGATGGTCTATCTCGTGCTGCAGAGCTCGGGCCAGTAGTCCGTCTCCCTCAACCCAGACCTGACGCCCCTCCCCATCCTGGGCTTTAACCCTCACCCATTGGGCCCGGGTCACTTCACCAATCATCCCGGGCACCGAGAGACATCCCTCGGTATCGGTCTCCTCCCCTTCAGAGGCAACGATCTCCGGGTTCACCAATTCGATGGGGCCATCGCCGACATCGACCACGGCCAAACGCTTGGCGATACCCACCTGAGGCGCGGCCAGGCCCACCCCATTGGCAGCGTACATGGTCTCCAGCATCTGGCGGAGCAGCGCCCGAATATTCCGGTTCGGCTTCCTTACCGGCTTGCACGCCTGCCGCAGCCTCTCATCGCCAATCTTGACAATCTCCACCCCAATTCCCCCCTAGAGCAGCGCGTGAGCATCAATATCCAGAGTAATAGCCACCTGGCTTCCCCATTCCGTCTGCGCCGCCTGCCTCGAGGCTTCCCGAAGCAGGCTGACCCCAGGCTCCAATGTGGTTAGCTTCACTACCACCTGCCGGCGGTAGCGGCCGCCAATCCGGTAGAGCGGGGCGGGACCGGGCCCCAGTAGCGCGCTGATCGCGCCGGTCCCCCGCTTGTCCTCGACTAGTCTGCCCAGCTCGTTAGCGGCTTCCTCCACCTTCAGTTCATCGGTGCCGCTGATGCTCAGCACGGCCAGCCGTGTCCACGGCGGGTAACCAAGCTCCCGGCGGTTCTCAATTTCTATAGCGTAAAAGCCCTTGTAATCATGCTGGCTAGCCATCTTGATAGCGTAATTATCAGGTGCATAGGTCTGAACCAATACTTCGCCCCCCAGGGGGCCCCGACCGGCCCGTCCCGCGACCTGTGTCAGCAGAGCGAAGGTCCGCTCGGCTGCCCGGAAATCGGGCAGGTTCAGCATGGTGTCGGCAGTGATGACCCCGACCAGTGTCACCCCGGGGAAATCCAGGCCCTTGGCGACCATCTGGGTTCCTACCAGGATGTCGGCCTGGCCATTGGCAAAGGCGTCCAGAATCCGTTCGTGACTGCCCTTCTGACCAGTGGTATCCGAATCCAGCCTCAGCACCCGGGCCTGCGGGAAGGCTTTTCTCACCTCGGCCTCCACCCGTTCAGTACCAATCCCGAAATAGCGTATCTGCGAACCGCGGCAACCAGGGCAGACATTGGGTACCGGCTGGCTGTAACCGCAGTAATGGCAGACGGTTCTTCCCTCACCCCGGTGAAGGGTCAGAGATACATCGCAATGGGGACATCGCAGGACGAAGCCACACTCCCGACAGAGGACGAAGGTGGAGAAACCTCGCCGGTTCAGGAAGAGGATCACCTGCTCCTCCCGGGATAGGCGACTGTCGATGGCCTGGGCAAGAGGATGGCTGAAGATGCTTCGGTTGCCGTTAGCCAACTCCTCGCGCAGGTCGATCACCCGCACGGGCGGGAGAGGGCGACCATCAATTCGAGCCGGGAGCTCCAACAGGCGGAACGCTCCTTCACGCGCCTGGTGGTATGACTCCAGTGAAGGAGTGGCACTGCCCAATACCAGGGTGGCCCGGCTTTGCCGGGCCCGGGCTAGAGCCACCTGACGGGCGTGGTAGCGCGGCTCTGCCTCCTGCTTGTAGCTATTCTCGTGCTCCTCATCGATGATGATCAGTCCCAGGTCTTGGACAGGCGCGAAGATAGCCGACCTAGCCCCCACAGCCACTCTGGCCTCCTCAGCTGCCAGGCGCTGCCATTCATCGTACCGTTCGCCCTCAGAGAGTGCACTGTGCAGAACAGCTACCCGGTCGCCAAAGCGGGCCTTGAACCTGGCCACCATCTGGGGTGTCAGAGCAATCTCGGGGACCAGAACAATCGCTCCCAGACCCTGCTCAATGGCACACGCGATAGACTGCAGGTAGATCTCAGTCTTGCCGCTACCGGTTACGCCATGCAGGAGGAACGCATTGCCTCCCTCGCCCGTCAGGTCGGCCTGAATCTGGCTGAAGGCACGGGCCTGTTCCGGTGTGAGCCGGAAGGGTGAAGTGGAGTCAAAACGGCGATGGGCATAGGGGTCGCGCTGCTCGGCACGCTCCTCCAGTACGACCAACCCCCTGGCCACCAACCCGTCAACCACTGAGCGTGAGACTTCGCATTGTTCCAGCAGGTCGGTGAGAGGCGCTTCCCGTCGCTGGGCCAGCCAATCCCGGACTGCGCTCTGCCGTCTGGCCCGCCCGAGATCAGCCTGTTCTGCCTCGGGAGCCAGTACCGCCCAGAGGCGCGTTTTCTCCCGGCCGACACCAGCATGCTGGTCCTCTCTTCTGGCCCATCCTCTCTCCACCAGATGACGGACTACCCGGGCGGCCGTCTTGCCGCCGAAGCGGCGCGTTAGTTCGCCCCTGCCCACCGTCCGCCGCACTGCCAGTAGTCTCAGAGCCTCAACAAGTGCCACCCGGTCGGCCACCCCTTCGGCCACTGCCGGGAGTTGGCTGGGAGGAAAGGCCGCCACCAGCCGGCGGCGAGTACCACCACGGCCGCCTGGCGGCAAGAAGGAACGCAGCGAATCATAGAGGGTGGCCCCGGTCTCGTCCGCCAGAGCGCGCGCTAGCTCCAGCTGGGACTCATCCAACGCGTGGTCCAGGAGACGCTCAATGCCCTTGAGTTCGTCGGCGGGACTGCCAGGCCTGAAGCCGACAACGAAGCCCTCTACGGTCCGTCCCGAGAAGGGTACCATAACCCTAGCGCCAGCCCCCAGGTGGACACCGGGCGGCACCAGGTAGTGAAAAGGCCGATCGGTGGCGGGTGAGCTCACCTCCACCACCACCTCGGCTACTGTTGGAAGTTTAGCTGATTCCGGCATGGCGCCTGAGTTCCTCCACCCGATTGGGCTGCTCCCAGGGGAGCTCCACATCGCGGCGGCCGAAATGGCCGTAGGCAGCGGTATGCCCATAAATGGGGCATCTCAGGTTAAGCTGGTCGATGATAGCCGCAGGGTGCAGGTCGAAAACAGTGTTGACTAGCGAGAGCAGGCGGTCGGGATCCATCTGGTGTGTGCCGAAAGTGTCAATGCGCACCGAGACCGGCCGGGCAACACCAATGGCATAGGCAATCTGTACTTCACAGCGCCGCACCAGACCAGCGGCCACCAGGTTCAGGGCCACCCAGCGCGCCGCATAGGCTGCCGAGCGGTCTACCTTGGTGGGGTCCTTGCCGGAAAACGCTCCCCCGCCATGCCGGGCCATCCCGCCATACGGATCCTGGGCCAGGTAGGCGTCGAGCGCCCCATCGGAGATCTGGTCTGCGATCTTATCCGGGTGACCTTCGGTCACCGATTCCGAGGTAAAGATATGTCTCATCCTGTTACATCCTTCCCCAGCATTGCCCGCAGGCGATGGAGGATGCGGTCGGCCAGTTCGGCCTTGCTCTGGCGAGGAACTTCTTCCACGCCATCAGCATCGACCAGCAGCACCTCATTGTCCTCAGAGGCAAAACCTGTCTCAGTACCACTGACATCATTTCCGACGATCAGGTCTGCTCCCTTAGCCAGCAGCTTTTCTCTGGCCCGTGTGGCCACATTGCCGGTTTCAGCAGCGAATCCAATGAGGACCTGTTTATCCCGGCGCCGCCCCAATTCCATGAGGATATCGGGATTGCGCTCTAAGGTTAGGGTCAGCGGGCCCTCGCCCTTCTTAATCTTGGTTTCGCTATAGGTGGCCGGCCGGTAGTCAGCGGGGGCAGCGGCCATCACCACCGCATCTACCGCCTCGAACTGCTCCATCACCGCCTGGTACATCTCGAGAGTGGTCGTCACCGGCACCACCCGGCACCCGCCCGGTGGCACCAGATTGGTCGGTCCGGTAACCAGAATGACCTCAGCTCCCCGGCGAGCTGCTGCCGCGGCAATGGCATAGCCCATCTTGCCGGTAGACCGGTTGGACAGGAATCTGACCGGATCCAGAGCCTCACGGGTTCCGCCGGCCGTTACCAGCAGCCTAACTCCTTCCAGATCCCGCGGGGTAGTCAGCCGGGTTTCAACCTCAGCCACGATGCGTTCCGGATCGGGAAAGCGCCCTCTCCCCTCAACACCACAGGCCTGCCAGCCGATATCTGGTTCGATGAATCCATAGCCCAGCCGACGCAGGCAGGCCAGGTTATCTTGGACCACCGGGTTCTCGTACATATTCACATTCATGGCCGGAACAAACACCACCGGAGCCCTGGTCGCCATAATGGTGGTGCTCAGCAGGTCATCGGCAATGCCAGCCCTGACCTTTCCGATCATGTTGGCAGTAGCCGGAGCCACCAGCAGCAGGTCGGGCCATTGGGCCAGGGCGATATGCTCCACATTCCATACCTTCGGCTCCTCCAGCATCTCAATATGGACCGGATTGGCCGACAGTGTCTGGAAGGTCAGAGGCTGAATCAGCTTGGTCGCGGCCCGGGTCATGATCACCCTCACTTCCGCGCCACGCTTCCTCAGGCGACTGACGACTTCCACCGCCTTGTAGGCAGCGATGCCACCACAGACTCCCAGCAGTATTCTCTTGCCTTCCACCATCTAGATGCCCCCCAGATAAAAACCCCCCGCGGTCAGCTGCACGCGGAGGTCTTGTGGTGTGCCTTTCTTGGCCTATCTGCTCCGTCGATACCCGACAACTCCCCCATCAATCTCTTCCAGGGCAATGGTTACCGCCTTGCTGGACCGCACATTGGCCTGGGGCTCGGCTCCGTCGGTCAGAGCCCTGGCCCGTCGGGCCGCCACTACCACCAAGGTGTACTTGCTGTCCACTTTGGTCAGGAGACGGCCCATGGCTGGGTGGATCACTGACATTCATCCACCCCCTCTCCCCGGTTGATACCGCGCAGGAGACCGGCCGCGACGCGGTCGGTACGAAGCCGCTCTGCCTGGAGAATGGCCCGCACCCGGCCCACTGCCTCGTTCCGGTCATCGTTGATGACCACATAGTCGTAGTAAGGCAGCTCAGCCAGCTCGCGCCTGGCCACTTCCAGACGGGACCTCATTTCCTCCTCGCTGTCACAGCCACGGAGGTTGATCCGCTCTTCCAGCGCGGCCAGGGATGGCGGAGCAATGAAGATAAGAACAGCGTCGGGAACCTGCTCCCTGACATTCCGAGCTCCCTGAACCTCGATCTCGAGAAGGCAGTCGCAGCCTGCCGACCGAACCTCCTCTACTTGGGAGCGCAGGGTTCCGTAGAGGTTCCCGACATACTCTGTCCATTCCAAGAACTCACCGGCGGCCCGCCGACGCTCAAACTCGGCGCGAGAAATAAAGTAATAGTGCTGGCCATCCACCTCATCCGGGCGCCGCGGCCGCGTTGTTGCTGAAACAGAGAAGCGTACATTTGGCTCCAGCTCGAGAACCCCTCGGTTGATGGTGCCTTTTCCCACCCCCGACGGTCCCGAGACAACCACTAACATCCCCCGGGCTACCATGGATCCCTCCGGTTACTCCTCGTCCGCCGCCTCGGCCTGCGACTGGCTGGAGAGTCGGTTGGCCACCGTCTCTGGCTGGACCGCAGACAGCACAATGTGCCCGGTATCCGCGATGATGACCGCGCGGGTGCGTCGCCCGTAGGTGGCGTCAATACACATCCCCTGGTCGCGAGCCTCCTGGACGATACGCTTGATCGGCGCCGACTCGGGACCGACGATGGCTACAATGCGATTGGCTGAAACGATATTCCCGAACCCTATGTTGATCAACCGGATATCCAAGGTGTCCTCCTCAGGTCCTAAGCCCGGTTACCAAACCGCTCCAGCAGGGCCTCCTTCTGGCGCTTGCCGAGACCCTGAACGCGACGGGCCTGGTCGATGCCGATATCGTCCATGATCTTCTGGGCGGTGGTCTTCCCGACCCGCGGTAGAGAGGCAAGCAGATACGCTACTCTCATGCGACCAAGAACCTCATCATCCGGGTTGTCGAGAATCTCTTTCAGGGTCATGTTCCCCCGCTTGAGCATCTCGCGGATGTTCTTGCGCTGGCTCCGCATCTCCTGGGCTTTCTCCAGGGCTTTCTTCTTCTCGTCGGCGCTCAGCTTGGGCAACTGTGTGTTTGCCATTCTGGTGTCTCCCTCCTACTCAATATTCTGAACCTGTTCGCGAATTTTCTCCAATTCGCTTTTTACCTCAACTACCGCTCGGGCGATAGCTGTGTCGCTGGATTTGGAGCCGATGGTATTTACCTCCCGGTTGATCTCCTGTACCAGAAAGTCAAGCTTGCGTCCCACCGGCAGCTCCTGGGAAAGTACATCCCTGACCTGGTCGAGATGGCTGTAGAGACGCACCGTCTCCTCGGTGATGCTCGAGCGTTCAGCGTAAAGCACCACCTCGGCAGCCAGACGCTGGGGGTCGACCGGGGTTTCACCCATCAGTTGGGCTACCCGCTCCAGGAGCCTGGCCCGGTACTCCTCGACTACCAGCGGCGCCCGATCCTCAATGGAGGCCACCAGGTTCTGAATGGTCTCTACCCGTTGCCGGATATCATCAGCCAGGCGATTCCCCTCGCGCATTCGCATCTGTGTGAGGTTATCGAGGGCTTGATCCAGAGCGCCCCGGCTCTCTTCCCAGACCGCATCCAAATCGGTGGGCGGGGCACTGATAGTCATTACTTCCGGAAGCCGCGAGATGCTCTCTACATCAACCGCCTGGCTAATCTGGAGATGATCAGCCAGCTCTGTCAGGGCATTATAGTAGGAGGAAGCCAGTTCCTTGTCAAGCACTATTATTCTGCGCGCCTCACCGTATTCCTCCCTGTTAAAGTAAACATCGACCCGGCCCCGGGCCACTTTTTCGGCGACGGCTGCCTTGAACCGGTCTTCCAGGCCGGACAGCTCCCGCGGCAGGCGGCAGACGATCTCGCCAAAGCGATGGTTCACCGACTTGACCTCAATAACTACTTTAGCCTGCTCCGAGACCTGCTCTCCCCTCCCATATCCGGTCATGCTCCTGGGCAATGGTTTCACCTCTGATTTCTATATCTTCCCACAGTAACCAGTTGGCATACTTCGACGCCCAACCGCCTCTTCCTTCCTTCCTGGGAAGATCGGGCACACGGCTGCTTTCGCCCGCGGTAAGCCTAGCCTCAGCGATAGACCCGGGGCACCCGCTTCTGGATCCCGGTAAGAATCTCGTAGCTAATGGTGCCGACCCCTCTGGCCAGGTCGTCGGCGGTCAGCCTCTCATTGCCCTGCTGGCCGATGATCACCGCCTCCTCGCCGCTCTGTACGCCATCAATCTTCCCCACATCGAGCATAATCTGGTCCATGCAGACCCGGCCGACCAACTGGCACCTGACGCCGCGCACCAACACCTCGCCCCGGTTAGAGAGGAGCCGCGGGAACCCATCGGCATAGCCCAGGGGGACTGTAGCGATGGTCGTCGGGTATTGAGTATGGTAGGTGCAGCCATATCCCACCGAGTAGCCGGCTGGTACCTCTTTTACATGGGAGATGCGGGCTTTCCAGCTGAGAACCGGCCTCAGGTCCAGATCACGCCGGACCTCAGAGGACGGGAAGTACCCGTAGAGGCTAATCCCGGCGCGCACCAGATCGTACCGGGCTCCCGGCAGGGCAATGATTCCGGCACTGTTGCTGACATGCCTGATGATCCCCCGGAAACCCGCGGCCTGGACCTGCCGCAGCCCCGACTCAAACGCACGCATCTGGAGTCTGGAGTAGGTCTGGTCAGCCTGGTCAGCCGCGGCCAGGTGGGTGAAGACACCTTCCAGCCTTATGCCTGGTGTGGCCTGGATCTCCGTTAGCAGTGAATCCAGTTGCGGGCCCGGCGCGACCCCAATACGGCCCATCCCAGTCTCCAGCTTGAGGTGGACCAGGGCTATACGCCCCCGTTGACCGGCCGCCTCGCCCAAAGCTCTGACCAGTTCGGGAGAGGCTACCGTCTGCGTCAGGTTATACTCCACCACCATGAGTGCCTGTTCCGGCGGGCTGGCGCCCAAAACCAGGATGGGTGCGGTGATACCGGCCTCCCTGAGTTCTACTCCTTCTTCGACGATGGCTACCCCCAGATAGCGGGCGCCAGCCTCCACCGCGGCCCGGGCCAGGGGAACCGCCCCATGGCCGTAGGCATCGGCCTTGACTACCGCCATCAGGTCGGTGCCCCCAGCTGCTTTCCGTAATTGGCGTAAATTATGAACGAATTTGGCTACATCAATCTCCGCCCAGACGGGTCTCATCTCTGGTCTCCTCCCCCCCCAATTCTCAACGCGCCAGTCTTCTGATGCGTTCCATTGCCTCCGAGAGCCGACGGTCATCCACCGTTAGTGAAATGCGGAAATAGCCTTCTCCGGCCTCTCCGTAGGCGGATCCGGGAGAGACTATCACTCCCGTCTTCTCCAGCAGTTCAGCAGCATACTCAGCCGATGAATAGCCGTCTGGCACCCGGGCCCAGATGTAGAAAGTCCCCTTGGGGGGCTCCACCGTCAGTCCGATGGCTCTCAGTGCCTCAACAGCCGCATCGCGTCGCCGATGGTAAGTCTCCAGGAGCTCGCGGCTGAATCCGGGCGAGGTACCCAGCAATGCCTCAATCCCTGCCTTCTGAACCGCCGTGAACTGGCCCGAGTCGGTATTAGTCTTGATGACCCCCAGGGCCCCGAGGGCTTCGGCCGACCCTACCGCGTAACCAAGGCGCCAACCGGTCATGTTGAATGGTTTGGACAATGACCCGAACTCTATGCAGAGAGTCTTGGCTCCCTCCACCTGCAGAGGGCTGGGCGCCCGGTAGCCGTCAAAGGTGATCTCGGAGTAGGCGCTATCGTGGCACAGCAGAATATCATACTGGCGGCAGAAGGCTACCGCCTCTTCGAAGAACTCGAGGGTAGCCACGCCCGCGGTTGGGTTGTTGGGGTAGTTGAGGAACATAAGCTTGGCCCGCCGGGCAACCTCTGGGTCAATGCTCTCCAGGTCGGGCAGGAACCCGCGGTCGGCCCGCAGCGGCATGAAGTGAGGAACAGCCCCGGCCAGCAAGGCGTGGGTCTTATACACCGGGTAGGCCGGATCGGGCACCAGGGCGCAGTCGCCGGAGTCTAGGAACGCCCAGCAGATGTGTGCCAGTCCTTCCTTGGAACCAATGAGGGCCATTACCTCATGCTCGGGGTCCAGTTCCACCTCGAAACGGGACCGGTACCATTGCGCCACCGCTACTCTGAACTCCATAGAGCCTTCATAATCCGGGTAGCGGTGGTTCTTGGGAATATGGGCCTCCTGACAGAGCTTATCGATGACATTGGCGGGGGGGGGCTGGTCAGGGTCACCAATCCCCAGGCTAATAATATCGACCCCTTTGGCCAGGGCCGTCTTCCTCTTCCGGTCGATCTCCGCAAACAAGTACGGCGGGATCTGTTCCAGGCGCTTGGCTCGCTTCACATCTCATCTACTCCTTTTCCTCGAGTTGATAGACCCCGGTGAAGACCTCCTCGGCCGGTCCGGTCAGGTAGACCCGGTCATCACTGTCCCACTCGACCTCTACCGCTCCCCCATCCAGTTCCAACCGGGCCCGGCGGCCGCTCCTCCCGGTAAGGTAAGCCGCAATTAGGGTGGCACAGGCTCCCGTTCCACAGGCCAGAGTGTGTCCTGACCCTCGTTCCCATACCCGCATGCGAATGCTCCCATCCGGGTTCACCCGGGCGAACTCCACATTAGTCCGCTCGGGAAAGGCCGGGTGGTGCTCCAACTTGGGTCCCCAATCGGCCAAGGGGACATTGTCCACCTCATGGGTGAAGACCACCACATGGCTGTTGCCCATGGAAACCACGGTAGCCGGCCAGGAATGCCCCTCCGCTTCCAGGGGTTGCTCAATGATGGGTTCGTTGCCGAGCCCGATCACCGGAATCTGCTCCGGCTCCAATATGGGCCGCCCCATGTCTACCCTGACCGCCCGTACTCTACCATCTTCAACGATGATTCTGGGGACCATCAGGCCGGCCAGAGTCTCTACCGGAAACTCAGTCTCCCGGACCAACCCTCGGTCATACAGGTACCGGGCGAAGCAGCGCATGCCGTTACCGCACATCCGCCCCTCACTGCCGTCGGCATTCCACATCCTCATACGGAACGGGGCAATGTGCGAGGGGAAGATGGCGATGATCCCGTCGGCCCCCACGCCAAAATGCCGGTCACTCATGCGCCGGGAGAGGGTGCCCCAATCCACATTATCGTAGCGGTCAGCCAAATTATCTATATAGAGATAGTCATTGCCCGCCCCCTGCATTTTCACGAAATCGATTCTCAAGTAGGCAGTTCCCCCCTTCCGGGTCTCTCCATATTATGCCGCCGCGCCAAGCGTGAGATTTGACAGCGGGCTACACCTTCCCCAAATTGACGCTGTTTTCCTGCTGGTGTTATACTCGATGAGTCAGGGGGTAAAACCATGGCCATCGACTCACACCTGCTGAACGCTCTCGGCGCTGAGCTCCGGTCGGCCCTGATCGGCGCCCGCATTGACCGCGTCCACCAACCGGGCGCTGATGAGATTATCCTGACCTGTCGCGGCCCGGCCGGGCGACAACGGTTGCTGATCTCCGCCCATCCGCGCTGGGGCCGCCTGGTCCTAACCAGCGCCGAAGCGGAGAACCCCAAGCGGCCGCCGCTCTTCTGCACCGTTCTCCGCAAGCACCTGGAAGGTGCCCGTCTGGAGGCCATCATCCAACCCAGCCATGAACGCATTCTCTGGTTGGAAGCGGCTTCCTATAACGAGGTGGGCGACCCAACCCGACCGCGCCTGATTGTTGAACTAACTGGCAGACTGGCCAATCTGCTGTTGACCGAGGCCGATGGTCGCATCATCGATGCCCTGCGCCGGCTGCCCCCTTCCGACCGGGGCCAGCGCGAATTACTGCCTGGCCGTCCCTATGCTCCACCGCCGCCCCTCTCCGGTATCCCCTTCCGGGAGAGCGATTCCGCCTCCGCCTTCGACCGCCTGGATCAGCTGCCGGAAGTCATGCTACGCACGGCGCTCCTCCGCCTTTTCGTCGATATCAGCCCGGTGCTGGCCGACGAATTACTGGCGCGCGCCGCCCTTTCACCGGACCGGACGGCGGCCAGCCTGACCACCGCGGATCGACAGGCCTTGGCCGAAGCCTTTGAATCAGTCGCCGCTGACCTGGCCTCCCCGCCGCGTCCCACCGCCTACTATGAACAAGGGCGCCTGGTCGGCTTCTATCTGTTCCCCCTGGTCCGGTACGCCAGACTGTCCTCTCGGAGCTTCGGCTCGGTCAATGAACTGCTGGAGTTGGCGCTCGGCGTCGAGCGGACCCGGGCCGAGAACGAAGAGCTGGTCCGGCGCCTACAGTCTGCCCTGGATACCTACCGTCAGCGGCTTCAGCGCAGGCGGGAACATATCAACGCCGACTTGGCCCAGGCCCGCCAGGATCTGGAGTGCCGCCGCTGGGGTGAACTCATCTACTCCCATCTTCACCTTATCCGCCCCGGACATGATAGCGTAGCGGCCACCGACTACTCCAGCGGCCAGCCCCGTCCGGCGGTGATACCGCTGGACCCCAGACTGACCCCGTCAGAAAATGCCCAGCGCTACTTCAGGAGATACGAGAAGGCTAAACGGACCTGCCAGGCGGCGGCTTACCAGCTCCAGGCGACCGAGGCTGACCTGGGCTACCTGGAACAGGTGGCTACCTCGCTGGACATGGCCGATTCCCGGGCCGAGCTCACCGAGATTGAAGATGAAGTGCTGCGTCTAGGCATCATCAAGGGAGCACCGACCGGACGTCCCGGCCAGACTCCTTCCCAGCCCCTGGCCTTCCGGTCGTCGGCCGGCAACCTGATCTTGGTGGGACGCAACAACCGGCAGAACGACCGTCTGACCTTCCAGACAGCCTCTGCCGGTGATCTCTGGTTCCACGCCCAGGGAACCCCAGGCGCCCACGTTCTACTGCGCCTGGGCGGTCACCGCGCCCGTCCCGAGGAGCTCTTGGAAGCGGCAACCCTGGCTGCCCGCTATTCCAAAGCCCGACTCCAACGCAAAGCAGCTGTCGATTATACCCAATGCCGCTTTGTCCGACGGCAGCCGGGTGGCCGTCCCGGTCAGGTCTTCTATACCGACTTCCAGACCATAATCGTTGACCCCGAGGCCGGTCCCGCCCCGACCCCAGTTCATCCCTGACCCGGTGAGGCCTTGGGCCGCGATAAGGGGATCCCGGCCCGGCACAGGGGGCAGTCATCTGGTTCGTAGGAGGGTATATCCAGGGTCACTAGGGCCCGGAACGGCACCCCCAGACTGACCCGTCCGCCACTGCGGTCAACCAATGCCGCGGCTCCCACCATCTCGGCCCCGGTCGCCGCCACCGCCTCCATGGTCTGGCGAACCGATCCTCCCGTGGTCACGGCATCTTCCACAACCAGTACCCGCTCACCGGGCTGCAGGAAGAATCCCCGCTTGAGTACCATCCGACCACTCTCCTTCTCAGTGTAGATGGCGCGCGCGCCTAAAGCCCGTGCCGCTTCATAGGCCAGGATCACCCCACCCATAGCTGGCCCTACCACGGTATCGATCTGCCCATCCAGCGGTTTGACCAGCTCTGCCACAAGGGGTGCCGCCGCCCTGGGGTTCTGGAAAAGCTGGGAGCACTGCAGGAACTGGGCACTGTGCCGTCCCGAGGTCAGCAGAAAGTGTCCCTGGAGCAGAACCCCGGTGTGTTTTAGGATATCAATTACCTCATCACGGTTCATCTTCCATCACCTCATTGGGCCGGGTGCTCCGGCCGAGCTGCCCCAACCAGATTGGTCACACTCTCCCGGTGGGCCTCCAGATACCGGTCCAGTCCCTCAATGATTTTCAGCGGTGCCTCCGGGTCCATGAATATGGCTGTACCCACCTGGACCGCGCTGGCACCAGCCAGGATAAAGGCTAACGCGTCTTGCCAGGTGGCGATCCCGCCCAGCCCAATGACGGGGAGACCGACGGCCCCCACTACCTGCCAGACCATGCGGAGTGCCACGGGCCGGATGGCCGGGCCCGATAAACCACCAAAAACATTGGCCAACAACGGGCGGCGGCGCTCGATATCAACCTCCATCCCCAGCAGAGTGTTAATAAGAGAAATAGCATCAGCTCCCGCCCCCTCCACTGCCCGGGCGATAGCTACTATGTCGGTGACATTGGGGGTGAGTTTGGCGATGACTGGTTGCCCTGCTACCTCTTTGACTGCGGCAATGACCCGCGCCGCCTCAGTTGGGTCCGTCCCGAAAGTCATCCCACCCTGGGCGACATTGGGACACGATATGTTTACCTCCAAGGCCGCAATCCCTTCCTCCCCGGCCAGCCGGCTCGCCACCGCCTGGTACTCCTCCAGCGAATGCCCGGCGACGTTCACTATAATCCGGGTACCGGACTGTCTGAGATACGGGAGGTCGTTCTCGATGAAATGGTCTACACCGGGGTTCTGCAGGCCGATGGCGTTAAGCATCCCGGCGGGCGTTTCAGCCAGGCGCGGTGGTGGGTTACCCGCCCGGGGCCTGAGGGTGGTCCCCTTAGTGACTATCCCGCCCAGCCGGTACAGGGGGAACAACTCGCCATACTCCCGGCCGTAGCCGAAGGTTCCTGAGGCCACTAGGACTGGGTTGGCCAGTTCGATCCCGGCCACCCGGGTTCGCAGACGCTCGCTCACAGCCGGACCTCCTCTCGGGCAAAGACCGGGCCATCGCGGCAGACCCGGAGATAGCCTCCGTCGGCTGCCGCCACGGCACACCCAAGGCAGGCACCGACCCCGCAGGCCATACGTTCCTCCAGCGAGAGGTAGACAGTGAACCGGGGATCCAGGGTCATCAGAGCCCTGAGCATGCCCTGGGGCCCACAACCGTAGATGACAGCCTCCTCGCCGAAGTCGGCCATCGCTTCTGGCAGCCACTGGGTTACCAGACCATGGCGTCCGGCACTGCCGTCATCAGTGGCTACCTCCACCCGACACCCGAGATCCCGAAACCGGTCCACGGCTACCAGCTCCGCGGCCTGCCGGGCGCCCAGGAGCACCAGGGTTGGCACTTCTGCCCGGCCGCGCGCCTCGGCCAGGGCCACGAGGGGTGCGCCGCCGATACCGCCCCCGACGAGAACTGCCGGCCGATCCGGGTGCAGCGGGAACCCCCTACCCAGTGGACCCAGCAGCTCCAACTGCTCTCCAGGAGCCAACCCCGCCAGCCAGCGCGTCCCTGATCCTACCACCCGGTAGAGCAGTTCCACACGTCCCGCGTCGAACCGGTGCAGGCTCAACGGGCGTCGCAGCCGCGCTCCTTCATGACCCGCCTGGACCATGACAAACTGGCCGGGGCAGCTGGCCGCGGCTATCCCGGCCGCGGCCAACTCCATCCGATAGGTATCCCTGGCGACTCTGGTCTGCCCGACCACTGTCGCCGTCTCAAGCATTGGCATGGGAGGCCTCCTTACCCGGCGCTGTACACCAGGCGGCCCGAGACGAAGGTGGTCCGGACGCGCCCGACCAGTTCCTGCCCCTCGAAGGGGGTGTTCCGGCCCTTGGAGCGGAACTGCCGGCTATCCACTGTCCAGCGGAGGGCCGGGTCGAAGATAGTGATATCGGCCACCGCTCCCTGGCTCAGCCGGCCCCGGTCAATCCCGATTATCCGGGCGGGAGTCAGGCTCATACGCTGGACCAGGGTCAACCAGTCGAGGATTCCATTCCGCACCAAGCGATCGTGGATTACCGCCAGAGCCGTCTCCAGCCCGCTGATACCGAAGGCCGCGTAGTTATACTCCACCAGCTTATCGTCCTGATGGTGGGGGGCATGGTCGGTGGCGATCGCGTCAATGGTGCCATCAGCCAACGCTTCTCGCAGGGCCACGAGGTCGGCTTCGGTCCTTAGTGGTGGGTTAACTTTGGTATCAGTATCGTACTGGCTGTTGGCCACCGCTTCGTCGGTCAGGGTAAGGTGATGGGGAGTAACCTCACAGGTCACCCGGAAGCCTCCTGCCATCGCCCGCTCCTTCGCCCGGCGCACCAGCTCCACCGAGCCAGCGGTGCTTATGTGGCAGAGATGGAGGTGGGCTCCGGTAGCCTCGGCCAGAATCAGGTCACGGGCCACCTGAACCTCCTCGGCCGCGGCGGGGATTCCCCGCAACCCCAGGCGGTTGGAGGTATAGCCATAGTTCATGACCCCTTCGTTGACCAACGACAGATCCTCGCAGTGCGAAAACACGGGCAGGCCAAACTGGTTGGCGTAGATTAGGGCGAGTCGCATAAGCTCACTGCTCTGTACGGGTTTGCCATCATCCGAGACGGCCACAATCCCCGCCTCCTTCATATCTCCCATCTCGGTCAGCTCCTCACCCTTCTGGCCTTTGGAGATAGCGCCAATGGGGAAGACATTGACCAGGCCGTTCTGGGCGACCCGCTCCAGCACCGAACGCACCAGTGAAGAATTATCCACTACCGGCCGGGTGTTGGGCATAACCGCCAGGCTGGTGAAGCCCCCAGCCGCCGCGGCGGCCGTGCCGGAGGCGATATCCTCCTTATACTCCTCGCCTGGCTCTCGCAAGTGGGCATGGAGATCGACCAGCCCGGGCAGGACCAGGCAACCGGTGGCATCGTATGGCTGAGCACCATCTTCCGATAGGCCGCTCCCGAGCCGGGCGACCTTCCCTTCGTCTACCAGTAGATCGAGAACAGCATTAACGCCGCTCTCGGGATCAATCACCCGGCCGCCTTTGATCAGGATCTTCACGCTACTTCGCCTCCCCCAAGCAAAAGATAGAGTATGGCCATGCGCACGGCCACACCATTGGTGACCTGTTCATTAATGCAACTCTGATCGCCATCGGCAATCTCGCTGGTGATCTCAACCCCGCGGTTCATGGGACCCGGGTGCATTAGCAAAGCATCGGGCTTGGCCAGGGCCAGCCGCTCGCGGTTGACCCCCCAGTAGCGGGTGTACTCACGCACCGACGGGAAGAGCCCCTTGCTCTGCCTCTCCAGCTGCAGGCGCAGGACATTGACCACATCCGCTCCCCGCAGCGCTTCGGCCAGATCAGTGTAGGCTCTGGCGCCCATGCGTTCGATCTCCGGCGGGATCAAAGTGGCCGGCCCAGCTACCCTGACCTCGGCTCCCAGCTTAGTCAGACCCCAGATGTTGGACCGGGCGACGCGGCTATGGAAGATATCACCGACCACGCAGATCTTGAGCCCCTCGAACCGTCCCTTCTTCTCCTGGATGGTGAACATGTCCAGAAGCCCCTGGGTCGGATGTTCGTGCATCCCGTCGCCGGCATTGACTACCGAAGCCCTCAGGTGCTGAGCCATGAAGTGCGGAGCGCCTCCGATGGGATGGCGCATAATAACCATGTCGGCGCCCATTACCTCGATGGTCTTGGCCGTGTCCAACAGGGTCTCTCCCTTCTTGACACTGCTGGTGGCGGTAGCGATATTCACGGTGTCGGCACTCATGTACTTCCCGGCCAGCTCGAATGAAACCCGGGTCCGGGTGCTCGGCTCGTAGAAGAGGGTGATGACTGTCTTTCCTCTCAGGGTGGGTACCTTCTTAATGGGGCGGCTGATGATCTCTTTCAGCGAGGCGGCCGTATCGAGGATCAACCTAATCTCGTCGGCACTCATCTCCTCCAATCCGAGGATGTCTTTCCGGTTCAGGCCCATGGCGCTCCCTCCTAAGCAAGATTTATTGTGCCCGAAACAAAACGACCTTCCCGCGCCCAGCGCAGGAAGGTCGCCAAAACTCCCGACCTACCCCTTTGCCGGCCTCACGGGACCAACTTAAAAGGAGTCTTCGCAGTTATTACTCTTCAAATTCTTCGATTACTACCCGCTCGTCGCCATCGATCTCCGACAGGTGGACATGGATAACCTCCCGGTTGGAGGTGGGGACATTCTTGCCCACATAATCGGCCCGAATGGGCAATTCCCGGTGACCCCGGTCAATGAGAACCGCCAGCTGGATCTGGGCCGGGCGGCCCATATCCATGATGGCATCCAGCGCAGCCCGCACCGTGCGGCCGGTGTAAAGAACATCATCGACCAGCACCACCGTCTTACCGTGGACCGAGACAGGGATCTCGGTCCGGTGCACCACCGGCTGCTCGGACCGGGTGGTCAAATCGTCGCGGTAGAGGGTGATATCCAGTACCCCAGTGGGGACTTCCTTACCCTCACTGTCCCGGATGGCCGCTCCCAGCCGCTGGGCCAAGGGCACCCCACGCCGCCGGATCCCGACGATGACCAGATCATCGGTGCCCTTATTGCGCTCCACGATCTCGTGGGCGATGCGGACCACCGCCCGCCTGATCTGATCCTCGTCCATGATCTGCGCCTTTTCACGCAGCGCCAATTAGATCCCTCCCGATGGGTGTTTCTCCCGGATAGTCTGCCACACACATCAAAAAACCTTCTTGCCCAGCAAGAAGGTTAACTCCCCAACGCTCTCCTTGCTGGTCTCTCGTACCAGCTTAAAGGCAGAACCTATTCGGTTCACCATCAGATTATCACAGGCCTGTTCCGGTGTCAACCCTCAGCCGCTCCAGAACCGAGGTAAAATCAGCGGGCAGTGGTGCCTCGAAGCGCAGGGGCCGCCCACTAACGGGATGGGTCAGCTCGAGGGTGGCGGCGTGCAGGGCCTGACCAGCCAGCCCGAAGCCATTCCGACGACCGCCGTACACCGGATCAGCCACCACCGGATGACCAATGTAAGCCAGGTGTACCCGGATCTGGTGCGTCCGACCGGTCTCGAGGGTCACCTCCAGCAGTGAATGGTTGGGCAGCTCCTCGCGGACTACGAAATGGGTAACAGCCGGCCGCCCACTCTCCACCACGGCCATGCGCTTGCGATCGACCGGATGCCGGCCAATGGGGGAGATTACTTTGCCGGCCTCCGCCTCTGGCCGGCCCCAGACCAGAGTCAGGTAGCCGCGATGAATGGCCCGCCGTCGCATCTGGTCCACCAGGCTTCGGTAAGCCCGGGCGTTTTTGGCCACTACCAACAGCCCAGTGGTATCCTTGTCCAGGCGGTGGACGATGCCAGGTCGGATGACGCTGTTAATTTCCTCCAGGTCCGGGCAGTGAGCCAGCAGCGCATTGACTAGCGTCCCCCGGCGATGACCAGGGGCCGGATGTACCACCAGTCCACGCTGCTTGTTGACTACAATCAAATCATTATCTTCATAGACAATGTCCAACGGCATTTCCTCAGCGACAGCGGCCATTGGCTCCGGGGCGGGCAACATCATCTCGGCCACCTCGCCGGCCGTCACTTTCTGGGCCGGCTTGGTGCGGCGCCCGGCGATGGTTACCAGCCCCTCATCGATCAGCTGACGGATGCGCGAGCGCGAAAGCCCCAGCTCGATACGGCCGGCGAGAGCCGCGTCTAACCTCTGGCCCTCCTCCTCCGGGGTGAAGGTAATAGCCAATGTCTCAGCCACGGGTGCCTACCCCCTTCGGCCCTGCATCCGCCCCAGCCACCAAGCCAGACCGAAGGCCGAGACCATCCCGCCGAAGGCAAAGACTTGGGTCAGGGTGAAGGGAGGCCGGACGACCACCGCCTCCCGCCAGAACTCAATGAGAAAGCGATAGAGCGAATAGAGCCCCAGGAACATCAGGAAGATGTAACCATGGTAGGGCTTGTTCCGTTCCAGTCGCACGAGGACGAAGTAAATAACCAAGCCAGCCGCGGCCGCGTATAGCTGGGTGGGGTGACGTGGTACATCGAAGAAGTTGACGCCGATGGGCAAATCGGTGGGGTGCCCATAGCAGCAGCCGTTGAGGAAGCACCCGACACGCACGATGGCGTAGCCCATGGCGATGAGCGGGGCGACCAGGTCGGCCAAGCGGGTGAACGGGAGGCGGCGGTAAGCCGCATAGCCCCACCCGGCCAGAATTCCGGCGATCAAGCCGCCGTAGAAGGAGAGCCCGCCCTCCCAGATGGCCAGAACCTGCCACGGAGTCTGCTGGTAGTACTTCCAATCGAGGGCCACATACAGAACCCGGGAACCCAGAAGGGCCGCCAGAGAAATGAGGAGAACCAGATCGAGGACAGCATCGGGGTTGATTCCGGTCCGCTGGGCCCGCTGGTAAGCCAGGTACCCGGCCACGAGGAAGGCCAATACATAGGCAAAACCCCAGGAGTAGACGGTCAGGGGCCCGAGCTCGAAGAGGACTGGTTTCATGGCTGCGCTCCCTCCCGGCGCCAGATTATGGTGGTGGCGATGATAATGGCACCACCGACTATGGCCATATCGGCCAGGTTGAAGATGGGCCAGATGTAGAAATCCAGGAAGTCAGTGACGGTTCCCCGCCAGACCCGGTCGATAAGATTTCCGACTGCTCCGGCTGCGACCAGAGCCAGCCCCCACTCGGTGCGGCGGTCACCCGCCGCTATCTGGCGGCCAAACCCAACGATGGCCACCAGAACCGCCACGGTAATCGCGATAAAAAGCCCGGTGCGGTTGACTAATAGGCCAAAGGCCGCCCCCGGGTTCTGCGTGAGGTTCAGCTGGAATACCCCGGGTATAACAGAAACCGGCCCGGTGGCCAACCACCGGCGCGCGGCGGCCTTGCTCAGCTGGTCGGCGACCACGATGATTAGACAGACTACATAGGGCAAGGCGCCACCCCCTTGCCGTCATTCTAGCACACAGTTGGAGCCACCATCAACGTCTTGCCCGCCGCCGCTGCGGGGAGCGCTCCGGCAGTGCCGCTTATCACGGTAGCCCAATACATCCCCCTCTTGGTCGACCAGCCCCTCGAATTCCTGCACCAGGCCCCGGTCCTCAGCACTGTCGTAGTAGGTTTCTTCGTAGTTCTCGCCGCCGCCCGCATCCGACGGGCCGTTGGAAGTGCCGACCCGAGCCACCTCCTGCCAGGCATCCTCGCCGTCGAACTCCACCATATCGGTATCATCCAGGAAAGAGCGGGCGAAGGGAGGACTCAGCACCTCTTCTTCCGCCGGCCGATGGTAAGGCAGCTCATCGTATTTTTCCTTGCACCGAACGCAGAGGGTAGTCTCAGGCATGGCTTCGAGCCGCAGCGGGTCGATCTCGCGACCGCAGATATCGCACCGTCCGTAGGTGCCGTTCTCGATCTGCTCCAGGGCATCATCGATCCGCTTTAGGTGCAACCCAATGAGACCATAGAGACCCAGGTCTTTCTCGCGTTCAAACATCTCGGTGCCCAGGTCGGCCGGATGGTTATCGTAGGTTGAGAACTCGCTGATGGACTGGCCCATGCTCTCACCGAGACCGCCCGTCCGTAGCTGTTCGGCGTCGCGCTGGTACTTATCCCTGAGGGCCAGGAGTCTCTCACGGTACCGTTGCATTGTTTTAGGGTTCATGGCAGCCTCCTTAACGCAGTTGCTCTTGGACTATTCTCACCAGTTCGGCAATGAAGTGCCCGATTATGGGAAGATTGAGGATAAACGCTCTCTGCACCAGGTACAGGAAGAGTGCGGCCAGCAGCGTAAAGCCAATGGCGGTGCCGAAACCTCGGGCCACTCCGGCCAAAAAGTTAATCCAGAGCAGTCGCCACGGATGGTCCAGCAGTTTGACGTATTCGGCCAGCTTCATCTTTTCCATGGCCACCGAAAGGTCTTCGATCTTCTCTTTTAACTCGTTAAGCACAACGGGTCGCCCCTCCCCGACACTTCATTTTATTACTATTCCCTCTGGGGGCGGGCCAAACAAAAAACCGCCCCAGTTAGGAGCGGTAAAATCTGACGACGGCCTTTGGTCAGCTCCCCCGCAGCCGGACCTTCACCCTCTTATAAAAGGGCAGGGCTGTGGTCCAGAGCCAGTAATAGACGGGCGAGAAAACCAGGTCAAACTCGCCTATGTACTCGGTGAGGATGGGGTTGAAACCCCTCTTGAACCGGTACAGGCCGTAGAGGGGATTACCCGGGTTCAAGTCGCCGGAGACTCCCCGGAAATCATATACACTGCAACCTGACTCCTTGGCCCACTTGATCATCTCCCACTGCACGGCATAGGCCGGCATCAGGTTGCGGTGCTCGTTGCTGGAGGCCCCATAGACATACCACACGGTGGGACCATACTTCATGGAGATGGCGCCGGCCAGCAGTTTGCCCTCCCACTCGGCCAGGAAGACACGGGCGATCCCCGCTTCCACCAGCTCATCCCAGAGCCTCTCGTAATATGAGATATCCCGGACCAGGAAATCATCACGCGCGGCCGTCTCCTGGAGAACCTGGTAGAAGGCGGGAAGGTCTTGGCGGTCACCTGTGCGGATAGTGACCCCCTTCCGAAAGGCATACCTAATATTGTACCTGGTCTTGGAGTGGAACGCCTCCATCAGTTCGTCAAGGGATCGGTCGGCGATGGGCAGGCGAAACACAAACCGCGGCTGCACTCCCTCGAAACCATCGCCGGTTTCCACCGGCCGGAACCCGAAGCTTGAGAGGTTATTGGTAGCTCTTTGCTCTCCGGCCTCAATATCGGGGTCGATCTTCAGCAGAATCGCCCCGTGCCGGGAGGCCAAGTCCCTGACCCCGGCCACCAGTACCCGGAGCACATCCCGATCCCCCAGATCGGCAATGGGCCCTTTGGGGGCGTAGAAGATGCTCTTCCTGGCCCCCGGCAGCGGCAGTCGGCGCACGAGAATGGAGATGGCCGCCTTTATCTCATTCCCTTCTTCCACCACTGCCCGCAGAGGCTGCCAGCCGGTAGCCGCTTTAAGCTCCCCCCACTCCCATGACTGAAGGAAGCTTCCCTGCGGTCCCCAGGCGGTGAAGTGGTTGAACCGCTCCCGCTCAGCGGGACCAATCACTCTAAACCTCATCCCTATACCCCCCAGCCGCCGGACCGGAACCCAATGCGTCCACCGACCATAGTCAGCAGCGGACGGATCTCCTTAAGCTGAGCCGGGTCAACCCGCCACGGATCGCTGTCCAGCACCACCAGATCGGCCAGGCGTCCTGGGACCAGTGCCCCGCGCCGGTGTTCTTCGAAGGCAGCATAGGGACCGCCCTCGGCAAAGAGCCTGATTGCCTGGTTGATATTTACCCGCTCGCCCGGGGTCCAGCCCCCCTTGGGCTGACCGTCCAGATCGGTCCGGTTCACCGCGGCGAAGATCCCCAAGAAGGGCTCCAGTGGTTCCACGGGGGCATCGGAGCCTCCAGCCAGCCCCACGCCCATCTCCAGCATGGTACGGAAGCAGTAGGACCAGGTAAGCCGTTCACGGCCCACCCGCTGCCCGGCCCAGTGCAGGTCGCTGCTGATGAACTTAGGCTGAACATCAGCCAATACCTTCAGACGAACCATTGTTTTAATAAGGTCTTCCCGCAGGATCTGCGCGTGGACCAGACGGTGGCGATGATCCACTCGCGGGTGCGCCTCCAGAGCCCGCTCTATTGCGTTAAGCGACATCTCCACCGCCCGGTCACCAATGGCGTGGATTTGTACCTGCATCCCATGTTCATTGGCTCTGGCGACCAGTTGGTTGAGCTCTTCCTCAGGGTGGATGGGGATACCGGCTGTCGACGGATCATCACTATAGGGCTCCGAGAGTGCGGCCGTCCGTCCGCCCAAAGACCCATCAGCGAAGATCTTAGCCGCCCCTACCCGGAGCCAGTCATCACCGGCTCCGGTGGCCAGCCCCATCTCGATTAGTTCGTCCAAATGGGAGATGCTCACCGCCAGGTGGACCCGGAGCGGTATCTCCTCTTCCACAATGAGCTGACGATAGAGACCCTCCGCCTCCTCCCAGCCGCCGGCCAACCCTACATCATCCGGGTGGATCGACGTTAGCCCGAAGGAGAGCGCCCGCTGGACAGCCAGGCGCAGTGCCTGCAGCTTCTCAGCGCGGTCAGGCGGCGGGACAACGCGGTGGATCAGCCCCTGAGCGGTCTCCCGCAGTACACCTGTGGGCTCACCCTGCTCGTCCCGGTCGATCTGGCCGCCTGGCGGGGCGGCGGTGTCACGATCCACCCCGGCCAGCTTGAGGGCCAGCGAGTTGGCGACATACAGGTGCCCGCAGTTCCGGCCGAGCACCACCGGGTGGTCGGGAGCTACCCGATCCAGATCCTGCCTGGTGGGGAAGCGCTTCTCCGCCAGCCGATCCTGGTCCCAGCCCCGGCCGAGCACCCAACGCCCCACCGGCAGCCGACCTGCTACCTCGGCCACCCTGGCCAGAAACTCATCCATTGAGCGAACCGGGGCGAGATCCACCCGCCCCAACTGCAATCCATAGCCCAGCAAGTGCAGATGGCTGTCGGTGAGCCCGGGGATTACCGTCCGCCCTTCCAGGTCGATCCGCTTGGTATCGCGATCAGCCATGATCTCCATCTGCTCTGTAGAACCGGTGGCTACTACTTTACCCCCACTGATGGCCACAGCCTCGCTGCGTACCGGCTCCCCGATGACCTCGTGTATCCGGCCATTGACCAGAATTACATCGATCTTTCCCACACGACCGACCTCCCTCCGCGCACTAGTATACCACAACCGCCTACGGCCTGCCCACGCACTGAGCTCCACCGATCAGACATATGATAAACCAGGAAGCAGCTCCGGATTGGGGGGAGTATGGTGGATGAAGGAGCCCATATCCGCCTTTACCAGGCCTGGAAGCAGTTTGTGGATACCGGCCTTCTTGACCGGCAGGTGGTCCGCCCGGTTGTTGCCGAGTCGTGGATGCGCTGCCGTGCCCGGGGGATCAATCCCTACCGGTTGCGTCGCGAAGACCGCCTCACCGGCGGCGAACTCGACCAGCTATTCAGCCAGAACCGGGCCCTCATCGAACTGTCCCGCCCCTTCATTGGTGAGCTCAATAGCTTTCTGCAGGGTACCGGCTTCCTGACTGCCCTCTGCGATGCCGATGGGTATCTGCTGGCCCTGGTCGGTGATGAGGATATTCTCCACTACGCCGCCGTTCTGGGCGACCAGCCCGGGGCCTACTGGGGCGAAGAGCGGGTGGGCACCGGAGCCATCAGCACCTGCCTGATCACCGGCGAACCCCTGCAGGTCGTAGGTCCCGAGCATTACTTCGCTGACCACCATACCTGGGCCTGTTCGGGCAGTCCCATTCGGGGCAGTGGTACCATCATTGGGGCCCTGGCCGTATCGGGGCCGCTCAGTGCAGCGCACCAGCACACACTGGGCATGACTATCCTGGCAGCTAAGGCCATCGAAACTGCTTGGCGCGTATGAGTAAAGTATAGTTGGGTAATTGAGGACAAAAACAAGGACGAGAACCACCTTCTCCCGAAGTGAATGGTTGCTGAGACCGTCACAAAGGAGGTCGGAGCTCTCGCCATGGATAGCGTTCAAGGTGCAGTCGGGATATCCTTCTGGGAACTGGAGCGCGCAGTATTTGGCAGGTTCTTGGGAGTGATGGCTGAAGGTACGGCCGAGATCCTCCAGGCGATTGATGGCCGGATTGCCGAAGAGCGAGACAAACAGAGGTGCGAGATCAAAGGCAGGGTCTCCCGTACCGTCGAGACACTGGTCGGGCCGGTGGAGTTTGGGCGGCGGTACTATTGGGACCGGGTAGCCAATCAGCGGGTTTTCCTGCTAGACGAGATGCTGAGCCTTCCCGAGGGGCAGCGAGTCGCTCGTGGTCTTGGCGCACTGGTGACCATGCTGGGGGTCCAGGGACCATTTCTAAGGCTTGGGGAGCGGGTGAGAGGGATGACGAGGCTG
>JBFLWA010000015.1:0-37367 GCA_040758135.1 Bacillota bacterium | reverse complement strand
TGGAAGCGAGGTCTCCCCGGCGTTGACTGGCGCAAGGTCGACCCCGTTGAGAGGTTCTTCCACAGGAAAGATCCGGCTGATCTATTCTACCATTCCAGCGACTGACCGGGGGACATTTTCTCAGTCCGTTGACAGGCAAAGCCAGTCTGCCGTGGGTGACTGCACATCCCAGAAATTTCAGAAAAAACGCGGGAGGAGTCGTCATTAGTCGGGCGAACTCCATCAAGCAAGAGAAGCTTAAGGAGGTCCGGCTTTTGGAGAATAGCTCGGAACTGGTAGAGTTTGTCTGTGCCGCCTGTGGACGTCAGGGCTTAACGGTCCAAAGTGATCTAATCGCTCCGGAGTGTAATCTGTCAGGCGGCCAGGAAAAGGAACTGCTAATCTGTCCGGGTTGTGGAACTAGGCTCCGCTTCGTCCAATTTGACCGCAATCTAGAGCCTGTCGCACAGATGGCCTGATCTTCAGGCTATCTGTGCGACAGGCTCCAAGGCGTAATCCTGGAGGGTGAAGGGGAAATGTGTCTTGACGCCCGGTAAGGACAGAGAATTGGCAACCCCAGAGGTTGCAAGAGCGTGCATCTTCTGGGGTAAACTCCGCTCTGACGGCTCGCAGTGCCTGCCTCTTACTGCCCACTGTCTCGATGTAGCCGTGGTCTTCCGCGCACTATGGCTCCCCCGCATGCGCGGGGATCGACCCTAAAGACTCCCCCTCCAAGGCAGCCGTAAGGCTGCTTTTTTGCGTGCCTCATTTTGTAAAAAAGTTTTTCGTGGGTTAGGAGGAGTATGAGGTGGGGTGGAGAATAGTCGAGGTGGAGGAAAGTGGTGAAAAGTGGGGAGATGGATAGCAGAGGGGGTGGGCCGTGGTGTTCATGGGGGAGTATCAACATGCACTGGACGATAAGAGCCGCCTGATTATCCCGGCCAAACTCCGTGAAGGTCTGGGCGAGAAGTTCATTGTCACCAAAGGACTAGACCACTGCCTCTTCGTCTATCCCTTGGCCGAGTGGAGAGTGGTGGAAGAGAAAGTGAAGAGCCTCCCACTGACCGGTGCCGATGCCCGGGCTTTCGTCCGTCTGATCTTCGCCGGTGCTACCGAGTGCGAGTTAGATAAGCAGGGGAGAATACTCATTCCGGGCAACCTGAAGGACTACGCCAAATTCGATAAGGATGTAGTCATTCTCGGTGTCTCCTCCCGTGTCGAGATCTGGGCTAAGGAGATCTGGGAGCAGTATAGCGAGAGCGCTGAAGAAGCGTATGAGGAGATCGCTGAGAAGCTGGTTAACCTGGGACTCTAGTGAGGTAGAGCTATGTACCACCAACCCATCATGGTCAGAGAGGTCTTGGAACTGCTGCGCCCGGCGCCGGGCGGTACTTATCTGGACTGTACGCTGGGGGGTGGCGGACACGCTTCGGCTGTGGGGCGGGCTGCCGGTGGCCGGGCCACTGTCATCGGCATTGACCGAGATCCGGAAGCCCTGGCCGAGAGCGGACGCCGCCTGACGGCCGAGGGAGTGTCGCATCGGCTATTCCACGCCAATAATGCCGACCTCGACCAGGTTCTGGCGGAGGCGGGAGTCGAGCGGATCGATGGTGTCATCTTCGACTTGGGAACCTCCTCCCACCAGTTGGACGAGGCAGAGCGAGGCTTCTCATACCAGCAGGATGCCCCATTGGACATGCGAATGGACCCTGGGCGGGGCCGGACTGCGGCAGACCTTGTTAACCAGCTCGGTGAAGCCGAGCTGGCCAGGATCATCTGGGAGTATGGTGAAGAGCGGTGGTCCAAGCGGATTGCTCATTTTATCATCAATGAACGGGAAAGAGCACCGATAACCACCACCGGCAGATTGGTGGAGGTTATCAAGAGCGCCA
This sequence comes from Bacillota bacterium, assembly GCA_040758135.1. Classification (GTDB taxonomy): domain Bacteria; phylum Bacillota; class Sulfobacillia; order JBFLWA01; family JBFLWA01; genus JBFLWA01. Next base: position 35,496 of record JBFLWA010000015.1, on the reverse strand, counting down.
TCCCGGCCGCAGCCCGGGAAAAAGGGCCTCATCCGGCTAAGCGAACCTTTCAGGCTCTTCGCATAGCCGTAAATGATGAACTAAACAAGATCGCGCCGGCCCTGCAGAAAGCGGTAGACCATCTGGCTCCGGGAGGGCGCATCGCGGTGATCACCTTCCATTCCCTCGAGGACCGTATAGTCAAGAACACCTTTTTGGACTTGGCCGGGCGCTGCCAATGCCCGCCGCAATTACCTGAATGCCGGTGTAATCCATTGCGTCTGGTGAAAGTGCTTACCCGGAAGCCGTTGGTTCCGGAAGAAGACGAACTGGCGCGGAATCCTCGGGCTCGCAGCGCGAAGTTGCGGGCCGCAGAGCGCCTCAGCTAGCAGGTTCTACCCAGAGGGGAGGGCGAATACAGATGGTACTGCCTCAGCAGCGGGTTCAACCGAGAGTAACCAGGAAGACGGTACTCATCAGGCGGGTGAAAGTCACGAGCAAGGCCAGAGCCCGCCATCGGGCGCGCTCGGCCTTCATCGTGGCCTGGGTAGCGGCGATCGGGTTTATGCTGCTGCTGACTGGCCGAGCGACGACAGCTGCCCACCTCAACAGCGAGATCAGAGCCCTCAGCTCCCAGAAGGTAGCTCTGGAGCGTCGCAATGAACAGCTGGCTTTCGTGGCATCTCAGCTCTCCTCGCTGGCCAGAGTGGAACAGGTGGCGCGCACTGACTTAAGGATGAAAGCTGCTGTCGCTCCCCGGACTGTACTTACCGGCGAGGCTGCGCCGGCCTATCAGGTTCAGGTGGCCGCCGCCAGCCTGCCGGAGCCGACAGTCCCATGGTGGGAGAGAGTGTGGAATTGGTTGGGCGGGCTCTTGCCGGGCAACCGGGCTGAAGCCGGAAAGGGAAGCTAGCCCGAGAGCAGGAGGGTTTCCTATGGCGACGCCGGGAATTAGATTGCGTAAGCGCATTGCCGTACTGTTTCTCGGCGCTATCGTTTTCATGGCCATCCTTATTGCGCGTGTAGCCTGGCTGCAGTTTGTCAGGGGGGAACACCTCAGGAACCTGGCGCTAGACACGCGGCTGCGCAATGTACCAGTAGAAGCTAGACGTGGTATTATCTATGACCGGGTAGGGCGTAAGCTGGCTATCAGCGTTAACGTCGACTCGGTCTTCGCCATTCCCGTGGAAGTGAAGGAACCGGCCCGGGTGGCTGCGGAGTTATCCCGGATCCTGGGCATGGAATACTCAGAAACCTATGAGCGGATTACCAAGCGGGCTGCCTTCGTATGGGTGAAGCGCAAGATCAGCGAGGAACAATCGCAAGCCATCCGGCAGCTTAGTCTACCTGGCATTCAGCTCACCCAGGAGGCCAAACGGGTCTATCCCAATGGCAACCTGGCCAGTCATGTACTGGGGATAGCTGGCATTGACAGCCAGGGTCTGGAAGGGTTGGAGCTGGTCTATGACAGGGAACTCCGGGGGGAGCCCGGGAAGATCGTTATCGAGTTCGACGGTCGGGGACGGGAGATTGCTTGGGCCAAGCATAGCTATATACCGCCGCGTGATGGCTACAGCCTGGTAACCACCATCGACGAGGTGATTCAGTATATCATCGAGAAGCACCTGGAAGAGGCACTCATGAAGCACCAGGCGCGGGCCGGTACCATAATTGTGATGAACCCCAAGACCGGTGAGATCCTGGCCCTGGCCAACCGCCCGGACTATGACCCCAACAACTACCAGGCTCATCCGGCGGCAAACCGCCGCAACTTCGCGGTGAGTGATACCTATCCGCCCGGCTCTACCTTTAAGCCGATTACCGCGGCGGCCGCCCTGGAGGAAGGTGTGGCCACCATCCATGACCGCTTCTACTGCAGCGGACATATTGAGGTGCCGGGAAAGACGATTCGCTGCTGGAAACCCCAGGGACATGGCAGCCAATCTTTTGCTGAGATCATGGAGAATTCGTGCAACGTTGGTTTTGTCAACCTAGGTATGCGACTGGGGGCCGAGAAGTTTATAGACTATGTCAAGGCCTTTGGACTGGCCGAGCGGACCGGGATCGACCTCCCGGGCGAGGCTTCGGGCCTGATCTTGCCGGCTGAGAAGGTGAAGCCCATTGACCTGGCGGTAATGAGCTTCGGGCAGACACTGACTGTTACCCCTATAGAACTGATCACCGCCATGTCGGCCATTGCCAATGATGGGGTATTGATGCGTCCCTACCTAGCCAAGGAGATCACCGACACCAGTGGGAATGTCGTCCAGCGGTTCGGGCCGACTCCTGTCCGCCAGGTGATCTCCCGAGAAACCGCCGCCGATCTCAAGGCCATTATGGAGCGGGTCGTCAGCGATGGGACCGGGAAACGGGCTTACCTGGCCGGGTACAACCTGGCCGGTAAGACCGGCACAGCCGAGAAGGTTATCGACGGGAGATTGGCTGAGGGCAAATACATCGCATCCTTCTGCGGATTCGGCCCGGCAGACGATCCACAGGTAGCTGTGCTGGTCATCCTTGACGAACCGGTGGGAGCCTACTATGGCGGTGTTATCGCCGCTCCGGTATTCGGCGGCGTCATGGAGGACATCCTGACTTACCTGGGGATCCAACCTGAGATAGACCCGGCAGTGCTGGCCGGTAAAGACGCTACCCCAGTAGCGGTCCCTGATGTCATCAATCGTAGTCTAACCGAAGCTGAAGCCGCCCTCAGAAGTGCCGGTCTCAAAATGCGGGTTGAGGGCAACGGCCCCCGGGTGGTAGACCAGATGCCACCCGGTGGGGCCCGGGTCTGGCGGGGTAGCACTACCTTGATCGTCTTAGGCAGCATCACCGATGACCCGCGGGCACCGGTCAAGATTCCGCGGCTCATCGGCCTGACCCGCCGTGAGGCTGCCGAGGCTCTGGGGACGCTCGGGCTCCGGATGAGCGGTGAGGGGAGCGGGATCGCCGTCAGTCAGGACCCGGCCCCGGAGGTCTGGGTCCAGCCGGGAAGCATTGTGACTGTTCAGTTCAGGGAGACCCGTTGAGGATATAATAACACATGAGGCAGGGAAGGAGGGTCATGTAGGTGCTGCTGAAAGAGCTGTTGTCTACACTGACTGGAGTGAGAGTGGAAGGTAACCCCGAGGTAGAGGTAGGAGGTGTGGCATACCATTCCGCCAAGGTCAGGCCGGGCGATGCCTTTTTCGCTTTGCGGGGCGAGAGGGCTGATGGACATCTCTTTGTACCGGCGGCGGTGGAGGCTGGTGCCCGGGTGGTTTTCGCCGAACGGCCGGTGGCGGTGGACGACCGAACCACTCTAGTTCTGGTCCCCGACGCCCGGGCGGCACTATCGCTGGTTGCTGCCGCCCTCTTCGGTGACCCTTCCAAGACTCTGAGAATGGTTGGGGTTACCGGGACCAAGGGGAAGACTACGGTGGCCTATCTGGCCCACGCAGTATTGTCCCGGCGCTACCAGCGGGTTGGGCTCATCGGTACGGTCAGCATGCTGGCCGGTGACCGGCCCATTGGCGGCCAGCGAACCACGCCCACGACTCCTGAGGGTTCGGATCTACAGGAGCTGTTGGCCACAATGGTGAAGGAAAATTGCCGGGCCTGCGTCATGGAAGTATCCTCACATGCACTGGCCCTGCGCCGTGTGGCGGGAGTTGAGTACGACACGGCTGTTTTCACCAACCTGGGCCGGGACCATCTTGATTTTCACCGGGATTTGGATGACTACCTGGCCGCCAAGGGCCTGCTCTTCAAGGGTCTGGGCCGGGCTTACCGGCCGCCGCTCAAGAGCGGCCCCAAGACGGCGGTCATCAACTACGATGATGAGAAAAGCGGGTACATGCGAGCCTTGGTTTCCAGCGGCTGCCGGGTTTTGGGTTACGGAATGTCACCGGCGGCCGAGATCACCGCTGAGCGGATTACCTTCGACCAGAAGGGCGTCAGCTTCCGCCTGAAGACGCCGGCTGGCGACAGTGAATTGGGGCTCCGCCTCACAGGGCGGTTTAACGTCTACAACGCGTTGGCCGCCGTCGGAGTCGGGCTGGCCGAGGGGTGCCGGTTGGATGAGGTTGTGGAGGCTCTCCAGGGCTTTTCCGGAGTCCCCGGGCGGTTTGAGTTGATTGATGCCGGGCAGAGTTTCTCGGTGGTGGTGGACTACGCCCATACCGCGGAGAGTCTGGCCAGTGTGCTGGAGACAGCGCGCGAACTGACCAGAGGCCGGGTAATTTCGGTCTTCGGATGCGGTGGCGACCGCGATCGCGGACGGCGGCCGATAATGGGCGAGGTCAGTGGCCGACTGGCCGACCTGACCATTCTGACCTCCGACAACCCTCGGAGCGAGGACCCCGAACGGGTTATTGATGACATCGAAGAGGGGATCCGCGGAGTGGGAGCCTATGAGCGACAGGCCGACCGGCGGTTGGCTATCCGTCGGGCCATTAGCCTGGCCAACCCCGGAGATCTGGTCCTGATTGCCGGGAAGGGACACGAGACTTATCAGATCTTCGCCGACCGGACTATCCACTTTGACGACCGTGAAGAGGCCAGACAAGCACTGGAGGTAAGGAGAGATGGCACTTTTTGACCTGGGCGAAATCACTCGGATCTGCCGGGGTCGGCTGGTGGCCGGCCAGCCCGAGGTTGCCGTGACCAGTGTGGTCACCGACAGCCGTCAAGCAGCCCCGGGATCTCTCTTTGTCTGTCTGCCGGGCGAACGGGTGGATGGGCATGAGTTCGCTGGGGCCGCCGGGGAACAAGGGGCTGTAGCTGCTCTGGCCCAACGGGAGCTGGCTGCTCCCGGAACCATGGGCGTGGTGATGGTGCCCGATACCAGGCAGGCCCTCTGGGATCTGGCGGTGGCCTATCGGAGCCGATTTGCTCCCCGGACTATTGCCATAACCGGCAGTGTCGGCAAGACAACCACCAAAGATATTGTCGCTAGCATTCTGTCGGCCCGGTTCTGCGTGCTAAAGAATGAGGGCAACCTGAACACTGAGATCGGCTTACCGCTGACCATCTTCCGTCTGCGGCCAGAACACCAGGTAGCCGTAGTCGAGCTGGCCATGCGAGGGCTCGGCCAGATTGCCCAACTGGCCGAGCTAGCCAGACCTGAGGTGGGGATCGTGACTAATGTGGGTGAGGCTCATCTGGAACTCCTGGGGAGCATCGAGAACATCGCCAGGGCCAAAGGTGAGTTGGTAATGGCACTTCCCCGGGAGGGTCTGGCTGTCCTGAATGGTGATGACCCGCGGGTCAGGGCCATGGCTATAGGCGCCGCCCCATCGGTCATTACGTATGGCCTTTCGGAGAACAACGATGTTCAGGGAACGCCTCTGGACCGGAAAAACGGGCACACCCGATTCTGGGTGAGGAGCACTGGACAGCTATTGGGGCAGGCGGAACGTGTCCTAAGCTCTCCAATCCCCGGCCGACACAATCTCAGCAACACCCTGGCTGCGGTGGCTGTCGCCCGGTGGCTGGGGATGGACTGGGAAGGGATCCAGACCGGACTCCACCAATACCAGGGGAGCGCCATGCGTCTGGTGATAGCTGACCACAACGGGGTAACTATCATTGATGACTCCTATAACGCCAGCCCGGCATCAGTACGGGCTGCCCTGCATACCCTGGCCGATGAAGCCGGAACTCGCCGCAGGGTGGCGATCCTTGGTGATATGCTGGAACTCGGCGAGAGGGAGAACGAGCTCCACTACCAATTGGGCCCAGCCATTGTCGCTGCAGGGGTTTCGCTACTGGTGGCTGTCGGCCCCCGATCACGCCATACCGCGACCGGAGCCGAAGCCGCCGGGTTGGCGGGGAGAATATGCTGGGTGTCCGATAACCAGCAGGCCTTAGAGGTGGCCCGGGAGTTCCTGGCTGCCGGCGATGTAGTCCTGGTCAAGGGGTCGCGCGGGATGAAAATGGAGGAGATCGTCACTGCGCTTAGAGAAGAATAGATGAGATTCGTAAGAGACTCTGCCGGAGGGATTGCCGATGCCACTTACCTATGCGCCTGCCATTGCATCTCTGGTACTCGCCCTGCTCCTGGGCGGGCCGGTCATCAACGCAGCCACCAGGCTGAAATATGGCCAGCAGGTTAGGACTGATGGTCCCAAGACCCACTTAAAGAAGCAGGGCACCCCGACAATGGGTGGTATCATCTTTCTGACGGCAGCCACGCTAGCCACCCTGGTTCTGGGGATCCGGAACCTGTATCTCTGGGCCGCGATTATCCTGACCTTAGGCAACGGACTGGTGGGTCTGGCGGATGATTACCTGAAGGTAGTCAAGAAAAGGTCCTTGGGGCTGCGGGCACGCGATAAGCTGGTACTACAGGCTCTTCTCGGGCTGCTGCTGGCCGGGTCGGCCGTGCACTTGCTGGGGCTGCCCACCAGTCTGAGGATACCCTGGTTTGGCTGGACTATGGAACTGGGACCGTGGTATTACCTTTTTGTGGTGCTCGCACTGATGGGTACGACCAATGGAACCAATTTCACCGATGGTGCTGATGGGCTGCTGGGTGGGGCAGGCGGCATTTCGCTGCTGGTTTATGGGCTGGTGGCCGCCCGGTTGGGCCGACTGGAGCTGGCCATCTTTGCGGTGGCCTTGGCTGCCGGCTGCCTCGGGTTCCTTCGGTTCAACCTGCATCCGGCGCGCGTCTTTATGGGTGATGTGGGATCGATGGCCATTGGCGGGGCACTGACTGCCCTGGCCGTTCTGACCAAGACGGAATTGCTGATACCGGTCATTGGGATGGTTTATCTCATTGAAGCTATCTCCGTCATCCTGCAGGTGGTTTCGTTCCAGCTTACGGGGAAACGCATTTTCCGGATGGCGCCCTTGCATCACCATTTTGAGGTTCTGGGTTGGTCTGAGAACAAGGTGGTTTTGCTGTTCTGGGCGCTTTCCCTGGGTTTCGGCGTAATTAGCCTAACGGCTGTCGGAGGGTAGTGGATGGAGAGAAACAAGCGGCCGCCCGATTTCAGTATCTTCGTGGTGGTCTCCATCCTGCTGGGGATCGGTGTCGTCATGGTTTACAGCTCCAGTGCGGTAAAGGCGCTGGTGATGCACGGTGATGCCCTGCACTACCTCAAGCGCCAGCTGCTGTGGGCGCTCCTGGGATTTGCCGGTATGGTGGCAGTGATGAGACTCGACTACTGGCGGCTGCGGCCGCTGGTGCGTCCCCTGTTTCTCATCACCGTGCTTCTCCTGGTCGTCGTGCTTATCCCCGGAATCGGCAAGGAGATCAACGGGGCACGACGCTGGCTGGAGGTAGGTCCTCTGACCATGCAACCTTCTGAGCTGGCCAAATTGTCTGTGATTCTGCTCCTCGCTGACCAGCTGGCTCGTCTGGGTGACCAGGTCAAGTCCTTCATCAGGGGGCTCTTGCCCCTCTTAGTCTTGCTGGGGCTGATCTTCGCCCTCATCCTCATGGAGCCAGACCTGGGCACCGCTATCGCTTTAGCTGGAACCTTCGTATTGATGCTGTATGTGGCTGGTGCGCGCCTGGGGCACCTGTTTGGCCTGGGGCTCTTGTCCGTACCGCTGCTGGTCTGGGCCGTCTGGACCGAGGACTACCGCCGTCAGCGCATCCTTGCCTTTCTGGACCCCTGGGCTGATAAGCAGGACACTGGGTACCACATTATCCAGTCGCTGTACGCCCTTGGCTCGGGTGGCCTGTTCGGGCTGGGACTGGGCTGGAGCCGTCAGAAGCTCTTCTACCTGCCGGAGCAGCATACCGACTTCATCTTCGCCATCATCGGCGAGGAGTTGGGGTTCATCGGGGCTGTCTCGATCTTGCTTTTGTTCTTTCTCTTCATGTGGCGGGGGTACCGGGTGGCGCTTAGCGCTCCGGACCTGTTCTCCAGCCTGCTGGCCATGGGTGTTACTACCCTTATCGGCCTGCAGGCGGTCATCAATATCGGTGTTGTCACTGGATCCATGCCTATTACAGGGATCCCACTGCCCTTTGTCAGCTTCGGCGGCTCCAATCTGGTAATTGTACTGGCAGGAGTCGGTTTCTTACTCAATATATCGTGTTATACACGGAGATAGCGGAGGTCTGGCCATGCGAGTGCTGGTGAGTGGCGGTGGTACCGGGGGACATATCTACCCGGCCCTGGCCATTGTTGATGCCCTGCGGGAAGTGGACAGTTCCATTGAGGTGTTGTACGCCGGTACCGCCGACGGCCTGGAAGCGCGGCTGGTGCCAGAGCGGGGGATTAGGTTTGAGGCCATCGAATCAGGGGGGCTGATCCGCCTGTCGCTCTGGCGAAAGGTCGCCGGGGTGGTCAGGGCAGCCCGCGGTGTTCTCCAGGCTTGTCGCTTAATTGGCGCCTTTCGGCCAGATGTGGTAGTGGGAACCGGTGGTTTTGTCTCAGGTCCGGTTCTCCTGGCCGCGATCCTCCGCGGCGTGCCCACCCTGATTCAAGAGCAGAATGCATTTCCGGGGAGCACCAACCGGTGGTTGGCGCCATTTGTGGACTTGGTCTGCCTGGCCTTCGACGAGGGCAGACGCTACATCTCCCCCCGGGCCTCTTGCCTGGTCACCGGCAACCCGGTCCGGCGCGAGCTGGTTCAGTTATCGCCCGAGGCCGGCTTTGCCCGACTGGGCTTTCAGCCTGATTTGCCTCTGGTCTATGCTACGGCCGGAAGCCGAGGTGCCGCTTCACTCACAGCAGCTATGGCGGAGGTAGCGGCTCGCCTGGCGGCCGACACCCGCTTTCAGCTCCTCTGGGCCACCGGCCAGCGTTACCACCCCGAGGCCGTCGAGCGTCTGAAGCAGCTGGGAGTCGATACTGAACAGACCTCTCATATTAGGGTAGTTCCTTTTGTCAGTGATGCGCCAGCGGCCTTTGCTGCCTGTTCCCTGGCGATTGGCCGGTCGGGGGCCAGTACAGTTAGTGAGTTAGCGGCGGTGGGCAGGCCATCTATCCTGGTCCCGTCGTCGCATACCACCCACAACCACCAAGAGTACAACGCCCGTCTCCTGGAGCGGGCTGGTGGCGCTGTGGTCATCCCCGATGCCGGACTCACCGGGGACCGTCTGTGGAGAACCATCCTTGAACTCCTGGCCGATGAACAGGGTCTGAGGGACATGGCGGACAGGGCGCGGGCCATGGGGCGCCCCAATGCGGCGTCCGAGATTGCCCAGGCTATCCGAGGGCTAGTCCGGCGCTAGCTCCGCCCGATTCACCATCTCCGGGGTGGGCGCGTAAAATGCTAGTGCCCCATTTCGGAGGTGGTCAGTATTGAACAAGTTCATCATTGAAGGCGGGCATTCGCTGGTCGGCGAAGTGAGAGTTAGCGGGGCCAAGAACGCAGCTCTTCCCATTTTGGCAGCCACAGCTCTGGCCAATGAGCCCTGTTGCATTCGGGATGTCCCCGACATTCAAGATGTCCGGGTGATGATGGCCATTTTGCGGGCCATCGGGATTGAGGTCGAGGTGCGGGAAAGCAGTGCCGACAGTGGACTCAGCCTATTGGTGGAGCCCAGGGGTCTTGCCAGTACTGAGGTCCCGGACTACCTCATGCGGGAGATGCGCTCATCGATCATGCTGATGGGTGCTTTGCTGGGGCGACTGGGTCGGGTTAAGGTCTCCTACCCTGGGGGCTGTGCTATCGGGCCGCGGCCTATCGACCTGCATTTGCGGGGCCTGCGCATGCTGGGGGCTAAGGTGACCGAACGCTCTGGCTACATCTACGGCGAGACGCCCAACGGCTTGCGCGGCACCGAGATCCACCTGGACTTCCCCAGTGTGGGAGCGACTGAGAATATCATGATGGCTGCGGTCACCGCCCGGGGCCGGACAGTCATTAAGAATGCAGCCAAAGAGCCTGAGATTGTTGATCTTCAGAACTTTCTTAACGAACTGGGTGCAGAGGTGCGCGGCGCTGGTACCGACTGCATTCGGATCGAAGGCATACGGGAACTGGGCGGCGCCAAACATACCGTGATCCCCGACCGGATCGAAGCCGGAACCTTCATGATCGCCGCGGCCATCACCGGAGGCGATATCCAGATAACCAATGTCATCACTGAGCACTTTGAGGCCGCTACCTCCAAACTGCGGGAGACCGGAGTGGAGCTCATTGATGGGGGCAATTCTATCCGGGTAAGAGCAAGCGAACGCCCGCTGAGCGTGGATGTGAAAACCCTTCCGTATCCCGGTTACCCTACGGACATGCAGCCCCAGATCATGGCGCTCATGACCATCGCCCGGGGCACCAGTATCGTCAGTGAGACTGTATACGAGAATCGCCTGAAACACGCGGAGGAGCTGAGGCGCCTGGGGGCCAACATCAAGGTCGAGGGTCGCACCGCCATCATCAAGGGGGTCAACAACCTCTACGGAGCGCCGGTACGGGCTACCGACCTGCGCAGTGGCGCCGCCCTGGTTCTGGCCGGCTTGGCGGCAGAGGACAGGACTGTAGTGGAAGACATCGGACATGTCGACCGTGGGTATGAACGACTGGAGAAGAAACTCAGCCAACTGGGGGCGGTGATTATTCGCACCTGAAGGCGGTGATTGGAACTGTGAGAAAAGGTCAACCCAAGCGACGGGCTAGGCGGACTATCAAGCTCCTGGGACTCATCCTCGGGGGTCTGTTTGTGGCCTTCGGTATTTTGCGCTCCCCTGTGTTCTCCATTGCCGAGCTTGAGGTGAGCGGTTGCCGGATACTCTCACCCGAGCTGGTTCGTGCCGCCAGTCAGGTTCAGAAAGGGTCGAACATCTGGAGCATTAACCTGGCGGAGGTCGGGGAACGGTTGAAGCGAGACCCCCGGATTGCGGCGGTCCGGGTCAGCCGTCGCCTCCCTGACCGGCTTTCCATCGAGGTGGCCGAACGCGAGCCCCTGGCAGTACTCTCTTACTTTACCGCCTACATCGAGGTTAGCGAGGATGCAGTGCCCATTGGCGTGGTTCAGGCAGCCACCAACCGGCATCTTCCGCTGGTCTCCGGGATTTCCGTCGGCAACTTGGTTATTGGGCAGCCCATTGATGACCAGCGCTTGAGCGGGGCACTTCGGGTTGTCCGAGCTCTGGACAAGCCCACCCGGGAAGAGATCTCCGAGATCGTCATTGGGGGAGAGGGGAGCATAACCCTCTATCTCCGTAATGGGTTGCGGGTTATCGTTGGCCTGCCCGACGCCGGGCTCGAGTATCGTCTGGGTTTGTTGACACTGGCCCTGGCCGAGGTGCGCAATCAGGGCCTGAGTGCCGATTACATTGACCTGACTTCGAGCCGGGGATTCGTTGTTGGTCTGAGGAAGGGGAGCTAGAGAATCTTTGCGACCGGTCGATGTCTCACGGGAGGGATTTGGGGGACGGGCGAGAACCAGATACTTGGTAGTGAGACGGAGGAGGATCGGCAATGCTCGAGTTTGACTTGGAGATGGAACAATATGCAGTAATAAAGGTAGTGGGCGTGGGCGGGGGCGGCAATAATGCGGTCAACCGGATGATCGCCGCCGGGCTTAAGGGCGTTGAGTTCATCTGCCTCAACACTGATGCCCAGGCCCTGTACTTATCGCAGGCTGCGGCCAAGATCCAGCTGGGTGAGAAGCTCACCCGGGGGCTGGGGGCGGGAGGCAACCCTGAGATAGGGGAGAAGGCCGCGGAAGAGAGCCGTGAGGCGATTCATCAGGCGCTCCGCGGTGCTGACATGGTCTTCATCACCGCCGGCATGGGGGGCGGTACAGGGACCGGGGCAGCGCCCATTGTGGCTGAGATCGCCAAAGAGACTGGTGCCCTCACGGTAGGAGTGGTAACCAAACCCTTTCGGTTCGAGGGCAAGAAGCGAATGACCCAGGCTGAGGGTGGATGCGCCAGGATGAAGGAGCGTGTTGACACTCTCATCACCATCCCCAATGACCGCTTACTCCAGGTGGTTGAGCAGAAGACTACCTTCCTGGAGGCCTTCCGCTTGGCCGACGATATTCTGCGCCAGGGTGTCCAGAGCATTTCCGACCTGATCGCGGTTCCGGGCCTCATCAACCTGGATTTCGCCGATGTGCGGGCCATTATGCTTGACACCGGCTCAGCCCTGATGGGGATCGGTCACGCAACGGGCGAGAACAAGGCGGTGCAGGCAGCCCGCCAGGCCATCTCCAGCCCGCTGCTGGAGACCTCCATCCAGGGTGCCCGCGGTGTTCTGCTGAACATTACCGGAGGGACCGATATCGGCCTCTTCGAGGTCAACGAAGCAGCAGAGATCATTGCTGAAGCGGCTGATCCCGAGGCCAATATCATCTTCGGTGCCTCGATTAACGAGAGTATGGGCGATGAAGTCCGGGTAACTGTCATCGCTACCGGCTTCGACAATAGGGTGCGTCGCGAGGTAGAGCTGGAGGAGCTGGACATCAAGCCTTTCGGAAGTGACGATCTAGATATCCCGGCTTTCCTGCGACGCAAAGGGTAGACCGCCATCCCGGCTACCACTTAAGGGTCCCGCCCAGCGGGGTCCTTTTCCTTTTGCGCCGTTTCAGAGAACGACAAATTTCTCGGGCGGGCCGAGGTATAATTGGGACATACTCGCGACCCGGTTCCCATAGTCATTGAGGAGGAATACCACCGGTAAGAGGGGGGGCGGCGTGGGCTACATCTATATTGATGTTCTCTTCTTGGTGAATGCAGTGGTCGACTACGCCTTGCTCTGGCTGGTGGGTCATTGGCTCCATCTGGACCGTCCATGGTGGCAGCGGTTTGTGGCTGCCCTGGTCGGCGGGGGATATGCCAGCCTCCAGCTTTACCTGCCCGTTTCTATTCTCTACAGTCTGCTGGGCAAGTTGGCTTGCTCGATAGCCATGGTCGCTATTGCCTTCCGACCGACCGGCCTCCGAAATCTGGTTCAGGGTGTCACCCTGTTCTACCTCGTGGCTTTCCTGCTGGCTGGAGCGGCTACAGCCGTGGGATACCTGGGACAGAGCGCCCCGGGTTGGGCGGATTCTTACTGGGGTGGCCAGGCCACTCCCGGACTCCTCCTGCTGGGTCTGGTGCTGGTAGCGGTTGGGGGCCGGGTTCTCGTTGAGCTGGTAGCCCGAAGGGAACGTAACTACTCGAGGCTTATCGCCCTGGCCATCAGCGGGCGCGAGGTTACTCTGCGGGCATTGGTTGACACCGGGAACCGGCTGCGTGATCCGTTCAGTGATTCACCGGTTGCCATAGTAGAGTATCGCGAGATCGGCGGTCTGCTGCCGGCCGGGGTTCAGCAAGTCTATGAGCGGGGCTGGGATGATGATTTCAGCGGTATGGCTGACCTTCTGAGCAGCAGTAGTGAATGGGGAACCCGCTTCCGCCTGGTTCCGTTTCAGAGCATCGGACGCATCAATGGGATGTTGCTCGGGTTCAGGCCCAGTCGCTTTGCGGTCCTCTCCGAGAACGGGCAGCAACAGGCGGTGTCAGCGATTGTCTGTATTTATGATGGGCGACTGAGCTCTGACGGCAGCTACCAGGCCTTGATCCCAGCCGAGCTGGCCGCGCTGAGTCTGTAGGAGGTGTGGCATGAAGAGCCGACTGGTCAGATTCCGACTGCAACTGCGACTCGCTGTATTCCGGCTTCTCTCCCGCCTGGGAGTGGATTTGGGCTCTCCCGTCTACTGGGTGGGCTATGTCGGAGGGAGCGAGGCGCTCCCGCCTCCGTTAAGCGCCGAGGAAGAGGCCTACCTCATGGAGCGGCTGGAGGCCGGTGACGGAGCGGTCAAGGGAGTGCTTATCGAGCGTAACCTGCGTCTGGTGGTCTATATCGCCAAGAAATTCGAGAGCACCGGAGTCGGTCTGGAAGACCTGGTCTCCATTGGTACCATAGGCCTGATCAAGGCGGTCAACACCTTTGACCCTGCCAAGAGGATCAAACTGGCCACCTATGCCTCCAAATGCATCGAGAACGAGGTCCTGATGTACTTAAGGCGAAACAGCCGCCTGCGTTATGTGGTATCGCTGGAAGAGCCGCTGAATATTGATTGGGATGGAAATGAGCTGCTACTGCTGGATGTTCTGTGTGATAAGGAGGGCAGTAATGCCTTCCGCCGCATTGAGGATGAAGTGGACCGGGTTCTCCTGCGAAAAGCCATGAAGACCCTGGGGCTACGAGAACGGAAGATCATGGAGCTTCGGTTTGGATTGCGCGACGGACAGGAGAGAACCCAAAAGGAGGTAGCTGATACCCTCGGGATCTCACAATCGTATATCTCGCGGCTGGAGAAGCGGATCATCAAACGACTCCGGCGTGAGATGCAAAAGATGGAATAGGCTTTTCAGCCTTTGCACTCCCCAACCCCTGACTGGCCCGGCCCAAGCGGCCGGGCTCTTTTTTCGCGCCAGTATAGACCCTACCGCGAAAGGCAACACTTATCGTGTTAGTCATCTTGCCGCGTGGAGTGGTTGCATGCTGGTCAATAAAGTTGAGATCTGCGGCGTGGACACCGCTAAGCTACCGGTTCTCTCTAACGCCAAGATGCGCGAGTATTTCGAGGCCATGGGAAAGGGCGATCCGGAAGCCCGGAACAAGCTGGTTAATGGCAACCTTAGACTCGTTCTCAGCGTCATCCAGCGGTTTAACAACCGGGGCGAGCATGTTGATGACCTCTTCCAGGTCGGCTGTATCGGACTGATGAAAGCCATTGACAATTTCGACCTTTCCCAGAATGTTAAGTTCTCGACTTATGCTGTACCTATGATCATCGGCGAGATCCGTCGTTACCTGCGGGATAACAATCCCATCCGGGTCAGCCGGTCCTTGAGGGATATTGCCTACAAAGCGCTTCAGGTGAGAGATAGCCTGGTGAACCGCCATAACCGTGAGCCGACCCTCGATGAGATTGCTGCTGAGCTGAAGCTCCCCCGGGAGGATGTGGTTTTCGCCCTGGATGCTATCCAGGAACCCCTCTCCCTATTCGACCCCATCTACCATGATGGGGGTGATCCCATCTATGTTATGGACCAGATCAGTGATGAGAAGAATCTCGACCAGAACTGGCTGGAGGGGATCTCCATCAGGGAGGCCATGGGTAAGCTCAGCGAGCGGGAGCGGGTTATCCTGGGGCTTCGGTTCTTTGACGGTAAAACTCAGATGGAGGTAGCGGAGGAGATAGGCATATCGCAGGCACAAGTCTCGCGGCTAGAAAAAGCAGCTTTAAACCATATGCGGAAGTTCATGTAAAGTGAGGACATGACGGGTGTACACGAGAAAGAGGACAATCATCGAGGGGCTCATCATCTGTCTGGCTCTGGGAATCCTTCTGGGAGCGGAGTTAGCTGCACTGGCCAAAGCCGCACCTGCGGTTAGCCAGAGCAATCTGGTGCGCCTGCACATCATGGCCAACAGTGACCGGCTGGATGACCAGGCGGTAAAGCTGGTCGTGCGCGATGTAGTGGTCAGGCATCTCAGTCCCCGGTTGGCCGGGGTAGATGATCGGAAAGCGGCCGAGGCCGTTATCGCCGCAGAACTGGGTACCCTGGAGGCTCTGGCCAGGGCTGTTCTTCGGATCAAGGGCTTTAGCTACGGCGCGGCGGCTTCGCTGGCCGATGGTGAGTTCCCGGAACGGGTCTACGGGGCGCTGACTCTGCCGGCCGGAAGTTACCGGACACTCCGGTTGGTCCTCGGCCAAGGGCAGGGCCACAACTGGTGGTGCGTGGTTTTCCCCCCTCTCTGCTTCATGGAGATCACCGGATCGACCCGGCTCACCGCCGATGAAGAAGCGGCAGTTCTGGCCATGGCCAGTACCATTGACAGCCAGCGGCCAGCAGTGGTGGAGAAGCGTTTCCTCCTGCTGGAGGTAGTACAACGCCTCCTGAAGGCTATGGATCTGGCACGGCACCAGGAGGGACGGAACGGGCTGGAGATTGCCCAGCGCGAATAGCCTCTGGCGGCCGGCATAACTATTATTAGTTAGCCGGCCAGGGGTGATACGGTTGCTGAAGACCGAGGATCTGAGACACCGGGAGGTAATTAACCTTTCCGACGGCCGGCGGCTCGGCTATATCATTGACCTAGAGATCGACCTTGAGTCGGGGCGGGTAACCGCGCTTATCGTTCCCGGCCAGGGTGGACGGATTCTGGGTCTATTCGGGCGGGATAATGACCTGATAATCCCCTGGGAACGAATACGGAAAATTGGAACTGATGTAATCCTTGTCGACTCACCGGGGCTGACCAGTTTGAGACATAATCCACACAATGACCGACCGGACGGATAGCCGTCCGGTTTCTCTGTCTGCTATAATAAGAAAAATGGGGGGAGAAGCCATGAATGAAGCCGACCTGGTTGGGCTGGGCCCCTGGCAGCGGGTGATGGAAGGGCAGGACTACTACCTTCGGGGCGCAGTCCGCCGCCGTGTTATCTACCGGGAGTGCCTTGGTGCCCAAGTGCAGGGCCTGAGCGACCACTACTGGACGATAGTTGATCTGCGTGGCCCCACCCTGGTTCACTGCGACTGCTCCAGCACGCAACTGTGTCGGCATGCCTTCGGCATCCTCTGGGCCTATGTCCGGGAGCAGCAGAGTTTCACCCCGGCTCTGCGCGCAGCCCTGGTCTGGCTGGAGCGCCCTCCCCTTAAACTCGCCGAATGCCTGGCCGGGCGGATCCTTCACGGCGAGTTGGCTGATATGAGTACATCTGAGCCACCTGCTGGTGTTTCACAGCTAGAGGATGAATTCGGCCAGGTGCGCGAGGCGCTTCTGGCGCTGCCCGGCGGAAAACGAGATCGGTACTGGGAGACGGCGGTAGCCATGGTTGCCCGCAGCCCGCAGCGCTTGGGGACTCGCCTAATCCAAACGGCCGCTGATGTCCGGATAACCGCGCGCGAGGCTGCTTACGCTGCGCGCTGGTTGGAGGCACGCATGATAGAAGCCGAAGCCGAGGCCATCTGGGAGGGAACGCCACGCGACAGCTGGCACACGGTGAACGCTCTGGGACACCTGGCCGGCCTGCTTCTGGAGATAGCAGGTGAAGAGGAGCGGGCCAAAACGCTTAATCAGCGTCGGCTACAGGCCCCGGGTGAGTAGAGGGTCACCGGGTTACACGCAGCCGGGCTGGCCTAGCCATAACGGCAAAGCCTGGCGGCCCGCATCGACGGTACGGCTATAGGAAGGTCCGCTGGTGGCGCCGAAGCTTCCAGTAACTCTCATGAGGAGGCTCGGCATGAATCTGGGCGAAAGACTGCGAAGGCTCCGGGAGAGCCGGGGTCTCAGCATCTATGACGTTGAGCGGGCTACGCGCCTGCACTTTAGTACTATCTCCCGATATGAGCGCAATCTCCGACAACCCTCTCTCGAGACCATCCGCGAACTGGCCGCCCTGTACGGGGTATCGGTCCTGGAAATCGTGGGCGAGGACGGGGAGCGGGCGGCACCAGAGGCTGAGGTGGCCCGCTGGGTTGCTGTATTCCAGCGGCGTCCCGAATTAAGGGAACTGCTGGTCCTGGCCGAAGAGTGGCCGCCGGAGGCCGTTGCTGACCTGATGCGCCTCTTACAATACCAGGTGAAGTAGGTTCTGGCTCCGGCGAGTGGTCCGCTTGTCCGCTTCAGCTCACATACCATATAATTAAACCGACGCCGCCAGTAGGGGTCCAGGTTTACCGTGGCCCTCTGTTCCGGTGCGTCGGTTTCCTGTCTTGGCAGGGAGGTGTGTCTGTGGAGAACAATCGACCGGTGAAGGTTAAGTTATCCGGGGTGACCTGTGGCTATGGCCCGCGGCCGATAGTTCTCGGAGTAGAGCTGGAAGTAGGCGAGCATGAGCTCTTTGGGCTGGTGGGGCCGAACGCATCGGGCAAGTCCACCCTGCTCAGGACCATCAGTGGTTATCTGCCGCCATTGAGCGGACGGGTAGAGTTGGATGGGCGAGACCTGCACCAGATGGATCCCCAGGGACGGGCCCGCCGTATAGCCGTTGTCAGCCAAGACTACCATTACGACTTCGCCTTCTCTGTGGAAGAATCGGTAGCTCTGGGGCGTTTGCCGTACCTCAAGGCATGGCATCCGGCTGGCCCCGACGACCGGAACGCTGTAGACCGGGCACTGGCTGCCACAGCCCTGACCCGCCTGAGAGAAGCATCTGTGCTGGAACTCTCCGGTGGCCAGGTACAGAGGGTGACCATTGCCCGGGCTCTCGCCCAGGAACCGGAGCTCCTGATCCTTGATGAGCCCACCGCGCACCTGGATATCGGGCACCAGAGCGACCTCATGGAGTTGGTGGCTGGTCTTAACCGGAGTCAGGGGCTGACTGTCATCGCTGCTCTTCATGATCTCAACCTGGCAGCGCGATATTGTCACCGGATAGCCCTTATGTGTGAAGGCCGGTTACTGGCTGTGGGTACTCCCTGGGAGGTATTGACCAAGGAGCGCCTGGAAGGGGCCTATGGTATCGAAGTTATGATCGCCCCTAACCCGTACTACGCCTGTCCGCACGTAATCGTGCTGTCACGTCGCCGGGAGCAATTGCAGCCGGCCACCGGCCCGCTGATCATGGTGATCGGCGGCGGGGGTGCGGCAGCTCCCATCATGAGCCATCTGGTGGGGGCGGGGTTCCGAGTCTGGTTGGGCGTGGTCAATGTCGGAGATGGTGACTGGGAGCGAGCCCGGGCCCTGGGGGTCAGCACCACCGAGATTGCCCCTTTTTCGCCGGTTACCCCTGAAGCGCTGGCGAGGGCGAGAAAATGGCTGCCAGAGGCACGCGCTTTAGTCTTGGCACCGGTCCCCTTCGGTGCCGGAAATCTGGCTAACCTGGATCTGGTCGAGGAGGCAGCGGCCAGGGGGACCACTGTAGTCCTGCAGAAGGGGGCTTACCAGGAGCGCGATTTCACCGGTGGGCTGGCTACTGAGCGACTGGCCAGACTGGAGCCATCAGCACTGGTTACCACCACGCCGGAGGAAACCAGTGAGGCAGTCTGCCGTTTGGTGGCGCGCCCCGGGCAATGAATGGAGTCAGCGGGGAGGAGCGGTACCCGGGCTATCTGGCTGGATGATGACGCGGTCAGTGGCGACCAGCTTCCACCCGCGGGGATCCGCGAGAGTTCGGCCAACTGAGCGGCAATGGCGACCGCCTCATTAGGTACAGCCGGACAGCATTGCCACCAACCGACTTCCGCCGGCAGCAGAATGGCCTGCCTCAAAGAGTTCATCGGTCCGTCAGTCAAAGCGAATATCGCCACCCACGAAAATACTGATATTAGAGCTCGGGGTAGCGACTGATAACTGGTGAGCCAGAACGAGAGAAGAGCCAGGAAGAGGGCAAGCCGAACCGAGTGCACAATAATCACCCAAGTCCTTCTTTCTCGCTCTTCCTGGCGATTCCTGCCAGCGCGGGCCGACCTTTGCTCCGGCTCTCCGCCCTACTGATACCCGCCGTACCCTCCCCGAACGGAAGAGGACGACCGGCAGCAGCACCGCGGAGAACCTTTGCCCGACGGTGATGCCTCCCTGGTTGAACCCTGCCAGTCTTTCAACCGGGGCGGATCCGCGAGGAAGACAACATCATCTTGGCTCGGCCAGCCGCCATAGGGGACGCCGACCGTCGCGACCTTTCGGGCCGAGACGGCCAGCGGCTCCCACCGCGGGAGACCTTCGCTCCGGCCATGTGACCTTTGCCCGACCCTGGGAAGAGTCTGCGCTCGGCCGGCCCGCGCTCCTATTATGACCGGTGACCGGGGGAGAGAATACTGCCGGGGAGGGATATTCGATGTACGATGTGCTGGTAGTCGGAGGCGGGGCCGCTGGGTTGATGGCGGCGGCCTCTGCTGTCGCCGGTGGAGCCAATACGGCTATCATCGAGAAGAAGCACCGCCCAGGGATCAAGCTGTCTATCACAGGCAAAGGGCGCTGCAACCTCACCAATGTCGCAACTGTGCAGCAGCTGGTGGCCCATCTGCCGGGGAACGGGCGCTTCCTCTACTCGGCGCTGGCCCGTTTCGGCAGTCATGACACCATCCGCTTCTTCGAAGGCCTCGGTGTCCCGACCAAGGTTGAGCGTGGTGGACGCGTCTTCCCCCGATCGGACCGGGCCCTGGATGTCGTTGAAGCGTTGGAGCGTTACCTGAGGCAATGTGGAGTTTCCATCCGGCTGAGCAGCCGGGTGGAGGCACTGATGGTACGGGAGGGAACCGCGGTCGGAGTGGTGGCTGACGGCAAGCCGGTTTCCTGCCGGGCCTGTGTAGTTGCGACCGGAGGGGCCAGCTATCCGACCACCGGCTCTACTGGTGACGGATACCTGCTGGCCCGGGAGGTTGGCCACACCATTGTTCCCGTCCGTCCTTCCCTGGTGCCACTGGAGTCGCCGACTGGTTGGGTACCCACCCTGAAGGGATTGTCACTGCGCCTGGTAGAGGCGGCACTGGAGGTTGAAACCGGCGATGGCCGCTGTGAACTGGAGCGTGAGTTCGGAGAGATGCTCTTCACCCACTACGGGGTCTCGGGGCCCATTATCCTGACCCTAAGTCGCCGGGCCGCCGAGGAACTGAGGAGGGGCATGGCAGTAACCATCGCCATTGACCTGAAACCGGCTCTCTCCCCGGAACAGCTGGACCGTCGTTTGCAGAGGGACTTCGGGCGGTACATCAACCGCCAGTTCAGGAATGCCCTGGATGATCTATTGCCGCGCAGCCTGATTCCAGTCATAGTAGAGCTGAGCGGGGTGGCGCCTGATCGTCCCGTTAACCAGATTACCCGGGAGGAGCGTACCCGCCTGGCTGGGCTCCTGAAGCGGTTGGAGATCCCCATCAGTAATGTGCGCCCTTTGGCCGAGGCGATTGTCACTGCCGGCGGGGTAGCCACCTCCGAACTAGAGCCCCGCACCATGGCCAGCCGACTGGTGAAAGGGCTCTACTTCGCCGGAGAGGTAGTGGATGTGGATGGTTACACCGGCGGCTACAATCTGCAGGCGGCCTTCGCCATGGGTCATGTCGCGGGGGAAGCGGCAGCTGACTACGCTCGGTCACTCTGAGACCGCCAGCATACCCCGAGCCCTGCAGGCATATTCTATAAGGGTACTAGCAGGGTTGAGGACCCCGGGACGACAGGTGGTGCTAATGAGAGAGCGCGAAGGACTCCTGGAGCGGGTGGAGCAGGCTTTGCGACGCGCTGTGGTACTGGGCCTGGTCTTACTGGCGGTCAGCCAGTGGATGCTCGCCAATGACCAGGCTCGGATCCTTTTGAGCTACCTGGATCGCGGGGAGGCCTGGACTCTGCCGGCTCTGACCGGATTGGCCGCTGGGAGCCGCCAACCCGAGTTGTGGCTCACCATCGAAGTAGTGGGGCGCTCCTCGGCCCGGAAGGCTGAGGTCTTGGTTAACGGTGTAGGTGCCAGCCGCTTTCAGACAAATCGGGTTCGCTTCAGGGTAAAAAGGGGTGACCTGATTGAGGTCGATTGCACAGGCTATCAAGACCGACTCAGCTTCAGGGTCACCGGGGTTTCGTCGGGGATAACCCACCCGGTCCTGGGTCAGGAGGTTACTTCCGAGAACGGCATTGCTCGCTTCGGGCTAGTTGACTCTGGTGGCGATTAATGAGAGAATTGTTTGGGGCCGACCCCCCGGGGTCGGCCTTATCTATGCCGGCAGGGCAGGAGAATCACGAATTCTGTCGAAACGCTTCTGTTGGTTCGGGCATGGAGGTCGCTGTGGTGAATAACCTGGTTATCGCTATTGACGGGCCGGCCGGGGCGGGCAAGAGCACCGTTGCCCGGCTTGTGGCCGCCCGCCTTGGTCTGCTGCATATTGACACTGGGGCGATGTATCGTGCCGTTACCCTGGCCGCTCTGCGTCGGGGGATCGCCCTGGAAGACGAAGAGGCCATTGCCGCCCTTTCCCGGCAGGTGAGGATTTCGCTGCGGCCTGAAGCTGAGGGGCTGCGGGTTTTCCTGGACGGTGATGATGTGTCTGAGGCAATCCGCTCCCCAGCGGTGGGGGCTGGTGTTTCGCCCGTCGCCGCCATTGCCGGGGTCAGACAGGCCCTGGTGGAACAGCAGCGGCAGATGGCGGCCGACGGAGGCGTAGTGCTCGACGGTCGGGATATCGGAACCTATGTACTCCCCGGGGCTGACTACAAGTTCTTCTTGACCGGTGATGTCCGGGTGCGCGCTGAACGCCGTCTGCGTGAGCATCTGCGCCAGGGGAGGAGCGTCACCCTGGGTGAGGTCCTGGCCGAGGTGGAGAAACGGGACTACATCGACAGTCACCGGGCCATGGCGCCTCTAAGCGCAGCCCCTGATGCCATAGTCATCGATACTACTCATCTCAGTATTCACGAGGTTGTCGAGACAGTGCTGGGGCACTGCCACAGGGAGGCCTAACATGCTTTACCGGGTTGTCCGGGCTGTCTTCTGGGTGTATCTCAAGGTTTTTCACGGTTTCCACACCGAGGGTAGTCAGAACCTACCGGACAGGGGGCCAGCCATTGTGGCCTCTAACCACCGGCACTGGCTCGATCCGGTGTTGTTGGCTTGTAGTTTTCGGCGCCCGATCTGTTTCATGGCTAAGGAGGAGCTCTTTCGGTCTCCGGCAATCGCCCGGCTGCTCCGGGCGGTGGGGGCTTTTCCCGTACGGCGGGGACAGATGGATCGGGCCGCCCTGCGGACCGCCCTTGAGGCGCTCCGTGGCGGCAAGGTGCTGGGCATCTTTCCGGAGGGGACCCGAAGCCGGTCCGGCCAGCTACTGCGGGCGGAGCCCGGAGTCGGCTTCATGGCCGACAAGGGACAAGCCCCAGTGGTTCCGTGTGGCATCATTGGGAATTATCGGCTCTTTCAGCCACTACAGGTGGTGGTGGACGATCCGGTGACTGTCGTGAGTGGACAAGCCCCCGCCCGTACCGAGGCCCACCAGGCTACTGCCGACTGTGTAATGGAGCGAATCGCGGCACTGATCGGGTCGAGAACCCTGATAACGTCCGAGCCTACTGGGAGACAATAGCCTTGGGGAGACAAGTGCTGGAAATCATCGTTGCCCGACATTCCGGGCTCTGTGCTGGAGTAAGGCGCGCGGTTGACCGGGCTGTAGCCGCCGCGGTGGCCGCGGGCAGAGTTCAGAGTTTGGGCCCGCTCATCCATAACACTGATGCCGTGGCGTGGCTCCGCGAGCACGGTGTGGAGAGCGTGGATGATCTGTCAGAGGTAGAAAAAGCAGTAGTCCTACCTTCGCACGGAGTGGGCCCGGCTGTCTACCGTGAAGCAGAGGCCAGGGGACTCACCATCTATGACACGACTTGCGTTGATGTACGAAGGACACAGCAGTGGGCCAAGGAAATGGCTGATGAGGGGAGACAGGTGATCATCATTGGCGACCCTCACCACACCGAGGTCAAGGGCATCTTAGCCTGGACGGAGGGCCAGGCTTTGGTGGTGGAGTCAGCGGAGCAAGCCCGCCGGCTCCCGGGTTTCAAAAGGGCTGGAGTGGTCTGTCAGACGACCATGCGGCCCGAGGAAGCCCATAGAATTGTAGCGATCCTGAACGAGAGAACAAAAGATCTGGCTGTGCACCTGCCAGCCTGCCGGGCGACAGCTCTGAGACAGGCGGAGACTCGCCAACTCGCCCGGTCGGTTGATGTACTGCTGGTAGTCGGCGGTCTCAGTTCGGCCAACACGACTCAGCTGGCCCGAATTGGCGCTGAGGAAGGCTGCCGGACATATCACATCGAACGGGCAGCACAGCTCGAGGCCGAATGGCTGCGGGGAGCACACCGAGTGGGCATTGTGGCCGGAGCTTCAACTCCCGACGGGATCATGGAGGAGGTCTACGACAAAGTGACAGAAATCGACAAGAACCAGGAAAGCAGCAAAGTGGCCGAGACGACCATGCCGTCGGCCGACATTGCCGAACTGCGGGAGGGAGAGATAATCCGGGGCCGGATAGTGGCCATTGGTGACGAGGTAGTCATGGTCAACATCGGCTACAAGAGTGACGGCATCATCACCAAGGAAGAACTGGGCAGAGGCGAGATTGTCGCCCCCGGTCACGATCTGCAGATCGGGCAGGAGATCGAGGTTTATATTGTTCGGCTGGAAGGGGAGGATGGCCATCCGCTCCTCTCCAAGCGACGGGCTGAGGAGGTTCGCCAGTGGGAACTCCTCAAGGAATCCCTGGAGACAGGTAAGGTCATTGAAGCCAAGGTGACGAAGGTAGTTAGAGGTGGCCTAATGGTGGAGGTAGGCTTCCGCGGCTTTGTGCCCGCCTCTCACGTAGATATTGGTAGGGTGGAGAATTTGGAGCAGTTCATCGGCGAAACCTTCCGTCTGGTCGTCATCGAGCTTGACGAGGAGCGGCGGCGGGCTGTTCTCTCTCGGAGAAGAGTCCTCGAGACCGAACGTGCCCTCGAGAGAGAGAGAATCTGGGAGACACTGAAGGCTGGTGATGTGAAGGATGGCGTTGTTCGCCGCTTGACCGGCTTTGGTGCCTTTGTTGATATCGGTGGCGTTGATGGGTTGGTACATGTCTCGGAGATGGGCTGGCAGCGGGTAGAGCATCCCGGCGACGTGGTTAAAGAGGGCGACCGGGTCAAGGTGAAGGTCCTTAAGGTTGACCAGGAGAACGGTCGTATCTCCCTCTCTATGCGGGAGCTCATGGAGGATCCCTGGGAGGAGGCTGCCCGGAAGTTCAGCGTAGGCAGTGTTGTGACTGGTAAGGTTATGCGTATCGCCCCCTTTGGCGCCTTTGTCGAGCTGGCTGAGGGAATCGAGGGTTTGGTGCACGTCTCCCAGTTGGCCAAGGAGCGAGTGGAAAAGCCCGGAGAAGTCGTCACCGAAGGCCAGGAGGTCAAGGTGAAGATCTTGGATATCCGACCGGCCGACCACCGTATCGCTCTTTCCATTAAGCAGGCGGCTGAGGAGGCCGATCGGGCAAACTACCGGGCCTACATGGCCGACCAGAAGAAGCGAGAATCGGTAACCCTGGGGGATATGTTTGGGGACCTGCTGGAGCAGGCCAAGAAAGAGTCAAAGGAAGAAAAGGAATAAGGTGCACCAATATACTAAGAGCCGGGCAGCAATGTCCGGCTCTCTCGCGCGCCCGGAATACCATGGGTGGGGCTAGGGGATTCTAACTAGCGACTCTAAGCAGGTGGGAGGAGATGACATGCCCATTGGCTCCATCGGCCTGATCATCGCAGTGGTTTTGGTCTACTTCGGTGTAGCCGAACGGGTTCTCGACCGCATGCGCCTGAGCGACCGGGCAGCCCTGATCTTCCTCGGCCTGGTTCTGGCCGGCAGTTTCGTCAACCTGACACTGGTCGGTGCCCCATACGAGCTGCGGATCAACCTGGGTGGGGGAGTGATCCCTCTGGGCTTCATCGTCTGGCTCGGCGCCACTGCGGGTACAGCCCGCGAGCGGTGGCGGGCACTCATTGCTGCACTGGTAACTGGGGGGGCCATCTATGCCCTGGGGCGGGTGCTACCCAGCGGCGAACCAGGCAACTGGGTTATCGACCCTACTTACCTATTTGGGTTGGTAGGGGGAGTCATCGGCTACCTGGCCGGGCGCAGCCGGCGGGCCGCCTTTATAGCCGGCATTGGCGGTACCATACTGGCTGATCTCGTTACCTATGTCGCCAATCGCGGCGCCGGGCTGGCCGGAAGGAGCTGGGTTGGCGGGGGTGGTGCCTTCGACAGTGTATTCATCGCCGGCTTCATTGCCGTCGGCCTGGCCGAATTGGTGGGAGAGACCCGAGAGCTTCTTCAGGGCGGCCCGCGCCGGGGACCGGAGCGTCCCCCGGGTCTGTCTGGTGTTGGTGGCCGCGAAGGGAGGAAGAATCGGTGAGACAGATCTGGATCTGTTGGCTGATGGTGTTGGCACTGGTGGTTACGGCGACCCCGACAGGTGCCCACGAGGAGCTCAGTGACGGGCACTTCGAACTGGTCGATGAGAGCGGACAGGTGATCCTCGAAACCGGATTGGTTGTCGAGGTAGGCGACCAGTATCTGGCCGAAGACAACCGACTATACGAGGTTACTGCCGTCCAGGGCGGGCTGGCCCGCTGTCGACTGGTGGAAACGGTAGACCTCACCGCGACCCGTCCGGTCGCCTGGTGGCGACGAATCTGGCCGGGCTCGGCGCGGGTTATCCCGGCTCAGAAGGGGCGTCCTCTGGTAGGCATCTACCATACCCACGGGGCTGAGTCGTTCGTGCCCACGCAGGGAACCGCGTCGGTGACCCCCGCTGGTGGTATTGTTAGTGTGGCCGATGCTATGGCTGCCGCCTTTGAGCGACAGGGGTTCGAGGTGGTTCGACTGAGGGACGCGCATCTACCTCACGACTCCCGGGCCTATGAACGCTCACGGCGGACGGCGCTGCAGATACTGAAGCGCCGCCCACTGGCCCTGTTCGATGTCCACCGCGATACGGCTCCGGCCAGTGCCTACGAGGTGGAGGTTCAGGGCAATCGGGCCAGTAAGGTGATGCTGGTAATCGGTCGGCAGAACCCCAACCGCAGCGCCAACCTGGAGTTCGCCAAACACATCAAGCGAGTGGCTGATGAGCGCAAGCCCGGCCTGATCAAGGGAATCTTCTTCGGCAAAGGCAAGTACAATCAGGACCTCGGCCCCCGGGTGATCCTGCTGGAGGTCGGTACCTATCGCATCGACCAGGCCTCAGCCCAACGGGGCGCCATGGAACTGGCCGAGCTGATGCCGGCCATCCTGACCGATGTGGATGCCGAGTATCGGGCCGAAGGCCGGAGTGGCTGGACCACTGCCCTCTGGCTCATTGTTCTGGTGCTGACCATTGCTGGAGCCTTCCTCGTGCTGAGCAGCGGGGGAATCCCCCAGGCCCGGGAGAAAATCAAGCAGTTTATCAGCCGGGAGTTCCGTGGGGATCTCTTCGGGCGGCGCCGGGGTCCTCGCAACCCTCTGTGACTATGTGGGAAGATGTGGTCGTCGGGGTGATAGCCGGGTTCCTCACCCGGGTCTATCTCCTGCGCCTCGACTATCGGCAGTACCCGACCTACCCGCATGCCTACCTTACTCACCTGGTGCTGGGTGGCGTGGCGTCAGTTCTTGGGGCGGTCGCCATACCGGCCTTACTCCAGCGGGAGTATGTTGCAGTTACCTTCCTGGTTCTTGCAGCCCAACAGTTTCGAGAGATCCGCGCCATGGAACGGGATAGCCTCTCGCACCTGGAGGGCCAGGAACTGACCGAGCGAGGTCAGGCCTATATTGAGACTATCGCTCGCACCTTTGAGGCCCGCAACTACCTGGCCATGCTGGCCGCGCTGACTGCCAGCAGCATTACCCATTTTACCGACCCGCGCTGGGGTGCTGCGGCCGGTTTAGCCTGGCCTTTCCTGGGTGCGCTACTATCGAAAGGGCAACGCCTTGGCGATATCGCGACCGTCAGGGCGGCCAGGCCCCGGTTCGAGGAGACACTGCTCTGGGTCGAGGATGTTCAGATCATGGAGGTGGGGCTGGGCGAAGCGCGCCAGACCATGCTGGAATACGGCCGGGCGGTGATCATCGAGCCGAAGGATGATAACGCCCGATGTACGCTGCAGGCGCTAGGCCAGCGCCAGGCCTTGGCCCATGACGCTACCCGTATCCTGGGATTGCGCAAGGATTTTGATTACATTGAATTCACCCCACTGGTGCGTCGTGAAATTCACAGTGGCCGCGTGGCGCTGTTTATCGTTGCCAGCGAACCCGATGAGGAGGCCTTGGTCGAACTGGTACGGCGCGCTCCGGTTCTTGAGAGTGTCCGGAAACTTCCGCTGGCGACACGGGCCGGCCGCCGGGCCAGCGATTAGGGGGGTTAGCTGTTGAGCCACGAAATGGATGGGCGGATTGTGGCCGTAGTCAGCACTGACCGGAACCTAGTGGCCGGGGGTGCACCGATCTTTTTCACCGCTGATGAAGGGGAGAAAGAGCGGATGGCCCTCTATCTCAGTCGGATCTGCCGGGCCATGGCGCACCGGTTGCCCAACGGTTGTCTGATCTTAGTCAAGCACTAGAAGTGGAGTCGGTCAATGAGAATCATCTATCATTGCTGGGGTGGCGCCCATTCATCGGTCACGGCGGCCGCCATCCATCTCGGCTGGCTGCCCCAGGATTGTCGCCCAACCCCGGCTGAGCTAATGCAGATCCCTCATTACGACAAGCAGACCCGCGAGGATCATGGGCACCTTCGCTACATGGGGGAGGACGAGGGCGGGAATCAGGTCTATATAATGGGGCGCCGGGGCTATTCACCTATCGCCTCCCGCTGCCTTCCAGGGGTTTTGGAAGCTATCGGCGTGCCCCGCCAGGATCTGGTGATGGTGGATACCATGCCCTATGTGAATGTAGTGATGATGATCGGGGGAACCCTGTCGCGCGCCATGGGGCTGGTGAAAATGGGGCGCCCGATCGTCCTCTTCGGTACGAGGCTGGCCTATGACCGGCTTAGGCGGCTAGTGGCCCGGGTGAAGAGCCGGACCAACCGACCGGTGCCCGAGTGGAAGGCGCCGCAGGCCGGTCCGACCAAGGTCGTATACAGCTGCTACGGAAGTGCCCACTCATCTGTGGTCTGCGCTGCCTTACACTTGGGGCGCCTGCCGCGAGACCGACGGCCGCGGCCGGCCGAGATTGCCGACCTACCGCACTTCGACCGGATCACCTGGGCTGAGCTCGGTGATCTCCACCTAATTGGGTTGGACGAAGGCGACCGGGCGATCTATACTGTCGGGATGGGCGGCGGCTATGAGCTAATGCGGCTGGCCATCTACGACTTGCTGGACGCCTATCGTGTGCCCCATGACCACCTGGTCTTGGTCAATGCCTTGCCCGGCACCAACCTCTGGACGCTTCTGGGGGGGTATCTCTCCCGCCGTCTCGGCCTGGTCTGCCTGGGCCGCCCACTGACTCTGGTTGGGGTTACCCAGTGCTACAAGCGCTTCATCAGCTTGGTGGCCCAGACCCGGCAACGGCTGGCGGAACTTGACGCCGCGAAAGCCATGGGGGATAATGAGAAGAGTATTGTTCCCACAGGGGGGGCTGGGATTGGGTACCACCGGCGGGGTGGTCGAGAAGGTTCTCGAAGGTAGTATCGGTTGGGAGCTGGGGATCGAGCCC
The DNA here is from genome assembly GCA_040758135.1 of Bacillota bacterium. Taxonomy (GTDB): domain Bacteria; phylum Bacillota; class Sulfobacillia; order JBFLWA01; family JBFLWA01; genus JBFLWA01. The sequence continues at coordinate 6,506 of JBFLWA010000015.1, read as the reverse complement.
GGCGACCGGGTGGTGGCTATCAACGGCGAACCCCTGAAGGATCTTCTGGATTTCCAGTACCATGTCACCGCGTCTGATCTGGAGGTCGAGGTCGAGAAGCAGTCCGGGGAGCGCGTGGTGTTCGACATAGAAAAGGAGATCGACGAGGATCTGGGCATTGGATTTACTTCAGCCGTTTTTGACCGGCTCCGCTCCTGCCGGAACAAGTGCCTTTTCTGCTTCCTAGACCAGATGCCCAAGGGGCTGCGCGCCACCCTCTACCTAAAGGATGACGACTACCGCCTTTCCTTCCTACACGGGAGCTACATTACCCTCACCAACCTGAGCAAGGCCGATATCCAGCGCATTCTGGCCTGGCGCATTAGCCCACTATATGTGTCGGTCCATGCTACCCAGTCGTCAGTGCGTGGTCTGCTTCTGGGCATCAGCCCCCGGAGAGCCGAGATTATGCCCTTACTTCGCCGGCTGGCGGCTGGCGGTATCGAGATGCACACTCAGATCGTCCTCTGTCCGGGGCTCAACGATGGAGGGGTGCTGGAGGCCTCCATCATGGATCTGGCCGGTCTTTACCCAGCCGTGCGGTCGCTGGCTGTTGTCCCAGTTGGTCTGACCCGGTTCCGCAGCGAACTGCCGGCACTGGAGCCGGTGGACGCCGGGGGGGCAGCTCGGACCATTGCCTTGGTGGACGAAGCGCGACACCAACTGGCCCGGCGTGGCATCAAAGAGTTCGTATTCTGTGCGGATGAGTTCTACCTGAAGAGCGGTCTGCCAGTCCCGGGTGAGAGCTATTACGGTGACTACCCTCAGTTGGAGAACGGGGTGGGCTTAGTTCGCCTCTTCATCAAGGAGGCTATGGATGAGCTATCCCGACAGTCTGGGGCGCCTCGACCCCGTCGGGTACTAGTGATTACCGGGATCAGTGCCCACCCCATACTCGCCCAGGTGGTGGAAGTATTGCAGGCTAGGTGGGCTGGCCTGGAGATCCACTGCCTGGCTGTGGCTAATCGGTTTCTGGGCGACTCGGTTACTGTTGCCGGTCTGCTGAGTGGGGGAGATATCCGGGACGCCGCTCGAGATCTGTGCTTATCCTTTGATGAGGTTCTGGTACCTGATGTGGCACTGCGGGAGGAGGCCGACCTATTCCTGGACGGTCTGTCTGTCAGCGAGCTGGACAGAGCCTTGGACGGACGTCTCCGGATTGTGGCTTCAGGTGGTGCCAGTTTTGTGCGGGCTGTTTTCGGAGGGGATGACCAATGAAACCGATTGTTGCCATAGTCGGCCGACCTAATGTTGGCAAATCGACTCTCTTCAACCGGCTGATCCAACGCCGTCTGGCCATCGTCGAGAGCCAGCCGGGGGTGACCCGGGATCGCATATACGCCGATGCCGAGTGGAATGGCCGGGTGTTTGCCGTGGTCGACACCGGCGGCATCGAAGTAGACACCGATTTCTTGAAGGTTCAGACGACACGCCAGGCCGAACTGGCCATCGCCGAAGCCGACCTGGTGCTCTTCGTAGTCGACGCCCGGACGGGGGTGACCCCGGCTGATCAGGATGTGGCCGAAGTGTTGCGGCGCACCCAGAAACCAGTGCTGCTGGTGGCTAATAAGGTGGATCCCGGGCAGGATGACGAGCGCGCTTCTGTCTTCTTTGAACTCGGCTTCGGCGCTCCCCTGGCCGTTTCGGCCGCCCATGGGACCGGCACCGGCGACCTTCTGGACGAGGTAGTCCAACGGCTTCCTCCGGTCCAGGATGAGGAGCCGGCCGAGAGAACGGTGCAAGTGGCTGTAGTCGGCCGGCCGAATGTGGGCAAATCATCGTTAGTCAATGCATTATTAGGACAGGAGCGGATGATCGTCAGCGATATCCCGGGAACTACGCGGGACGCTATCGACATTGAGGTTGTCCGGGGAGACCAGAGATTTGTCTTAATTGACACGGCCGGTATGCGCCGGCGGGCCCGGATTGAGGAAGCGGTGGAGCGGTATAGTGTCATGCGGGCCCTGCGGGCCATCGACCGCAGCGATGTAGTGCTAATCATCATCGATGCCAGCCAGGGCCTGGCCGACCAGGACAAGAAGATTGCAGGATATGTGGACGAAGCCGGCAAAGCATCGCTGGTGGTAGTCAACAAGTGGGATCTGGTAGAGAAGGATGAGAAGACGATGCACCGCTACCGGGATGATTTGCGGGAGGGCTTGAGTTTCATGTCGTACGCCCGGTTCCTATTCATCTCGGCCAAGACTGGTGCACGGGTTCATCGTCTGCTGGGGCAAGTAATGGAGGTCTATGAACAGTATTGCCGGCAGCTGCCCACCAAGGACCTAAATGAGCTGATACGGGATGCCTTACTCCTCAACCCGCCGCCGGTATACCGCGGCAGGCAGTTCCGCCTCCACTTTGTCACCCAGACCGGGTCTAAGCCGCCATCGGTCACTCTCTTTGTAAGCGATCCAAAGGCTGTCCACTATTCGTACCACCGCTACCTGGAGAACCAGCTGCGGGCGGCCTTCGGGCTGGAGGGTACCCCTATCCGTCTTTACTTCCACAAGAGAGATTAGAGGAGGAACCAGATGGATCTGCTGATCATTTTCATTAGTTATCTGCTGGGCTCGATCCCCTTCGGCTACTTGGTTGGACGCAGGCTCGGAGTGGACATCCGCCGACTGGGGAGCGGGAATACCGGTGCCACCAATGCGCTGCGGGTTCTTGGCCCCATACCAGCCCTTATAACAGCCATAGCCGATGTCGGCAAGGGGCTAGTTGCCGTCTATCTGGCCCGACGCTTCGGTGTGCAGACTGACTGCCTGCCATATCTGGCCGGGTTGGCGGCCATGGCCGGTCACAACTGGTCGGTGTTCCTGCGCTTCGGCGGCGGCAAGGGCGTGGCCACCGGAGCCGGGATCACTGGAGCTCTGGTACCCACAGCCTTGCCCTATGCAGTGGCTGTCTTCGTGGCTACCATTTTCTTAACCCGTTATGTTTCATTGGGGTCAATTCTGGCCGCAGCTACCATCCCGGTAGCCGCCTGGCTAACCGGAGCTGACCGGATGGGCGTTGTCTTCGGGCTGGTATTGGCCGCTACGGTCATCTTCCAGCACCGGGGCAATATCCAGCGCCTCTTGGCCGGGAATGAGCGTAAGTTCGGCCAGAAGGTGGAGAAAGGGCAATGAAAAGGGTAGCTGTCCTGGGGGCTGGGGGCTGGGGGACTGCCCTGGCCATCCTCTCGGTCCACCAGGGGTATGATACCACTCTCTGGGTCCGCCGAGCTGATTTCTGTCACCAGTTGCAGGCAGAGCGGGAGAATCATCCCTACCTTCCGGGAGTGGTTCTACCGGAGGAGATCAGACTCACCAGCTGCCTGCGGGAGGCGGCTTACGGGCGAGAGGCAGTGATCGTAACTGTGCCATCCCATGCCGTACGCAAGCTGGCCCGAGACCTGGCCGCCCATCTGTCCGGTGATACGCTGGTGATCAGCGCGACCAAAGGTCTGGAGGTTGGGAGCTGTCGGCGGATGACGGAGATCTGGTCCGAGGAGATCGGGGGCCAGGAGCGGCTGGTAGCCATCTCAGGCCCCAATTTCGCGGCCGAGGTGGCCCGTGGCCTTCCGACCGCCACGGTGGCGGCCTCGACCAGCCTGGCAGCGGCCGAGGCCGCCCAGGACCTCTTGATGACCTCGAGTCTGCGGGTCTATACCAATCCCGATCTGATCGGAGTGGAGCTGGGTGGGGCCCTGAAAAACATCTATGCTATCGCCGCCGGTATGGTTGATGGCATGGAATTGGGCCTGAACGGGCGAGCCGCACTGATCACCCGGGGCCTGGCTGAGCTGGCCAGGCTTGGCGAGGCACTGGGCGCTTCGCCCTTGACCTTCTCCGGGCTCTCGGGTTTGGGCGACCTCATCCTGACCTGCACCGGTCACCTCAGCCGCAACCACCAACTGGGCGAAGCCATCGGACGGGGACTGTCGCCGGCTGAAGCCTGGCAAGGCCGGGCCATGGTTACGGAGGGAGTCACTACCTGCCGATCGGCGCACGATCTCGCCCGCAGGCTTGGGGTGGAGCTGCCTATCGTTGATCAGGTTTATGCCATCCTGTTTGAGGGGCAGTCACCCCGGCAGATGGTGGAAAACCTTATGGGACGCCGGCCGCGCCATGAGCGGGAACCGGTGAAAATGTAATCTGCAGGCTCAGTCTCTGGCCTGCCTGGAACGGCAAGCCCTCTTGCGGGGCTTGTTTTTTTGTCGCCAGGTAATATTGAGGGGGGCCTGTCATATAGATGTACTGACAAAGATTTGTCCCTGATAAGCCGTGCCGGGGGTGATGAGCAAGGAAACACGGGGGTGGGATGAATCCAGACCAAAGGAGGGAAAAGTGTGCCCGAGAAGTTCGACATCTTCAAGGATATCATTGAGAGGACGGGGGGGGATATCTACGTCGGAGTAGTTGGCCCGGTCCGCACCGGCAAGTCGACCTTTATCAAGCGCTTCATGGAGACTCTGGTGCTGCCGAACATTGAGGAGCGCCACGACCGGGAGCGGGCCATTGATGAGCTGCCGCAGAGCGGTTCTGGCCGGACAGTCTCGACCACCGAGCCCAAGTTCATCCCCGACGAGGCCGTGGAGATCGTGGTTAACGAGAACATTGTGATGCGCTTGCGGATGGTGGATTGTGTCGGGTACGCCGTCGAAGGTGCCCTCGGCTACGAGGAGGACGACGGCCCCCGTATGGTGATGACCCCGTGGTATGACTATGCCATACCGTTCCAGGAAGCGGCCGAGATCGGCACCAAGAAGGTCATTGCCGAACACTCGACCATCGGTGTGGTGGTCACCACAGATGGGTCGATCACCGATATCCCACGCTCCGCTTATGTGCATGCTGAGGAGCGGGTCATCGAGGAACTGAAGGAGATCGGCAAACCCTTCATCGTTATCCTCAACTGCACCAACCCTCTGTCCCAGGGGGTCAGGGATCTGGCCAGTGATCTCGAGGAGAAGTACGATGTGCCGGTTCTACCCCTCGACTGCTACCATCTGGATGAGCGCGATATCAACGCCATCATGGAGCAGGTCCTCTTTGAGTTCCCGGTTCAGGAGGTCCAGATCAGCCTGCCTCTGTGGGTGGAGGAGCTTGCACCCGAACACTGGCTGCGGAAGCAGTTCGAAGAGGTAGTGGGGCAGGCCGTCTCCAACATTCGGCGTCTCCGTGACATCGAGCTGGCCAGCCAGGAGTTGAGCCAGTATGATTTCATCGAGGAAGTCTTGCTCAAGACCATGGATCTGGGCAATGGTATTGCAGCCATTGAGCTCATGGCCAAGGAGCAGCTCTTCCACCAGATTCTCGAAGAGATAGTCGGTGCCTCCATCGAAGGCAAGCACGACCTCATTCGGTTGCTGCGGGACCTGTCCGAATCCAAGCGGGAGTTCGACCAGGTGGCCAATGCCCTGCGCGAGGTGCGCGAGTTCGGCTACGGAACGGTCGCCCCGCGGGTGGAGGACATGGTATTCATGGATCCAGAACTGATACGGCAGGGTAACCGCTTCGGAGTGCGCCTCCGGGCCAGCGCGGCCTCGCTCCACTTCATCAGGGCCGATATCGAAACCGAGGTCACGCCGATCATTGGCAGTGAGAAACAGAGCGAGGAGCTGGTCAAGTATCTGATGGATCAGTTTGAGGAGGATCCGAAGAAACTCTGGGAGACGAATATGTTCGGTAAATCCCTGTCGGATCTGGTTCGAGAAGGCATCCAGAGTAAGCTTAACCAGATGCCCGAAAATGCCCAGAAGAAGCTTAGGACCACCCTGGAGCGGATTATTAACGAAGGCAGTGGAGGGCTCATTTGCATCATCATCTGACCCGGCCGGAAGAGGTGTCAAGACACCTCTTCTCTCTTTTTTTGCCCGAAAGAAGCAGGAGAAGAACCACTGACAGCGAACTGTCTTGTACCCGGTGAAGGGTTTTCCAATGCATGATATATTTAGCTTTCACCTATACCCTGACTTGGAGGTGACACTAGATGAACAAGGCAGGTCTTGTGGATGCGCTGGCGGCGAAGACTGGGCTGACTAAGAAGGATGTAGGACGGGCTATTGATGCTTTGATTGAGATCCTCACAGCTGAGCTGGCAGCGGGCAATAAGGTATCCTTGGTTGGTTTTGGTACCTTTGAAGCAAGAGATCGCGAGCCGCGCAAAGGCCGCAACCCGCGTACGGGAGAAGAAGTTTTGATCCCGGGTCGAATAATGCCCGTATTCCGGGCAGGGAAGGCTTTGAAGGATGCAGTTAGCTAGAATTAGATAGTAACAAGATAAACATAATTTGCAGCGGCGGCGGCCTGACAGTCGCTGCCGCTCCTGGTTTAACCTCCATATCTGATATAGTGTCAACGGACTGTGAAAATGTCACCCCTTTGGTGCCGAAATGGGACTGAGAAAATGTCCCCCGGTCAGTCGCTGGAATGGTAGAATAGATCAGCCGGATCTTTCCTGTGGAAGAACCTCTCAAC
>JBFLWA010000014.1:0-42218 GCA_040758135.1 Bacillota bacterium | reverse complement strand
GTTGAGAGGTTCTTCCACAGGAAAGATCCGGCTGATCTATTCTACCATTCCAGCGACTGACCGGGGGACATTTTCTCAGTCCCATTTCGGCACCAAAGGGGTGACATTTTCACAGTCCGTTGACATTAACGGCTCTGGACGATAACTGCTTTGGCATAAGTGCGGAAGGCCTTTTTGACCTGTACTCTGACCCGCTCACCCACCAGCTTCCCGCCACCTTCGATATCTAACACATAGCCTTCGATTCGGGCGATGCCATCGTGGGGGTTGGAGACATGCGGCTCTTCAACCCTCACCTCCAGCTGTTCACCCGGATGCACCGGCAGGGCCCGTCGTTCGACCTCTTCCTTAGTCCCCATGAGCCGGATATTCATCCGTTCCACATGGCACTCTTCGTTGCCCCGAATGTAGATGATCTTGCGGGTCTCCTTCTCCAACACCTTGAGGTTGGCGCCATTGGCACCAATGAGGAGCGAAGCCACCGACGGATGGACCTCGACCAGGATCGCTTCATTCTCGGTGTGACCTAGCAGTCGCCGGAGCTCGCGGCGGGTGCGGGCAGCCATGGTCGCCTCGGACAGGACCTTACCGGTTCCCTCACAGTAGGGGCAATCGGACAGCAGTACTGCCTCCAGACCCTGCTTCATCTTCTTCCTGGTCATTTCCACCAGTCCCAGCTGAGTCAGGCCCAGTACATTGGTCTTGGTCCGGTCCTTCTTGAGTTCCTCGTGAAGGGTGCGCAGCATCTCCTGACGGTGCTCACCATTCTCCATATCGATGAAGTCGGCGACGATAATTCCGCCGATATCGCGTAGCCGGAGCTGGCGGGCGATCTCCCGGGCAGCCTCCAGGTTGGTCTTGAGAACAGTATCAGCCAGGTTGGTGCTGCCCACGAACTTGCCAGTATTGACATCGATGACGGTCAGCGCCTCGGTCTGGTCAATAACGATATACCCGCCGCTCTTCAGCCAGACGCGGCGCTTGGCCGCCTTATCAACCTCGGTCTCCAGCCCGTAGGAGTCGAACAGGCTGCGCTCTCGGGCATCGTAGTAAGTGGTTCGCTCCTTAAGCTCGGGCGAGAAGTCGGTGAGGATCTCCATAATCTTCTGGTACTCAGCGCGCGAATCCACTACCAGTCGGGTAACATCCTCGGTGAATAGGTCGCGCACAATCCTGTACACCAGGCCCAGATCCTTGTGGATGAGCGATGGCGGTCTGGCCGACGCCGCCCGGCGCCGGATCTTGCGCCAGAGGCGGGTGAGGAACCGCACATCCTGTCGGAGCTCTTCCAGCGTAGCGCCTTCAGCGGCAGTCCGCACAATCAGCCCGACTCCCCGCGGCTTAACCTTCTTGGCAGCGCTCTTAAGCCGTTCGCGCTCCTTGTCGCTCTCGATGCGCCGGGAGACACCAATGTAATCAACAGTGGGCATCAGCACCACATAACGCCCGGGGAGGGTAAGATGGGTTGAGACCCGGGCCCCCTTGCTACCCATCGGTTCCTTGATAACCTGAAGCAGAATTTCCTGGCCTTCCTTGACTACATCCTTAATGGTGGCCTTTTTCTTGTTGGCCACCGGTACCGTTTCGTTTTCCTCGTCACCGGCATAAACGGCAATGGCGTCAGTCACGTAGAGAAAAGCGTTGCGGTCCAGACCAATATTGACAAAAGCAGCCTGCATGCCGGGAAGGACATTTTCGACCTTCCCCTTATAGACATTGCCGACTGAACGCTGGGTGATGGGGCGCTCGTAATAAAGCTCAACCAGTTCACCGTTCTCCAAGACCGCAACCCGCGTTTCATCCTGGTCGACATTGACCAATATCTCTTTATGCACTTGGCAAACACCTCTAAAAAAGCGGCCTGTGGCCGTAAATGACAAACAGAAATTCTAGACTGACCAGGCATCAGTGAGCCGTCCACCCGCATCACGGCACCAAATAGCCTGGCGATGAATGTGCCGAACTCTCTGGGCCAGACCGGGGCAGCCCCGGCCGAAAGAACCCAGTAACTCCACGAAATGCTCCGGGCGCACATTATCCTTACTGCCGCAAGCAAGCTGCAGCCGAAGCACGGGCCCGCTCCCGCTCCTCCCGTCAAGCTCGATCCCATAAACGAGTTGGCGGATGTCCAACTCCCGGCGCCCTTTTTTGGTCTCCTTGATAACTATCCACTGGCGCTGATGGCTTAACTCATCGAGGGCCAGTTGCAGCTGGGCCGGCTCCACCTGCGGTAAGAAAGTCACCTCCCATGTACAACGCTCCAGCCGGGCGGCGAGACTATCCGCCGCCTCATCGACCTCGCGGCACTCGGCCACGCGAATTCCCTCTGGTAGCTGGGCATTTAGACGGTGCTGCAGTTCCGTCGCGCTCAGATCCTCCCGGAGGAGCAAGTCGATGAACTCGGCTTCGCTGGTAGCGCCCAGCGGCAAGGCGGAGGCAAATGACAAGCGCGGGTGAGGGTTGAACCCTTCGCTATACGCGATGGGCAACCGGGCGCGCCGCAGGGCCCGCTCGAGGGCCCGCAGGAAATCCAGGTGGGATATATAGCGGGCCGGACCTGCCTTTTCCAACCGGGCTCTAATCCGCACCTTTCTCGCCCCCTTTCAGCAGCACTTCCACGGCCAGTGCCGGGCAGACTCCGCAGGCGGTACAGGCTCCCCAGCGACAGTCAACAGTCTGGCCCCCGGCCAGGGCCTGCTGGTACTCGCGCCAGAGGAAATCCTTTTCTACTCCGGCCGACAGGTGATCCCAGGGCAGAATCTCTTCGGGCCGACGCTCCCTGCCGGCATAGAAGGCGGGATCAACTCCGGTATCGGTAAAAGCCTGTAGCCAATTGTCGAACCGGAACTGCTCAGTCCAGCCATCGAAGCGGTTCCCCAGCTCCCACGCGCGTTCCACGGCGGCAGCTACCCGGCGGTCGCCCCGGGCCAGCACTGCCTCAATGTAGCTGGTCCGGGCGTCGTGGTAGTTGTACTTGATCCGGCGATCGCTGATGGCCTCGCCCAGCACCTGCTGCTTGCGGCGCAACTCCTCCAGGGGCAGCTGCCCGAACCACTGGAAGGGAGTGTGTGCCTTGGGGACGAAAGCAGCTACACTAATGGTCACTCGGGGCGGGCGCCCCCTCATCCCCTTCACCGCCCGGTGCTTCGCCATTACCTGCCCGGCTAGGCGGGCGATGCCCCGCAGATCCTCATCGGTCTCGGTGGGCAGGCCCAGCATGAAGTAGAGTTTGACCGCATCCCACCCCTTTTCGAAAGCGGCCCCGACTGCGTTCAGCAGATCCTCTTCAGTGACCTGTTTGTTAATAACATCCCGCAGCCGCTGGGTTCCGGCCTCTGGGGCAAAGGTGAGGCCAGTCTTACGCACCTCCTGGACCAGGCCAGCCAGGTCAACGGAGAAGGCATCCACCCGCAATGAGGGCAGAGAGATTCCCACACCGCTCCCGGCATGCTCCCCCAGTAACTGCCGGATAGTCTTCTCGACCGCACTGTAGTCACCTGTGGCCAGGGAGGTGAGAGAGATCTCATCATGGCCGGTCCTTTCCACCAGCTCCCTGGCCAGCCGCTGCACTTCGCCCGGCGACCGCTCCCGCACCGGCCGGTAGATGGTGCCCGCCTGGCAGAAGCGGCACCCCCGGGTGCAGCCACGGAAGACCTCTACCATGGCCCGGTCGTGGACAATGTCGAGAAATGAGACGATGGGCGCGGTGGGGTAGTCCAGCTGGTCCAGGTCCTCGACTACCCGCTTGTGGACGCGCGGTGGTACGGCCGGGTGAGTGGGGGTGATCCCGGCAATAGTCCCATCCTCGTGATAGGTGATCCGGTAGAGCGAGGGGACATAGATCCCGGGGATGCGGGCGGCCCTTAACAGCAGCTCCGGCCGGTCCCAGCCCTCTCGCTTACCCTGGATGACCAGGTCGAGGATCTGGTGCAGCACCTCCTCGCCTTCGCCCATAGCCACCAGGTCCAGGAAGGGGGCCAGCGGCTCGGGGTTAAAGGCACACGGTCCACCAGCAATGACCAGTGGGTCAGCGGTGGTTCGCTCGGCTTGGTGAAGGGGGATCCCGGCCAAATCCAACATGTTGAGGATGTTGGTGTAGGTCAGCTCATACTGGAGGGTGAAGCCGACGATATCGAACTCTCGCAGGGGACGGTGCGACTCGAGGGCGAAGAGGGGAATCGCCTCTCTCCGCATCAACTGTTCCATATCCAACCAGGGCGCGAACACGCGCTCGGCCACCGCGTCGTCGCGCCGGTTGGTCTCGTGGTAGAGGATCTTCGTCCCCAGATGGGACATGCCTACCTCGTAGACATCGGGAAAGGCCAGAGCCATGGTGACTGCGACCCGGTGGTGATCCTTGTGGACACTGTTCCATTCGTTCCCCAGATAGCGAGCGGGTTTCTCTACTTTTAGCAGATGCTGTCCAATGGTAGGCATGAGGTTGGTCAAGACTGGCACTCACACTCCCTGACTCGGTTCGGGCTGCTAAGATTATTCCCCAAGGAAACCACAATGCAACGGGGCGGCCTGGCCGCCCCGATCGGCTACTGTCCCACCTGGTTCCCGCCGCGCTGCTTCGCCTCGCTCAGGGCACTGACCGCCGTCTCAAAGAGAGCCATGGCATCACCATACTCTGGCGTCAGCTCGGCCACACCGATGGTGGCCGTGGTGGAAATCTCTCCGGCCCCCGACAGGCGGACGCTGGCTATCTCTTGCCTGATCCGGTCGGCCAGGATGGCGGCCCCGGCCCGATCGGTATTGGGCAGGACCAGGGCAAACTCGTCACCAGCCAGCCGACCCAGGATGTCGGCCGAACGGATCATCCTTTGAATCCGGTTAACACACTCCTTCAGGAACAGGTCTCCACGGTGGTAACCATACTGGCAGTTAATCTTGTCGAAACCATCGAGGTCAATGACGATCAGTGAGAGAGGCCGGCCATAGCGGCTGGCCTCGGACACCTGCTGCCCGAGGACACTGTAGAAGTAAGAGTATACATAAGTATCGGTCAAAGGGTCACGGATAAGGCTCTCGTGGTAATAGCTTTCCTCGATGGCCGGCATAGCCAGATTGGCGAAAACGCCCAAGAGGTAGAGATCGTCATCTCCGAAGTACTCATCTGTGGGGCCAGCCACCAGTATAGCGCCGACAATGCGCCCCCGGGAGCGGATGGGCACACCCAGCACCTCGCTCACCTTCTCGGTCTTGGCCATATCGGCCATGGCTGGTTCCTGGCTCAGGTTGGAGAAGAGCAAAGGATTCTTGGCTTTCATAATGCGGCGCGGCAACTCGCCGAAGCGGATGGTTCCATCGGGCACCGTCAGCGGCTCCAGGCCGAAGCCGGCATCGGTCAGGAAATCGCCGAACTGCCGGTCAACCAACACCACATAACTGCGGCGGGCCCTCAGAGCGCTGGCGGCCAGATAAGCTACGGTATCCAAGAGATCCCCCGTGTCGGACAGCGCCCTAATAGTGTTACTCAGGTAATACAAAGCCTCCATCGCGTTAGTCCTCATTATCCTCACCCCAGACATTGCTTTCTGGTGAGTGATTCGTCCTCTCCCCAGTAGTTTCCTGCCGGAGTCTTGCGTCAACCACCAAGCTGGCACCCGGGGATGCAGCAGTCAGGGCATCGGCCTCCAGGCGCAGGAGGATCATCTCCGGCGGACGGACCACCGGCTCATACCGGCGGGCCACTATCTTACCGCCGGCGGCTGCGACCAGCTGCACCTGCCGGGCCGGCTCAACCACTCGCAGGTAGAGGTCAAGGCTCTCGCTGGGTTGGCCTCTGATGAACTGAGGAACCACGTAAGCCACATTATCTCCGGCCCGCACCTCCCGCAGCTCCTGGCTGGGTGCTCCTTCGCGCCGGTAACGGACAGCACCCCGCCCGGCCCGCTGGCCGGCCCAGGTGACATAATCCACCAGGTCATGAACATGTACCACATTACCGCAGGCGAAGATACCGGGCACTGTAGTCTGGAAATCCTGGTCGACCACCGGGCCACCGGTGACCGGGTCAATGACCATCCCCGCGGCACGAGACAGCTCGTTCTCGGGGATCAGCCCGACCGACAGGATCACCGTGTCACAGGGGATAACCCGCTCACTACCTTCGATGGGCCGACGCCCGGCATCGACGCAGGCAACGACCACTGCCTCTACCCGCTGGCGGCCACGAATCTCGGTAATGGTATGGCTGAGGTGCAGGGGAATCCCGAAGTCCTCCAGGCACTGGACCACATTGCGGGTTAGCCCGCTCGGGTGGGGCAGAATCTCGTAGACCCCCTCCACCTCGGCCCCTTCCAGAGTCAACCGGCGGGCCATGATCAGTCCAATATCTCCGGAGCCGAGGATGACCGCGCGGCGCCCGGGCAGGAAACCATCGCGGTTGACATAGCGCTGCGCCGCACCAGCGGTATAAACCCCGGCCGGCCGGGTGCCCGGGATGAGCAGTTGCTGGCGGGTACGCTCACGACAGCCCATGGCCAAGACTACCGCCCCGGCCCAGACGGTCACCGTCCCCAGCCGCGGGTGGGCCACCACCAGGCTGCGGTCGGAGCCCACATCCAGGACCATAGTGCCCAGCCAGCACTCGATCCCCGTCTCCCGCACCCGCCTGGTGAAGACTGCAGCATATTCCGGGCCGGTCAGCCGCTGCCCCAGAGAGAAGAGGCCAAACCCATCATGGATGCACTGGTTCAGGATGCCGCCCAGTTCGTCCTCACGCTCGATGATTAGCACTCGCCCCACACCAGCCTCGGCCGCTGTGAGCGCTGCCGCCAAACCGGCCGGCCCGCCACCGATGACTACGATATCCCGTTCCATGGTCTTTCTCCCCCCACGGAAAGGATTCGTCGGGTCACCGGTCCTTCCCTTTACACCAGCAAGCGCTCTATGGTACAGTCAGCGCCATGTTCCAGGAGTCCCTCAAGGATCTCTCCCTCTGCCAAGAGTCCCAGAGGCTGCAGGTCTTCTCCGACTACCCGGACCAAGTGGTAACGGCCCGGCCGCAAATGACGGAGCAGCCGATAGAGGGAGGTGCCGGATACCGCATAGAGTTCCTCCACCGGCAGGATACCGTCACGCCGCAGTTGCTCCTTTTTGTTGATCAGCTGACGCAGGCTGGCGTAGATGGCAGCTGCCCGCTCCCGGGCCACGCTGGCCACCATGCAGAGTCCGATGACGAAGGGGGCCGGGTAGAAGCGACCAGACAGCAGTTGCCAAAGAGAGAAAAGCATGCCACCGACCCCGGCGGCGCGACCCAGCTGGCCCATGAGACCGGTGGCTCGGGGATAGCCCAGGCTGACCGCCAGGCGGTCACGAAGAATTCGCCCCCCATCCAGCGGTAATACCGGGAGGAGATTGAGGCCTAATAGCCAGAGATTGGTCTCAAAACACAGACCGAGCAGCTGCCAGTTCCAAATATTCCAGCGTTGCATCAGCAAGATGGCTATGGCCAGCAGGAGGTTATTGACCGGGCCGGCGGCAGCCACGGTTGCTTCTACCCCGGGTTCCAAAAGGGCCAGGTCGTCAATATCGGCAACTCCGCCCAAAAGCCAAAACTCAATGGATTTGACCTTCAGACCTCTCTGGCGGGCCGCAAGCAAATGGGCCAGCTCATGGCTGGCCAGAAAGCAGACGAGTATAATGAGATGGCGCAGAAGGCCGACCAGGGTCGCGGCCGCCAGAAGGGCGAGGAACAGGGGGTGAACCCGGAGTTCGACCCCAAGGATCCGGCCTATTCGCATGATCCCTCTCCGTCAGTTACCGGTCCGGAGGTCGATCATCTCCGCAGGGTCGACAGGATTGCCCTGGCGGATGATCTCAAAGTGAAGGTGGGCCTCGGTAGCATTGCCGGTCTTCCCGACCCGGGCGATGACCTGCCCCTGGGTCACCCGGTCGCCCTTGGCCACCAGGATTTCAGAGCAGTGGCCATAGACAGTGGAGAGGCCAGAACCGTGGTCAATGACTACCTTCTTCCCATATGAGCTATCCTCGGATACCTCGGCCACCCGGCCCGAGAGGGCGGCCTTGATGGGAGTTCCCTCAGCCACAGCCAGATCAATACCGGTATGGAACTGCTGCTGGTTGGAGCCTGGAGCCAGCCGCCAGCCGTAGCCCGAGGTCAGAGTGCCAAAGACCGGCAGCACCATAGTTTCATCGTCAGCACTCAGGGCAGACCAGGGCCAGCCCGAACCAGAGCGAAAGACTGCCACTGTCCGGGCCTTCTCCCAGAGCGCGGCCAGATCGGTCTCACAGTTGAGGACATAATCGAACCCACGGGCGAAATAGCCGGCCAGATCCCCGGTATTACTGGCGCTGAATAGAGCCAGTCCCAGGATAGCCAGGCAGATCATAGACTGTCGAAGCCAGCGAGGCGAAGCACCCCAGTTGAAGCGCCAGCGAGTTCGTCCCCTCCATCGTCTCGAGCGGCGGCGAGTGCGCGCGAGCTGCATATGGACGACCTCCGTTCCGTCCCCCGAGTTCTGTTAATCTATATGGCGGAGGGTCGCAGACTATGTGCGCGTCCCGGCCTGTCCTGACCAATTGCTAGTGGGTCAAGCCTTTCATCGAGAGAGAAATCCTCTGTTTGTTCAGGTCGACGGCTAACACCTTCACCTTGACGATGTCGCCCACACTCACTACCTCCATGGGGCGGCGGACAAAGCGGTCAGACAGCTCCGAGATATGCACCAGGCCATCCTGCTTCACTCCGATATCCACAAAGGCGCCGAAATCCACTACATTGCGGACCGTCCCGGTCAAGACCATTCCCGGGCGGAGATCCTCCAGGGTCAGCACATCCGTGCGGAAAATCGGTTTGGGCAGGTCGTCCCGGGGGTCGCGACCGGGGCGCTGCAGTGCCTCGAGGATATCCCTGAGGGTCGGGACACCGGTCCCCAGTTCGCTGGCCAGTTGCTCGAGGCCGCAATCCTCGGCCCGCCGGGCCAGTTTTCGCATGGCCGGGGTTCCCATATGGGAGCGCCGGTAGCCAAACCGGCTGAGCAAGCGTTCAGCCACCTCGTAGGACTCGGGGTGAATGGGGGTGTTATCAAAAGCCTCACTGCCCTCGGGGATGCGCAAGAAGCCCGCGCATTGGGTGAAGGTGGTCTCCCCCACACGGGGGACGTTAAGGAGCTCCAGGCGATTGCGAAATGCTCCGTGCTTCTCCCGGTAAGACACGATGTTGGCGGCTACCCGGCTGTTCACCCCGGCAATATGCGAGAGGAGAGCGCTGGAGGCGGTGTTAAGGTCGACACCCACTGTGTTTACCACCGATTCCACCACGGCCGCCAGGGCAGTGCTAAGGCGTTTCTGATCCACATCGTGTTGATACTGTCCGACCCCGATGGAACGAGGGTCGATCTTGACCAGCTCGGCCAGGGGATCCTGGAGGCGCCGGGCGATGGAGACCGCTCCGCGGAGCGAGACATCGAGCTCCGGGAATTCCTCGGCTGCCAGCCTGGAAGCCGAATAGACCGAAGCGCCGGCCTCGCTGACGATAGTGTAGGAGACGCGCCGCTTCACATCGTGGATGAGCTCGGCCACGAACAGCTCGGTCTCGCGAGAGGCAGTCCCATTGCCGATAGCGATTATATCCACGTCGCACTCGTCAATGAGGCTCTCCAGAATCAGCCGGCTCTTGGCCACCTCTTTCTGGGGCGGAGTCGGGTAAATGACTGCCGTCTCCAGCAGCTTGCCGGTGGCGTCTACCACAGCCACCTTACAGCCGGTCCGGTAGGCCGGGTCGATCCCCATAACGGTGAACCCTTTTACCGGCGCCTGCAGCAGTAAATGGCGCAGGTTATCAGCGAAAACGTTGATAGCCTGTTCCTCAGCATGCTCAGTCAAACGGCCCCTGAGCTCCCGTTCGAGCGATGGGGCCAGCAGCCGGTGGTAGGAATCCTCCACTGCCGCCTCGAGAAACTGCCGGACCGGCTGTGACAGGCTGGTGATACGACGCTGACCGATAATCTTGATGATGTCGCCGGCGGGGGCGGTTAGTCTCACTTTAAGCAAGCCTTCCTTCTCGCCCCGGTTGATGGCCAGTATACGATGGGCCGGGATCTCGCGGGCCGGTTGGTGGAAATCGTAGTACTGCTCATAAACGGAGGACTGATCGGCCTGGGCCGCGCTAACCTCCAGGATTCCGGCAGCCCAAGTCATCTGCCTGGCCAGCCCCCTAACCCCGGCGTCGTCCGACAGTTCCTCAGCGACGATGTCGCTGGCGCCCTCCAGGGCTTCCTCCGGCGAGGCCACCCCCGCTTCGGGGTTGATGAACGATGCGGCCTCGGCCAGCGGTTCGGTGACCTCAGGCCCCTGGTCGGCCAGGCGGCGCGCCAAAGGCTCCAGTCCCTTCTCCCGGGCCACAGTGGCCCGGGTGCGGCGCTTGGGCCGGAAGGGCAGATAGAGGTCTTCGATCTGCTGGAGAGTAGTGGCCGCGGCCAGCTTGGCCTCGAGTTCGGGGGTGAGTTTCTCCTGCTCGACAATGAGCCGGATTACCTCGGCGCGCCGGGCCTCCAGGTTCCGCAGGTAGGTGAGACGTTCCTGCAGGTTCCGCAGGGTAGTCTCATCCATCTCACCGGTCATCTCTTTTCGGTATCTGGCGATAAAGGGGATGGTATTTCCCTGGTCCAGCAGGTCAACGGTGTTCCTAACCTGCCATTCCCCGAGATCGAGTTCGCGGGCGAGTTTAGCAGCAAGGCCATGGGACATGGTGACGTCACCTCTTAGCGCTAATAATACCGTACAGGTGCTTCTGTGGGAAAGGCTGTTCTCCAGGGGTATAGTTCATTCGCCATAGACAGCGCCTGACGCACCGGGCGCGATTTCGGGACAGACACATCAGGTTCTCTCCCGTCCTTGTCAACCGTTGTCACCCACCATTCCTTATGCACATAGAATATCAGTGTCGATGGTAAAGTTGTTATGTATATTGGGGGGTGGATTGGATGAAAGGCAAGGGTGAGATCAATCAGCTCAAAGAGAACCTTAGTCCCCGCCACCGTAATCTGGTTGATAAAGCGGCCAGCGAGCTGAAGGGCAATGCGGCCGCCTATAGTGAGATGCCGCTCAGTGAAGCTGTGGGCAAACTGGGGCGGGCCATTGGTATGGATCAGGCAACCATCAGCCGACTGGTTTCCGGCATCAAGACCCGCGGCGATGCTAAGACTTCCGACAAAGCTGCTCTGCAGAAGCTTTTGGAGAGTTTAGGCCAGCGGGGGTAAGGAGGTATCGCCAATGCTCCTGCACCACGACCAACCGCTTGAGCCACCTCAATCTCCTGAGGAAGGCGTGACCCGGAACGAGATCATCTTTCTGATTGTCCTCTATCTCTTCTGGGAATCGATCAACCGAATTATCTGCCGGCGACGCAAAGCCAAGGAGCTGCGCTGACGCGCTGGGTACAAGTGAGCCGGGCCATCCGGCCCGGCTACGCGTCTTCGCTCCCGAGCTGCCCGACAATGTCGCCCAGGGCCTTGCGAACCTTGGGGGACGATAGCAGGCTGGCAATGGTCTCCGCATTCAGACCCCATGACCCCAGACCATCATCTTCCTCAGAGCGTACCGCCGCCCCAGCCACCGGGCCGGCGGGCATATCCCGGACGGTCTCTGTGCTGTCGGGCAGCAGTCGGTTCAGGGTCGATACAAGTGACACCAGCTTGCCGCGATTAACCCCATCCAACAGCCCGGAAAACCGATGGATCATCTCCAGATTGCGCTCAAGCTCCTGGGCAGCCAGAGAGATTTCCCTGGCGGTCTGCTTAAGTTTGGCCACTACCTCGCGGCCATCCCGCACCAGACCTCCCAGATCCATTCTCTTGATCAGGCCAGTCCGTGAGAGCATCGCCCCCTTGGTCCGGGGCTCTGCAGGCGTCACATCCACCAGCGACCGGTAGGCCACCACCGCATTCCGCTGCCCATTACCAGAGTTCAGCCCCAGCCTCCGAAGTCTTCTCCTGCGTTTCATGCACACCACCACTCCCGCCTCCGTTTCCCTCCATTATACGGGGACGGGCAGCGAATGGTCCCTGTGGGCCCATCCAGGCCGCGTAAAAGGCGGGGTGCTCCCCGCCACAACCGCTACCTGACCAGTGTCACCAAGTCGCCGGTCTTAAGACCGGCGGCATTCGCCTCATCGGTATCGATATGATACTCCAGACGATAGGATTCATCCACTCTGACTAACACCCGCTCGAAGATGAGAGCGCGGCTTCCCTCTGCCCGAACCCGCACCAGGTCGCCTTCACTGATGCCGAGAGCAGCCGCCTCGGCCGGACTGGCGTGAATGTGACGCCCCGCCGCGATGACCACTCCCTTCAGCTGCAGCCTTCCCCGGGGACCAATCACCTCGACATCACTGGCCCCTTCCAGTTCACCCGAGAAGCTAATAGGAGCATCGATACCAGAGTAGACCGCATCGGTGAGTGAGATCTCCACCTGGCTGTGCGACCTGACCGGACCCAGGATGCGGACATTCTCCAGGCTGCGTTTGGGGCCAATCAAGGTCACCCGTTCTTGCGCGGCAAACTGATCGGGCTGACGCAGTTCCTTATAGACTGTCAACTCGTACCCCTCACCGAACAGGGTGGCCAAGTCGGCAGCCGATAGGTGCATATGCCGGGCCGATACGCCCACTGGGATTTTCTCCATATAGTACCGCTCCCTCTCGGCGCTCCTAGCTCTGCGCCGTCGGCTCTGATACTAATATGGGTTATCCCTCGTTCCCGCCAATCCTTCCTTACGGCAAATAGTCGTTATCATCAAACAATTTCTCGGGCCAAGACGGCTGTCATACAGTGGATCGAGCCCCAACCTTTACGCAGTTCACTGATATCGGCCTCAATGACTTCGAGCCCTGCCTCAAGATAGAGGTCGCGGCTCCGGGGGCAGCCGGCCGGCATGACAATTGTGCCGGGCCTGATGGCGACGAAATTGGTGGCCATCCCCAGTTTGGCCTCTTCCGGCCACTGGATCTCCAGGATCCTGAACCCCTTGCGCAGGAGGGTCTCAGCGACAAGGTGAGGGGTCTGCCAGGGGAAGCAGGCTGCTGTGTCACGGCTGGCAATATTGAACACTCCGTCCAGGTGAGCCTGACCGTAGGGCACTTGGACATAGATGACCTCCTCTACCCCAACGCGGCGGAGCTCGGCCTCGACCTGGCGTGCCCCCTCCAGGTTGGTGCGGTTTCCGATGCCCAGGAAGACACTGCGCCGATCGATCCAAAGGACATTGGCTCCCTCGAAGGTGCCAGTGCCGTTCACTGTTTTGAGAATGGGCACTCCCAACCGGGCCAGGGTCGTTGCCACATATCGCTCTTCGCCGCGGCGCGCCGCCATGGCCGGGCGGGCCAGGATAGCCCCTTCCGGGGTCATGACAAAGGCGTCACGCACGAAAAAAGCATTTGGCCGGTCCCGCCGCATCTCCTCGACATAGTAGACCTCGACCCCGTGCTTCCGGTAAACATCGGCCAGCGCGTCGTGCTGGGCGCGCGCCTTATCGGGTTCCATTATCTCCAGCCAGCGGGGACCGGCCGGGTCGGTGATCCCCTCGATCTCCGGGCCCGGGCGGCGCATCAGTACTGCCTTCAACCTCTCTACCTCGGAGGCACAGCCCCAGTCGCCCCAGAGTTCGTCGAGATCCTCGGCCATGGTAGTCTCCCTGGGAAACCAGCGCTCTCCCTTGCTCAGCAGTTCAGTCATGGTCATCCCTCCACTGGTTCAATTGCGGTCGGCTTGGTCATGAAAAATGTGTCGAAAACGGGGCCCTCGCCGGTTCCCTATTTCCCCGGAAATCTCGTCATCACTCGGTAAGAGCGCGTAGCTCATACCCCTTCTGTCGTATCGCCTGAATCAAGCGGGACAAGATCTCCAGAGTCTGAGTTCTTTCGTGGAGTAAGACGATAGAGCCATTACGGAGTCGAGAAATGACATTCCCGATAATGGCCTCCGGATTGGTCTCGTGGGCCCAATCGCGGGAGTCAATATCCCAGCTTAACCTGAACTAGGCCGTATTCGGCCATTATCCGCTTGGTGGTCGTATCCACCGCGGCGAAGGGAGGGCGAAAGAGCCGGACGGGCGTGTCCGTGCATCTCTCAAGAATGGTCTTCGACCCGATAATCTCGTTCACCTGCTGGTCATAGGTTAAGCCGACCAATCGCCAATGGCGAAGAGTGTGGTTACCAATGACAAAGCCGTGGGATACTGCCTGACGCCATAGAGGACCATTGTTCATGGACATTCCCTGCCAGAAGAAGGTGGCCGGAGCCTCATGTGCCACCAGAGTCTCGATGATCCGCCCGGTCAGCCACCCCGGCCCGTCATCGAAGGTCAGATAGACCACGGGAATCTCGGCGGGGCGGGTGAAAAAGTGGTGCCGGTCGAAGTACGCCTGGTATCGTTGCGCCGGACTGGCGAAGTGGCCAAGCCACTCGCCGTGCCGAGTGCCAACGGCCAGTTGACACCCGACCAGGGCTAACCCGGTTGCGCCCGCCCCAGGGACTGGGCGCGAAAAGTCAGGGCCGCACCCGGCGAAACCGGTGCTGACAATGAGCAGGGCGGTGATGATAGTGTTGAACAATCGGGCTACCTCCTGGTTCCCGCAGTCCGGGCAATATGGGGTATAACCCCTTTGAGACAGAGGAACGATAGCTGGTCTGTGGAAGTAGTGTTGTGGCGGTATGGTAATCACTTTAGCGGACCGGCAATGGCCGGGGGCTGGGTATAGGAGAGATGGTTATGAGCAAGAGACTAGCAATTCTGACCGGCGGTGGCGACTGCCCTGGCCTTAACGCGGTTATCCGGGCAGTAGGCAAGACCGCCTTCGAGAGCGGCTGCCGCCTCTTCGGGTTCCTTGATGGTTTCAGTGGTCTGGTGGAAGGGCGCTACCGCGAGCTCGATCCCCTGAACGTCTCTGGCCTGGTCCACCGGGGCGGGACAATCCTTGGCACCAACAACCGGGATAACCCCTTTCAATACCCCATTACCACCGATAAGGGGCTTGAGTACCGCGACTGCTCGTCCGAGGCAGTATCGGTCTTCCGTTCACTGGAGCTGGATGTACTGATCTGTGTGGGTGGCGATGGCACCTTGGGCATCGCCCGGCGCCTGGGTCTGCCGGTGATCGGGGTCCCCAAGACTATCGATAATGACTTGTCCGCCACCGATCGAACCTTCGGTTTCGATACGGCGGTGGCTACTGCCACCGATGCCCTGGACCGGCTGCATACCACTGCCGAATCGCACCACCGGGTGATGGTTCTGGAGGTCATGGGTCGCTATGCCGGATGGATCGCCCTCTACGCCGGAATCGCCGGTGGGTCTGATGTGATCCTCATCCCCGAGATCGCCTGGAGTTACGAGGCGGTGGTAGAGAAGCTGAAGGCCCGCCACCAGCTACGCAACTTCAGTACAGTGGTGGTGGCTGAGGGAGCGCTCACACCCGATGGCGAGCGGGTCGTCAGGGAGCGCATCCCTGGCAGTGGCGACCCCATAAGGCTGGGGGGCATCGGCCATGTCGTCGGGCGGCATATCGAAGAGCTCACCGGCATTGAAACCAGGGTCACGGTGCTGGGACATGTCCAGCGCGGAGGGTCGCCAACCCCCTATGACCGGATCCTGGCCACCCGCTTCGGTGTGGCGGCCGGCCGACTGGCCATCGCTGGCCAGCATGATGTCATGGTCAGCCTGCGGGGCGAGACGGTGGTAGCAGTGCCTTTGGCCCAGGCGGTGGCTGCCATGCGTGCTGTCGATACCAGTGGTGAATTGGTAGCTACGGCCCGAGCCATCGGGATCAGCTTCGGGGACCGCCCATGACCGTCCGACGCCTGGCCGCATCGGGCCTCATCGCTCTCCCACTGGCCGTCGTCTTCAGCCACCTGCCCCTGCAAATCGGGCCACAGGTCGCTTTCATCAGGTACGGCCTGGCCGTCGGCCTGAGTATCGCGGCCGTCGGGGCTGTAACCTGCCCGGCCAGGCGCTGGCCGCTGGCCGCCGCTTTTGCTCTGCTGGCGGGCATCCTGATCGGGCTCAGGCACTTCCGGCACCTGTGGGGAGTCCATCGCTGGCTGGGGTTTGTCGTCCAGCTCAATGAATTTCAGGTCCCGGTCCTACTGGTCCTGACTGGAATGGTTGCTGTCTGGCTCATCATCGCCAGTCTGACGCGCGGTTCCTCGTGACGCACCCTCCGCCGCAGAGGGGATTATGCCCCCTCGTCTCCTCGTCGCTCTAAAACAGGATCTTGTGTCGCCGCATGTGGATGTTCAGGAGAAGACCCAGAGCTATCATATTGGCGATGAGGGCACTTCCGCCATAGCTCATAAAGGGGAGGGGAATACCAGTAACAGGCATGATGCCGGTAGTCATCCCAACATTGACCAGGATGTGAAAGGTCCACATCGACACGACGCCAGCCGCCACCAGGCTGCCAAAGCGGTCTTTAGCCTCCAGGGTAATCTTCAGCCCGCGGTAGAGGATAAGAAGGTACAGGCCCAGCACTAACAGGGCTCCGATGTACCCGCTCTCCTCGCCGATAACCGAGAAGATGAAGTCGGTATGTTGCTCAGGCAGAAAGTTCAGCTTGTTTTGGGTACCGGCGAAGATACCTCTGCCAAAAAAGCGTCCGGAACCGATGGCAATCATCGATTGGATAATATGATAGCCAATGCCCAATGGGTCAATATTCGGGTTGGCGAAGACAATAAGCCGGTTTAGCTGGTACCCTTTTAGCGGCAAGGGCAGCCCGAACTTCAGGTGCGCCATCACCGCACCGATGGCTACCGACAGGCCTCCCACGACCATAATGGCTAACTGGCACAAGGGCGCCCCGTAAATCAGCAGCATGCCGAAGAGGATAGCCAGGAAGACCAGGCTAGTCCCTAAGTCGGGCTGGCGCATGACCAAGGCGAGAGGGAATACGATGTGAATGAAAGCACCGGCGTAGTCCAACGGGCGCTTGATAGGTCGCTCCCGCCCGGCGAGATACGCCGCGAGCGAGATAATGAGGGCTATCTTGGCAAATTCGCTGGGTTGCAGCTCGAAAGGGCCAATGGCGATCCAGCGTTGCGCGCCTAGGGCGCTGCGCCCAGCCATCAGGACCGCAGCCAACAGCCCCAAATTGCCGGCGTAGATAATACGGGCCAGGCGGGAGAGCAGCGAGTAGTCAATGGACATCGTCAATACCATCATAACCAGCCCTACCGCCTGCCAGACCAGCTGTTTCTTAACATAATACAGGGGGTCGCCGCCGATGGGCGTGTGTCGGGTGGCGCTTCCAATGAAAACTAGACTGATGGCATTCACCAAGAGAACACCTAGTAATAGACTGAAATCTATATTCTTGAGCAATCGGCGTTCGAGCAACAGGCTCCCTCCCTTCCCCCGCATAAGATGACATAAAGCAAAACACCACTCTGTTATTATATCATGAGTGGTGTTGGTCTCACAGTCAGCCCACCATCTCCAAACTGCTCCTTCGTCTAAGCTGCTTAATGCGGGCAGCACAGGTCAGGATAGCAGCTCCCTCGGCCGTGTTCATCTCAACCTTGAGCTCATCGGCCAGTTCCACGAACTCCTCCAGGACTCCCCGCAATCGTTCCCTCAAGAGGGTCACCAGATCGCCGGCGATTTCAGCCCGGTCATGCACCAGTACAATTGCCAGGCGCTTCTTGGCCTGCTCACGGCTGCCAAAGCCAGCATCAGCCCGCTTTCGGCGGAACCAAGAGAACAATTCACCCTCTCCTCCCTTCAGTTCCCGCCGAATTTGAACAACCTTGAGAAGAAACCGGCGGGAGCCTCCAGGTCCAAAAAAGGAACATTCTCACCAGCCAGGCGCCGGGCGATATTACGGTAGGCTTGTCCAGCCCGGGAGCCCTGTATCATCACGGCTGGGTCGCCCTTGTTGGAGGAGACAATAATCTGCTCATCATCGGGGATCACGCCTACGAGGTCGATAGCCAAGATATCGAGGATATCGTTAACCTGCATCATGTCGCCCCGCCGCACCATGGACGGCTTAACCCGGTTGACGATGAGCTGGGGATGCCGCAGGCTAGCGGCTTCCAGAAGACCAATGATCCGGTCGGCATCTCTGACCGCCGCTACCTCCGGAGTACAGACGATCACCGCCCGATCGGCGCCGGCTATGGCGTTGCGGAAGCCCTGCTCGATCCCTGCCGGGCAGTCGATGATAACGAACTCATGATCATTCTTGAGTTCTTCCACCAGGGCCCGCATCTGCTTGGGTGTGACGGCCGACTTGTCCTTAGTCTGGGCCGCCGGCAGCAAGTACAGGTTGTCGAAGCGTTTGTCCTTGATTAATGCCTGGCGTAGCTGGCAATAACCCTCGACTACATCAACGATATCGTACACAATGCGGTTCTCCAGCCCCATGATGACATCCAGATTACGCAGACCAATATCGGCGTCAATCATAGCCACACGTTTGCCCATCATGGCCAGGCTCGTACCGATATTGGCAGTGGTCGTAGTCTTGCCGACTCCGCCCTTGCCAGAGGTAATGACAATTGCTTCGCCCATCGGTGATCCTCCCTTGGACTTCAGGTTCGGAAGATAGAGCGCTCGAGGGCTTCAATGACGATAATGCCGTCAACCACCCGCGCCACTTCGGGGAGATCAGGGGCGCCGGGGCCGGTATCGGGTGGTCGGGAGACCAGTGACCCGATGCGGAGCTGTGTCGGCCGAAGCCGAAAGGCAGCCACCACGGCCTCCTCGCTGCCCTCGGCACCGGCGTGAGCCACTCCCCGCAGCAAGCCGAGGACCAGGACATCGCCACCAGCGATTAACTCGGCTCCGGGGTTAACATCACCCAACACCACCAGATCTCCCGGGAAGACAATGCGCTGTCCGGACCGGACGGTGCGCCTGATTAAGAGTACTCTCTGGCTGGTCCCCTGGCGCCAGGCCGATTCGCCGTCACCGACGGGAACCTGTCCGGCTGCCGGAGCCAAGCCGTGATTGAGCTTCATCTCCTAGTCCTCCCTGGTCAGCCGTTAGGCGCGTCCGCTTATTCACCCATCTTGTTCCTATTCTGAGGTTTTCTTCGAGGTAAAACTGGGCTTATCCTGCGTAAAAAGGGGGACTTTCGCCCCCCATATTCCGTGTCGCCTCGACAGATTAGAGCAGTTCTTGGTTCACTCTCCCCCGACGGCCAGGGCAGGGAGTTGCTGTTGATTGATGTTGAAGTAAGCGTCCAATATATCCCGGGCCACCGGCGCCCCGGCCGAACTGCCGCTACCACCCTGTTCTACCAGGACAATGATGGCGATCTCCGGATCATCGAAGGGCGCAAAAGCAGCAAACCAGCCGTGATTATCGCCGCGGGCGGTCTCGGCAGTGCCGGTCTTGCCCCCCACCTTGATAGGATAGTTCCGGAACACCCAGGAGGCGGTACCACCCTCGGCCACGGCCAGCATTCCCTGACGGACGGTATTCAGGTGTTCGGCCGCGACCGGGACCTCTGAGACAACCCGTGGCTCGAAGGTCTGGAGCGTCTGGCCTTCAGGAGAACGGATCTCTTTCACCAGGTGGGGCCACATCACCTTGCCGCCGTTAGCCAGGGCCGAGATATAATTGACCAGCTGGATGGGGGTGAATGTGTCAAAACCCTGGCCGATAGCCATATCAAGGGTTTCGGCGGGCCACCACTGTGGTTCACGCACC
The DNA here is from genome assembly GCA_040758135.1 of Bacillota bacterium. GTDB lineage: Bacteria > Bacillota > Sulfobacillia > JBFLWA01 > JBFLWA01 > JBFLWA01. The sequence goes on along the minus strand of JBFLWA010000014.1, from coordinate 22,535 downwards.
AGTCCTTGTCGGAAGGCTTCCTTCTTCCAGATGGTAGAGGGGAGAATCCCGGCCCGCTCGCCGGCCAGCTCAATGCCGGTGGGCTTCCCGAAGCCAAAGGCCGCCGCGTATTCCGCCAGTTTGTCGGGGCCCAGGCGCCGTCCTAGTTCGTAAAAGACTATATTGCACGAGACCTGAATCCCCTGAACGAGATTCACTGTGCCGTGGCCGTCCTTCTTCCAGCAGGTCTTGGGGATTACCCAGTAGACTCCACTGTCGTAGAAGGTCTCCTGCGGCGTAACCAGCCCCTCTTGGAGAGCAGCGGCTGCCGTGAGCATTTTGAAGATGGAGCCAGGCGGATAAGCGCTGGCCAGCGCCCGGTTCTGGAAGGGCTTTAAGGGATCGGTCACCAGCTTCTGATAGGTCTCAAAAGGCAGGATTCCGGTGAAGATGTTAGGGTCGAAGTCGGGCACCGAGGCCATGGCCAGAATCTCGCCGGTCTTGACGTTCTGGACAATGACCGCTCCGGTGTTGGCATTAGGGTAGACCTTACCGAAGTGCCCGCTGCGCAGCCGCAGCATGGAATCGCGGAGCGCTTTCTCGGCGACCTGCTGCAGGCGGCGGTCCAGGGTCAGTACCAGTGAGTTCCCGGGAACCGGATCTTCCTCCCCCAGGACGCTGATAAGGCGGCCCAGATGGTCGACCTCCAGCTGCTTGCCGCCGTTCTTGCCTTTGATCACCCGGTCAAAGGAGTTCTCCAGTCCCATCTGGCCGTAGATATCGCCCGGGCGGTACTCGGTGCTGCCCTGGCGCTCCAGACTGGCCAGCTGCTCGCGACTGATCTCCCGCACATAGCCCAGAACATGGGCAGCCAGGCTGCCGAAGGGATACTCCCGCACCGGCTGTACCTCCACCACCACCCCAGGGAGTTCATTCCTCATCTCCATCAGACGGGTATGGACCTCGGGCGAGATGTCGAGGGCAACCCGAATCGATTCAAAGGAGCGCCCCCGCCGTTCGGCGATGATCTGATCCAGAGTCAACCGGTTCATCCCCAGGACGGCGGCTAGTCTGTTGAGCACTTCATTACTAGGAGGTTCATCGGCCGGCACCAGCGAGACGGCGAAGGCCGGACGGTTGGTTACCAGCAGGTTCTCCTCGGTGGCGGTACGATCGTAGATGAGTCCTCGGGGAGCTGCGATGGGAAGGACGCGCATGCGGTTAACCTCGGCCTTTCGCTCGAAGTAGGCACCCCGGATAATCTGGAGGTACGCTATGCGTAGAGCCAGGATGGAGACGATGGCAACCACAATAATGATAAAGATATGCACACGGCGTTCCAGCTCGCGGCTCTCCAAGGAATCACCTCCAGGTTAGCTGGCTCGCTCAGTTCGCTTCTGGCTCCATTGCTGGAGCCGGAAGATAGCCCGGAAGACGAAGGGCCCCAGTACTCCATTGTAGAGAGCGACGGGGATGATAGTACGACCGATGGCTGCCCCCAATGGTAACCGGGGGCCGACGGCAATCAGAAGAATCATGAAGACCAACTGGTGGAAGGCGGTAGCCACCATCGCTGTGGTCACCTGCACCAGTGACTGCTCGCGGTATACCTGGTGCTCGGCCAGCCCGGCCAGGTAACCGAGGATGCCCAGGCTCAAGGCATGGATGCCAATGTAGCGGCCGAAAAAGATGTCAGCCACCAGGCCCGAAACGATCCCAGCGCCCAGACCGAAACTGGAGCCGAATACGACACCCAGAACGGTCACCAAAAGGACCACCAGGTCGGGCTTTACACCCCCCAGAGAGAGGAAGGGGGTGATGGATAGCTGGAGAAGGAAGGTGAAGAGTAGCAGACCGGCAACGATCCAGGTTTTCACGGGGTCGTGCCTCCGCTACCGGTACTCCGGGGGAGTAGTTCGGCCGCGGTAGAGAGAATGAGCACCTCGGCCAGGCGCCCAAAGTTGACGGCCGGCTTCACTTCAGCAATAACATAGAGGCTGTATCGGTTGCGGTCAACCGAGACTACTTCACCGATGATCAACCCTGGCGGGAAGAGGCGCCCCAGTCCCGAGGAGACGATGACATCCCCGTAGCGGACATCAGCCTCCCGGGAGAACAGGTTCATCGTCAGGGTCCCCCGGGCAGTAACTCCGCCCAGCACAATCCCAGTATCCCGACTGCGCTGCACAAGTCCGCCAACGCCACTCTCCGGGTCGAGCAGGAGCATGATCGTGGCCGTGCTATCAGTCACCTTAGTCACCCGCCCGACCAGGCCGGCCGGACTGACCACCGCCATATTCGGGGCGACACCGTGAGATGAACCCTTGTTTACCTCTACATACCCAAACCAGTTATCGGGATTCCGTCCGATGACCTGGGCAGCGATGGCGCTCTCCGGGCGGGTCGGGGCGAAATTGACCAGTTCCCTCAGGCGCTGGTTCTCGGCTTTCATCTCCTGGTACTCGATGAGGAGTGCCCGCAGATGCTCGTTCTCGTCGCGCAACAAGGCATTCTCGACCCGAAGTCGGCCGAGTTCCAGGACCGATTCTATGCGTGCCCTGATCCATTCAGCAATGACACCGAGCCCTCGCTCCAGCGGAGCAAGGGCTTGGATAAGCTTCTCCTCGATTAGGGTGACATAGCCGCGCTCCCGAGTAGTCACGCTCATTAGCGATACTACCAGGATGATGGCGGTGGTAGCAATGAGTAGCTGTTTAGCCCGTATCATTGGCGCCAGTCAGACCACGCCCTCGACGCTATTTTCGGGAATCGATAGAGACCCTTTTTAAGGTTTCTATTTCATCGAGGACTTTACCTGCTCCCATCACAACACAGAGCAATGGTTCCTCGGCCAGGTGGACCGGCATATCCGTCATCTCCGACAGGCGCCGGTCAAAGCCGCGCAGCAGAGAACCACCTCCGGTCAGCATAATACCCCGATCCATAATGTCGGCGGCCAGTTCGGGCGGGGTGCGCTCCAGGGTGACCTTGACTGCTTCGAGAATAGCGTTAACCGGCTCGGCCAGAGCCTCCTGGATTTCGGTGGAGGTGATTTTGAGAGTCTTGGGCAAGCCAGACACCTGGTCCCTTCCCCTGACCTCCATGGTCTCTTCCTTCTCCAGTGGGAAGGCAGAACCGATCTTAACCTTGATTTCTTCCGCGGTGCGGGGACCGATGAGCAGGTTGTAGTTTCGCTTGATATGGTTGACAATGGCCTCATCCATTTCATCACCGGCCACCCGGACAGAGCGGGCGGTAACGATACCTCCCAGGGAGATAACGGCCACCTCGGTGGTGCCGCCTCCAATATCCACCACCATACTGCCGGTCGGTTCCTGCACCGGCAGGCCGGAGCCAATGGCCGCGGCCATCGGTTCCTCAATGATGTGGGCCTCTCTGGCTCCCGCCTGGAGGGTGGCATCCTTGACGGCCCGCTTCTCTACCTCGGTAACACCGGTGGGAACGCAAATGACAACGCGGGGGCGGAGGATGCCCCGTCGGGCCATAGCTTTACCGATGAAGTATTTGAGCATGGTTTGGGTTACATCAAAGTCAGCAATGACCCCGTCCTTCATCGGGCGGATGGCCAGGATGTTTCCGGGGGTGCGGCCCAGCATCCGCTTGGCCTCATCACCCACAGCCAGGATTTGCCCAGTCTCCCGCTGTAGAGCTACGACTGATGGTTCCTGAAGGACGATCCCACGACCTTTAACATAGACCAGTGTATTAGCGGTTCCCAGGTCAATCCCCATGTCCCGGGAGAAGTAGTCAGTAATGAAACCCATGAGTATCCATCCCTTCGCGGCGCGAACGGTGACGCGTCCTTTGTTACAAGCCTTTTTCCCGCAAACTCATATACCTATTATCGCCAATAATGATGTGGTCCAAAACCTCGATCCCCAACAGCTTCCCAGCTTCCCGCAGTCTCCGGGTAACATCGATATCATCTTGGCTTGGCGTCGGATCGCCACTGGGGTGGTTGTGGGAGAGGATAATCGCGGCCGCACTGCGTCGGATAGCCTCCTTGAACACCTCTCGGGGGTGGACGATAGAGGAGGCCAGTCCGCCAATGGAGACCAGCTGAACTCCGAGGACCTGGTTCTTGGTATCCAGGAGGACCACCTGGAAATGCTCCTTGTCCAGATACCGCATCTCTTCCATGAGAAGGTCCCGGGCATCCTCGGGCGAGCGGATGCGAGTCTTGGATTGCTGCTCCCGGACCAGTCGCCGGCCCAGTTCAATGGCGGCCACCAGGCGGCAGGCCTTGCTAAGGCCCATCCCGTGCTGGGCAGCCAGTTCGGCCGCAGCGGTGCGGGCCAGCCCCGGTAAACCACCGAAGGTGCCGAGAATCCGCTCTCCCATATCCAGGGCCGATTCGCCCCGGGTGCCGGCCCCGAGGAGAAGGGCCAGCAGCTCTGAGGTGGTCAGGACCCGGGGACCATGATGGATCAGGCGTTCCCGGGGCCGGTCATCAACGGGCAGATCCTTCACACGAAGTCGCTCTGCCATTTGTTGCTCCTTACTGATGAGTCGACAGCCGATACTACCAGGGGTCGATGCCGAACTGGGCGAGAAGTTCGGTCGTGCGGGCCAGGGGCAGTCCCACTACATTGGAGTAGCACCCTTCAATCCCGGTGACAAACGCGCCGGCCCGCCCCTGGATGGCATAAGCTCCGGCTTTGTCCATCGGCTCGCCGGTGGCCACATAGGCACCCATTTCACGCGGGGAAATGAGCCGCATGGTCACCGCGGTAACCTCGGCCAGTGCTTCTTCGCGCCCGGAGGCAGCATCCACCGCGGCCACCCCGGTGATCACCCGGTGTGTGATCCCCGACAGCAGTTCCAGCATGCGAAAGGCATCGGCAGGGTTGGCTGGTTTACCGAGGATGGTTTCGCCCACTACCACGATGGTATCGGCTCCCAGAACCACCCCGTTGGTCAGCCCGGCCGCGACAGCGCGCGCCTTAGCTAGCGCCAGGCGGCGGACAAAATCGGCTGGGGCCTCTTCGGATTGACGACCCTCATCGACCTCGGCCGGGTAGATCGTAAACTCCAGACCGATCTGAGTCAGGAGCTCCCGTCGGCGGGGCGAGGCTGAGGCCAAGATCAGTGAGGGCATCAGATTCTGGTCCAGATCAGGATGGCCAATAGGAGGCCGACCATGCCCATGGGGTTAATGGCGAAGACCAGCCCGAAAGACAGCGCCAGGAAGCCCAGATCAACGGTGGTAGGGTGCAGACCGAAAGTTAGTCGCTGCCCGAAGAAGGGGAGACTGCTCTCGACCATTTCGCCAAGGTAACTCCCGAGCCAGCCCAGAATGGTGAGAAGAACCAGCAGAACCAGTGTGGACCGCTGCCGATGGCGCAAGTTGCCCACTCCTTTCCGAAACTGGTCTTAGTATTTCTTCCGTCTGACCGATGAATCCTCTTGCCGCACTTCTAGGCTATATCATCACCCGCGCCCTGTCAATCATTTCCACATTCTAGCTATCTCTTGGCCCTTTCGGACGATAATCGTAATACTGGTCGAAAGAGCAAGCGACTGGCAATCCGGACGCCCAATACCCCTCCGACCACAAGGGAAGGAAGGAAGAGCCAACTGTGTAGCGACAGGGAAGGGAGGCCGCTGAACAGGTTACCAATATTACACCCGACGGCTAATCGGGATCCCAATCCTACTAGCAGACCCCCGACCCAGGCGGCCGCGATCTGGCGGTGATGGCGCATCGGCCGCCAGCGCCACTGAGCCGAGGCATAGGAGATGGCAAAGGCGCCGATCAGGATCCCGATATTGAAGATAGTGCCCGGGCGGGTCAGGAGCCCCGGCCCCTGCAGCTGCCACGCCTGATCGCCCAGGTAGGCCGATCCTCCGGGCAAATGCCCCAGCCATCGCCAGGCTTCGCTGGCCCAGTAGCTCATTTCGGTGATGATCCCCCACGGCCGTCCAGTCACCGCGAAATAGCCGATATTCAGGCCGGCCAGGAGGAGAGCGCCGCCCAGCGGCCTGCGGAGCCAATCGTCGAGGCGGTTTAACACAGGCCAGGCGCAATCTTCGCCATTGTCCTCTGCCAGCCCGTCTTGACCGTCCGTCGCCCTGCGGAGTCCGAACCGACGGGTCTCCTGCCACACCGCCAAGAACCAAAGCCCCAACAGGAGGACAAATTGGAGAGCAAGAGATGCCGGCCAGCCCAGAACTGAGGGAAGAAACACCTTGCCCGCTCCCAGGCTTCGGTTCAACCAGGGGCTACCGCTCAGCCTAGTGCCCAGCATCAGCCCGCTGAAAATCCCTGAAAACCCAACCCACTGCATGGCAAACCCATCGCCCATGCGCATGATGGTGCCGGAAACACAGCCTCCCGCCAAAACCATACCGATTCCGAAAATGAGACCTCCGATGACCGTTCCCCAGCCAAAAGGTCTCACCGTTCCGGTCTGGCCAGTGATCAGGGTAACCACAGTAAATCCCACGGTGGAGAGGGCCAGGGCGGCCAAAATCGCCCGGGTGTAGGTCGTTCCTCCAGTGAGAACCGGATCGCGGACTGCCGCCACAAAACAGACCCCCGACCGGACAAGGACTCCGCCGAACGCGAGGCCAAACAGCCAGTGCCAGGCCAGTCCGGGACCAGCTCGCTCAAAGAGCCACCCCCCTATGGCCGCCAGCAGGAAGACCATCCACCGACGATGTTGTCTGATCATGAGTTAGCGCACCTTTCTAACGGCAACCTGCCAGACCCCAGGCATCACCTGCTTGGCGGTAACGCGATGTCCCATCCGCCGCATCTCTGTCTCGAGGATTTGCTTGGCGCAGAAGTGGTCGGTCTCCAAGATGACGATATCGCCGACCGCAACCTCCTTGAGCTTCTCCCTGAGCATCATGTTGGGGATGGGACACATCTCGCCCAAGGCATCAATTAGGTGCTCAGCCATTAGCAGAACCCCCTGTGCGGTGACCTCAGAAAACTAACAAATGTCTTCTCCAACGAGGTCTGGACGCGATCCCGTTGCCAGGCCAGCATGATCCGCTGACGAAAAGTGATGCCCTCTACCTGGACGGACCGGAGTGTACCGGTCCTGAGTTCCTTCCTGATGGCCATCGGTGAGATGATGGAGACCCCCCTCCCTGCCTCCACCGCAGCCTTGATGGAGTCTACATGGTCCAGTTCCAAGATAATGTTGAGATCCTTAAGGCGTACCCCGGCAGCCTCGAGCGTGCGCTGGATAACCGCCCGGGTACCAGACTCCATTTCACGAATGATAAAAGGGACCGCTTGCAGCTGGCTTATGGTGATCCGACTCTGTCCCCCGAAGAAATCGCCTTCAGTAGGGCAGACCAGTACCAGTTCGTCACTGGCAATCACCCGGCGCACGAAGGGGCCTGATAGCTCTTCGCCTTCAACGAGAGCCACATCTACCTGGCTATCCCTCAGCCAAGAGCGCACCGTCTGGAAATTGCCGACTCTCAACCGAAAGCTCGCCTCGGGGTGCCGCTCCTTGAAGATACAAATGCTGCAGGGGACGGCATAACCGCCCACTGTCGAGGTAGCGCCGACGGTCAACTCGCCGCCGGTAGCCGACCGGAGCTCCATTATCTCCCGTTCCATTATTTCAGTCAACTCTAGTAGCCGGTTGGCATAGGCGAAAACGGTCTGCCCCGCCTGGGTAACCTCAACTCCCCGGCTGGACCGCTCCAGTAGTTGGGCGTTGAAATGGTTCTCCAATGCCCTTATCTGCTGACTTATTGCCGGCTGGGTGATATGCAGGACACGTGACGCCTCCGACAGGGTGCCCGACCGGACCACCTGGGCAAAAGTCCGCAAATGCTGCAGGTTCATCTTTTCCCCCCATCCCTTAAAGCCATAAGCTAATCTTATTTTAGCATTACAAACGCTAATTGGACAATCACTATATGTACTGCTAAAGTAGGGTTTGTGAAAGGGATAATAATCGCAACAACTGCAATTGGGGGTGATTACTACCACAGCCATGCCCACTCCACTGTCGCTTGCTGTAACCATCTTGCCCCAAAACTACGGAGGTGACAAGATCAGTGTCGTCCAGCCAGACAACTCTGAGGACACAGCCCCGGACACGGCCGACTCGGCAGAAGCGCAATCAGGTTGGTTACGGGCTTGCCGTGATTGCCGCTTGTGCCGTGATCGGCATACTCTTGGGCGGAATCAAGGCTCCTCTGGCCATTAAGTGGCTCTTCGGTATCGCCTTCGGCTTTGTATTGCAGCGCTCCCGTTTCTGCTTCACCGCCTCCCTGCGCGATCCGGTTCTCACCGGTAGCACCTCTATCACCAGGGCAGTTATCATTGCCTTTATCCTGGCTACCATCGGGTTTTCGGCTCTTCAGATCGGCCCCTATCTCGCCGGCCAAACGGTCCCTGGTAATATCAACCCGGTGGGGATCCATACGGCAGTTGGGGCGACCATGTTCGGCATCGGGATGGTCATTGCCGGCGGGTGCGCCTCCGGCACCCTGATGCGGATGGGCGAAGGGTTCCTTCTCCAGTGGCTGGTTATCATCTTCTTCGTGGCCGGCTCACTCTTGGGTGCCTTCCATTTCGGGTGGTGGGAGACGCACTTCATTGCGTCCTCTCCCAACGTGTTCCTACCCCAGGTTCTCGGTTATCCTCTGGCCTTCTTCGGGCAACTGGTCCTGCTGGGACTCCTTTACCTCCTGGCTCTGCGCTGGGAGTACCGCAAGCTCTAACCAAAACCACAACTAGAGAGGAGATTGACAGATGGCTGAATTCAGATTGGATGCAATGGGCGAGGCCTGTCCCGTACCCCTCCTGCGAGCCGAGAAGAAGATGAAGGAACTTAAGGTGGGGGATATCCTCATCGTCGAGATCGACCACAGTTGCGCCATGAAAAATGTCCCAGAGTGGGCCCGCAAGATGGGGCATAATGTCGAACTCGAGGAGATCGAGGAGGGCCACTGGGAGATCATCATCGAGAAGACCAACTAAGGCACTCCTGGTGTGAAAGGAGCACAGACCATGAGTCAGCTAAAAGAGCAGACATCGGCCTTTTGGAAGGCGGTATTGAAGGATCCCATGCCCTACTGGTTGGGCGCGATCATCCTGGCCTTCCTGAACGTAATTCATTTCGCTCAGTTCAAAAGCCCCTGGGGAATCACCTCGGCCTTCGCGCACTGGGGTGCCTGGGTCTGGCAGCGGCTGGGTGGAACTCCCGAGAGCTGGGCCTACTACGCCGACAACGCCAAGAACCTTTCGGCTCTGAAGGCCGGTTTTGTGCAAGACGGCGGTTCTCTCCTGGATGTGGGGATCATCGCCGGCGCCCTCATCGCCACCCTATTGGCTTCGCAGTTCCGGATCAAAAAGATCAAATCGGTCCGGCAAGCCCTAGCCGGAGCCGTCGGCGGTCTGCTAATGGGCTATGGAGCCAGAATCGCTTTCGGCTGTAACATCGGCGCCTTCTTCAGCGGAATTGCTTCTATGTCACTACACGGCTGGGTCTATCTTGTCTTCATCTTCGTCGGGGCCTACCTCGGCAGTAAGATCCTGGCTAAGTATCTCCTCTAGTCTTGCCCTCTGTAGGCAAGGCGCTGGACCGGTTCCCTCAACCCGGCGCATCAGCGAGGTTGAAGATTACTCTGGAGGTCTACAATGGACAAGAAAGCTGAACAGTATGATGTAATCATCATTGGCGGTGGTGCAGCGGGACTAACCGCGGCCATCTATGCCGGCCGGGCACGGCTCAACACCATCCTTCTGGAACAGCAGTTGTGTGGTGGCCTAGCTACCTACACCAATGAGATCGAGAACTACCCTGGTTTCCCCGAAGGCGAGACTGGTACCGGACTCATGCGACTCTTCGAGCGGCAGGCCAAGCGCTTTGGAGTCAAGATCAAGCTGGCTCAGGTCACCGCGGTGGATCTCTTGGGAGAGACGAAGCGAGTCGAGACCTTCCGGGTGGTCTACGAGGCACCGGTCGTGGTAGTGGCCACCGGAGGGAAGCCCCGCCTGACCGGGGCCAAAGGCGAGGATAACTTCCTGTTCGACAAGGGAATCTCGTTCTGCGCCACCTGCGATGCCGCCTTCTACACCGATAAGGAGGTCATGGTTATCGGCAGCGGCGATGCCGCCATTGAGGAAGCCATGTTCCTCACCAAGTTCGCCCGCAAGGTCAGGATCTCAGTCATCCACGATGTCGGTATCGTTGATGCCAATAAGGTGGCCCAGCAACAAGCGTTCAAAAACCCCAAGCTCGAGTTCATCTGGAATACCATGGTGGATGAGTTCGTTGGTGATGACCGGCTGCACACGGTGGTACTGAAAGACGTCAGAACCGGTGAACGCTTGCCCGTCCCGGTCGATGGCTGCTTCCTCTTCATCGGGTACCTGCCCCAGACTCAGCTGTTCAAGGGCATCATGAACCTCAACGAGCGCGGGTATATCATCACCAACGAGGATATGGAGACCAATATCCCAGGAGTCCTAGCCTGCGGCGATGTCCGGGCCAAGACCCTGCGTCAGGTATCCACCGCGGTCGGCGATGGCGCCATCGCCGGATTCATGGCCGAGCGTTACCTGGCTGATAACGAGTTCCTGCACAAAGAGGTGCTCCAGAGTGACCGACCGGGTCTGGTCTACTGCTGGGATCCGACCAGCGCTGAGTGCCGTGAGTTCATGGGCGTGCTTGAGAATCGCCTGGAGCCGTATGGCAGCGCCATCCGACTGATACGGGTCGATTTCTACAAGAATGCCCGTCTCGCCCAGCGCCTGGGCCTGAATTCCGCCCCATCGCTGGCCACAATTGTGGATGGAACCATTGCCCGGCGGGCAGATGGCCTCCGTACTGCAGCCGAGATCGATCAACTCCTCAGTGAGCTCACGTCAGCAGCCAGCTGAAATCAGCCAGCCCAATGATAGTGAAGAGGCCCCCGGATGAAGGGGCCTCTTCGTTGCGTTTGCGTTCGGGTGCCTGCTAGGCGGTCTGCTGCTCGGCGTGGCGCACTGATGAGGCAATAGCCTTGGTCGGGCACTTGCCTACACAGGTCTCACAGTTGGTGCACTTGCCATAGTCGATGACTGCCAGGTTGTTGTCCAGACTGATGGCCTGTTTGGGACAGTTTTTGACGCAGAGGCCACAGGCGATGCACCCCACTGGGCAAACCTTGCGTACCACTGGGCCCCGGTCGTGGTTGCGACAGCGGATGTAGACCTGTTTGGAGACAGGAGCCAGGATAATGATGTTCTTGGGACAGGCAGCCACACACTGGCCGCAGCCGGTGCACTTCTCCAGGTCGATGTGGGGCAGGCGATCATCGCCCATGACTATGGCGTCAAAGGGACAGCTGGCCGCGCAGGTGCCGAAGCCCAGGCATCCGTAGGTACAGGCTTTCTGCCCACCGCCCTGGAGCAGAGTAGCGGAGGCGCAGTCGCGCGGGCCGTCGTAGCGGAAGCGGTCAGCCACTTTATCGCAGCTGCCCTGGCAGAGGACGACGGCTACGTTGGCCTCTCGCTCATCCGCCTTTACGCCCATGATCTCGCCAATCTTGGCGGCGGTACCTGACCCACCCACCGGACAGGCATCAACTGCCGCCTTGCCGGCGACAATAGCTTCGGCCAGGTTGCCGCAGCCGGGCAGGCCGCAAGCACCGCAGTTGGCGCCGGGCAGTACATCCTTGATGGCGGTGACCCGCTCATCTACCGGAACCGCCAGCTTGATGGCGGCGAAACCGAGGAGGGCACCGAACGCCAGACCGCTGATACCGAGACTCAGAATCGCTGGTAACATCGGCAATTAAACCTCCTATCTGATGAACAGATCCTTGAACAATCCCTGGAACCCGAAGAAGGCCAGGGACATCAGGCCTGTACCCACCAACGCGGTGGGGAATCCCTTCATGGCCTCTGGTACATCGGCCAGCTCCAAGCGCTCCCGGATGCCGGCAAACAGGAGGATGGCCAGGCTCCAGCCCAGGGCGCTGGCGAACCCGTTGAAGACCGATTCAGCGAAGGTGAAGTTGCTCTGGATGTTCAGAATAGCTACGCCCAACACCGCACAGTTGGTGGTGATCAGCGGCAGGTAAATGCCGAGCGCCTGATAGAGAGTAGGGCTCAGCTTCTGGACGACCATCTCCACCAGCTGCACCAGGGAGGCGATGACTAGGATGAAAGTGATGGTCTGCAGGTAACCCAGGCCCAGCGGATCCAGGATCAAGCGCTGCATCAGCCAGGAGACGGCCGAGGCCACGGTCATAACAAAAACCACCGCCATACTCATGCCGGTCGCTGTCTCCAGCTTGCGGGAGAGTCCGACAAAGGGACACAGCCCAAGGAAGCGGGAGAAAACATAGTTGTTGATGAGTAGGCCGCCAATGAGAATCGCCACGAAGTTCACTTAGGTTCGCACCTCCTCTACTGCACAGTACTGCTGGCGCTCTTGGATCTCTGGTGCATCGCGTTGAGGATGGCCAGTAGAACGCCCAGGGTGAAGAAGGCACCGGGCGGCAGGATCATGATTACCGCCGGCGGGAAAGGTAGTCCGGCTCCGAAGAGAGCCTTCCCGAAGAAGACCAGGTTAGCGGTGCCGATCAGCTCGCGGATGCCGCCGATAAGCATAACCGCGATAGTATAACCCAGGCCCATTCCGATGCCATCGGCCGCGGCGTTGAGCACTGGGTTCTTACCGGCGAAGCTCTCGGCCCGAGCCAAGATGATGCAGTTTACCACGATAAGGGGAACGAAGATCCCCAGGATGTTGTACATATCAGGAAGGAAGGCATGCATGGCCATTTGGACAATGGTCACGAAGGTAGCAATAACCACAATGTAGGCCGGAATCCGGATCTTCTCCGGGATTACCTTCCTGAGTAACGAGACGATGATATTGGACATGGTCAACACGAAGGTCGAGGCCATCCCCATCCAAAACCCGTTCATCAGAGCAGTAGTTACCGCCAGAGTCGGGCAGAGCCCCAGCACCAGGCGGAAAACGGGGTTCTCCTTGACGATGCCAGCCGTCAGATCGTTCCATAGACGGTTCACTGGCCGCTCACCTCTCCTTCGCTGACCCGCGGCCACAGGCTGGCCCACAGGTCAAAGGCTTCATTGACGCCATCGGTGACCGCATTGGAGGAAATGGTCGCGGCGGTAATGGCTTGTACCTCGTTATTAGCCTGGGGCGGCCGCTTAACCACCACCAGGTCCCGGGTGGCCTCCTTGCCGACAAACTGCTTCTGGAACCATTCATGGAGGATGTTGGCGCCGAGGCCCGGGGTCTCCTGGGCAGCGTTGATAATGGTCATCCCCGTGGACCGACCGTCACTGCCGATGCCGACCAGGGCAATCACCGGGCCACCGTAACCCACCGGAGTCACTTTGACTACCAGCCCCACTGCCTGACCGTTAGCCCGGCCGATCCAGATGCTCTGGACCCGGGGGAACTGGCCGGCTTCCCGATAGGAGGCAAGCAGGTCATCGGCCGGGTCGAAGCTGGTAGCAGCGGGCATGGCCAGGGTCAGAGCGGCTTCTTGCGCAGCCCTCTCCTGTTCAGCGATGCGACCCTTGGTCGCCTCGTTGGTGAAGGCCAGGAGGCCGGCGGCCGCGGCGGTAAAGAGCATCAGGATGAGCCCGAGGCGAATTACGCTCTTCATCTGGCTCGCACCTCCCCAAACTTGCGCGGCATGGTGAAGCGGTCAATGAGTGGTGTGGCGATATTCATCAGCAGGATGGAGTAGCACACACCCTCCGGATAACCGCCGTAGAGCCGGATTAGGACGGTGATTAGGCCGCAGCCGATCCCCATGATTAGGCGGCCCTTCTTGGTGACTGGCGAAGTGACATAGTCGGTGGCCATGAAAAAGGCCCCCAGGAGGACGCCGCCAGCCAGAATATGGGCCACCGGGTCGCCGGTGAAAGGTCCGTTAGTGCCACCAAACACCCAGGTCAAAGCAGCCACGGTGCCGATAAACCCGGCGGGAATGCGCCAGTCAATGACTCCCCGCCAGAGCAGGTATAGGCCTCCAGCCAGGAGAGCCAGGGCCGAGGTCTCACCGAGGCTCCCGGCGACGTTACCGATGAATAGCTCCACCTTGCCGGGAACGGCGGCTGCTACCTCACCGGCCTTGGGGACCAGTGAAACCAAAGGGGTAGCGGTAGAGACACCATCGAATGGCGCTACCCAGGCGGTGACCAGCGCCGGCCATGAGGCCAGCAGGAAAGCGCGCCCGGCCAGAGCCGGGTTGAGGAAATTGGCGCCCAGCCCGCCAAAAAACTGCTTGACCAGGGCAATTGCGAATACCGAGCCGACAAACGGTATCCAGAGCGGCACCGATGGCGGCAGAATAAAGGCCAGCAGGATGCCGGTGAGAACGGCGCTCCCATCGCTGATGGTCACCGGCTTTTTCATCAACACTTGCCATACCCACTCCGTGAGCACCGCGCCGGCCACTGCGGCCAGGACGATCCCGACCGCCTTGAAGCCGAAGAAAATGATGGAAGCCACAAAAGCCGGGATGAGGGCGATCTGAACTTCCGCCATCAGCCGGGCAGTATTCTCCGGTGCTCTGAGGTGCGGGGATGAAGAAACGATCAGCAAACGGTTTTCCATATCGGTTCCCCTCCCCTACTTCTTCTGTTTGCGCGCCCGGATCTGTATTTTGGCCAGGCGGATCGAATGTACCAGCGGAAGGCGGGCTGGACATACATATGAGCAGCTGCCACACTCAATACAGTCCATAGCATTGGCCTGTTCGGCTTCGGCCCACATCCCCTTGTCAGAATAGGTCCGGAGGAAGAGCGGAACCAGCTGCATCGGGCAGGCATCTGCGCACCGGGCGCACTTGATGCAGGCCCCGGCTGGTTCGATGCGGACATCTTTCTCATCCAGCGCCAGAATGCAGGAAGTTCCTTTGACTACCGGGACATCCACCGTATGCTGGGCGATGCCCATCATCGGGCCTCCGTTAATCACTTTGGCGGTGGTCTCGGTCAGTCCGCCGCACTGCTCAATCAGGTCGCTGAAGGGGGTGCCGACCTTGACCACTAGGTTGCGGGGGTTCTTGATGCCCGAACCAGTGACAGTAACAGCCCGCTCCACCAGGGGCAAACCCTCCTTGATGGCCCGAGCTACCGCGACCGCCGTCCCGACATTACTGACCACCACGCCGACATCCATAGGCAGGCCGCCCGAGGGGACTTCGCGCCCCAGAGCCGCCTTAATCATCTGCTTTTCGGAGCCCTGAGGGTACTTGGTGTGGAGCACCATGACCCCGATCCCCGGGTAGGCCTTGGCCGCTTCACGCAGCGCTTGGGCGGCATCGGGCTTGTTATCTTCAACACAGATGAGCGCCTGGCTGACGCCGATTGCCTTCATCAGAGCCCGCAAGCCGCAAACGACCTCATCAGGCTGTTCGACCATGAGTCGATGGTCGCAGGTGATGTAGGGTTCGCATTCAGCGCCATTCAGTAAGAAAGTATCAATCTTCTTCTCCGGCGGGGGTGATAGCTTAACCTGGGTCGGGAAGGCGGCGCCGCCCAGACCCACGATACCGGCTTCACGCACGATCTGTCTGATCGCATCGGCACTTAAGGAGTCCACATCGCCCCGGGGCTTAACCTCCTCGGCCAGTTCGTTCTGGCCGTCCGATTCGATGACAATGGCCATGACCTTCCCGCCCGCCGGATGGTCATGGGGGGCGATAGCCGTAACCTTACCGGAGACGCTGGCATGTACCGGCGCGGAGATAAAACCCTGCGCCTCGCCGATCTTCTGGCCCACCTTCACCAGATCGCCGACCTTGACCAGCGGCTGGCAGGGACCACCCGCGTGTTGCTGCAACGGGATGATAACCTTGGCTGGATCAGTTGCACGTTCCAGCGGCTGCTGAGCCGTGGTCTTCCGATACGGCGGATGGATACCCCCAGCGAAGCTATGGTTGCTCACAGTGTCACCTCTTTTCGCAAAATATAGGCCACTAACGTTGCCATTATAACATAAAGAAATGCCCGATTGGGCATAACTGTCTAGTTTAACTGCGCTTTTAGACTATTCGCAACAGTCGTAAAACCGTTAAAGAGACGCAGGTAACCGACGGTGGCCTTGAGGTAGTAATCATTCCCGCTACTCTGAGCCAGACCGGAGAACTCGTATAAAGTTGCAACAGCTTGATTCACCAGGTCTACCAGCTGATCGTTAACGGATTTAAGGGCAGCTGGCGGTGTCGTCGCCATCAACTGGTTCTTGGCCTGGTTGAGACTGGTCTGCCACTGGCTGGTGCGGCTGGATAGCGCGGTCCGGTCCAGCGTCCCGGTGGCAGCCTGAGCCAGGTAAGTGTGGGCTTCGTTCAGCACCCGGTCGAGGGCTTTCAGACTGTTAATCACAGCTTCAACATAAAGTGCCGGGCCACTAATGGTTAGCTTCCAGCCAGTGGTCACGATCTCAGTGGCCCAGGCCTGGTTGTAGTCGGCATCGCCATCGGCCTTGAGCTTCGCCGCCAGCTGGCGGGCGGTCTCTGTATCAGTGAATGCCCCCACCACGACGCGATACGGGACGCTGCCTACCATTTCAGCCGGGTAACCACGGCCGCGCAGCTTGGCCACCAGCGATGAAGCATTGTCCAATGAGTTAAAACGGCCGACCTGAACCGTGTGGACGGTGAGTGAAGCAAGGCTGATCTCCTGTCGACTCTCGGGAGTGGTAGTGCCGGGAGTCCCAGGGTTACCGGAAGTTGGCGGGGTAGTCTGACCGCCCGTGGCGGGGTTCTGGCCGGGAACGCCTCCCACTGGCGGCTCACGGTCTCCCAGGAGACTCTTCATGAGATACCCGCCAAGACCACCACCGGTAGCCACGGCCAAGACGGCTACCAGCAGAAAGATCAGTCCCGCTCTCGATCGCCTGCTACGGGTTCTTCTGGGCACAGGTCTCACCTCATCCTGTTGACAAATTCCGCTAGGTTTTCTTCGCAGCTCGCCGGAATTCCTGCCCCTGTCGAGTAGAGGACAATCCGGACGAAAGCGTGTTGAGGCGGCGCCGGTGCATCGGTGCACCAGCGGCCGCCTCACATCGACTGCCCGGGACAAACCGGCAAGAGGTCATCTCAGGCTTTTCAACACCTCAACACTGCGCCTGATCCCATCGGCACTGCCTCTAACCTCGAGAACACCGTAGATATCCTCGCTCGCAAAGCCACGCATGAGCGCTGCGAAGTCCGCCTCGCCCTCGCCGATGGGCAGATGCAGTCGTCACCAAAATCATCCATTCTGAGGTGCATCTGATGCCCTCCCGGCGAATCTCCCCTGCTCCCGTAGCCAGCCTCGAACGGCGCCAACCAGATACAGAGACCCGGTAGCCAGCACCATCTCGCCCGGCTTCGCTAGCACGATCGCCTGGCCCAGTGCCTCGCGCCAGTCATCTACTGCTTCCGCCTCGAGACCCGCCTCCTGCAGTGAGGCGGCGAGCTCGGTGGCGCGGCGCGCCCGTGGGATGGGCGCAGCGGTGGCGATTACTGACCCCACTCTGCCCCTGAGGGCCACCGCCAGCGGCGCGGCGGGTTTATCGCCCATCTGGCTGACCACCGCCGGGCCAATGCGTCCGGTGAACCACCGTTCAAGGGCCCCGGCCAGTGCTACTAGCCCATCTTCATTATGTGCGCCATCCAGCAGGAAGGTTGGCTCCCCGGCGACGACCTCCAATCTGCCCGGCCACCGCGTTGCGGCAACTCCCCGCTCCAGGGCGGCCTCACTAATCTCCCAGCCCTGTTCCCTCAGGAAGTTAATGATCCCCACAGCCACCCCCAGATTGCTGATCTGGTGGTCGCCGATGAGGGGCAGGTGCAGGTGGTGGCTGCCGTTGGGCAGACTAACCAGCACCTCCTGACCACCGGCCGTGGCCGCTATGCGCTGGGCCCGGATCGATTCTCCCACGACCATAGAAGGTGCCCCGGCCGCCGCAGCGGCTACCGCCAGCACCTGACGGGCCTCAGCCGGCTCAGCCAGATAGACCACAGGACGACCCCTTTTGATGATCCCAGCCTTCTCGCCCGCAATTTCGGGGATCGTCTCGCCCAGAATGGCTTGATGGTCCAAGCCAATGCGGGTGATACCACAGGCCAGCGGTGTCTCGATAACATTGGTGGAGTCATATCTCCCGCCGATTCCCACCTCGATTACCGCGATATCGGCCTGTTCGCTGGCGAAGTGCAAAAACCCCAGCGCGGTGATGAAATCGAACTCAACCGGTGGTTCGGTTGGTGACCAATCCTCAAGGACCGCCCGGGCCTGGGCAGCCACCCTGACCAACTGCTCATCACTGATTTCCCGTCCGTTGATGGCGATGCGTTCATTGAACCGCTCCAGATAGGGCGAGATGAACCGCCCGGTCCGGTAACCGGCGGCCTGCAGTACCGAGGCGACCAGCGCTGTTACCGACCCCTTGCCATTGGTGCCGGCGACGTGAACAACCGGTGTGTCCAGATGGGGATCGCCCAGGCGCGCTAAGAGCCCCCGCACCCGTTCCAGAGTGGGGAAGTGCCCGAAACGCCTCAGGCTGTGAATATACTCCAGTGCGGCCGGGTAGTCCAGGCAGCTTACCTCCCAGCATTCTCTTGTGCCGCATTATAACACATTCTACGTGCCGCTGGCCACTGACTTTGCTTCCACCTCCATGAAGTAGGGCGGCAGGGTCAGCCCGCCCCAGTTTGTCTCGCCATCCACCCTTACCAAGCGCATTTCGGTCAGGGACCAGCCCTCTTCGTTCCTTTTCAGGTTGAAGAACCAGGAGAGGCTGGTATCATCATCGCCCCGGGTGATCACCAGAGCCAGCCCGCTCCTCCCGGTCACCCGGAAGAGCCGGGCCAGGACTATCTGCCCCGGTAGTTCGGGGAGGACCTGACTCATGTTCTGCCATTCTCCGGCATGGACAATTGTCCTGAGTTCCACCGGGAAGTAGGTGGCCACCGGCGCCAGCAGCGTGGCCACCAGGAAGGCCAGGCCGATGGCGGGTGCCAGGTCAGTCGTGCGCAGGCGCCTCCGCCTGGCATAGAGGGCGGATCCGGTGACCAGGGCTACCCCCGACCCCGCCCAGACCAGGAGCGCCACCGGGAACCAGTCTACCTGCCGGGCAACGGACGGGATCCAAACCGGACAGATCTGGATGAACACGGTCAACCCTGAGGCCAGGAGCAGCCCCAGCAGGACGATACCGGTCCAGCGGCTGGACGGCAGGATAAGCCGTAACACAACGAAGATTAGCGCCAGCCCGGCCAGGGTGCTCCATCCAATGGCATCCATTGACAGAGAACCTCCTCCCCGCCAATATACCGGGAAGGAGGTTCTCGCCTCTAGCTGGACTTTCCTTCAGAGAATCCTGGCCGATACTGTCGGATGCTGGGCTTCGTTCGACGCCGCTTAGCGCATCTGGTCGAACAGGGCGAGCCGTTCCTGGAGCCGCCTGGCTTTCGCCGCCAGTTCGGTCGCCCTGCCCCGCTCCCTTTCCACTATTTCCGGCGCAGCCTTGCTCAAAAAGCCCTCATTGCTCAGCTTCCGCTGGCTCTTCTCGAGCTCGGCCTCGGTCTGCTGCAAGTCCTTGTTTAACCGTTCGATCTCCCGCTCCAAGTCAATGAGCCCCTTCAGGGAAAGGTGAATCTCGGCATTGGACGTAATCTGGGCCACGGTCTGGGCAGGCCGTTTACCGCCGGCCGGCACGACAGTTAGGTCAGCCGTGGTCAGGCTCTGGATATAGGCGGCCTGCTCCCGGAGGATTGCCTCAGCCTCAGAGTCGATGGCGATCAGGGTCGCCTCGGCCCGCTTCCCCGGGGCCACGCCGAACTCAGCCCGAAGGTTGCGCAGGGCTCTGGTGGCCTCGATGATAATGGCCATGGCTCGCTCGGCGCTCTCATCGATCTCTCCCTCACTTGACCTGGGCCATGGGGCCACCATAATGCTGGCTCCGGCGTGGGGCAGGTTCTGCCAGATGGCCTCAGTAACAAAGGGCATGAACGGGTGGAGCAGCCGTAGGGTCCCCTCGAGCACCCGGTGGAGGGTGGCCTGAGTCGCCCGGCGGCCAGCCGGATCTTCCTTGCCATACAACCTCGGCTTGGCCAACTCGATATACCAGTCGCAGTACTCGTTCCACAGGAAGTCATAGACGCTGCGGGCGGCCTCACCCAACTCGTAGCCATCGATCAGGCGATCGACCTCACCGATGACCCGGTTATATCGGGAGATAATCCACCGGTCGGCCAGCGAGAGTTCGGCTGCATCCGGACCTCCGGTATCGGGGTCGAAGTCCTCCAAGTTCATCAGGACGAAGCGGGCGGCGTTCCACAGCTTATTAGCGAAGTTGCGGGCGCCTTCCACCTTTTCCATGTAGAAGCGCATGTCATTACCGGGGGTCAGCCCGGTGACCAGGCTGAAGCGTAGCGCGTCGGCGCCGTACTGGTCGATAATGTCTAGCGGGTCAATGCCGTTCCCCAGCGACTTGGACATCTTCCGCCCATCAGCCGCCCGGACCAGCCCATGGATGAGCACGGTGTGAAAGGGCCGCTTCCCTGTATACTCCAGCGACGAGAAAATCATCCGGGCTACCCAGAAGAAGATGATGTCATAGGCCGTGACCAGGACACCGGTGGGGAAGAAGTAGCCCAGTTCTGGCGTTTCTTCCGGCCAGCCCAAAGTGGAGAACGGCCAGAGGGCCGAGGAGAACCAGGTGTCAAGGACATCCGGGTCCTGCTCCAACCGGGCAGAGCCACATATGGCGCAGCCATCCGGAGCCTGTCGGGCCACGGTGATCTCGCCACACTTCCGACAGTACCAGGCCGGGATGCGATGACCCCACCAGAGCTGGCGGGAGATGCACCAATCGCGGATGTTCTCCATCCAGTTCAGGTACACCTTGGTGAAGCGCTCGGGAACGAAGGTGATCTCCCCGTTTTTCACCGCCTCAATGGCTGGCTCGGCCAGGGGCTTCATCCGCACGAACCACTGGGTGGTGACCAGCGGCTCGACCACCGATTGGCACCGGTAGCAGTGGCCCACGGCGTGAGTATGGTCTTTGATCTCCAGCAGGAACCCCTGTTCCTTCAGGTCCTCCACCAGTGCCCGTCGGCACTCAAAGCGGTCCATCCCCTGGTAGCGCCCGGCCTCGGCAGTCATCCGCCCATCGCGACCGATGACCACTACCTTGGGCAGATTGTGCCGCTCGCCCATGTCAAAGTCGTTGGGGTCGTGAGCCGGAGTCACCTTAACGGCACCCGTGCCGAAGGCCGGGTTCACATACTCGTCGGCGATAATGGGGATCTCCCGGCCCACGATGGGCAGAATCACCGTCTTGCCGATGAAACCCTGGTAGCGGTCATCGCCCGGGTTTACGGCCACCGATGTATCGCCCAGCATGCTCTCGGGACGGGTGGTAGCCACCGTCACATGACCGCTGCCGTCCTTGAGCGGGTACTTGATGTGCCAGAGGTGGCCCATCTTCTCCTCGTGCTCGACCTCGATATCGGAGATCACCGTCTGGCAGTCGGGACACCAGTTGGTGATGTAATCACCCCGGTAGATCAGCCCTTTCTCGAAGAGGCGCACGAAGACCTCAATGACCGCCCGGGAACAACCCTCATCGAGGGTGAACCGTTCCCGGCTCCAGTCACAGGAGGAGCCGAGCTTCTTCAGCTGCCGCACAATGGTACTGCCGTATTTCTCCCGCCACTCCCAGGCCCGTTGGAGAAAAGCCTCGCGACCGATCTCCTCCTTGCTGGTCCCCTCCTGGGCTAGCCACTCCTCGACCTTGACCTCGGTGGCAATACTGGCGTGGTCGGTCCCGGGCAGCCACAGCGCCTCATAACCCTGCATGCGCCGGCGCCGGATCAGGATGTCCTGCAGAGTGTTATTGAGGGCATGCCCCATATGCAGGCTACCGGTGATGTTGGGCGGTGGGATCACGATGGTGAAGGGCGGCTTCTCCGGGTTGACCTCGGGGCGGAAAAAGCCCTTCTTCTCCCAGAAGTCATACCAGCGGCCCTCCTCGGCGGCCGGATCGTAGACCTTGGGGATCTCTGTCAGCGGGCGCCTGGTGATCTCCTTCATCCTTCATCGCTCCTTTTCGTATTATCGAGCCTTCTGGCTCATGAGTTGGACATGTTCTCCGGCCGGAAAACAAGAAACCCTTCCGTCGCCAAGGACGAAAGGGTTACTTCCGCGGTACCACCTCAGTTCCGCCACCCGCGGGGCGGGCAACGGCTCTCGTTCGCCGGTAACGGGGCGTACCGTCCGGCCCTAATAACTTTAGGCCGGCGACTCGGGGGCGACCTTCGAGAGTTCCAGACCGGGGAGACCTTTCAGCCCATCGAATCTCCCTCTCTGTCGGCGGAGGCTCCCTACTCCTCCCAGTCATCGTCTTTCTCTGTATTATTAATCATTATACCCAGCCAGGCCCAACTAGTCAATGAGTTAGCGACATTTGTGTTGTCGGCCTGTGATATTGTCACCCTGTAAACGGACTGAGAAAATGTCCTCATGAAAGGAGACATTTTCTTGAGTTCTAGAGAGTCAAAAAGAGTCTTTGTCATGGAACGTGTCCTTGGCG
>JBFLWA010000013.1:0-46392 GCA_040758135.1 Bacillota bacterium | reverse complement strand
CAGCGCCAAGGACACGTTCCATGACAAAGACTCTTTTTGACTCTCTAGAACTCAAGAAAATGTCTCCTTTCATGAGGACATTTTCTCAGTCCGTTTACAGGGTGACAATATCACAGGCCGACAACAGAATTTGATGTAAAGCTTGATTCCCGACCGCTGAACGGGTAGAATAAGTCTCAATAGCTTAAAGCGATGATGGGGAGAAGTACCGGTGGCGAATCAGTCCAGCGAGTCGGAGATGGTGAAAGTCCGATCTGATAACCACCGTGAAAAACACTCCGGAGTGCTGCCCGAAAGTGCCTTGGCATGAGTAGACGTGGCCGGAGCTGCACCGTTAAAGGCAGGGAGGTATCGGACAGTTGCTGCTGTCCCGCACCTTACTGAGTGGGCCGATTGGCCAATCTGGGTGGCACCGCGAGGTTTCCCTCGCCCCTTAGCTGGGGCGAGGGTTTTTTGTTATCCGGAATACAAGGGAGGAAAACAGCATGACAACCAGCGTTCCGTATCTTGAGTTTCTCAGTAGCGACCAAGCCCAGACGATTTTCCGTATCAGCCAACGAGTTATGTCGTCTCTACGCGAATACCTGAATAACCAAGGCTTCGTCGAGTTCCTGCCGCCCGTGATCTCCACGGTAACTGACCCGGGACTGCGCGGTGCAGAAAGGGTCTCCGTATCACTCTACGGGCAGAAGGCTTACGTTACCAGTTCCATGGTCTTTCACAAACAGGTACTGGCCACGGTCTTCGGCAAAATTTACTCCTTTGCACCTAATGTGCGTTTGGAGCCCGTCAGTAACGACAATAGCGGACGCCACTTGGTTGAGTTCTGCCAGCTTGATCTCGAAGAGGCCGGTTCTAGCTGCGAGGAGAGTATGGCATTAGCTGAAGAGATGATAGCCAGCACAGTCCAGGATGTGGTGGAGCACTGTCAGGAACCACTTGGTAGGTTGCTCCGCTGCCTCTCTATTCCTACTATTCCTTTCGCTCGCTTTACTTATGACGAATTACTACACAAGGCATTGTCCATGGGGCTTAGTGTTCGGTATGGCGAGGAACTGCCTCAGGAGGTGGAGACCCGGGTCTCTGAGGAACTGGGCACCTTTTTCTGGATCACCGACTATCCGAAACTCTGCCGTGGCTTCTACTATCGGGAAGCGGCCGATCCCCGTATTGTCCGAAGTATGGATCTGATCTACCCAGATGGGTTTGGTGAGGCGATTTCCGGAGGCGAGCGTGAATACCTTCCGGCAACGATTCGGCGCCGCATCGAGGAACACCAGCTAAGCCCGTTAGACTTTGAGCCCTTTCTAACCTATGCAGAGAGCGGGCTAAAGCCGACCAGCGGCTTCGGCATTGGCTTTGAACGGCTGCTACGCTATATTACCGGTATCCGCGATATTAGCCTGATCCGACCGTTCCCCAAAATACCGGGCAGAGTTGTGATGTAGGGGAGATGATGTCATGGGCCCTCGACCGGATGGGAAAGGGCCCCCACTGACTACCTTGGGCAAGCCCCGTCGCGCGCAGACCCACCTTGCGTGGGTCTTTTGTTTAAGTAGCTAAAAGGTGGATATATATCTCAGTAGACAGCCCCGACCTCTGACCGTCCCCGGAGCATGAGGTCTCTTCAACAGAGGAACAACTATGATAGAAAATTCCCGAACATTGAAGGCCTCATAATTAATAACATTCGGTTTTTGCTTGACTGGGCAACCTTCTGTTGGTAAAATGAAGCCGTGGACCCCGTCAAAACCGAACATTTTTGCCGAATTTCTCGGGATCTTTAAGGAAGGGGTAAAACGCAAATGATTGAAAGGCTCTTCAAACTCAAGCACCACAAAACCGACCTTCGCACCGAACTCATCGCCGGCCTCACCACCTTCATGACCATGGCCTACATAATCTTCGTCAACCCCGCCATCCTCTCCGACGCCGGCATGGACTTCGGCGCCGTCATGACTGCCACCATCCTCTCGGCCGCCCTGGCTACCATCCTCATGGGCCTCTGGGCCAACTATCCCTTCGCCCTGGCCCCCGGCATGGGGCTCAACGCCTTCTTCGCCTACACCGTCATCCTCGGCATGAACATCAGCTGGCAGGCCGCCCTGGCCGCCGTCTTCCTCGATGGCATCATCTTTATCCTCCTCACCATGACCAGGATCCGGGAGGACATTGTCAACGCCATTCCGACCAACCTCAAGCTGGCCGTCAGCGTCGGCATCGGCCTGTTCATCGCCTTCATCGGCCTGACCTCGGCTGGCATCGTCGTGGCCAGCCCGGCCACCTTCGTCACCCTGGGCGACCTGACCGAGCCCAAGACCCTGTTGGCCGTCTTCGGCCTGGCCCTCACCGGCTTCCTGTTGGCCAGGAAAGTCAAGGGTGCCCTCTTCTGGGGGATCCTCGGCACCAGCATCGCCGCCTTCACCGTCGGCCTGGTGGAGGCCCCGGAGAAGTGGATCTCCCTGCCCGCCGCCCCCCTCTGGTTCCAGATGAAGTTCACCGGCGAGGGCGGCCTCTTTGAGGCTGGCTGGAAGGCTCTGCTCACCGTGGTCTTCACCTTCACCTTTGTCGACCTGTTTGACACCATCGGCACCCTCATCGGAGTCTCGACCAAGGCCAAGATGCTGGACAAAGAAGGCCGGCTGCCCCGGGCCCGCCAGGCCCTGATGGTCGACGCCATCGGCACTGCCGCCGGCGCTGCCATGGGCACCAGCACCGTTACCTCCTACGTCGAAAGCGCCGCCGGCGTGGCCGAGGGTGGGCGCACCGGCCTGACCGCCGTGGTCACCGGCCTGCTCTTTCTGCCGTTCCTCTTCCTCAGCCCGGTCGCCTCGCTGATCCCGGCCCAGGCCACTGCCCCGGCCCTGATCCTGGTCGGCCTGTTCATGATGGAGCCGGTGCTCAAGATTAACTTCGCCGACTATACCGAAGCGATCCCGGCCTTCCTGGCCATCATCATTATGCCGTTGACCTACAGCATCGCCGAGGGCCTGGTTTTTGGGATTCTCTCCTATACCATCCTCAAGGCCCTCTCCGGGCGGGCCAGAGAGGTCAGCCTGGTCATGTGGCTCCTCTCAGGGCTCTTCGTCATCCGCTTCATATATATCTAATCCGCTACTGGCCGGGGGCAGGGTGCTAGCCCTACCCCGAGTTCATCTCGAAGGAGGCTCTCCAAGTGGAGACACAAGTCCTCATCCTCATGGGAAGTGATTCGGACCTGAAAGTCATGAGCAAGGCAGCCCAGGTCCTGGCCGAGTTCGGCGTCGGCCACCAGATTACCATCGCCTCGGCCCACCGGGTGCCGGCTACTGTGGCCCGCCTGGCCGCGGAGGCCGAGGAGCGGGGCATCAAGGTGATCATCGCCGGGGCCGGGATGGCCGCCCACCTGGCCGGAGCTGTGGCCGCCCAGACCGTTTTGCCGGTGATCGGGGTCCCGCTGGCCAGCGGCGCCCTGAACGGCGTTGATGCCCTCTATTCCACCGTTCAGATGCCGCCGGGCGTGCCGGTGGCCACAGTAGCGGTGGATGGGGCCAAGAACGCGGCTTACCTGGCCCTGCAAATCTTAGCCACCGCCGATGACAGGCTTCGCGGCCAGTTGCGTGAATATAGAAAGCAGATGGCCAGCGAAGTCGAGGCCAAGGCGGCCCGCCTCAGCGAGTTGGGCTACCAGGCCTACCTGGAGGGAAAGGGATGATCGACCGTTACAGCCGCCCCGAGATGAGGGCGCTCTGGGAACCGGAGAGCAAGTATGGCATGTGGCTCGAGGTGGAGCTACTGGCCTGCGAGGCCTGGGCCCAACTGGGCCGGATCCCCAAAGACGCCGTCCGGCGCCTGCGGGAGAAGGCTACCTTCGATGTGAACCGCATCAATGAGATCGAGCTCACCGTCAAGCACGATGTCATTGCCTTCACTACCGCCGTGGCCGAGACCGTCGGCGAGGAGGGCAAGTACGTCCACTACGGGCTGACCTCCTACGATGTGGTGGATACCGCCCTTTCGGCCCTGATGGTCAAGGCCGCCGACCTCATCCTGGCTGGCCTCGAGAGGCTGGGCGAGGTCCTGGCCCGGCGGGCCCGGGAGTTCAAGGACACAGTGATGATCGGCCGCACCCACGGGGTGCACGCCGAGCCCATCACTTTCGGCCTGAAGCTGGCCCTCTGGTACGCGGAGAACCAGCGCAATATCGAGCGGATGCAGCGGGCCCGCCAGGTAATAGCCGTCGGCCGCCTGGCCGGCGCCGTGGGCACCCACGCCAACATCGATCCCTTTGTCGAGGAATATGTCTGCGAGAAGTTGGGCCTCGTGCCAGCGCCCCTCTCTACCCAGGTGCTGCAGCGAGACCGCCACGCCGAGTATCTCTACGCCCTGGCCCAGATCGGCAGCAGCCTCGACAAGTTCGCCACCGAGATCCGGGGGATGCAGCGCACTGAGGTCCGGGAGGTCGAGGAATACTTCGCCAAGGGGCAGAAGGGCAGCTCGGCCATGCCCCACAAGCGCAACCCCGTCGCCTGCGAGCAGCTCTCCGGCCTGGCCCGGGTGCTCCGCGGCCACCTGCTGGCGGCCATGGAGAACCAGAACCTCTGGCAGGAGCGGGATATCTCCAACTCGTCGGTGGAGCGGATCATCATCCCCGACAGCACCATCCTGGTGGATTACATGTTGCACCGCTTCACCCAGATCATGGAGAACCTGCTGGTCTACCCCGAGCAGATGCTGAAGAACCTGGAGCTCACTGGCGGCCTCATCTTCTCGCAGCGAGTGCTGCTGGCCCTTGTCGGTAAGGGGCTCAGCCGGGAGGAGGCCTACCGCCTGGTACAGGGCTATGCCATGCAGGCCTGGGAGACCGGGGCCAACTTCCGCCGCCTCATCGAGGAGAGCGCCGCGGTAGCCGCCCTCCTGTCGCCCGGGGAGATCGCCGATTGCTTCGATTACCAGCACCACCTGGTGCACGTGGATACCCATTTCCGCCGACTCAATCTAATCTGACGGGAGGAAAGCGCCATGCAGAGACTGGAGCGCCTGTACGAGGGGAAGGCCAAGATTGTCTATCGCACCGATGACCCGGCAGTCTACTGGGTCCAGTATAAGGACGATGCCACAGCTTTCAACGCCCAGAAGCGGGGCACCATCGAGGGCAAAGGCGCCCTAAATAACCAGATCGCCGCCATCTTCTTCGATTACCTGTCCAAGGCCGGGGTGGAGAACCACTTTATCGAGAAGGCCAGTGACACCGAGATGCTGGTCAAGGCCCTCGAGATCATCCCCATCGAGGTCATCGTCAGGAACATTGCCGCCGGCAGTATGGCCAAGCGGCTGGGGTTGGAGGAAGGGACCGACCTGGCCTGTCCGGTGGTGGAGTTCTGCCTCAAATCCGATGAGCTGGGCGACCCGCTGATCAACCGCAGCCACGCCCTGGCCCTGAGACTGGCCACCCCGGAGCAGTGCGAATACCTGGAAGCCACCGCCCTCAAAGTGAACGAACTGCTCCAGGCCATGCTCAAGCAGCTGGGGATCATCCTGGTCGACTTCAAGCTGGAGTTCGGGCTGCACCATGGCCGGGTAATGCTAGGCGACGAGATCTCGCCCGACACCTGCCGCTTCTGGGACGCTGAGACCCGCGAGAAGCTGGATAAAGACCGTTTCCGCCGCGACCTGGGCGGGGTGGAACAGGCCTACCAGGAGATCCTGAGCCGGCTGGGAAAGGGGATCGGCTAATGTTCCTAGCCCGGATTTACATCACCCTCAAGCACGGGGTTTTAGACCCTCAGGGGCAGGCGGTGCAGAGTGCCCTGGCCCACCTGGGCTACGACCAGGTGGATGACCTGCGGGTGGGCAAGTTCATGGAGCTGAAGCTGGAGGCAGCCGGCGCCGATGAGGCTGGCCGGTTGGTGGACGAGATGTGCCAGAAGCTCCTGGCCAACCCGGTCATCGAGAACTACCGTTACGAGATCAGCGAGCTTTAAGCCGGAGGTGAGATGATGAAGTTCGGATTAATCGTCTTCCCCGGTTCCAACTGTGATGCCGATGTCTACTACGCCGTCCGGGATGGCCTGGAGCAGCCGGTGGATTACATCTGGCACAAGACCGAGCGTATTGAGGGCTACGACTGCCTGATCCTGCCCGGCGGCTTTTCCTACGGCGACTACCTGCGGGCCGGCGCCATCGCCCGCTTCTCCCCGGCCATGCAGGAGGTGGCCCGGCACGCCCAGCGGGGCGGGCTGGTCCTCGGCATTTGCAACGGGTTTCAGATGCTCCTGGAGATGGGGCTGCTGCCCGGGGCGATGCGGCGCAACGACAGCCTGCAGTTCCGTTGCCACTACACCTACCTGGTGGTGGAGAACGCCGAGACCCCCTTCACCCGTGAGTACCAGCCGGGGCAGGTGGTGGCCATCCCCATCGCCCACGGTGAAGGCAACTACTACGCCGACGAGGCTACCCTGGCCGAGCTGGAGCAGCACGGCCAGGTGGTTTTCCGCTACTGCAACGAGGCCGGCGAAATCGTCCCCGGGGCCAACCCCAACGGCTCGGTGGGCAATATCGCCGGTATTACCAACCGGGCCGGCAATGTGCTGGGGATGATGCCCCACCCCGAGCGCTGCGCGGAAGCGGTGCTGGGCGGCACCGACGGCCTGGGCGTATTCCGCTCCATCGAGAGCTGGCTGAAGGAGGGCGGATACCATGGCTGAAAAACCCGTCTGGGAACGGGTCGGCCTGACCCAGGAAGAGTACGGGAAGATCGTCACCATTCTGGGGCGGGAGCCCAACCAGGTGGAGCTGGAGATGTTCGGCCTGATGTGGTCAGAGCACTGCAGCTACAAAACCTCCCGACGCCACCTAAAGAAGCTCCCCACCACCGGCCAGCGCATCCTGCAGGGCCCCGGCGAGAACGCCGGTGTCGTGGATGTGGGCGATGGCTGGGGCGTCGCCTTCAAGATCGAGAGCCATAACCACCCCTCGGCGGTCGAACCCTTCCAGGGCGCGGCTACCGGTGTGGGCGGCATTCTGCGGGATATTTTCACCATGGGGGCTCGCCCCATCGCCGCCCTGGATTCGCTGCGCTTCGGCCCCCTCAACGAGGCCCGGGGCAAGTTCCTGTTCGGCGGCGTGGTGGCCGGCATCGCCCACTACGGCAACTGCTTTGGCGTCCCCACCGTCGGGGGCGAGGTTTACTTCGAAGACTGCTACCGGGAGAACCCACTGGTCAACGCGATGTGCGTCGGTCTGGTTCGCACCGACCGGATCATCCGGGGGCGGGCCGACGGGATCGGCAATGCCATCTTCCTGGTGGGGGCCCGCACCGGGCGGGACGGGATCCACGGCGCCAGCCTGCTGGCCTCCCAGGAGCTAAACTCGGCCACCGAGGAGCAGCGCCCGGCGGTCCAGGTGGGCGATCCCTTCACGGAAAAGCTCCTGCTGGAGGCCTGCCTGGAGCTGGCCGACAGCGGCGCGGTCATCGGCATCCAGGATCTGGGCGCCGCCGGCCTGACCTCTTCTTCGTCGGAGATGGCCGGGCGCAGCGGGGTCGGGATCGAGCTCGATGTATCGCTGGTCCCCCGCCGCGAGGAGGGGATGGAGCCCTGGGAAGTGATGATCTCCGAGTCGCAGGAGCGGATGCTGGTCTGCGTGGCCGCCGGTCGGGAGGACGAGGTCCGGGAGATCTTCGAGAAGTGGGATCTCAATGCCGCCCTTATCGGCCGGGTCACCGGCGATGGAATGCTGCGGGTGAAGGACGGCGACCGGATGGTCGCCGAGATCCCCGCCGCCGCCCTGGCCCAGGAGGCGCCCAGCTACGACCGGCCGACCCGGCGCCCGGCCTACCTGGATGAGCTAAAAGAGATAACAGCGGCCGACTTGCCGGACCAGCGGCCGCCGGAGGAGGCGCTGCTGCGCCTGCTGGCCCACCCCAATATCGCCAGCAAGGAAGCGGTCTACCGCCAGTATGACCACATGGTCCAGACCAACACCGCGGTGCTGCCGGGCTCCGATGCTGCCGTGCTGCGCCTGCGGGGGAGCGGACGGGGGATCGCCCTGGCCACCGATGGCAACGGCCGCCTGACCTATCTCGACCCCAAACAGGGCGCGGCCATGGCCGTGGCCGAGGCGGCCCGCAATGTGGTCTGCAGCGGGGCCGAGCCGGCCGCCATCACCAATTGCCTCAACTTCGGCAACCCCGAGAAGCCGGAGATCATGTGGCAGTTTGTCACCGCCCTGGAGGGAATGGGCGAGGCCAGCCTGGCCTTAAACACCCCGGTCACCGGCGGCAATGTCAGCTTCTACAACGATACCGATGGACGTTCCATCTATCCGACCCCGGTCATCGGGATGGTCGGGGTGTTGGAGTCCATCGACCACCGCACTACCCAGTGGTTCAAGGGAGAGGGCGAGGCTATCATCCTGCTGGGCGGCACTGGCTCCCCCCGGCTGGGCGGTAGCCAGTACCTGGCCCTGGTCAGGGGCGACGCCCACGCCGCACTGCCCCCCCTCGACCTGGAACTGGAGGCAGCGGTCCAGCGGACCTGCCTGGCAGCGATTCGCCGCGGCTGGGTCAGCTCGGCCCATGACTGCTCCGACGGGGGCCTGGCGGTGGCCCTGGCCGAGTGCTGCTTCACCGGTCCGCGGCTGGTGGGGGCCAGTGTTGAGCTGACCGGGGACGACCGGGCCGATGGGCTCCTCTTCAATGAGGCCCCCTCCCGGATCATCGTCTCCACCCCGGCCGACCTGGCCGACCAGCTGCTCTCCCTGGCCCGGGAGCACGGCGTCCCGGCCCAGGTAATCGGCCGGACAGGCAGCGACCGTCTCTCCGTTAGAGTCAACCACCGTTGCGTCATCGACCGGCCCGTGGCCGAGCTGGCCCGGATCTGGCGGGAGGCGATACCGTGTCTGACCAGCGAGTAGTCTATCTTCCGCCCCGGCGCCCCAAGGATGAGTGCGGGGTGTTCGGAATCTACGGGGCCGAGCGGGCCCCCCAGATCGCCTACTACGGCCTTTTCGCCCTGCAGCACCGGGGGCAAGAGAGCGCCGGCATCGCCGCCAGTGACGGCCAGCGCCTGAAGGCCCACCGCGGGATGGGCCTGGTCAGCGAGGTGTTCGACCGCAGCCTGCTGGAGGGGTGGGAGAGCCACCTGGCCATCGGTCATGTGCGCTACTCGACCACCGGCTCCTCCAGCGCCAGCAATGCTCAGCCGCTGGTCATCCGCTACCGCCACGGCAGGATCGCCCTGGCCCACAATGGGAACCTGACCAATGCCGCGGCCCTGCGGGATGCCCTGGAGAGCAGGGGCTCCATCTTCCAGACCACCACCGATACCGAGGTTATCGCCCACCTGGTGGCGCACCAGTGCGGGGCCGGACTAGAGGCGGCGCTGGTGGCCGCCCTGGCCCAGGTGGAAGGGGCCTACGCCCTGGTGGTCATGAATGAGCACGGCCTGATCGGGGTGCGCGACCCCAATGGGATCCGGCCCCTCTCCCTCGGCCGGCTGGGCGACGCCTGGGTGCTGGCTTCCGAGACCTGCGCTTTCGATATCATCGGCGCCGAGTTCGTCCGGGATGTGGCTCCCGGCGAAATGGTCATCATTGACCAGACCGGGTTGCGCAGCCGGCAGGCCCTGCCGGCCGGCCGCCCCTCCCTCTGCGTCTTCGAGTATATCTACTTCGCTCGCCCCGACTCTAACCTGGACGGGCGCAATGTCCACAGTGTCCGTAAAGCCCTGGGCGCCCACCTCTGGCGCGACTACCCGGTAGAGGCTGACCTGGTCACCGGGGTTCCCGATTCCAGCATCTCGGCGGCCAGCGGTTTCGCCGAGGCGGCCGGGATTCCCTTCGAGATGGGCTTGGTCAAGAACCGCTATATCGGGCGCACCTTCATCCAGCCCGACCAGGGGACCCGCACCGCCGGGGCCAAGATCAAGTATAACCCCCTCCGCAAGGTGCTGGAGGGGAAGCGGGTAGTGCTGGTGGATGACTCCATTGTCCGCGGCACCACCATCCGCCAGATCGTCCGGCTGCTGCGGGATGCCGGCGCCCTCGAGGTACACCTGCGCATCAGCTCGCCCCCGTATACCAACTCTTGCTACTTCGGGATCGACACCTCGGCCCCGGAGGAGCTGGTGGCGGCCAGCAAGACCGTGGAGGAGATCCGCCGGGAGACCGGCGCCGATTCCCTGGCCTACCTGACGGTGGAGGCGATGGCCGAGGCCATCGGCCTGCCGGCCGACCGCAGCTGCGTGGCCTGCTTCACCGGGGAGTACCCGGTGAATATCCAGGGCGCCCACCGCAAACTGGTGATGGAGGGGGAGGAGAACCGTGACTGATCAGCGCTGGACCTACGCCCGCTCCGGCGTGGATGTGGCTGCCGGCGACCGGGCGGTGGAACTGATGAAGGCCCATGTGGTCCGGACCCACCGGGCCGGGGTGCTGGGAGCCATCGGCGGTTTCGGCGGCCTCTTCGCCCCAGACCTGGCCGGTTGCCGCGAACCGGTGCTGGTCTCGGGGACCGATGGGGTCGGCACCAAGTTGAAGCTGGCCTTCGCCATGGACAAGCATGACACGGTAGGCCAGGATGTGGTGGCCATGTGTGTCAACGATATCCTTACCCTGGGGGCTGAGCCCCTCTTCTTCCTGGACTATATCGCTACCGGCCGTCTGGAGCCCGAGAAGGTGGCCGACATCGTCAAGGGAGTCAGTGACGGCTGCGTCTTGGCCAGCTGCGCCCTGATCGGCGGCGAGACCGCCGAGATGCCCGGCTTCTACCCGGATGGCGAGTACGACCTGGCCGGCTTCGCCGTGGGCCTGGTCGACAAGGCCCGGATCATTGACGGCTCGACGGTGGCGCCGGGCGATGCCATTATCGGCCTGGCCTCCAGCGGACCGCACTCCAACGGCTTCTCCCTCTACCGCCGGCTGCTGCTGGAGGAGAAGGGCTATGGCCTCGACCAGATTCTGCCCGAGCTGGACCGGTCCCTGGGCGAGACCTTGCTCGAGCCAACCCGTATCTACGTGAAGCCGATCCTATCGCTGCTCAAGAAGGTGCTTGTCAAAGGGATGGCCCACATCACCGGCGGCGGGATCACCGGCAACCTACCGCGCGTCCTGCCCGAGGGGACTGCGGCCCGCCTCACCATCGGCCGCTGGCCCATCCCCCCGCTGTTCCACCTGGTAGAGCGGGAGGGTGAGATCGGCTGGGAGGAGATGCTGGCCACCTTCAACTGTGGCCTCGGTTATCTGGTCATCGTTCCCGGCGCCGCCGCCGCGCTGGCGCTGGCCGCCCTGGAGGAGGCCGGGCAGGAGGCCTGGCTGGTGGGCGAGGTCATCCCCGGCGACGGGGCGGTCCACTACGCCTGGCCGGGAGGCTCAGAATAATGGGCACCCTGCGCCTGGTGGCTTTGGTCTCCGGCAGTGGCCGTAACCTGCAGTCGATTATCGACGCCATTGACCGGGGCGAGCTGGAGGCCGAGATCGCCGGGGTGATCAGCAGCCGGCGCCAGGCCTACGCGGTGGAGCGGGCCAAGAACCACGGCCTGCCGGTGGAGGTAGTCCACCGCAAGGGGTATGCCTCGGACGGGGAATTCCTCGCGGCGCTGGATGAGGCCATCAACCGCTTCGCCCCGGATCTAATTGTCCTCTGCGGCTTCCTTAGCTTCCTCAGCGAGGCAACGGTGGCCCGTTACCGCCACCGGATCATGAATATCCATCCGTCGTTGCTCCCGGCGTTCGGCGGGAAGAACTACTACGGGGCCAATGTCCACGAGAAGGTGTTGGAATATGGGGCCAAAGTCACCGGCTGCACGGTGATGTTCGTGGACGAGGGCGAAGATACCGGCCCCATCATCCTGCAGAGCGCCGTCCCGGTGTTGGAGGATGATACCGTTGAATCGTTACAGGACCGCGTCCTGCAGGAAGAGTACAAGCTCTACCCCGAGGCCATCCGCCTTTTCGCCGCCGGCCGCCTCCGGGTGGAGGGGCGGCGGGTCCGCTTACTACCCCAGGAGGTGCCAGAATGAAGGTCGCACGCGCTCTGCTCAGTGTCTACCGCAAAGAGGGCCTGCTGGAACTGGCCCAGGGCCTGCATGAGCTCGGCATCGAGCTGCTCTCCACCGGGGGAACCGCCCGGCTGTTGGCCGGGGCTGGTCTGCCGGTTAAATCGGTCTCCGAGGAAGGGGGGTTCCCCGAGATCCTGGACGGCCGGGTCAAGACGCTGCAACCGCGCATCCACGGCGCTATCCTGGCGGTGCGCGACAACCCGGAACACCAGCGTCAGCTGGCCGAACACGGGATCACCCCCATCGACCTGGTGGTGGTCAACCTCTATCCCTTCCGGGAGACGGTGGCCAGGCCCGGTGTCACTCTGGAGGAGGCCATCGAGAATATCGATATCGGCGGTCCCACCATGGTCCGGGCGGCCGCCAAGAACCACGCCCACGTGGGCGTGGTGGTCAACCCGGACGACTACCCGGCGGTCCTGGCCGAGCTGCGCCAGACCGGAGGGCTCTCGGCTGAGACCCGCTCCCGCCTGGCCCGCCTGGCCTTTCGCCATACTCATGAATATGATGCCGCCATCGTCCAGTACCTGGAGGGGCTGGCCGAGGCCGGGGAGGCCTTCCCCGCCCAGGCGGTATTGTCTTACGAGAAACTGCAGGAGCTGCGCTACGGCGAGAACCCGCACCAGCGCGGGGCCCTGTATATTGACCCCCGGGCCACCGGGCCGGTCATCACCCGGGCCGAGCAGCTGCACGGCAAGGAGATGTCTTACTGCAATGTGTTTGACGCTGACGCCGCCCTGGAGCTGGTCAAGGAATTCAGCGAGCCGGCAGCGGTCGCCATCAAGCACGCCAACCCCTGCGGCGTGGCGGTCGGGCCCGACCTGTTCACCGCCTACCGGCGCTGCTACGAGAGTGACCCGGTCTCTATCTTTGGCGGTATCGTCGCCTTTAACCGCACGCTAGACCTGGCCACCGCCCAGGCCCTGTCCGAGATCCTCGCCGATATCGTTATCGCCCCCGACTACCAGCCAGAGGCGCTGGAGCTCTTGAGGACCAAGAAGAAGAACCTGCGCATCCTGCGGATCGGTCCCCTGGATGCCCCGGTGCTGCCGACCCTGGACTTCAAACGGGTCGGCGGCGGCCTGATCCTCCAGGAGCCGGACATCGCCCCCGAGGAGCCGGAGACCTGGACGGTGCCGACCAAGGTCAGCCCCACTAAGCAGCAGCTGGACGACCTCAAGTTTGCCTGGACTGTGGCCAAGCATGTCAAGTCCAACGCTATTGTCCTGGTCAAAGACCGGGCGACCATCGGCGTGGGCGCCGGGCAGCTGAACCGGATCAATGCCGCCCGCCTGGCCATCTGGCAGGCCGGCGAGAAGGCCCGCGGTGCCGTGCTGGCCTCCGATGCTTTCATGCCCTTCCCCGATGTGGTGGAGACGGCGGCTGAGGCCGGGATCGCGGCGGTGATCCAGCCCGGCGGCTCCCTGCGGGATAACCTTTCCATCAGCCTCTGTGATGAGAAGGGGCTGGCCATGGTCTTCACCGGCCGGCGCCATTTCCGGCACTGAGCCGGGGAGGGAGTGGAGCGAGATGAAAGTATTGATCGTGGGCGGTGGCGGCCGTGAGCACGCTATTGCCTGGAAGCTGGCCCAGAGCCCCCGGGTCAACGAGCTGCTGGCCGTCCCCGGCAACCCGGGCATCGCCCGGCTGGCCCGCTGTCTGCCCGGGAAGGTGGAAGAGATCGAGGCCCTGGCCGACCTGGCCCGGCGGGAGCGGGTGAATCTGACCGTCGTCGGGCCCGAGGCACCGCTGGTGGCCGGTATCGTCGACCTCTTCCGCTCCCGCGGTCTCCGGATCTTTGGTCCTACGGCCGCTGCCGCGCAGATTGAGGGGAGCAAAGCCTTTGCCAAGCAGCTGATGGCCGCGGTCGGGATCCCCACCGCCGCCTTCGGCGTCTTCACCGACCCCGCGGCGGCCCGCAACTATCTGGAAGAGTGCGCGCTGCCGGTGGTCATCAAGGCCAGCGGCATCGCCGCCGGCAAGGGTGTGGTGATCGCCAGGAGCCGGGAGGAGGCCCGGCGGACAGCGGAGGAGATGCTCAGCGGCCAAGCCTTTGGCGAAGCCGGCCAGCAGGTAGTCATCGAGGAGTTCCTGGAGGGCCAGGAGCTGTCGGTGATGGCCTTCTGCGATGGTACCAGGTTCCGGACCATGGTCCCGGCCCAGGACCACAAGGCGGTGGGCGATGGCGATACCGGCCCCAACACCGGCGGTATGGGCACCTGCTCCCCGGTACCGGTGGCCGATGCCGCGCTCATGCAGCGCATCGAGGGGGAGGTCATTGCCCCGGTGTTGCAGGCCATGGCCGATCGAGGGACTCCTTTCCAGGGGGTGCTCTTCACCGGACTGATGATCACCGCCGACGGTCCCAGGGTGCTGGAGTTCAACGCCCGCTTCGGCGACCCCGAGACCCAGACGGTGTTGGCCCGGCTCGACAGCGACCTGCTGGAGGCTCTCGAGGCCACCATCGAAGGGCGCCTGGACCAGCTGCAGCTGGTCTGGTCGCCCGAGGCCGCGGCCTGTGTGGTGCTGGCCTCTGGCGGCTATCCCGGAGCTTACCGAAAGGGGCTGCCCATTGAGGGAGTTGAGGAGGCCGAGACGCTGGGGGCCATGGTCTTGCATGCCGGCACCGCGGAGAAAAGCGGCCAGCTGGTAACGGCCGGTGGCCGCGTCTTTGGTGTAGTGGGCCGTGGCGCCAGTTTGCGCCAGGCACTGGACCAGGCCTACCGGGGAGCAGAGGTCATCCGCTTTCCCGGGCGCCATTTCCGGCGAGATATCGGCTGGCGGGCGCTGCCCTCGCCCAATGACCTATAGGCAACGGGCGGGCTGTAGGTTATAATACCTACGGAGGAGGGGATCTCTTGTTCAGTGCCAAGAATCTGGCCAAGATCGGCCTTATCGCCGCCATCTACGCCGTAGTGACCATTGCTCTCGCCCCCATCAGTTACGGGGCGGTCCAGGTGCGCGTATCGGAGGCCCTGACGGTCCTGCCGTTCATCTCGCCCCTGGCCATCCCGGGGCTGTTCATTGGCTGTCTGGTGGCCAACTTCTACAGCGCGGCCGGTATCTATGATGTGATCTTCGGCAGCCTGGCTACACTCATCGCTGCCCTGATCACCTGGAAGATGCCCAGCCCCAAGCTGGCGCCGCTGCCGCCGGTGATCACCAACGGCCTGGTCATCGGGACCATGCTCAGCGTCCTGTTCGACCTGCCGCTGGTGGCTACCATTATCTATGTGGCCCTGGGCGAGCTGGTAGCCTGTTATGCTCTGGGCTACCCGCTCCTGGTCTGGCTGGAGAAGCGACCGGATCTCAAACGGTTGTTTTCCCTGTAATCCGGAGAATCTAGTCCCAAATCCATTGAGGATGGCAGAGTAGGTGTAGCGCGTTAAGTGCCAGCGGATGGGAAGTTGCCGCTGGACGAAAGGCCCGCGTGGCCTGCGGTGCTGCACCGCATCCGCTGCCACCCCCTAGCAGGAGTCTAACCACCTCCTTTGCTTCGGTGTGGCTTATTCTTGCCATCGCCGGAGAAAGGAGGTGTTTTTATGCGCAACGGCTATACGCGCCATCTGGTATTGGCCGGGCTGCTTATCGCCCTGAACATTATCTTCGTCCGTCTACTGGCCTTTAAGGTAATGGTCGGCGGGACAACTACCCTGCGCCTCTCCTTCGGGACGATCCCGGTGATGTTCGCCGGGCTGCTCCTGGGGCCCTGGTGGGGAGCGGCGGTGGGCGCCATGGGCGACCTGGTCGGCTTCGCCCTTAACCCTGGTGGCGCCTTTTTCCCGGGCTTCACCCTGACCGCGGCCCTGACCGGCTTCATCCCCGGGGTACTGCTCCACCGGAACTACCAGCGGGGGATGGTCACCGTGGTCCAGCTACTGGCGGTAGTGGCCCTGTCGGAGCTGGTCACCGTATTGCTCAATACCTACTGGCTGACCTTTATCATCGGCAAGGGGTTCATGGTTCTGCTGCCCATGCGGGCGGCGGCCCGGGCGGTGACCATCCCGGTCTACACTCTGGTGCTGCAGGCTCTGCGGCGGATAGTGCCGGCCGGACAGGCGGTCGGGCAGTAGTACGGAAGAGGTTAAGAGGAAGGGTTCAGCAGGCTACGGTCCGGAGCAACGCTCCGGACCGTATGTTTATGCGGTTTACCTAACTTTAACTGTTGGCAGAGACGGGGATATGCTGTATAATCCCCAGAAGAGGTGTGAGGAAATATGCAGGCCTGGCCTAACGGCATGAATTGGTTGGCCGGAGCAGGAAACATGAATCTTCCGACGAATGGACTTATACAGGACCGCATAAACCGGCTGTAAGGGACGGGTTGCCCGGCCCTGACAAGATATCTCAAAAAGGAGGAAGAGAAACATGAAGAACCTGAGGACCGCTCTGGTGTTGCTGCTCATCGTGATGCTGGTCGCTTCCCTGGCCATGGTCGGCTGCAAGAAGAAGCCCAAGGCGGGGACGCTAGACGCCATCATGGCTGCCGGCAAGATGGTGGTGGGCACCTCGGCCGACTATCCGCCCTTCGAGTTTGTAGATGAAAGCGGAAACTTCGACGGATTTGACATCGCCCTCATCAAGGAGATCGGCAAGCGCATGGGGGTTCAGATTGAGATCAAGGACATGGACTTCGGGATCTTGATCGATGCGCTCAAGCAGGGACAGATCGATGCCATCATCGCCTGTATGACTGCCACCGAGGAGCGCGACAAGGAGGTTGACTTCACCATCCCCTACGACACCTCGGCCGATGCCTTCCTAGTCAAGAAGGGCTCTGGTATCGTCCTGGAGGGCCCCGAGGATGCCCAGAATTACATCATCGGTTACCAGACCGGGACTATCCACGAGGAGTGGGTAACTGAGAACCTCCTGGAGACCAACAAGGTCGCCGAGAACCGGGTGATGACCTATCCCCGGGCCGACCTGGCCATCATGGACCTGGTGGCTGGCCGCATCCAGGTGCTCATTCTCGACGAGGCGGTGGCCTCCAAGTACCTGGCCACTCACAATGTTGAGGTGGTTCTCAACGCCGACCTGAGCGGCGGCGACCCGGCCATCGCCATCATGGAGGGGTCTAAGGAGCTCCAGGCCAAGCTCAATGAGATCATCCAGCAGCTACTGGACGAAGGGTTCATGACCCAGCTCAGCGTTGAGTACAAGAGCGGTGAATAGCTAATAGCATTGGGCAGAGACCGGTGGCCGGGTGCCGTCAGGTACCCGGCCCACTGGCTGCTTGATAGGGGGAGTGCCGATGCAGAACGCAGAAGCAGTCTTCAGTTCCCTGCCTTATATCGGCCGGGGCATTCCGATGACTCTGATCATCACCACGATTACGCTCGCCTTCGGGGCCCTCATTGGGCTGCCCCTGGCCCTGGCCCGGGTCTATGGGAACCGATTCTGGGCCGGGTTGGTCAATACCGTTGTCCAAACCATCCGGAGTATCCCGCTGATTGTTATCATTTTCATCGCTTTCAGCGTCCTCAGCGATCTTCAGCTACCGGCCTTCGTGGCTGCTTGCCTATCGCTGGCCATCCGGAGCAGCGCCTACCAATCGGAGCTGTTCCGGGGGGCCATTCAGTCCATCGGCCCCGGACAGATGATGGCCGCCCGGGCGCTGGGCTTTACCCGCATTAGAGCCATTTTCCACATCATCATCCCCCAGGCCCTGCGGCTGGCTATCCCCTCCTGGTCCAATGAGGCGGCGGTAGTCCTGAAAGACTCCTCGCTAGCCTTTGCCGTGGGGGTTCTGGAGATGATGCGCCGGGCCGATTATGTTAGGGCTCGAACTGGAAACGCCATCCTTACCTACGCCCTGGTTGGCATCATTTACTTTCTGATGACCTTTATCACCAACCGGCTGCTGGACCAGCTCGACCGCCGGCTCAGTGTGCCGATGGAGGGGAGCTGAGACCGTGGCCGACACCAAGCAAGAGATAGTACGCATCGAGAACCTGCACAAGCGCTATGGGAACCTCGAAGTTCTGAAGGGGGTCTCGCTTAGTATTAGCGAGGGTGAGGTGGTGGTAGTTATCGGGCCCAGCGGGACCGGGAAGAGCACCATGCTCCGCTGCATCAACCTGCTGACCCGCCCCGATGCTGGCGGCATCTGGGTGAGCGGGGTAGAGATGACCAATCCCCGGGCCGATATCAACCGGGCCCGGGAGAATATCGGCATGGTTTTCCAGGATTTCAACCTGTTCAGCCACCTGACGGCCCTGCAGAATGTGACCATTGCTTTGACCAAGGTGAAAGGGATGAAACCCGAGGCGGCCCGGGCCAAGGGCCTGGAGGAGCTGGAACAGGTGGGGTTGGCCGATAAGGCCAACGCTTATCCGGCCCAGCTCTCGGGCGGCCAGAAGCAGCGGGTGGCCATCGCCCGGGCTCTGGCCATGGATCCCAAGGTGATGCTCTTCGATGAACCTACTTCGGCCCTGGATCCGGAGCTCATCGGCGAGGTGCTCGAGGTCATGAAGAAACTGGCCAAGTCGGGGATGACCATGCTGGTGGTCACCCACGAGATGAGCTTTGCCCGGGAGGTGGCCGACCGTATCATCTTCATGGACGGTGGTTACATTGTGGAGGATAGCCCCCCCGATCAGCTGTTCACCAACCCCAAGAGTGACCGGGCCCGGCTCTTCCTGAGCAAGATCGAGTCATATCACCGGACCGAGGGCCCGCCGATGGGGGGACGGGGATGAGCGCACTCTTGAGCTATTACCAGTCGATCCTGCCCAAGCTCTGGGCCGGTACCCTGGTCACCCTGCAGCTCAGCTTCTGGGCCCTGCTCATCGGGTTTGCCATCGGCCTGCCTATGGCCCTGGCCCGGATCTACGGGCGCGGGTTGCTCAAGGCTTTGGCCATCGCCTACATTGAGCTGCTTCGGGGGTCGCCCCTCGTAGTGCAGCTGCTCTTGATCTACTACGGCCTCCCTCAGCTGGGCATCGTTATCCCGGGGACTACCTCGGCCATCATTGCCCTGGGGCTGAATAGCGCGGCCTACCAGGCCGAGTACTACCGGGGCGCCATCCTGGCCGTCAGCGAGGGGCAGATGATGGCTGCCCGCGCCCTGGGGATGTCCCGCCTGCAGGCCATCCGGCACATCGTGTTACCACAGGCCCTGCGCCTGGTGCTGCCGGCCCTGTCCAACGAGGTGGCCTACATGCTCAAGTACTCGTCAGTGGCCTTCCTCATCGCCGTGAAAGAGCTGACCGCCATGGGCAAGATCGCCATCGGCCGCTCCTACAAGGCCCGGGAGACATGGTTGCTGGTAGCAGTCTTCTACATCATCCTGGTCAACGGGGCCGCCCGCCTGATGCAGTATGTGGAGCGCAAGTTCAAGATCCCCGGCCTCCAGATGGAGGAGGTTCATTAGGCCGACACGGGCCCGGGAACACTATCCCGGGCCCTCTTCGCGCCCACAGGTTCTTAAGTAGTGGAAGTTTTCTCGAGTAGAAGGGATTCTCCGCCCCCGGGGAGAAGTGCCCAGCGATGACCCAACAAGGAGGGAAGAGCATGCGAGACCTGACCAAGCTCGCCCTGGAGACGGCTAAGGCGCAGGGAGCCGCCTACGCCGATATCCGGGTTATCCGGGACAAGGGCGAGCGGATCGGTGTCAAGAATGGTACCGTGGAAGCGCTCTCGTCCGATGAGAGCGTGGGTTTCGGCGTCCGGGTACTGGCTGATGGCGCCTGGGGCTTCGCTTCCAGCTCGCAGGTGACCGCCGGCGAGATGGCGCGGATCGCCGCCGATGCGGTACGCATCGCCCGGGCCAGCGCCCTGGTGAACGATGCCCGGGTGGAACTGGCCCCGGTGGAGAGCATCGAGGCCCGGTTCCGGAGCAAGGTGAAGGTGGATCCGTTCCAGGTCAGACTGGAGGACAAGATCTCGCTCCTGCTGGAGGCCGACCGGCTGGTGCGGCAGACTGAGGGTATCCGGATCAGCTCCAGTTCGATGAAGTTCTGGCAGGAAGACCAGGTCTTTGCCAGTACCGAGGGTTCCTACATCGAGCAGCGCATCGTCGAGAGCGGTGGCGGCATCGAGGCGGTGGCCGTCGGTCCCGGCGAGATGCAGCGTCGCTCCTACCCCAACTCCTTCGGCGGCGACCACGCCTCCCGCGGCTACGAGTATGTGGAGGCCATGAACCTGCCTGACCACGCTGAGGAGGTGGCCCGGGAAGCGGTGGGGCTGCTCCAGGCCAAGCAGTGCCCGGCCAAGGAGACCACCATCATCATCGAAGGCTCCCAGCTGGGGCTGCAGGTCCATGAGTCCTGCGGGCACCCCATTGAACTGGACCGGGTATTCGGGATGGAGGCGGCCTATGCCGGAACCAGTTTCCTGACCCCCGAGAAGCAGGGCGTGCTCCAGTATGGCTCCAAGGAGGTCAACATCACCGCCGATGCTACCATCGAGGGCGGCCTGGGCTCTTTCGGCTATGA
This sequence comes from Bacillota bacterium, assembly GCA_040758135.1. Classification (GTDB taxonomy): domain Bacteria; phylum Bacillota; class Sulfobacillia; order JBFLWA01; family JBFLWA01; genus JBFLWA01. Next base: position 25,916 of record JBFLWA010000013.1, on the reverse strand, counting down.
TGATGAGGGCGTCCCCGGCCAGCGGGTCCCCATCATCCAGGAGGGGCGATTCGTCAACTACCTGACCTCCCGGGAGACCGCTCCCCTCATTGGCGAGGAACGCTCCAATGGCACTATGCGGGCCGATGGCTGGAACCGCCTACCCATCATCAGAATGACCAACATTAATCTGGAGCCGGGTGACTGGACCCTGGAAGAAATGATCAAGGACACTAAGGAAGGGCTCTACCTGGTCACCAACAAGAGCTGGAGCATTGACGACAAGCGCCTGAACTTCCAGTTCGGCACCGAGATCGGCTGGGAGATCGTGGACGGCTCCCTCGGGGAAATGGTCAAGAACCCGACCTACACCGGGATCACCCCTGAGTTCTGGAACTCATGCGATGCGGTGGCCAACCGGGATTACTGGCATCTCTGGGGACTGCCCAACTGCGGCAAGGGCGAGCCGGGCCAGGTGGCCCATGTGGGCCATGGTGCCGCGCCCTCCCGTTTCCGCAATGTGAAGGTAGGTGTTGGACAATGGTAGGTCGCGAGCGCGCCCTGGAACTGCTGGAGAAAGCACTACAGCTCTCGCCGGGGGACCAGACCGAGATAATCCTGAATGCCGGCCGGAGCTACCTGACCCGCTTCGCCGAGAACCAGGTCCACCAGAATGTGGGGGAGAGCAACACTTCCCTGCGGGTCAAGGTTATCAAGGGCAAGAAGATCGGGACCGCGGCCACCAATGCCCTGGACGATGAGGGCATCGCCGCAGTAGTCAAACGGGCGGCTGAAATTGCCGACCTGCAGCGCGACAACCCGCGCTTTGTCTCACTTCCCGAGCCTGAGCCTCTGCCTACGGTAGATGCTTTCTCCGAGGCAACTGCCGCCACCACGCCGGAAGAACGGGCCCAGGTAGCCGGGCAGGCAATCAGCCAGGCCCGGGAGAACGGGCTCCGGGCGGCTGGATCCTGTTCCACCCAGGTGATGGAGCTGGCCATCGCCAATTCTCTGGGGGTGCGGGCCTATAACACCTCGACTAATGCCTCCCTGAGCACAGTAGTTATGTCCGACAGCAGTGCCGGCTACGCGGCCCAGACCTCCCGGGAATTTGCCGACCTGGATGGGGCCGAGGTAGGACGCATCGCTGTCCGGAAAGCCCTGGACAGCCTCGAAAGCCGGGCCATTGAGCCCGGCGAGTACGAGGTGATCCTGGAGCCGGCGGCAGTGATGAACATGATTAGCTTCCTGGCCATGGGCTTTTCGGCCGTGGCCTATAACGAGGGACGCAGCTTCCTCTCGGGTAAGCTGGGCCAGCAGATCGTCGGCGAGAATATCACCATCTGGGACGACGGCCTCGATCCCCGGGGCCACGCGGTTCCCTTCGACCTGGAGGGGATACCCAAGCGCCGGCTGATGCTGGTGGAGAAGGGCGTGGCCAAGAGTATCTGCTACGATAGCTTCGCCGCCCACCTGGAGCCGGGGAAGAGGTCCACGGGCCATTCGGTGGGAATGCCCCAATTCGGTGCCATCCCTACCAATATCTTCATCGAGCCGGGCTTGGCGACGGTGGAGGAGATGATTGCCTCCACCCGGCGCGGCATCCTAGTGACCCGGTTCCACTATGTCAACACAGTCCACCCGGTCAAGGCTATCATCACCGGCATGACCCGGGACGGCACCTTCCTGGTGGAGGATGGCCGCATTGTCGGGGCCATCAAGAACATGCGGTTCACCGAATCTGTGCTCCGGGCCCTCTCCCATGTCGAGCTGATCGGGAGCGAGCCCAAGCTGATTGGCGGATATTTCGGCGGGGCTTCGGTTCCGGCGATGAAGATCAGCAAATTCACCTTCACCGGGGTCACCGAACACTGAGAGGCAGGAACCGTTGTCGGACCGGGCTGCGACTGCAGCCCGGTTCTTCTGTTTCCAGGTAATGCCGAAGTGGCAAGGCCAGCACCGGTCAGGCAACAGGCAAATTGCGGAACAATGTCAAAATCTGTCTGGCACCTCCAGTAGGACTATCTGCAGAAGGGAGCATGCGCATGGTTCACCGCCTTCATGAAGCACCAGCCACCGGTAACAGCGGGCGGGACTGGTTGAGGGCCCTGCCCTTCGACGCCCAGGACCGCGTTAGCGCCCATTTCTACGAACGGGAGTCTGGCATCTATCTCGGCCGGGGATGTCTCTCCCGGGCCTCGCTGGAGCTCTTCATTGGCAATGCGCCCCAGCGCTACACCTGCGATGAGCGGGGGAACCTCTGGTATTGGAAGTCCGGCCGACGGCAGGCGGTGTTGGTCGGCCAACTGGCGTCCGAAGAGGGAGCGGAGTACCTAACCATCTATGTCGATCGTCTGGTGACGGTGAGGGAGGCCCGGGCCAGCGGTTAACCCAATCGGAAGGAACCGCCTGACCATTGCCGAAGCTCTAGCCAAGGAGTGTGGTGTTGTGGTCCGGGCGCCTGCTGACCGCTGGCTGGCTCTGGTGGGGATCATGGTCATCCTGTCCATCAGCTTCCTGGTGGTCGACCGGGGCGATTTATTGAGCGGTCTCCCCGTCTGGCAGTTAATTGCATTGGGTGTGTTGAGCGCGTTTAATGACCGCTTGCACTTCTTTCCTCTACTCAGTGGCGAATTCCCACTGGCGGCCGGGATTACCCTGGCGGTCATGGTGGGCCTGAATGAGGAGGCGGCGCTCCTGGTCGCACAGGTGACCGCGGCTGTCTCCTGCCTCAGGCCGACCCGGCGGGGACGGCACACCCTCAATGGTACCGTCGTTTTCCTTTTCGCGATCATGGCCGCCGGACTGGCCTTCCGCCTGACCGCCGCCCCACTGCACTTGGACCGGGTCAACTTCTTCCTGGGCTGTGTGGTGGTGACCGCGGTTTACCACACCTCCTCAGTCTTGCTGATTGCCTGGGCCCAGCGCAGCCCGGGCGAGACCGGCAACTGGCCGCGCCCCCTCGAGCCTCAGATGATCTTCGCGCTTTTGGTATGTACCGCGGCGGTCGGCGCCTTTCTGCAGCTCCGGAACCATGCAGACCTGCCGATTTTCCTGGCCGCCCTGGCCATCCACTGGCTTCTCATCTCCCCTTTCTACTCCAAACTGCGCGCCCACGCCGTTAACCGGCTCCTGGCCGCCCTGGAAGAGCGCCATCCCTGGCGCCAACAACACGCCGACCGGGTGGCCCAGTACGCTGCGGCCATTGCCGAGCCCCTGGGCCTCTCCGGTGAGGAGACCTGGGCAGTCCGGTACGCTGCTCTGCTTCACGATGTAGTGGCCGATGACGAGCCGGACTCGATTATGGTTGAGCCGGGCTCCCTGCCTCCGGGCGAACTGCAGCGGTTGGAGGGGCAGATACTGGAAGGAGCGCGGCTGGTGAGGCGCATTCCCGGGATGGGCGAAGTGGCTGAGGCCATCCAGCACCACCATGAACGGTACGACGGCTCCGGCTTTCCGTCCGGGCTGGTCGGGGAGGCTATCCCCCTGTCTTCCCGCATCCTGGCCGTGGCCGATACCTTCGATAACCTCACCTCCTACCACTCGGGACGGTTGGCCCCCAGTGAGGCGCTGGAGATTATGCTGGCCAGCAGTGGGCTTCGCTTTTGCCCGGTCTGCCTGCGGGCGTTGGCCCGTATCGTTCAGGAGCGGCGGGCTGATGGGCGTGACCTGGTGGCCGAGGCTACCGAGAGCCTGCGGGCCGACCTGCGGAATATCGTCCGGAGACTCCAGACTGCCCTGCGCGGGCTCCAGGAGGGGCGGCGACATCCGGCAGCGGCCCTCTCGGGCAGTGAGGACCATGGGCTCATTGCCGGTCTGGCTGCCTTGGAGGAACTGGGGCAGGCCTTAAACTCCTCCCTCGATGCCCAGAGGGTGGCTCAGGTAGTGGTGGATATCGCCTCCGGGGCGCTCAGCGGCCCGGTCGCCCTGGCCCTCCGGGTTCAGTATGGCCAGCTTCACCTGGTGGCCCGGCGCGGCTGGCCCGGTGACCTCCATACCTCCACCGCGCTGCCGCCCAACTCTCTGACTATGGCCGCGGTGCAGAGCCGGCGGCCCCAGTTTTCACTGGATACCACCAAGGATACCCGGGTAGCGGCCGAGGAGGTACCGGAGGGGGGGCCCTTCCGGGCCATGCTCTGTCAGCCGCTGATCTGCCGGGAGCAGGCCACTGGCAGCCTGAATATCTACCGCCGCAGCGGTTTCTTCTCATCTGAGGAGAGGACTCTGGTCGGGCTCATCGCCACCCAGGCCGCGCTGGCCCTGGAGAACGCCCTCCTCTACTCTGAGGTCCGGGCCCGCCTGCACGAGATCACCGCCTCCAGCCGCCTCCTCGAACTGGTGCTGGCCAATGTGGCCAGTGGGATCATTGCCATCGATGACCACGGGGTGGTGACCATGGGCAACCAGCAGGCGGCCATCTTCCTCGGGATGGATCGGGAGAGTATTATTGGTCTCCACTACCGCCAGCTAATTGCCTTCGACGGGGTCGACCCGGTAGCCGAAGTGATGGTCGCCGGAAAACCCCACCAACTGCTGGATCTCCAACTGGGCCAGCCTGAACGCAGCTTAGAGCTGCAGGCTGCCCCTCTCCGCGGTGAACAGGGCCAGCCCCTGGGGGCGGTCCTGCTGCTGCGCGATGTCACCCAGCGCCAGCGGATGGAAGAGCAGATCCGTCAGGCTGAGAAACTGGCCATTGTTGGCGAGCTGGCGGCCGGGGCCGCCCACGAGATCCGCAACCCCATGACCTCCATTCGGGGCTTCGCCCAGCTGATGCGGGCCCGGAGCGATGATGCCGGCCAGATCCGCTACCTGGAGATAATCTTAAAGGAGATCGACCGGATCGATGAGATTGTCCAGGGGCTCTTGCTGATGGCCCGGCCCAGTGTCCCGCGGCTGGGGGAATGTAATTTGAACGCCCTCATTGATGATACCTGTCTCCTGGTGCAGGCGGCAGCCCGCCTGCACCAGGTGGCGGTGGTTAACTCAGCACCCCCGCTGCCGCCCATCCACGGCGATACCACCCAGCTCAAGCAGGTGCTGCTGAACATCATTACCAATGCTGTACAGGCCTCGCCCCCGGGGAGCAGTGTCATCGTGGAAGGGAGCTGCAGCCGTGACGGTCAATGGGGCCAGCTGAGGGTGATCGATTTCGGCTGCGGAATCCCCGAGGAGAGCCTGGGACGCATCTTCGATCCCTTTTTTACAACCAAGGAGGCAGGGACAGGGCTGGGTCTGGCCGTATCTTATCAGATTGTGGTTAACCACGGGGGGCACATTGAGGTTGAGTCACAGCCCGGGCAGGGTTCGGTATTTGCGGTTCACCTGCCCCGGATCGCCAAGTAGGAGGTCACTTTGGAGAAACTAAACGCAGCCCAGTTAGAGACGGTCCGCCAGACTGAGGGACCGGTGCTGGTTCTGGCCGGGGCCGGCAGCGGCAAGACGCGCGCCCTGACCCACCGCATCGCCCATCTGGTGGAGAAGGGGGTCCCCCCTTACAGCATCCTGGCCATTACTTTCACCAACAAGGCCGCCCAGGAGATGCGGGAGCGGGTGGAGCGCCTGGTGGGGGCGTCCAGCCTCGACATGTGGGTCATGACCTTCCACGCCGCCTGTGTCCGGATTCTCCGCTCCGATATTCAGCGCCTGGGTTACCGGGCCTCTTTTTCCATCTATGATACTGACGACCAACTGACCCTGATGAAGAACTGCCTGAAAGAGCTGAACTGGGATGAGAAGCGCTATCCGCCCCGGGCGATGCTGGCGGCGGTCAGTGAGGCCAAGAATGAGCTCATCGATGTAGAGGCCTTCCGGCGCCAGGCCCGGGACTACATGTCCAGCCGGGTGGCCGAGGTCTACGATGTGTACCAGCGAGCGCTGCGCCAGAACAACGCCCTGGACTTCGACGACCTGATCATGTTGGCCGTCCAGCTGCTCACCGACCACCCGGAGGTTCTCCGCTACTACCAGAACCGGTTCAGCTATATCCTGGTGGATGAGTTCCAGGATATCAACGCGGCCCAGTACGCCCTGGTGTCCCTGCTGGCCGGCAGGCACCGAAACCTCTATGTGGTGGGCGATGACGACCAGTCCATCTACCGCTGGCGGGGAGCCAATGTCCGGTTCATCCTGGATTTTGAGGAAGACTATCCCGAAGCCAAAGTCTATAAGCTGGAACAGAACTACCGCTCAACCGGGACCATTCTGGAAGCGGCCAATGCGGTAGTCGGCCACAACTACCACCGCAAGGCCAAGCGCCTCTGGACCGAGAACCCGGAGGGCGAGAAAATCGTCCATTACACGGTAGCCGACCAGAGCGCCGAGGCCGACACGGTGGTCGGCGAGATTCTGCGCCTTAGGCAGGAGGAGGGGAGGGCGATCAGCGATTGCGCCATCCTCTACCGGATCAATGCCCAGTCGCGCTCGCTGGAAGAGGCACTCTTGCGCCAGGGCATCCCGTACCAGGTTATCGGGGGGCTCCGTTTCTACGAGCGCAAGGAGATCAAGGATATCCTGGCCTACCTGAGGGTACTGGCCAATGCCGATGACCTGGTCAGCCTGGCCCGGATCATCAACACCCCCCGCCGGGGGATCGGGCCGGTGACCTATGCCCGGCTCCTGGAGGAGGCCAGCGAGCGTCAGCTGACCCCCATGGAACTGCTGGCCGAGGGGGCAGCCGCCCTCAGCGGCAAGTCGGCCCGGGCCGGGCAACAGTTGGGGGTTTTCATGGTTGAGCTGGGCCGGCAGCTGGCGGCGCTCCCGGTCTCGCAGGTGGTGGCCACCATCCTGGATAAGTCGGGCTATGTGGCCGAACTGCGCGAGGAGAGTAGAGGAGACGATCCCCAGGCCCAGACCCGCCTGGAGAACCTGCAGCAGTTCATGGCGGTGGCCCAGGAGTTCGAGGAGAACAGTGATGACAAGAGCCTGGAGGCCTTTCTCGCTACCATCTCACTGGTCACCGATATCGATGATCTGGAAGAGGGCGAAGATGGGGCCATCCTGATGACTCTGCACACCGCCAAGGGGCTGGAGTTTCCCGTGGTTTTCCTGGTGGGGATGGAGGAGGGGGTCTTCCCCCACCAGCGGTCGCTGCTGGACGAAGCCGAACTGGAAGAGGAGCGAAGGCTCTGTTACGTAGGAATGACCCGGGCCCGGGAGCGGCTCTACCTCGTCTCGGCCCGGCAGCGCAACCTCTTCGGCCAGACTCGGTATAACAGCCCGGCCCGCTTCATCGGGGAGATTCCGGGACACCTGGTGGAGGAGGTGGACCTGGCCGGCCAGAGCGACCAGGAACCAGCCTGGAGCCAGAATGGTTGCGGCCGCCCCCGGCCGGCTTACCGTCCTGAGCTGTCGGGCCCGCCTCGAAGTGAGCACCGCCGCGAGCGCCGGGGCGAGCCACCCGGTCCGGCCCGGGGCTCCCGGCCAGCCGCAGCGCCGGCGGGCAGTGCCCCCCGGCTGGTGCCGGGCGACAAGGTGCGTCACCCCACGTGGGGGACGGGAACGGTAGTCAGTATCAGCCCGGTGACCGGCGATAGCGAGGTAACTCTGGCCTTTCCCGGTCTGGGCGTCAAGAAGGTATTACTGAGCTTCGCCCGTCTGGAGAAGCTCTAAGGATGTGATGGTTTGACCTCATTCTGGCAAGGCATTCTCTTCGGCGTGGCCGTCATCCTTCCTGGGCTCAGTGGGGGGACGGCGGCGCTGATTACTGGCAGCTACCGTGAGCTCATCGGCAGCCTGGCCGGGCTCCGCTGGCGCTACCTGCTGCCTCTGGCGGCCGGGGCGGCACTGGGGGTTTTCCTCGGCGCCAAGCTACTGGAGCTGTTCTGGGGCGTCTACCCCAATGTCATCCTGTCATTCCTCCTCGGTCTGCTGCTGGCCTCGGGCATCGATGTGCTGCGCCGGGTTCCCGGGTTCGGGTGGACCGAGGTGGCGGCGGCTATCACTGGTCTGGGCCTGGTGCTGGCCCTCTCGCGGGTCGAGGCGGCCCTGCCTTGGGTGGGCGAGGGAAGCCTCAGCTATCTGCGGTTAATCATCGGTGGCGCTGCCTCCAGTTCGGTTATGTTACTACCGGGGGTCAGTGGGTCCAGCCTCCTGATCCTCCTGGGCCAATACCGCACAATCCTGGAAGCCATCAATGAGCTGCAGTGGACGGTACTGGGCGCCTTCGGGGTGGGGTCGGTCATTGGGCTCTTCGGCTTCTCCCGCCTCCTGGGGCAACTGCTGGAGCGCTTCCCGGCCGTTACCCTTTCCACACTGGGGGGGCTGGTGCTGGGCTCGGTCTGGCTGGTCCTGCCCACCGAGTTTGCCCTGAGTGAGGCTGGAGCGCTGGCCATCGGCCTGGGGCTGGGGGCGATCCCCATCTGGATCAAGCGTTAAGGAGGGAGTCCTGTGCCAGAAGTCCTGGATGCCGCCCGGGAGGAGCACCGCCGCCTGGCGGAAGAGATCCGGCGCCACGACTACCATTACCACGTCCTGGACAACCCGATCATCAGCGATGCCGAGTATGATGCACTCATGCGCCGCCTGCTGGAGCTCGAGGCAGCCCACCCGGCCCTGGCCACTCCCGACTCACCCTCCCAACGGGTGGGTGGGGCGGTGTCGGCCAGCTTCCGCACGGTTACCCATCCGGTTCCCCTTCTCAGCCTGGACAATGCCTTCACTGATGACGACCTGCGCGACTTCGACCGCCGGGTGCGTTCCAGGGTCGAGGGCGGCGAGGTGGCCTATGTGGCCGAGCACAAGATCGACGGGCTAACAGTAAGGTTGCGCTACGAGAACGGGGTGCTGGTGGAGGGCGCCACGCGCGGTGACGGGATCACCGGCGAGGAGATAACTGCCAATGTCCGCACCATCCGCAGCCTCCCCCTGACCCTACGGGCGCCGGCGGGAGGCGAGGTCCCGGCAGTCCTGGAGGTGCGCGGCGAAGCCTACCTGCCGGTAGAGGATTTTGAGAAGCTCAACGCGGCCCGGGAGCAGCGGGGCGAGCCCCTCTTTGCGAACCCGCGCAATGCGGCCGCTGGCTCCCTGCGCCAGCTGGACCCGCGGGTCACCGCCACCCGCCCGCTGAGCATCTTCGTTTACCAGCTCTTGCCGGGGGAGGGGGTGCAGCCGGCCAGCCACTGGGAAAGCCTGAAGTATCTAAGGGAGCTGGGGCTGGTGACCAACCCCCACTCCCGGCGCTGCCAGACCATAGATGAGGTCATCGAGTTCTGCCGCTACTGGCAAGAGCGGCGGGGCGAACTGCCCTACGAGATCGACGGGGTAGTGGTGAAAGTCGATTCCCTGGCCCAGCAAGAGCAACTGGGGACCAGGTCACGCAGTCCCCGCTGGGCGGCGGCGGTCAAGTTCCCCGCCGAGCGCGGGGTCTCGGTGGTCGAGGATATTCTGGTCAGCGTGGGGCGGACCGGAACCCTGACCCCCGTAGCTAAGCTACGGCCGGTGCGCCTGGCCGGGTCGACGGTGAGCCGGGCCAGCCTGCACAATGAGGATCTCATCCGCCAGAAGGATGTGCGCATCGGCGATGCGGTGGTAGTGCAGAAGGCGGGCGATGTCATTCCCGAGGTAGTGGAAGTCCTGCCCGAGCGCCGCACCGGAGGTGAGCGGGAATTCGAGATGCCCCACCTCTGCCCGGTCTGCAGTGCCCCGGTGGAGCGGCTGGAGGGTGAGGCGGCCCACCGCTGCACCGGCGGACTGACCTGTCCGGCCCAGATCCACGAGGGGATCGTCCACTTCGCCTCCCGGGACGGGATGAATATCGAGGGGCTGGGTCCGTCCATCGTGGCCGCCCTGCTCCAGGTGGGCTTCATCAAGGATGCCGCCGACCTGTATAGTCTTAGGGAGGAGCAACTGGCGGTACTGGAGCGCATGGGGCCCAAGTCGGCGGCCAATCTGGTGTCAGCCATCCGGGCTACCAAAGACCAGCCGCTACACCGTCTGATATACGCTCTCGGCATCAAGCATGTAGGCGAGCGGGGCGCCCGGGTCCTGGCCGAGCACTTCGGCACCCTGGAGGCACTGTCGCGGGCCTCCGAGGCCGAGTTGGCCGCTGTCCCCGAGGTGGGGGAGAAGACTGCCCACAGTGTGCGCTCCTTCTTCGACTCGCCCCGGGCCCAGCGGCTCCTGGAGAAGCTGGTGGCCGCCGGAGTGCGCACCACCGCTGAGGCGGCCCGGACCGGGGGAGAGCTGGAGGGGCTAACCCTGGTGATCACCGGCACGCTATCGGGGTTCACCCGGGCCGAGGCCGAGGAGGCTATCACCGCCCGGGGCGGGCGGGTCGCCTCCGGTGTCAGCCGGAAGACCGACTTCGTGGTGGCCGGCGAGAGCCCTGGCTCCAAGTTGGACAAGGCCCGCAGCCTGGGGGTGCGGGTACTCAACGAAGATGAATTCGCGCGACTCCTCAGGGGGGAACAGATATGACACGACCATTGCCCGAGGTCAACCGGCTCCGGGCCAAAGTGATCCAGCGGGGCCTGGAGATGGGCGCCGATTATGTCGATGTACGCTATCAGGATTTGACCGTCAGTTTCATCTCCGGGGATAACCGCGGCGAACCCCAGCTCAAACAGGGGAGCGAGATGGGGGTCGGGGTCCGCACCCTGGCCGACGGGCGCTGGGGCTTCTCCTCTACCTCGGATCTCTCCGATTTCGGGCTGGCCGCGGTGGTCTCCGATTCGCTGGAGATGGCCCGCTCCTTCCCCATCCCCGGGCACCGGGTGGAGCTGGCCCCGGTGGAGCCGGCCCGCGCCACCCTGGCCATTGCCGCCCGCTACCGTCCCTCCGAGGTCGACCTGGACCAGCGCGCGGCTACGGTGGCCGGGCTGGCTGACTCCATCGGCCAGGCGGCACCGGAGATCACCCGGGTCGAGTACCACTACGCCGATGTGGAGGGTTGGCAGAGCTTCTTGTCGTCGGAGGGGGCCGAGATCCAAACTGACTTCACCCGCAATATCCTGCGCCTGGAGGCTTACGCCGAGCGGGGCAGCCAGAGGAGTTCGACCACTGGCAGCATCGGCGGGGTGGGCGGCTGGGAGCTGATTGCCGGGGCCGATCTGGGTGGCCTCCAGAGCCAGCTGGCCGGTAACGCCATTCGCTGGCTCGACGCGGAGGCGGCCCCGGCCGGGAGCTTCCCGGTGATCCTCAACAACCAGGCGGCCGAGAACTTTGTCCACGAAGCGGTGGGCCACTCGGCCGAAGCTGATGCCATCGTGCCCGGCGCCTCGGTCCTCGCCGGCCGGCTGGGCCAGCGACTGGCTGATGAGGAGGTCACGGTCATTGACGACCCCGGCCTGGCCGGGACGGTGGGCCACTATCTCTACGATGACGAGGGGGTGAGGGGCCAGCGGACCACCATCATCCAACAGGGCGTGCTGGCCGGCTACCTCACCTCGCGAGAGACCGCCGCCGCCCTGGGCCTGCCGCCCAACGGCCACGGGCGGGCCAAGAGCGTCCACCATCCGCCCATTGTCCGCATGGGCACCATCCATTTTACCCCCGGCGACCATTCGCCGGAGGAGCTTTTCGACGGGATCGACTACGGTATCTACCTGCTGGGGAAGCGGGGAGGCCAGGTCGACCCGGCCCAGGGGATCTTCCAGTTCCGCCCCGACCGGGCCCTCCTGATCGAGGACAGTGAGGACACCCGCCCCCTGAAGGGGGCCAGCCTCTCCGGGAACATCCTGGAGATCCTGGGGAACATCGAGGCCGTGGCCGATGATCTCTGTTTCGACCCGGGAGGCTGCGGCAAGGGGCTGCCCATGCAGCTGGTGCCGGCCGGCTCCGGTAGCCCGCACCTCCGCCTGCGCAGCGCGACCATCGGCGGATCCAGAGGGGGTAGATGAGAGTGTTCGATCTGGAACCCCGGGTAGAGAGCCTCTTAGCCGCGGCCGCCCGCGGCGGGGTTGAGGCCGAGCTCTACATCCAGGAACGCCGCACGGTGACCCAGGTCATGGGCCAGCAGGGGACTGAACGCTGCCTAGCCAGCGAGGACCGGGGAGCCGGTATCCGGGCAGCCGCCAGGGGGCGTATCGGTTTTGCCTATACCAATGATTTGAGCGAGGAGGGGCTTCTGGCTTGCCTAGAGCAGGCCAGCCGCGGCCTGGCCTACGGGCGGCCGGGCCAGCTCCCCGCCGACCGGGGCCCCGGAAGCGAGGTCCCCGGGATCGCTGATCCCCGGCTGCTCCAGTACCGGGCCGCCGAAGGCCAGGCCCTGCTAGAGGCGGCCGCCGCCAGGCTGGCCGGCGGAGCCCATGGCGTACAGCTGCTGGAGGCGGTGCTGACCACTGCCTACCAGCGGACCTACATCGCCAGCACCACCGGGATCCGAGCCCCCGAGGTAGGGACCTGGGCCAACCTGTCGGTGCGGGCCGCGGCCAGCCGGAACGGGAAGATTGGCATCGGCTGGCGGCGCCAGAGCGTCCGCACCCTGGCCGAGCTGAGCCCGCAAGAGGTGGCCGGTGAGGCCGAGGCGCAGGCCCTGAGCGGGCTGGAGGACGGTCCTGCCGGCCAGGGGCGCATGCCGGTCATCCTGGAACCCTTCCCCTTCGCCAGTCTCCTGGCCACCACCCTCGGCTCCGGCCTGGTGGAAGGGACCCGGCTTCCCCTGGTGGAGCGGGAGGGGCGGGTCGCCTCAGCTCTCTTCAGCCTGACCGATAACGGCCGGCTCCCCGGCGGGCTGGCGTCACGGGCGGCCGATGAAGAGGGGATCCCCACCCGGGAGACGGCACTCATCGATGGCGGCAGGCTGGTGGGATGCCTGCGCGGTTCTGACCGGCCCGATGCCACCGGCAGCGCCCGGCGCCGCTGCGTAAGGTGGAACACTTTTCTCGAGCCGACCGGGGCCTACGCCTATGAGCCGGAGCCCGGCCCCAGCAACCTGGTGGTGGCGGCCGGGCCGGGCAGCTTGGAGGAGCTCATTGCCGACACCGGCGAGGGGCTGCTGGTCGGAGGGCTCATCGGTGTCTTTGCCACCGGGCCCGACATCTCGGTGACCACCTCCCGGGCCTGGAAGATCCAGGGAGGACGTATTGCCCACCCGGTGGGCCGCACCATGCTGGCCGGGAACTTCTTTGAGCTGTTGCACAATATTAGCGGGCTGGCCAATGACGTCCGGCCCGTGGATGGTGATATTGTAGTGGTCTCGCCCTCGGTGAGGATGGAGGATGTAATGGTCGTCGGTTAGCCGGGAGCGAATCCGTCATAGGAGGCCTACCATGAAGCTATCTAAGGAAGAGATCGAGCATCTGGCCTGGCTGGCCCGGCTGGAGCTCAACGAGGAACAGGCCGGGCGGCTGGCCGGGCAGATCAGCCGCATCCTGGATTACGTGGAGCAGATGAACCAGCTGGATACCAGCGATGTCCCGCCCACCTTCCATACCCTGCCCGAGCTGAGCAATGTTTTCCGGGACGATATCCCCGACCGCTCACTGTCGCGCGAGAAGGCGCTGCAGAGCGCTCCCGCCCGGCACCAGGGGTACATCCTGGTGCCCAAGGTCAGAGGGGGTGAGCCCCAGTGAAGCTCTGGGAACTCACTGCCCACCAGCTGGCTGCGGCCATCTGCCGGGGCGAAACCTCAGCGGCCGAGGCCACCGAGGCCTATCTGGAGCGTATCCAGGCGGTGGAGGGGCAGATCGAGGCATACCTGACCATCACCGCCGACCTGGCCCGGGAGCAGGCCCGCCAGGTCGATGCCCGGCTGTCCCGGGGTGAGCAGGTCGGGCCACTAGCCGGCGTCCCCATGGCCCTGAAGGATATTCTCTGCACCGAGGGGGTGCGCACCACCGCCGCCTCGCGGATGCTGGAGAACTTCGTCCCGCCCTATGACGCTACGGCAACCGCCCGCCTGCGCGCCAGCGGCGCGGTGTTGCTGGGCAAGACCAACCTAGACGAGTTCGCCATGGGCTCTTCGGTGGAGAACTCGGCTTACAAGCAGACGTACAACCCGTGGGACACCTCCCGGGTGCCCGGCGGCTCAAGTGGCGGGTCGGCGGCGGCGGTGGCCGCCGGCGAAGCCGCCTTCTCCCTGGGGACCGAGACCGGGGGCTCCATCCGGCATCCCGCGTCTTTCTGCGGCATTGTCGGCTTAAAGCCCACCTACGGGCTGGTTTCCCGCTACGGCCTGGTCCACTTCGCCTCATCATTGGACCAGATCGGGCCGATGACCCGCGATGTCCGCGACTGCGCCCTGGTGCTGCAGGCCATTGCCGGGCACGATCCCCTCGATTCCACCACTTACCAGGGCCAGCTCCCCGATTACCTGGCTGGGCTGGAGGAAGGGGTAGAGGGGCTGCGCCTGGGTGTGGCCCGGGAGTATTTCGGCGAAGGGCTCGACCCCAGGGTGGGCGAAGCGGTGCGGCGGGCCATCGGCGACCTGGAGCGGCAGGGTGCCGTGGTGGAGGAGGTCTCGCTCCCCCACAGCCCATATGCTTTGGCCGTCTACTACACCATCAACCCGTCGGAGGCTTCCTCCAACCTGGCCCGCTACGATGGGATCGGTTACGGCCACCGGACCGCCGAGGCCACAGACCTGGAGGAGCTTTACCGGCGGTCGAGGTCTGAGGGGTTCGGGGATGAGGTGATCCGCCGGATCATGATCGGCACCTACGCCCTGAGCTCGGGCTACTACGATGCTTACTACCTCAAGGCCCAGAAGGTGCGCACCCTGATCAAGCGCGACTTCGACCAGGCTTTTAGCCAGTATGATGCCATCATCGGGCCGGTCACCCCCACCGTGGCCTTCCGGGTGGGCGAAATGGAGGATCCCCTGGCCATGTATCTCTCCGACATTTACCTGGCCCCGGTGAACCTGGCTGGCATTCCGGCCGTCTCGGTCCCCTGCGGTTTCGTGGACGGCCTGCCGGTGGGGCTGCAGATCATCGGCCCGGCCCTCAGCGAGGCCCGGCTGCTGCGCATTGCCCGGGCCTACGAGCGATCGCACGATTATGTGCGCCTGCCGCAGCTGGAGGTGAAGGACAATGGCTAGGGTATGGGAAGCGGTCATCGGCATCGAGGTCCACGCTGAGCTCTCCACCAGAAGCAAGGTCTACTGCGGCTGCGCCAATGCCTTCGGGGCCGAGCCCAACACCCATGTCTGCCCCGTCTGCCTGGGGCTGCCCGGGTCGATGCCGGTACTCAACCGCCGGGCGGTGGAATATGCTATAATGGCCGCACTGGCCCTCAACTGCCAGATCACGGCCGAGGGCAAGTTTGACCGCAAGCACTACTTCTACCCAGACCTGCCCAAGGGGTTCCAGATCAGCCAGTACGACACGCCCATCGGCCACGGTGGCTTCGTCGAGATCGAGGACGGTGGAGAGGTCAGGCCCATCGGCATCCGCCGCGTCCACCTAGAGGAGGATACCGGCAAGTCCACCCACGATCCGGTTCTGGGCACTCTGATCGACTACAACCGGGCCGGTGTACCGCTCATTGAGATCGTCTCCGAACCCGACCTGCGCACCGCGGCCCAGGCGGTGGCCTATCTGAGCAAACTGCGCCTGATCCTCAAGTATCTGGGGGTCTCTGATGTGAAGATGCAGGAAGGGTCGATGCGCTGCGAGGTTAACATCTCCCTGCGTGAGAAGGGCAGCGACCAGCTGGGCAATCTGGTGGAGATCAAGAACATCGGCTCCTTCCGGGGGGTCGAACGCTCCATCGCCTACGAGATAGCCCGGCAGCGGGAGATCCTAGAGCAGGTTGGAACCATCGCCCGGGAGACCCGCGGCTGGGATGAGGCCAACGAGGTGACGGTGGCCCAGCGCCGCAAGGAGCAGGCCAGCGACTACCGGTACTTCCCCGAACCGGACTTGGTGCCGCTGCGCATTGACGCGGCCTGGCAGGAGAAGCTCCGGCGCAGCCTGCCTGAACTGCCCGATGCCAAGCGGGCCCGCTGGATGCGAGAATATGGCCTGCCGGCCTACGATGCCGGGCGTCTGGTGGAAGCCAAAGCTACCGCCGATTTCTTCGATACAGCGGTCAGCCGGGGTGGTGACCCCAAGGCCGTGGCCAACTGGATCATCGGTGAGCTGCTGCGGGTGGTGAACCTCCGGGGCGGTGCCATCGAAGAGATGGAACTGGCCGACCTGCCCACCAGCCCGGAACACCTGGCGGCTATGCTGGCCCTGTTGGAGAAGGGGACCATTAGCAGCAAGCTGGCCAAGACGGTCTTCGAGGAGATGTGCGATTCGGGCCGGGACCCGGAAACTATTGTCAAGGAAAAAGGACTCGTCCAGATCAGCGACGAAGCAGAACTGGAGCAGGCCGTAGATCGGGTGCTGGACGAGAACCCCAGGGTAGTCGCGGACTACCGGGCCGGCAAGAAGGGAGTGGCCGGGTTCCTGGTGGGCCAGGTAATGAAGGCTACCGGGGGACGGGCCAATCCGCAGTTGGTCAATGAACTAATCCGGCGCAAGCTGGACTAAGGGGGAAGCACCGTGGAACCGGAGACCGAACGGAGCTGGAGCCTGTGGGATGTCTTGGGGGTCTACGCCTTCGTCTACCTACTGGGGCTGTTATTCGCGCAGCTGAGCAACCCACTCTACGACCTGTTTCTGCGTTGGTTCGGCGATAGTGCGGCTCTGGGAGTCACTTTCTTGGCCGGTCTGCTGGAGATGGCGTTCCTGGCCGGGCTATCCCTGTGGGTCATGCGTTACTATGGGCTGAACTTGGACGAACTGCAGCTGTGGCCCAGGCCGTTGCTGCTCCACCTCTTCTGGGGGGTAGTGGGGGGTCTGGGGATCTACACCGTCATTCTGGTGGCCCAGTACCTCATTAACCTGGTCTTCGCTGTCCGCCCGGCGCTGCCGCCCATGACCCTCGGTTTGGGTCTGGTCGAAGGGGCGCCGGTGCTCCTGACGGTTATCAGTGGCCTCCTCATCTCGCCTATCGGCCACGAGCTCTTCTTCCGGGGTCTGGCCTATCCGGCCCTGCGCCGGCTGCTGGGTTCCGGTTGGGCCATTGTGGCCTCGGCAATGCTCTTCGCCACGGTCTTCCGCGATCTCTGGGCCGCCCTGGCCTATGTGGCGGCAGGGGTCATCCTGGCCTGGCTGGTGGAGCGGACCAAGACCCTCTTTGTCCCCATGGTGGCGCACGGAGTCTGGAACTTGTTGGCTATCATCGGTTTGGCCATATCGCAGCGCCCCTACTAACCTGTGGCAGCGCTCCAAAAGGAATCAAGCCCGGGTCCAGCCTGGTCCCGGGCTCTGAGTTTGCTCGCCGGGCTCAGAACACATGCCTGTGGTCCAGATGCTCTTGCACCAGGTCGAGGGCTTCGCCGAACCGCTGGAAGTGGACTATCTCCCGCTCCCGCAGGAACTTGAGGCCTTCCATCAGGTCGGGGTCGTCGCTGAGCCTGAGCAGCCGCTCGTAGGCGGCCCGGGCCTTCTGCTCGGCGGCCATATCTTCATGCAGGTCAGCCACGGGGTCACTGGTGGCCTGGATGTAGGCAGCAGTCCAGGGCTCTCCGGACGGGGCGGCCGGGAAGACCGCCTGCCCGTGGACAGCGTAGTAGGCGCCCAGGCCGGCGGTCTCCAGCTGCTGAGGGGTGGCGTTCTCGGTCAGCCGGTAGAACATTGTGGCGATCATCTCCAGGTGCGCCATCTCCTCAGTGCCGATGTCATTGAGGATGGCCTGGGTGACCTTGGTTGGCATGGTATACCGCTGGGTCAGGTAGCGTATGGCAGCCGAGAGCTCGCCATCGGGGCCACCGTACTGGGTCAGCAGAAACTTAGCGATCCTCAGATCCTTCTTGCCGACACGGACCGGGTACTGCAGCTTCTTTTCATAAATCCACATGGATCCTACCTCCTCTCTGGGCGCCTAGGCGCCGTTCTCCCACGGCCAGGGCTGCTCCACCCACTGCCAGGGGCACTTGCTCTTGTCGGTGCCGAAGTTGCTCAGGGGGCCGTACCTCTGGACGTAGTCGTCCTTGAGCTCCTTCAGGCGCGCCACGGTGGTGTTGTAGTCCTCCAGGGCGGCCTGGTCCCCGGGATGGGTATCCAGAAAGAGATTGAGCTCAACAGCGACGAACTCGGCCTGCTGGATCTCGTAGAGGAGCGCCAGAAACTCGCGGTCAATCATTCTTCCCACCTCCTCATCATCTGGGATAGGGCCGGTAGAGCTCTTTGAAGAGCGTGCCGTGGCGCAGAGCCTCCTCGGGAGAATAGAGCTTCTGGTACTTTTGGAACGGGACATAGGCCTGGGCCAGTTCCAGCTGGACCGCGCCCTCCGCCGGTGCTTTCTTCTCCTCCTTCTTCACCCCGGCCTCGCCGCTGGTGGGCGGCTCTTCGCTCTTGGCCCTGCGGGACGGAAAAGTGACCCGGATAAAGTCGCCTGTCATGCCTCTTCGCACCTCCCTCGCCCGGTGGTCAGTGACATAGTATGCGGACCCACTATTACCTGCCAGTGTCCGGAGGGTGCGGGGAAACGAAACTTTCGTTTCGGGAGGGATGTCACGGTCAGTGCACGAAGGAGTTGGAGGCGGAGGTGGTGACGATGAAGGTAAGAGTCACGGTGCTATCGCAGCGCGGCAAATGCTCGCAGGGTCACCGTGTGGGCGACTCTTGGGTGATTGGCGACAAAACCGAGGGCGGTATCTGCTTCAGCGCCTTCTGTTCGCTTCTGCCCTGGGTCCAGATGCTTCGGTTTGACGGCAAGACGGCCTGGGAGGTGGAGGTGCCCTGCCCCGATTGGGTGAACCCGGTGGTCTTCAGACTGGAGAAGGTAAAGGAATGATCGCAGGAAACGGTAATTCGAAGCCGATTACCCAAGACTGTGGACCATTGGTTAGCCAGTACTTTGCAGGGTTCTGCTTCCTACCATGTACCATAGCCCCCCAAGTGTCCTTGGGGGGTCCGCTAGATCCTCAAAGGTCACGCGTATAATGGTCCTTGACCTGGACAGGCCGTTTGTGCTATATTCTAATAAAACTCAAAATGTCCCCAACAAAGACGATGACGAGGAACAGTAGCCAGCAGGTAGGCCCCAGAGAGCCGGGGAAGGGTGCGAACCGGCGCCGGGCGCATGGCGAAAAATCGCCTCAGAGTCGCAGGCCGAAAGATGCTTGGCATCAAGTAGACCCTGACGGCCCTCCACCGTTACCCGGAGACGGTATAACCGCCGCCGCGGCGTACCGGCAAAGAGGGCGCAGCTATAGCGCCAAGTAGGGTGGTACCGCGAGAGAAGCCTCTCGTCCCTTGGGACGGGAGGTTTTGTGTTTTCCGGCGAGCCGTGTGGGACGGAAAGGAGTGAGCAGAATGGGTAGTGTGTTCAGAGAGGTTCCGTCTTCCGTCAGCTTCCCCGACCTGGAGAAGGAGGTGCTGGATTTCTGGCGGCGGGCCTATGTCTTCCGCCGCTCGGTCGAGCAGCGGAGAGACGCCCCCAGGTTCGTCTTCTGGGAGGGGCCCCCCACCGCCAACGGTCTGCCTCATGTCGGTCACGCGCTGCCCCGGGCCATGAAGGATCTGATCGCCAGGTACAAGACGATGACCGGTCACCTGGTCGAGCGTAAGGCCGGCTGGGATACGCACGGGCTGCCGGTGGAACTCGAGGTCGAGAAAGAGCTGGGGATCAACGGCAAACCCGAGATCGAGCAATTCGGGGTGCGCGAGTTCACCGAGCACTGCCGGGCCAGCGTCCTGCGGTATACCGACGTTTGGGAGCGCACCACCGAGCGTATCGGCTTCTGGCTGGACACTGAGGCCCCGTACATCACCTACTCCCCGGAATATGTGGAATCGGTCTGGTGGATTCTCCGCCAGATCTGGGAAAAGGGCCTGCTCTACCGGGGGCACAAGGTAATGCCCTATTGCCCGCGCTGTGGCACCTCGCTCTCCAGCCACGAGGTGGCCCAGGGCTATGAGGAGGTGGAGGACCCGGCCCTGACGGTGAGGCTCCGCCTCAGCCAGCCGGCCGGGGCGCTGCCCCTGTCCGGGCTCGACCCGGAGCGCCCGGTGGAGCTCCTGGTCTGGACGACCACCCCCTGGACCTTGCCAGCCAATGCCGGGGTGGCGGTTAACCCAGAGTTAACCTATGCGGTAGTGGATGCCGGCGACCGCTACTACCTCCTGGCCGCCGACCGCGCCAAGGACCTCGGGTTCAACGAGAGCCCGGGGGGATGTTTGCCGGGATCAGCCTTGGTGGGCCTGACCTACCAGCCGCTCTTCGACCTTCTGTCCGAGGCTGACCGGCCCGCAGCCTACCGGGGGGTGTCTGCCCCCTTCGTCTCGGCTGACGACGGGACCGGCCTGGTTCACCTGGCGCCGGCTTTTGGCGAGGACGATTTTCAGGCGGCCCGGGTCGCGGGACTCCCATTCTTTCAGCCGGTCGACCTGGCCGGGCGCTACACGGCCGAGGTTCCGGCCTGGCAGGGGCAGTTCGTCAAGGAGGCCGATCCGGCCATCATTAAGGACCTGACTGAACGGGGGCTGGTCCACCGCTCAGAGCGTGTAACTCACACCTACCCGTTCTGCTGGCGCTGCAAGTCGCCACTGATCTACTACGCCCTGGGGTCCTGGTTCGTGCGGTCCACCGCCGTTAAGGACCAGCTTCTGGCCAACAACCGTCAGATCAGGTGGTATCCCGAGCACATTCGGGACGGGCGTTTCGGCAACTTCCTGGAGAACCTGGTGGACTGGTGCATCGGCCGCCAACGCTACTGGGGCACTCCGCTCAACATCTGGACCTGTGTCTCCTGTGGACATGAACATTGTGTGGGAAGCTTCGCTGAACTGGCCGAGCTCAGCGGGGGCCTGCCCGAGGATTTCGATCCCCACCGGCCGGGAATTGATACCATCACCTGGGCCTGCCCCCAGTGCGGGGGCACTATGCGCCGGGAGAGCGAGGTCATCGATTGCTGGTTCGATTCGGGGTCGATGCCCTTTGCCCGGTGGCACTACCCCTTTGAGAACCGGGAGCGCTTCGAGGCGAGCTTCCCGGCCGACTACATCTGCGAAGCCATCGACCAGACCCGGGGCTGGTTCCTGGTGCTCCTCATCATCTCCACCATCATCACCGGTCGGCCGCCCTTCCGGAATGTCCTGGTCACCGAGTTCGGCCTGGATGACAAGGGGCTGAAAATGAGCAAGAGCAAGGGGAATACGATCACCCTGGAGCAGGGCCTGGAACAGGTAGGGGCGGATGCCCTGCGCTGGTCCCTCTTCTGGCAGAGCCCGCCCTGGGTGCCCAAGCGGTTTGACCTCGCCGAGATCGGCCAGCTGTACCGGGCGACCATGGGGACCTTCTGGAACTGCTACTCGTTCCTGGTCCTCTACGCCAATCTCGATGGCTGGGAGCCCGGGGCACCCGGACCTGAGCCGACCTACACGGCGCTGGATCGCTGGATCCTGAGCCGACTGGCCTCGACCACCGCCGCGGTGCGGGGGCATCTGGACGACTACCAGATCACGCCGGCCGCCCGGGCACTGGAGCTCTTGGGGGATGATCTCAGCAACTGGTATCTGCGGCTCAGCCGCCGGCGCTTCTGGCAGGGCGAGCTGGACGGCGACAAGCAGGCCGCCTACCAGACTCTCTACACCTGTCTGGTGGAGGGAGCCAAGTTGTTCGCCCCGTTCACTCCCTTCGTTGCTGAGGCCATCTACCGCAACCTGGCGGCCGGCCGGGGACAGCCGGAGAGCGTTCACCTCTGCGACTATCCGGCGGTTCGGTCCGATTGGCTGGACGCACGACTCGAGGAGCGGATGGCGGCGGCCCGGGAGTTCGTGTTTCTCGGGCGTGCCGCCCGCAACCGGGCCGGGGTTCGGACCCGACAGCCTCTGCCCTGGCTGGCGGTGGTCGGCCCGGGGGCCGAATCTCTGGGAGAACTGGTGCCGGTCATTGCCGCCGAGCTCAATGTCAAGGAGCTGCGGCAGGGGGTGGAGACCGACCAGGAGACGGTCAGCGAGTCCGATGGCAGCCGCACCGTGGTCCTCTGCACCGCCATCAATGACCAGCTGCGGCTGGAGGGCCTGGCCCGGGAGGTGGTCAGCCGGGTGCAGCGCTGGCGCAAGGAGTTGGGCCTGGCGGTCGACAACCGGGTCGTCCTGGCCATGGAGGGCGAGGGTGACCTGGGGCGGGCTCTGGAGAGATACGGGTCGGAGATCGCCAGCGAGGTACTGGCCCAGCTGCTGGCGGCGGAGTCTGGCGATTGGGCCGCCGAGAAGCGATGGAAGGTGGATGGACTGGAGCTCAGGGCACGGCTGCGGAAGGCCTGAGCGGGAAGCGAACCAGCAGAAGGGAGAGGGCGGAGCGATGGGCGAGCGTAAGCCCTGCCATAGAGTTAGCCCGGACCCGCTGACTCTCGCCCACGATATTGGGGATCGAGGCTTCGAAGGATGGGGTCCGGAAGGTTGCCGCTATTGACCAGGTCGATACTTATCAAGTCTCGCAGGTGATGGTGCAAGTGACCGCCGGCCATCCCGGTGGCCTTGGTCAGTTTGTCTCCTAGGACCGACAGGTTGCTGGTCTGGAAGCTTGCTCGGGCATTTGGGTTCTTGGGGATAACCGCCTGGAACACCAGCCAATCACCGTAGCCAGGGGGGGCAGGAGGAGAAAACCGAAGCGAGCTGTAATTCCTAAAAGTATGTGCCGCGCAGTTTAACCCATTCTCTCAGTGATTAAAGGGGGAGTCTTCTGGTGTTCCGCAAGCTCAAAGACCCCGCTAGTGCACTCAGCCATCTACTGGGGGCGCTGCTATCGGTGGCCGGTCTGGTTTATCTGCTTTGCCGGGCGGTGACTCAGGCCACCGTCTGGCACACCGTCTCCTTCGCCATCTACGGAGGAAGCCTCATTCTCCTGTACACGGCCAGCACTGTCTACCACGCGGTGAGGGCTTCCGAACATTGGACCCGGATCCTGCGCAAGCTCGACCACAGCATGATCTTTGTGCTCATCGCCGGAACCTACACGCCCATCTGCCTCGTGGTCCTCGAGGGGGCCTGGCGCTGGAGCCTGCTCTCGGGCGTCTGGGCCATTGCCGTCGCCGGCATCGTCTTGAAGCTGCTCTGGCTGGAGGCACCGCGCTGGCTCTCCACGGTCATCTATGTGGTCATGGGCTGGCTGGTGGTGGTAGCCTCGGCTCCGCTGACCAGAAGTATGGTCCCGGCGGGCCTGTGGTGGCTTCTGGCCGGGGGCATCCTCTACAGTGTGGGCGCGGCCATCTATGGCACCAAGTGGCCCAGGATTACCATACCGGGCTTTGGCTTCCACGAGATCTTCCACCTGTTTGTCCTGGGCGGAAGTCTCGCCCACTTCTGGGTGATGGTTCGGTTCGTACTCGCAATTCCGCAGTAGGAAACGACAGAAGACGCCCGGCAGAACCGGCGGGCGTGGTCGGCCACGCGGACTGACTGGTCGCTTTGAGTGCAATGTGTGGCAGAATTCCGATGGAGGGCCGCTGCCCCCAACCAGCAGAGTGAGAAGTTGAACTCTTTGACAAGCCCATTGAGCGGGAGAAAATGGCCCGGGTAACCGTGGAGACCTTTGGGGTGGAGTATCCTGAGCCGACCAAACTCAACGAGCGGTAGCAGGGTCAGAAGCTGGGGGCCGGAGCCGGAACAGTCCCGGCGCCGGCCTCGTTGCCTGCTCCCCCGATGGCGCCAGAGTTCCTTTGTGTTATCCTAGAGGCGAGGTGATTGCGCCTTGAGTGAACAGGTGCCCGTTAGGGTTGGACAAGCCTATGATATCGAGATAACCGGACTCGGCCAGAGTGAGGGCGTCGGGCGGGTCGATGGTTTCACTGTCTTCGTCCCGGGAGCCCTCCCCGGCGAACAGGTTAGGGCCCGGGTGGACCTGGTTAAGAAGAACTACGCGCGGGCCGGGCTGCTTGAGGTGGTCAGGAGGAGCCCGGACCGGGTTGAGCCGAGTTGTCCTCATTTCCCGGAGTGTGGCGGCTGTCAGCTGCAGCACCTGGACTACCAGGCGCAGCTGCGCTGGAAGCGCCAGCAGGTAGCCGATGCCATTCAGCGCATCGGCAAGCTGACAGGGGTTGAGGTATTACCGACTCTGGGGATGGCCGATCCCTGGCGGTACCGGAACAAGGTTCCCTTTCCCGTGGGGGGCCGCGGTGGGCAACTGGTGGCCGGGCTATACCGGTCCGGCACCCACGACATCGTTGATATGGAAGGGTGTCAGATTCAGTCGGGCCTCGCCGACCAGGCCTTTCGGGAAGCCAAACGCCTGTCGGCGGAGCACGGCCTCATTCCTTATGACGAGATCAAGAAGACCGGCTTCCTCCGGCACATCCTGATTCGCGAGGGGCGCCAGGCCGGCGAGTTGATGTGCGTGTTGGTCACCAACGGCGAGGAGCGGACGAGGACGAGTGTGGTGGCCCGTGAGCTGATGGAAGCGGTCCCGGCGGTGGTCAGTGTGCAGCAGAATATCAACACCAGACCGACTAACGTGATCATGGGCCCCAAGACAATACTGCTCGGCGGGAAGGCAACGATCACCGACTACCTCGGGGGGCTGGCCTTTGAGATCTCACCGCTCTCCTTTTTCCAGATCAACCCCGGACAGGCCGAAGTCCTCTACAACCAGGTGCTGGCTTTCTGCCGACTCACCGGAGGCGAGACGGTGTTCGACCTATACTGCGGCATTGGCACCATTAGCCTCTACCTGGCCCGGCGCGCCGGACAGGTGATTGGCATTGAGTCGGTCCCGCAGGCAGTAGAAGACGCCAGACGCAATGCGGAGCGAAACGGCATCGGCAATGTGAAATTCCACTACGGTGAGGCCGAGAAGTTGCTGCCACGACTGGCCCGGCAGGGGGCGAGGGCTGATGTGATAGTGCTCGACCCGCCCCGGCGCGGCTGTGAGCCGGAGGTGCTGGAGACCATGGCCGAGATGCGACCCGAGCGGATCGTCTATGTCTCCTGCAACCCGGCGACCCTGGCCCGGGACCTGGCGGTGCTGAGCGAGAGGGGGTACCGCCCTGAGGTAGTGCAGCCGGTGGATATGTTCCCGCATACGGGGCACGTTGAGTGCATAATTCAGATAAAACGTGCTGAAAGCCGCATGAAATAAGGCTTTCCGGGGATTTAGATGAGCGGTTTTTGAAAGGGAAAAATGATGATAATTAATAATAAAAACTCGGTTATTTTTAAAATAATCGGGTTTTTACTTTTATAAGATAAACGACCAGAAAAGCATTAATTGCCTCACTGGATTTTCTTTGATAAATCTGGGGATATAGCTCGCCAGGAAAGCACGAATGATATTCTGAAAAATTAGTCAAATAAAAGTCTTTCAACAAGTTTTCCAGAATTTATGATATAATTATGTCTATAATGTGAACCTACTGAAGCAGAGAAAGCAGTCTAAAGATGTACATATTTTGGAAGGGGAGTATATTAATGAGTGAAGAATTCAAGGAAAACTCTCAAGCAGTTCAGGCTCACCTTACGATTATTCAGTCGATCATACAACGCATGGCTACAAATAGTACATCATGTAAAACTTGGTGTATTACGATAGTCTCTGCTATCTTGGTGGCTGTAGCGGATAAAGGCAAGCCTAATTATACATTAATTGCAATAATACCAATATTATTATTTCTCTTCTTAGACACTTACTATTTGGCCTTGGAAAGATCGTTTAGAAATTCCTATAGCGATTTCATTGAAAAGCTACATAAATCTTTATTGACGGCTTCGGATTTTTTCATAGTTAATCCTTCGGGAAATATTACCCATTGGTTTTTTGAATCGCTTACTTCGATCTCGATATGGCCATTTTATTTGATTCTGTTTGCAATGGTATTAATAGCTAGAAACTTGTTGTAAAAAATTACTCATATCGTAGCATTTATATGTACCGAAGACTATGTGATAGACCAGAATCTCTTGGCAAAACTCAAAAAGAGCAAATCGACCGTTATTTTCAAGAAGTTTAGGCAATTCGTATGCCTGTGAGAAAT
This sequence comes from Bacillota bacterium, assembly GCA_040758135.1. Taxonomy (GTDB): domain Bacteria; phylum Bacillota; class Sulfobacillia; order JBFLWA01; family JBFLWA01; genus JBFLWA01. Next base: position 37 of record JBFLWA010000013.1, on the reverse strand, counting down.
GCTAAAACAGAAAACTTGCCAAATATTGAAGAAATAA
>JBFLWA010000012.1:0-51008 GCA_040758135.1 Bacillota bacterium | reverse complement strand
GATCAAGCGACAGGCATACGGCTTTAGGTCGTTCAAGAACTTCCGACGGAAGATACTACTGGCCAACTAGGTCCAGCCTTCTGAACACTGGAGGCTCCAACCAATCACAACATTTGACGAATAACATTTTTTTCTTTTCCCTAAGGCAACGCGTATAATGACAAAACCTTATACCCGCCGCAAGTTACCGGGCTTGTTTATTGCTGGCTTTAGCCGAAGTCTTTTCTGGAAAAGTGTTGCAGCAGGTGTTGAGCCATGTTATGATATAGACACCACCATCAACGGGTGATAACACCACGGACTACGTAAGAGACGAGCGTAGAGTGCATCTGATTGTATGCCATTTGGTGTGGACGCCAAAACGCCGCAAGCCGGTACTAACCGACAAAGTAGTCTCCCGGTGCAGGGAAATCATCGAAGACAAATGCGAAGAGAAAGGTTGGAAGATTCTAGAGTTAGCCATCCAACCGGAGCTGTAACAATGCCTACCAAAGCAAAACCTGGAATACCGGTTTCCTGATATGCAAAAGACAAAGCCTGGGAGCACGGCCTAATCACCAGCCGGGTCAACCCGAGGGATACCAGTAGGAAATGCGCTGTTTGCGGTTGAGATGTGGCCCGGTAAGGCGAAAAGGATAGCCCGAAGGGATCGCGGCCCGGCGCTCCGCAACGGGAATCACGTCGGGCTCGGCACCGCCCGAGGTATCCGTCGCCCATTACGCCCTCAGTGTAGTAGCGGCCACGCCGCAAATGCTACGAGCAGCGACTACGCACGGGTGCCCGAAGAAGCCGGGGGGATTTATCCCCGGCGGAGTGTCACCCGCACGAATACCCCGGCCTCCAGCCGGAACTTCCCTTTGAAGCCACCAAGATTCTCTAGATTGAGGATCCGGAGCGCCTGGCCGAGATTAGGTGCGCCTGAACCAGCTGAACCTGGGGCTGGTGCTGGCCGGATCGCATCCACGCTTTCTGGAGATCACTCACCCCGTCTGCCTCGAAGGGACAGGCGCTACGCTGGGTGATCCAGCAGATGGGCCTTGCGCCCGCTGATATCCTGGCTGCCGGCGACGGCCAGAACGACTAGGACATGCTGGAGCTAGCCGGGACAGCAGTAGCCATGCAGGAGGGTGCCAGCGAGCTTCATGCTATTGCCGACTACCTGATCGACGGCACGGAAGGGGCGCTGGCCCGCTTTCTCGAGGACTACCTATGCGAAGGGGCTCACTCATGAAGATCGTCATTGCTTGTAACGCCTTTAAAGGGAGCCTGACCTCAGGTGAAGCCAATGCGGCGGTCCGGCGCGGGCTGGCCCGGGTCTGGCCCGGCGCCGACTTCCTGGAGGTGCCAATGGCTGATGGGGGTGACGGAACCCTCGACTGCTTGGTGGCGGCCACCGGTGGCTCCACCCGGACAGTGATGGTCTCCGACCCTCTGGGCCGGCTGCGACCGGCGCGCCTCGGCCTATCGCCCGACGGAGTCACCGGTTTCATCGAGATGGCCGAGGCCAGTGGCCTGCGTCTCCTGGGGGAGGACGAACGCGATCCGCTGCGCGCGAGCAGCCGCGGTACCGGCGAGTTGATCATGCGGGCCGTGGAAAGTGGCTGTCGGCGCCTGGTGGTGGGAATCGGTGGCAGTGCGACGGTGGATGGTGGTGCTGGGCTGCTGCAGGCGCTGGGTGCTCGGCTCCTTGATGAACACGGCACCGAGATCGGGCCCGGGGCCCTTGGACTGGAGCGTCTGGCCACCCTGGACCTGTCGGCGGCCCAGGGGCTTCTGGATAGTGTGGAGTTGTTGGTGGCCTCGGACGTGACCAATCCCCTTCTGGGCGAGGAAGGGGCGGCCGCGGTCTACGGGCCGCAGAAGGGAGCCGGGCCGGAAGAAGTACCCCGGTTGGAGCGGGCACTGGCCCGCCTGGCCAGGTTGGCCGAAGAGTCTCTGGGACGCGCCATCCACCAGATACCAGGGGCTGGAGCTGCCGGGGGTGTCGGTGCGGCTCTGGCCGGTATTCTCCCCGGCCGTTTGGTCCCCGGGGCGCAGCTGATCATGGAAACCATCGACTTCCCGCGCCTCCTCCAGGGAGCCGCGCTTTGCCTCACCGGCGAGGGGCGCCTGGACGGTCAGAGCATCTACGGCAAGGTGCCGGTGGCAGTGGCGCGGGCAGCCTCGGCAGCCGGCATTCCCGCCCTGCTGCTGGCGGGCAGCCTGGGGCCCGGATGGGAGCTGGCCTACCAGAACGGGGTTAGCGCTGTGCTGGTCGTCGTTTCCGGTCCGACGCCGCTGGAGCGGGCGCTGGCCCAGGGGGCGGCCAACCTGGAGCGCACGGCCGAGGCACTGGCCCGCCTGGTGAAGGTAGGCGGCAGCTTAGGCCAGGCTTTTAACTAACTGATAACTGACGATAAAAGCAAGTTAATCTAAACCCCGGCGGCTACTCCTCCGAAAACTGGGTTAGACGGAGAGAGGGGTGACCGGGGTTTGAGGATACTAAGAGCGGCATTCGGCCTGTGCCTGGCTCTGGCACTGTCCGCGGCCGGAGGGTTCGGTGCCGCCCTCTGGTATACCTCGGCTGGCCGGGCCACCTCCCACTGGCTGGCGGTATCTGACGCTCGTCCGGGTCGGACTGATGCCGTGGACCGGGAGCAACTGGAGCGCATCGTCAGGGAGTTAACCGCCGGAGAGCTCCAGGGGAGGCGCAGCGGTGAGCGCGGCGGACAGTTAGCCGCCGACTACTTAGCCGAGGCCTTCCGAACCCTGGGCCTGTCGCCGCTCGGGGGCGATTCCCACCGCCAGGCTTTCAGCTTCCCCTACTACGCCCATTCCGAGCCCTACGGGGCCTCCCTGACCTACGGAGGAAAGAGCTACCACCTGGTCTACCGGCACGACTACCGATTTCAGGCCTTCTCCGGCCACGGCCAATTGGAGGCCGATCTCGTCTATGTTGGTCGGGGTACCCCGGCCGAATATGCCGGTCGGGTGCTCACCGGTCAGTGGGCACTAATCCGCATCACTCGCCGTCCCGATTTTCATACCGCGCAGGCTATGGCGGCCACCGCCCGCGCCATGGGGGCGGGTGGCGTGGCTTTTCTTCTGGATGATAGCAGCTGGCTGGCCCGGGCCGATGGCAGCCAGCAGATAATCCCCGGCTTCCCGGCCATAGCTCTGGCCGCTCGCACCCTCACCGACCTGGCGCCCGAGAAAGGACCACCCGACAACTGGCAACTGGGGGCCACCGGATTCCGGCTGGCGGCACAGGTCGGGGTCATTGCTGAGGCCCGCCGGGGTGAGAACATACTCGGTATACTGGAGCCGGAGGGCGGGAGGCCGCCAACGCTGACAGTGCTGATTGGCGCCCACTATGACCACCTGGGGCAGGATCTGGACGGGGGCACCTTCCCCGGGGCCTTTGACAACGCCTCCGGCTGCGCCATCCTGTTGGAGGTGGCGCGGGTACTCAGGGCCGATCCGCTCCCCCTGCGCCTGATTTTCGCCGCCTGGGGTGCTGAGGAGGTCGGACTCCACGGTTCAGCCCATTTCGCCGATACTGGCAGTGGGCCCCGCCCTGACCTGGTGATTAACTTGGATAGTCTGGGTGGTCCCGGTGAGCTCATTATCGGCTACAATGAAAGGGCTCTGTCCAGCGCGCTGGATCTGGCCCAGGCCGCGGCCGCCCAGGGCCGCAACTATCGGTTGGTGGCATCCACCGCGGGTAGTGATGGCCACTCTTTCGCCCGGGCCGGTTTCCCCGTCATCTACCTGCATGAATCTCCCGCGCCGATAAAGCATACCCTGGACGACACTGCCGACAAGCTCTCCTACGGTAGCTTGGCCGCGGTCACTTCCGCCCTCATCAAGACTCTCGAGACTTTGGTTGAAGAAAAAGAGCATAGCGAGCCAGGGGTGGCCCGCAGCGCCCATTTCCTGGTCTCGGGCCCAACCTCCGCCGCGCTGCCCTTAGCTTGGCTGGAGGAGATCTACGCCAAGCTGACAGACTGGTTCGTAGCGGAGCCGCCTGCTCCGGTCCGTCTCTACCTAACCGGTGGTGCGGCAGCCCAGCGTGACCAGGCCCGGCTGCTCTGCCCGGAGCTCACCGGGAATGTAGCCGATGCCTGGGTCCATTATGAGAGTAACAGCATCCTCCTGAACCTGCGAGCTATGGACCATGATACTACCAGGCGGGCTCTGGTTCACGAACTAGCTCATCTGTTCATAGCCGCCAACACCACCCGGCTGGGAAGTGGTGACTGGCAGAACGAGTATATTGCCGCTTACCTCGAAGCGGAATTGGCCGGAGGTGTGACGGCCAGTGGCCCGGTTCTGACCTGGGCCACACTGGCGGCTGGTTCCGCGCCCCGCACCGAGCTAAACGCGCAGGGCGGCCTGGTCTACCGGTACCTGAGCGAGCAGTACGGACGGGAGCGGCTGCGGGAGCTCTGGCGGGCGCTCTTCCGGGGAGAGGAATGGAGCAGAGCTCTGGCCAAGCTTTATCCTGCAACCCCGGCCCAGCTGGAAGAAGCGTGGGTGGTCTGGTACCGGGGGCGTTAGACAAGGCTTCGATAATCGGTGTTGGTATAGAGTCCCCCGCGGCCTCGGGCCCGGGGGTTAGTTATGCCCTGGGAAGGATAGAGGAAGCCCTTCATAGAAAAGGGGTAGGCGGACCAGAGTGAAGAACGGGAAAGGGGTATAGAGTTTTGGTCATCGCAGAGAAGCTTACCAAGCGTTTCGGCAATCTAACAGCTGTGGACCGCGTCTCTTTCCAGTGCCGGCCGGGCGAGGTCCTGGGCCTTCTGGGAGAGAACGGTGCCGGCAAAACGACTACCCTGCGCATGCTAGCTACCATCCTGGAGCCATCGGAGGGTACAGCCACGGTGGCCGGATATGACTTGCGCCGTCAGCCGGAGGAGGTCCGGCGGAACATCGGTATAGTCTTCGGTGAGGGCGGCCTCTATGACCGCCTGACCGCCCGGGAGACAGTCCGCTTTTTCGGGCGCCTGCACGGGATGGATGACCAGACCATCGCCGCCCGTACCGACGAGCTATTCCGGCTTCTCGACCTGGCTGAGGCAGCTGACCGGCGCACCGGCAAGTTCTCCAAAGGGATGAAACAGAAGGTAGCCATCGCCCGGGCACTTATCCACGATCCGCCGGTGCTCATTCTCGATGAACCCACCGCCGGACTGGATGTTACCTCTTCCCGGGTGGTCGATGAGCTGATCCGCACCGCCCGCCAGAACAACAAGGCGGTTATCTTCTCCAGCCACATCATGAGCGAGGTGGAGGAGCTGTGCGACCGGGTGGCTATCATCCATCGCGGGCAGATCATTGTCACCAGTACCGTACAGGAGCTCAAGGCCGGGCACATGCAGGACAAATTCGAGGACATCTTCGTCCGACTGGTGGGTGAAGGACGGTGAACTGGAAGCACGTCTGGATTGTTTTCACTAAGGAGCTGATTGATACTCTCCGGGACCGCCGGACCTGGGTCGGTATGATCCTCCTGCCCCTGATTCTGATTCCCATCATGACCCTGGTAGTCCCCGCGGTCACTGAAGGCAAGATGAGCCAGATCCAGGAAGAAGCCGCCCGGATAGCCGTGGTCGGGGCGGGCAATGCCCCAGAGCTGGTGGCCTTCATTGACGCCAGTCACCCTCTGGATGTGGTCGAAGTCGCCAATCCCCGGATCGCCCTCGAGAAGGGCGAGATTGGGGCCATCCTCTATCTGGAGGCCAATACCCTGACCAGGATCGCCCGGGAAGAAATGGTCGGGCTGCGGGTGGAGTACGATTCCTCCGATCCCCGGTCCGATGCGGCCCGGGCCAAGCTCCAGTGGCTACTGGAGCAGTACGCCAACCAGATTGTGGCAGCCCGGCTGGTGGCCCGGGGGCTCGACCCCGGCATCATCCGCCCCTTTGACTGGCAGATTGCCAATGTGGCGCCCCCGGCCAAGCAGGGTAGCATGTTCCTGTCAATGATCCTGCCCATGCTACTGGCCATGTGGGCCGCCTCGGGCGGCATGTACGCGGCCATTGACGGCGGGGCTGGCGAGAAGGAGCGCGGCACCCTGGAACCGCTCTTGGCCGCGCCCATCAACCGGTTATCACTAGTTGCCGGCAAGTATCTGACTGTTCTCACCAGCGCCATGGCCTCGGCGGCCATCGCGCTCCTGGGGATGCTGGTCTCCTTCCGGATTGCCTCCACCGGGATCGTCCCCTCCCTGGCCAACCTGGAGATGTCAGTCCCAGTTGTTAACACCCTGATCATGTTCATAGTTGCTGTCTTCCTGGCCGGCGTCTTTGCCGCTGTAGAACTGGCCGTGAGTATCTTTGCCCGCAGCTTCAAGGAGGCCCAGACTTACCTGACTCCGGTCAGCCTGGTTATTGTTTTCCCGGCTATCTTCACCCAGCTGACCATGGTCAATGAGCTGAGTACCACCAGTTTCTTGATTCCCGTGCTCAATGTAATCTTCGTCTTTAAAGAACTGATCATGGGAGTGATTAACTGGAATCATATCGGTATCACCATCGCTGTCTCTGCCGTGCTGATCCGCATCGCCCTGACTCTCACCATCAGCATGTTCAGGAAGGAGACGGTACTCTTCCGCACCTGATGAAAGGAGTGGTTCCATGCACTTTCAGGAGAAGGGCCCGGGCAATACCGACCGGGTGGCCGAACTGGTCTGCCAGCGGGCCAGAGAACTGGGGATTGAGTATGTAGTCGTCGCCTCTAACTCCGGTGCCACCGCCCGCAAGTTCCTCGGTCGCGGGCTAAAGGTGGTCTGTGTCACCCATCATGTAGGCTTCCGCAACCCGGGCGAGGATGAGATGAGCAGAGATGAGCGGCGGGCCCTGGAGGACGAGGGGGTCGAAGTACTCACTACCACTCACCTCTTCGCCAGCATCGAGCGCGCCATCACCAACAAGTGGGGCGGTCTCTACCCGGGCGGCATTGTTTCTGCCACCCTACGGTGCTTCGGACAGGGGACCAAGGTGTGTTTCGAGGTGGCCTCCATGGCCCTGGATGCCGGGCTCATTCCCCATGGGGTAGAGATCATCGCCATCGGCGGCAGCGGTCGCGGTGCCGACACTGCTCTGGTGATGAAGCCGGCCCATGCTAAGGCTTTCTTTGACACCGAGGTTCTGGAGATCATCTGTCGTCCCCGGGGACGGTAGGAGACAGGCAAAGGAGGTGCTGATTATTGTACTCAAAGCGACTTCCCTTTGATGGGTCACACCCGCGGCTGGGCGGGGGTGTCCAGGCTGACCTGGCCGTCCGCACCATGGGCGAACTTCGCCCATATCTGCAGGATAGCGATTGCCCGGGTCCAGACGAGGTCTACTTCATGTACCGGGAGTTGACCCACGCTGATGATGCCGCAGTCTGGTCCCACCACAGAATCAAGCACGATATCACTGTGGTCCCCCCCGGTCGCCTGGGCCGGGAGTATATCCGCACCGCCGGCCATTACCATCCCGAAGCCGAGCGGGGACTGACCTATCCCGAGCTCTACCAGGTGGTACAGGGTGAGGCGGTTTTCATCCTCCAGCACCTGGCGGGTGACGGACTGGTGAGCGAGGTGGTGATGGTGGCAGCCGCTCCCGGCGACGAAGTGATCATTCCACCCGGTTGGGGACATGTCACCGTTAACCAGGGCCAAAGCGACCTGGTCATCGCCGATATTGTGGCCGCTGACTTCCTTTCCATCTACCGGCCCTACCAGGAGCAGGCGGGTCCGGCTTACTACCTCCTGTCCTCACCGGCCGGGAAAGCCGAGCCCAATCCCAATTACCCGGAGCGGCCGCTGGTCACTATGCTGCAGGCCAGGCAATGGCAGGAGCGGAGTGGCTGGTCTAACGGGGGAGGCTGGCTCTACGATCAATTCATGGCCGCCCCTGGCCGTTGGGAGTTCCTGCTTCGTCCGACTCATCGCTGGGCGGGCTGCTGAGGCAGCCCGCTCTTCCATAACGGACATACTAACGGCAAACTGGTGCGGGGAGCGGGAACATGCGCATCTTTGCCGACTATCATACCCATACTGTCCACAGCCACGGCCGGGGGACGATCCTGGAGAATGTGCTAGCCGCCCGGCGCCAGGGGCTGCGCCAGGTAGGGATAGCTGATCACGCCCCTGGGAGCTGGTCCTGGATCGGCGTGAGGAATGCTGGGGAATATGATGAGATTAGGCGCGAAATCGAACTAGTGAACAGCTACTATCCAGATATCGAAGTGCTGTGCGGGGCCGAGTGTAATGTGATGACCGTCGATGGTCAGCTGGATCTGGCGATGTCTGACCTGAAACGGCTGGATATCGTCCTCTGCGGGCTGCACCCGACCATCGTCCCGCCGACCTGGTCCGATGCCTGGAACCTGGTGGGCACCAACTGGCTAGCCCGGTATAGCTCCCGGGCTACCCGCCGGGCCCGGACTATAAACACCAAGGCCCTCATTAGCGCCGTAGAGCACTATCCCATCGACATTATCACCCACCCCGGGTACAAGTTCTCCATAGACACAGCTGAGTTAGCCAGGGCCTGCGCTCGGCGGGGTACTTCCCTGGAGCTCAATGCCTCTCACCACCAGCTGAGTGTCGATTTTGTGGAGGTAGCTGCAGCTCAGGGAGTCACCTTTGTCCTGGGGAGCGATGCCCATCGTCCCAACGGGGTCGGTCAGGTTGGCCGGGCGGTGGCTATCGCCGAACGGGCTGGACTGGACCACCGGGCGATCCTCAATGCTGAGGATGACGGAGAGCACCGTCGCCCGGTCTGGAGGAAACGGCCCATGGCCAGAGAACTCTACGCAGTGAGAGAGAAAGCTCGTACGGGCAGGTGATGGACGGTGGAACCCCTTCGCTTGGTCATTGTCACCGGACTCTCCGGGGCCGGCAAGACGCAAGCCATCAAGGCCCTGGAGGATCTGGGCTTTTTCTGTATCGACAACCTGCCACCCCAGCTTCTCCCCAAGCTGGTCGAACTCTGTCTCGAATCAGAGGGGCGCATTCAGCGCCTGGCCGTCGTGGTGGATGTTCGCGGTGGCGAGTTCTTCCACGAGCTCACCGGTGCCTTGGAGCGGGTGGAGGGTCGGGAAGAGGTGTCCGCCCAGATTCTCTTTCTGGAGGCTGACGATGAGGAGCTCGTCAGGCGGCACAAGGAGACCCGGAGGAGGCACCCACTAGCCCCGCACCTGACCATTGCTGAAGCCATCCATCAGGAGCGGAAGCTGCTGGAGGAGATCCGGGGGCGGGCCACCCGCATCCTGGACACCTCCCAGCTATCACCACAGCGGCTGCGGGAAGAGGTTATGCAGGTCTTCTCGGGTGATCCCGACCGGCGACTGGTGATCACGGTGATTACCTTTGGGTTTAAGCATGGCCTACCACTCGACGCCGACCTGGTCCTGGATGTGAGGTTCCTTCCCAACCCCTTCTATGTGGAGAGCCTGACCGACCTGGGCGGCGATGATCCCCGGGTCGCCGAGTATGTCCTGAAATGGCCGGTCACCCGACAGTTCCTCCGCCGCCTCTATAGCCTTATCTGCTTTCTAATTCCTCACTACCAGGCTGAGGGCAAGACGCAGCTGGTAATCGGGATTGGCTGTACCGGTGGGTGCCACCGCTCGGTGGTTATCGGCGACCAGTTGGCCCGCTTGCTTCGGGAGAAGAAGCATACCGTACTGGTGGAGCACCGCGACCTGACCCGAACCTATAGGAGGCAGAACCCGTGAGAAGATTGGCCCGTTGGTTACTGCCCGGACTGGGGATCAAGCGCTGGCTGCTCTTGTCCTTTGTGGGTCTGGTAGTTATTGCTGTTGGCTTTAATATGGTTTTTGACCGCTACCTTTTGAGCCAGGTCGAGCGGGTTCTCATCAACTCGCTCTTTTATATAACCGGGGAGTTCATCCCGCCGCGTCCCGCTGGGGTTTTCATTATCCTCCTGGGCGGGGTGGCCCTGGCCGTCTCTATCCAGCGGGTGGCTCTGGCGGTCATCGCTGTCCTCGTTCCCCGGGGCCAGGTGCGCCTCAGCGACCTCTTCCTGCAACGCAAGGAGCTGGCCCGCGGCCCCCGTCTGGTCACCATTGGTGGCGGGACCGGCCTGTCAACCTTGCTGCGGGGCCTGAAAGAGCACACCTCCAATATCACCGCCGTGGTCACGGTGACCGATAATGGCGGCAGCTCTGGCCGACTGCGCGATGCCCTGGGGATTCCGGCTGTCGGCGATATCCGCAACTGCCTGGTAGCCCTGGCCGATACTGAACGCCTCATGGAGGAGCTCTTCCAATATCGGTTCGGGGGCCAAAGCGAGCTGGCCGGACACAGCTTCGGCAACCTGTTCCTGGCCGCGTTGACCGATGTCACCGGCAACCTGGAGCTGGCGGTACGTGAGTCCAGCAAGATTCTGAGCATCCGCGGCCGAGTACTCCCTTCGACACTGGATGATGCTGTGCTTGAGGCGGAGTTTGATGATGGCAGCCAGGTCCGCGGGGAACTGGAGATTGTCAGCCGGACGGGCCGCATCCGCGAGATCAGAATGGTTCCCCCGGACTGCCGGCCTCTGCCCGAAACCATGGCTGCCATTGCTGAGGCCGACGCCATCATCCTCGGACCGGGCAGCCTCTATACCAGTGTCATCCCGAATCTGCTGGTACCGGGGGTGGCTGAGGCTATTAGCCGCAGTAAAGCGCTGGTTATCTATGTGGTCAATGTTATGACCCAGCCGGGCGAGACAGTTGGCTACGGAGCCATGGACCATGTGCAGGCTGTAGCTGAGTACTTGCGACCGGCCGCTATTGACTATGTGGTTGTCAATACCTCGCCCATCAACCGCCGCCTTCTGGAGCGTTACCGGGCTGAGGGAGCTTCAGTAGTCCGGCCGCAGGTCGGCGAGATCGAGCAGCTGGGGATCAAGGTTTTCCGCGGCCCGGTGGCCAGCGCCGGGGACTATGTACGGCACGACCCCGGGCGCCTGGCCCGGGCAGTCATAGAGATACTGGAGCGAACCAAGACTGGCGGCGAGCGGACGCGTCTTCTCAACACCCTGCTCGGGGGCCACGCCCGTACCGGCGGAAAGGAGGCCCGTTAGTGTCCTTCTCGGCTGACACCAAGGACGAGCTATCACGGGTAATCCCACCCAAGGGCTGCTGTCTTCGGGCCCAGCTGGCGGCCATGGTGCGCGCCGGCGGGTCTCTGCGGCTGCTCGGATCAAACCAGGTGGTCCTGTCGGTGGATACTGAATCTTCGGCGGTCGCCCGCTGTTTGTTCAACCTGTTCAAGACGGGGTTCTCCCTGCATCCGGCTTTGGCTGCCCGTCGCCGGGAGAGGCTGCGCAAGAATAACACCTACAAAGTGACGGTCAACGATCCGGTTGCCTCCCGCCGCGTCCTGGTGGAATTGGGAATCTGGGATGAAGGCTGGCACCGGAGAGACGATGTACCCGAGTCTCTGGTGGCCCGGGACTGCTGCCGCCGGGCTTACTTGCGGGGTGCCTTCCTGGCCGCTGGCTTCGTGGGGGCGCCGCTGGGCTCTTACCATCTGGAGATCATGGTAGCTGATGCGGCTGCGGCTGCTGCCATCTACCGGCTGATGGAGGGCTATCATCTGGGGGCGAAGGTGGGGCCGCGCAAGAAGGGATACAGTGTCTATCTGAAGGATGGAGATGAGATTGTCGAATTCCTCAAGCTCGTCGGGGCTAGCCAGGCGACACTGGAATACGAGCGGGTCAGGGTTGTTAAGCAGATGCGCAACCGGGTCAACCGCCTGGTCAACTGCGATACCGCTAATCTGAGTAAAACGGTGGAAGCAGCCCTGCGGCAGCGTGAGACCATTGGGAAGCTGGTTCAAACCGTCGGGTACGAGCGGCTGCCCCAGGCGCTGCGGACCACCGCCCGATTGCGCCTGGAGTACCCCGAGGCCAGTCTCAGGGAGCTAGGCGCACTGCATGACCCGCCTCTCACGAAATCAGCTGTTAACCACCGTCTGCGGCGGCTGACGACCATGGCAGAGGAATTGGAGAGACTGCAACCCGGGGACTAGCCCCACAGGAGGCCGGCCAGAGAGGCCAGGACCAGGAGGAGAACCGGGTGGAGCCTGAAACGGACCAAACCGAGGGTAGTGAGCCCGGCTGCCACCCAGGAAAACCAGTTGCTGATGGCCCCCGGTACGAGGCCGTAGGCCGCTACCACCACCATGGCCAGAACAACTGGCTTCAGACCATCCAACGATGCCGCCACCCAGGGATGTTCCCGGTGGCGGTTTAGTATTGCGGCCACCGAGAGCATGATCACCACCGATGGCAGCAGCACGCCGACCGTGGCCGCCAGGGCACCAGCCCAGCCAGCCAACTTATGCCCAATGAAGGTAGCGGCATTTACGGCGATGGGCCCGGGAGTACCCTCGGCCACCGCGGCCAGATTAGCGAATTCGGTCGCGGTGATCCACCCGTGCCGCTGGACCACCTCGGTCTGGAGAAGAGCCAGAACAGCGTAACCACCACCGAAGGCGAACAGGCCAATGGTGAGAAAAGTGATGAATAGCTGGGCAATCATCGGGCGTCCTCCTCCCTGGCCCGGGCGCGTCGTGACATGGCCGAGCGGACCAGTCCGAAGGCCGCGCCGAGAACCAGCACCAGCCCCGGGTGCAAGCCCAGGAGCAGGAGGACCAGCGCTACTCCTGTGCTGAACAGCGCCGGCACACCTCTAAGGATGGGACGGGCCAAACTAAGGCTGGCCCCGGCCACCAGTGCCAATACGGCCGGACGCAGTCCGGCGAAGAGCCGCTCCAGGACCGGAGACCCGGCATAGACCGTCAGCAGCTGGCTAAGAGCCATAATCACCACGAAAGAGGGTAGGGCGACGGCCACCGCGGCCAGCACGGCCCCCCCGGCCCCGAGCAGGCGGTGGCCGACCAGCACCGCCAGGTTGACGGCGATGGGGCCGGGCGCGATACGGGCCAGAGTAATCAGGTCAATATACTCGTCATGTGTGAACCATCGGCGCTGATGAACCAGTTCACGTTCAATGATGGGCAACATAGCCAAACCACCGCCGAAGGTGACGGCGCCGATGCGGACAAAAATCAGTGCAAGCAGGAGCTGATTGGGTTTCGCTTTTTTCACGAGGTTACCTTCTTCCATGCCTGAGAACAGCTTGGTGGACGAGCCTCTGATTACCATAATACAGAACCCAGGCTGCGGCAACAATAGTTTTCGAGGAGGTGTCGAAATGCCGCAAGACAACAGGGAAAAGGATAGGAACAGGAATACTGTTCCCAACCGCGGCACTAATACTGGCAACTACCTGACCACCAACCCCGCTAACCAGCAGCGGATCACCACCGGGACCACTACTCCAGCTGGTACTCGTACCGGCGAATATGGTCAGGGACAGGGTACCACGATGACGGTGAACACCGGTACCGGAATGAATGCTCGCACCGGCACCAAGAACACCGCCGAAACCGGCCCGGCCGGGACCCAGCGAACCCGGACCTACGGTGGGCCTCTGGACCGGTTTGAGCAGGAGGTTGCCGAGGAGATCGGGATTGGCACCGGCCGGCTACGGGATCGTTACCGCAATACCGGCCGGAGTGTCGGTACTACCGATCCCACTGACCGCAAGCACCCCTCGCGGTAACTTCATATCCGACATCCGGGAATGACCAGGCCATGGCCTGGTCATTCCCGCCGGTCGGCCCTGGGGAGGAGTTGTACGAGGAACCGTAGAACCCGTAAAGCAACTACAGGAGCAGGGGGGAGACAGAGTTGGACAGACGCATTGAAACCATAGCTCTGGTCGGCCCCAGCGGGACAGGTAAGAGCCACCGGGCGGGTGAAATTGCCTATCTGTATAACACTGACCTGATTATTGATGATGGGCTGCTCATTGAAGACGGGAAGATTGTCGCTGGCCAATCAGCCAAGCGCGAAGAGACTATGGTAAAAGCTGTCCGGCGAGCCATTTTTGTCGACCCGAGTCACGCTGAAGAGGCCCGGGCCACCATCGCCCGGTTGCGCCCCCAACGAATACTGGTACTCGGTACATCTCTGAATATGATCGACCGGATCTGCAGCGCTCTAGAGCTTCCACCACCTGCTCTGATACGTCAGATTGCTGAAGTGGCCTCACCATCAGAGATTCGACGGGCGCTTCGTGCCCGCCGGGAACGGGGACGCCATGTGATCCCCGCCCCAACTCTAGAGGTAAAGAAGAAGTTCTCGGGTTATCTGGTGGATTCGCTTAAGGTATTATTGGCCGGTCGCGGCGAAGGCGACCGTGAACTAGAGAAGTCGGTGGTCAGACCAACCTACAGCTCTCTCGGGCGCTTCACCATTGACCAGGGGGTGTTGGAGACCATCGCCGCCCGGGCAGCTGAGACCGTTGAAGGCACCAGCCGGGTGCTTAGGGTGCGCATCGATTCAGGCTTGGAGGGTGTGGAAATCTCCCTGGAGCTTCAGCTCCGCTACGGATACCGCTTGCCCGATCTCCTGGCCGAATGCCAGGAACGGGTCAAAGAAACCGTCGAACATATGACTGCTCTGAATGTTCTTCGGGTCGATACAGTCGCCCGGCGTTTGGTTATCGATTGATCCGCGAAAGGTGGGCAGGCTAGCGGGAATATATACTACTAGCCCGGAAGTGGGAAGGAGTCAATCCAGTGAAATTAGGTCAAAATCTGCTCTTGGAGCAGAGCCAGAAACTGATCATCACTCCTCAGCTTCGCCAGGCTATCGAAATCCTTCAGCTTCCCATCCTTGAGCTCAAACAGTTTATTGAGGGTCAGTTAGTGGAAAACCCTGTACTCGAGTTGCAGGAGGAGGCCGAAGCGGAGGAGGGCGAGGGTCCGGATTTGCCCGATGAGGAGATCCTCGACTACTTCGCTGATTCCAGTGATCTTGGATATGCCCCCCGGCGCCGAGAGGAAATACCTCCCCAGGCCAATGAGCGACTTATTGCTCTCCCCACTCTCCATGATTACTTGCACGAACAACTTCGGCTATCTTCTCTTTCGACTCAAGCCCGATCCATCGGTGCCTTCTTGATTGACAGCGTTGATGACCTCGGTTATCTGCGAATTAGCCGCGCCGAGGCCGCTGAACTGCTCGGGGTTGAGCGCGCTGCTTTAGACGAGGTAGCTGACCTGATCCAGGCTTTTGACCCGCCCGGGGTCGGCGCAGAGACCCTCGAGGACTGCCTGCTTATACAGGCCCGGCGGATGGGAAATGATTCTCCTCTGGTTGAGCGGATCATTCGCGACCATCTCACCGATATTGGCACCGGCCGGCTGAACCAGGTGGCACAGGCTATGGGGCTCCCGGTGGAGGAGGTCCAGGCTGCAGCCGACCTGGTACGAAGCCTCAACCCTAAACCGGGTAGCCGTTTTGAGCACCCCGGGGATGTCCGCTATATCTTGCCGGATGTTGTCGTCGAACGGGTTAATGGTGAGTACATCGTACTGGTCAACGACCCGGTGGGGCCGCGCCTATTCATCAGCCCGCTCTATCGGCGGCTGGCCCGGTCAGCCCAGACCGAAGCCGATATTGGCAGCTACCTCAAGGAGAAGCTGGCTTCAGCTCTCTGGCTCATCAAAAGCATCGAGCAGCGTCGGATGACGCTATTGCGGGTAACCGAGGCTATCATCCGTAACCAACTGGACTTCCTGGATCGGGGCATCCGTTACCTCCGCCCACTCACTATGCGGCAGATCGCTGAGGAACTGGGGATACACGAATCCACCGTGAGCCGGACGGTGGCCGACAAGTTCGTCCAGACACCACAAGGTGTTCATGAGCTCAGGTTCTTCTTCACCAGCGGCGTTCGGGGCGCCGGGCGCGACTATTCATCACAGAGCATAAAGAGAATGCTTCAGGAGCTCATTGATAATGAGGATCCCCAGCACCCGCTGAGCGACCGGGAACTGGCCGAGGCCCTGGGACGGGCCCAAATCGAGGTTTCTCGCCGGACAGTGGCCAAATACCGGGAGGAGATGGGGATCGCTGCCTCCGGGGTGCGGAAACGATATTAGCAGTGGAAGACAGATTATTTGAAACACCGGGATAAAGAGGAATTACCTCTGATGCTCTAGAACAGACGAAGCGTGGTATTTCGGGTACTGACGCTTTCGATTCTTCGTCCCGTGAGTCATAATAATGGCATTGGATCCAGAGAAGGGGAGGAGAAAAGATGAAGGTCAGAGTGGGAATTAACGGTCTGGGCAATATCGGTCGGAGGTTCTTAAAGGCCGCCTGGGAGCACCCGGAGATTGAGGTGGTCGCGGCCAACGATTTCGTGCCCACCGAGTCCATTGCCCACCTCATTAAGTACGACTCCAACTATGGAATCTGGAGTCACCAGGTGGCGGCCAGCGAGAAGGAGATCGTCATTGATGGCCGCCCGATTCGGGTCTTCACCGAGAAGGAACCCGGCAGGTTACCCTGGGGCGAACTCGGGGTCGATATCGTGATCGAATCCACCGGTAAGTTTAAGGAGAAAGAGACGGCCTCGGCGCATCTGGTCGGCGGTGCCCGCAAGGTGATTATCTCGGCCCCGGCCACCAACGAAGACATCACCATCGTCATGGGGGTCAATGAGGACAAATACGACCCAGCTAGCCATAATATTGTCTCCAATGCCTCCTGTACCACCAACTGTCTGGCACCCATGGCCAAGGTCCTGGATGACAGTTTCGGCATCCACCGGGGTCTGATGACAACGGTCCATGCCTATACCGCTGACCAGAACCTGCTGGATGCGGGGCATAAGGACCTGCGCCGGGCGCGGGCAGCGGCCCAGTCCATCATCCCGACTTCCACTGGCGCGGCCAAGGCCATCGGCCTGGTTCTGCCGCACCTGAAGGGGAGGCTCAACGGAACCTCGGTCCGGGTGCCGACCCCGGTGGTCTCCCTGACCGACCTGGTCGCCGAACTGGAGCGCCCAGCCAGCGCCGCCGAGATCAACCTGGCCATGAAGGAGGCGGCTGAAGGCCGACTCAAGGGGATTCTCGAGTACTGCGATGCACCCCTAGTCTCGGTGGACTTCAAGGGTAACCCGCATTCGTCCATCTTTGATGCCACCCAGACCATGGTGGTTGAGGGAGGTCTGGCCAAGATCATGGCCTGGTACGATAATGAATGGGGCTACTGCAACCGCTTGGTAGACCTGGCGGTCTACATGGCCTCCCGGGGATTCTGATTCCTGCCGTCACAAGTAACGGCCCTGCTGGCCAGGGCCGTTGTTCACTGTTCGGAGGTGACCATAGTGAAGAAGAGCGTACATGATGTTGATGTGGCCGGGCGGCGGGTCCTGGTCCGGGTTGACTTTAATGTCCCGCTGGAGAACGGCGAAATCACCGATGATACCCGGATCCGGGCGGCTCTGCCTACCATCGAGTACCTGATGGCGCGCGGCGCGCGGGTGATCCTCGTTAGCCACCTGGGGCGCCCCAAGGGGAAGGTCGATGACGGGCTGCGGCTGGATCCGGTGGCCCAGCGCCTGGCTGACCTGCTGGACCGAGAGGTCATCAAGACCGATGATGTTATCGGGCCCGATGCCCGGCAGGCGGTGGCTAACCTGGCTGCCGGCAGTGTAGTGTTACTGGAAAATGTCCGTTTTCACGCTGAGGAAGAGAAGAACGACCCGGAATTCGCCCGGGCTCTGGCCGAACTGGCCGACCTCTTTGTCAATGACGCCTTTGGCGCTGCCCACCGGGCCCACGCTTCCACCGCTGGTGTGGCTGCTTACCTGCCGGCCGTGGCTGGCCTACTGATGCAGAACGAGATAACCCAGCTTTCCCGGGTCCTGGAAGACCCCAGCCGTCCGCTAGTGGCCATTCTGGGCGGCAAGAAGGTCTCCGATAAGGTGGGGGTCATTGAGAATCTGCTGGATAAGGTGGATGTGCTGATCCTCGGCGGCGGCATGGCCAGCACCTTCCTGCTAGCCCAGGGGCACGAGCTGGCCAAGTCGCTAGTGGAGCCAGACCGGGTTGGTCTGGCCCGGGAGCTCATGGAACGGGCGACCGCCCTGGGAGTGAAACTCCTGCTCCCTGTCGACCGGGTCGTGGCCAGTGGGCTGTCGGCCGAGGCCGAGTGGCGGGTGGTCGATGGGGTCGATGTCCCGCCCGAGATGGAAGCGGTGGACATTGGCCCCCGGACGCAAGAGCTTTTCGCGGAGGTTATTTTAACAGCCAGAACCGTCCTCTGGAATGGTCCCATGGGGGTCTTTGAGATCGATGCCTTTGCCGCCGGCACCCGGGCGGTGGCCCAAGCAGTAGCCGATTGTCCCGGCATCACCGTGGTCGGTGGCGGCGATTCTATCGCCGCCCTCCAGAAGCTGGGCTATGCTGAGCGGATGACCCATATCTCCACCGGTGGTGGCGCTTCCCTCGAGTTCCTGGAGGGAAAGGACCTTCCCGGTATCGCTTGCCTGGAGGAGAAGGAGTGATTTCTGTGCGCAGACCGCTGATCGCCGGCAACTGGAAAATGCACAAGAATACCGCCGAGGCGCTAGCCTTGGTCGAGCAGCTTCTGTACCGGCTGCGGGATAAGCACCGGGTGGAGGTGGTGGTCTGCCCACCGGCCACCAGCCTGGAGGCGGTCTGCCAACTGGTAAGCACGGCTACCCTCTATGTGGGGGCGCAGAATACCCATTGGGCCTCCGAAGGTGCCTTTACCGGCGAGATCTCGCCGCGGGTGGCCCGGGAGATGGGCTGTAAGTTCACCATCGTTGGGCATTCCGAGCGCCGCCAGTACTTCGGTGAGACCGATGCTTACGTCCACCAGCGGACTCGGGCCGCGCTGGAGACCGGCCTGACCCCCATCGTCTGCATTGGTGAGACTCTGGCCCAACGGGAGGCAGGCGAGACCGTCGAGGTCATCCGCCGGCAGGTAACTACGGCCCTAGAGAACCTGATTGCTCCTCAAGGGGGTGGCCTGGTAATTGCCTACGAACCGGTCTGGGCTATTGGTACCGGACGGGCAGCCACCGCCGCCGACGCCCAGGAGGTAGCCGCCTTCATCCGGCAGCTCATTGCCGAGCTGTTCAATGCCAGTACCGCTGCAAAGGTGCGCATCCTCTATGGGGGAAGCGTCAAACCTGACAACATTGGCGGGTTCATGGCCAAGCCCGACATCGACGGAGCCCTGGTCGGCGGCGCCAGTCTCAGTGCTGACTCCTTTGCTGGCATCGTGGCCAGGGCCGGGAGGTACCAGGGATGAGATATGGCCCGGTGGCTCTGATCATCTTGGATGGCTGGGGTCTGGCCCCGGCGGGGAGTGCTAATGCTATCACCTGTGCTCGTACACCCTACCTGGACCATCTGATGGAAGAGTATCCCCATAGTTCTCTGGAGGCCTCGGGGGTTGCAGTCGGCTTGATCAGAGGCCAGATGGGTAACTCTAATGTAGGTCATCTGAATATTGGCGCCGGGCGTGTTGTCTACCAGGATCTCGGACGCATCAGCCGGGCGGTGGAGACCGGGGAACTGGCCGCCAACGCGGCGCTTGGCCGGGCCATTGCAGCGGTCGCTGGATCCGGAGGTTCGCTGCACCTGATGGGACTGGTCTCCGATGGCGGAGTCCACAGCCACGAGGAACACCTCTGGGCTTTGCTGGAGCTGGCGGCCGGGCGAGGGGTAAAGCGTCTCTATGTCCACGCCTTTTTGGATGGGCGTGATGTCCCGCCCCAGAGTGCCGGGCTTTACCTGGAGCGGCTGGAGAATAAGCTGCGCGAGGTTGGTCGGGGGCGAGTGGCCTCCATTTGTGGCCGCTATTATGCAATGGATCGCGACCAGCGGTGGGACAGGCTGGAGCGGGCCTACCGGTGTCTAGTCCAGGGCGAGGGATATCAGGCCGCCTCGGCTGCCGTCGCGTTGCAGGCAGCCTACGACCGGGGCGAGACTGATGAGTTTGTGGCACCCACGGTGATTGGCCCTCGGGAGGAGGGACGGCTGGCTCCCGAAGACTGGGTCATTTTCTTCAACTTTCGGGCCGACCGGGCCCGGGAACTCAGCCATGCTTTAACCGACGCTGAGTTCGGGCCATTCCCAAGACCCTACCGCCTCCCCAACTTAGTAACCATGACCAGATACGAGGAGGGACTCCCGGTAGATGTGGCCTTTCCGCCACTCCCCGAGATGGTTAATACCCTCGGCGAGTGGGTCTGCCGGCAGGGCCTCAGGCAGCTGCGCCTGGCTGAGACCGAGAAATATGCCCATGTTACCTATTTCTTTAACGGCGGTCGCGAAGAGCCATTTCCCGGTGAGGACCGGGTGCTGATTCCATCGCCTAAAGTGGCTACTTACGACCTGGAGCCGGCAATGAGCGCGCAAGAGATCACCCGGGCCGGTCTGGAGCGGCTGGCCAGCGGCGATTATGCACTGTTGGTGGTCAACTACGCCAATGGCGATATGGTTGGACACACCGGCTGCCGGGAAGCGGCGATCCGGGCGGCGGAGGTGGTTGACACCTGCCTGAGCCAGTTAGTCCCGGCTGTGGTGTCCAGTGGTGGCCAGGCACTGATTATCTCCGACCACGGCAACGCCGAGGAGATGATCGATCCCGACACTGGCCAGCCACATACTGCCCACACCCCCAACCGGGTCCCCTGCATACTTGTGTCAGAGCGGTTCAGGGGAAGGGAGCTGCGCCCGGGGCGTCTGGCTGATGTGGCTCCCACCGTTTGTGAGTTGCTGGGGCTACCGGTTCCCCCGGAGATGACGGGGGAGAGCCTTATTACTAAGGAGACAAAGTGAGGCGAGCGTAAAATGGAGATCATTGATGTACTGGCTAGGGAGATCCTGGATTCCCGCGGCAACCCCACCATCGAGGTGGAGGTACACCTGGAGGACGGAACCATCGGGCGGGCGGCGGTACCATCCGGTGCCTCGACTGGTGCCTATGAAGCGGTCGAACTGAGAGATGGCGATAAGGACCGCTATGGGGGTAAGGGAGTGCTGGCCGCTGTAGAAAATGTGAACCAGATCATCGGCCCTCACCTGATCGGGATGAGCGTGCTGGATCAGGTGGGCATCGACCAGACTCTCATCGACCTGGACGGAACCCCCAACAAGGGCCGTCTGGGAGCCAATGCTCTGCTCGGGGTCTCCCTGGCTGTGGCCAGAGCTGCCGCCCAGTCACTGGGGCTGCCTTTCTATCGCTATATCGGGGGGGTTAGCGCCCGCGTCCTGCCGGTACCGATGATGAATATTGTCAATGGTGGCAAGCATGCTGATAACAATGTGGATGTACAGGAGTTCATGGTGGTGCCGACAGTGGGCAAATCCTTCGCCCGGGCGCTGCAGGCCGGAACCGAGGTCTTCCATTCTCTCAAGAGTGTGCTCAAGTCCCGGGGTCTATCAACGGGCGTCGGCGACGAAGGGGGCTTTGCCCCGAACCTTGCCTCCAACGAGGAGGCTCTGGCCCTGCTAGTCGAGGCCATTGAGAAGGCCGGGTACCGGCCGGGTGATGAGGTGCACATCGCCATCGATGTGGCTGCCACCGAGTTATACCGGGACGGGCTATACCATTTTGCCGCCGAGGACCGGAACATGACCGCGGCTGAGCTTACGGAGGTCTACCGCGACTGGATACAACGTTATCCCATTATCTCCATTGAGGACGGGATGGCTGAGGACGACTGGGATGGCTGGAAGCGCCTCACCCAGAAGCTGGGCAGGCAAGTGCAGTTAGTGGGCGACGACCTGTTTGTCACCAACACTGAGCGTATTTCCCGGGGAATTGAGGAGGGCGTGGCCAACTCGGTGCTGATCAAGGTAAACCAGATCGGCACCCTCACTGAAACGCTGGAAGCTGTTGAATTGGCCCGGAGGAACGGTATGACCGCGGTTATCTCCCATCGTTCCGGCGAGACCGAGGATGCCACCATCGCCGAGCTGGCCGTGGCCACTGGCACGGCTCAGATCAAGACCGGAGCCCCTTCGCGGTCCGACCGGGTGGCCAAGTACAACCAGCTCCTGCGCATTGAGGAGGAGCTGGGCGCGGCCAGTCTATTCCGGGGGATATATAGCTTCCCGCTGGCCCCCTGCCGCTAGGACTGACTAACGGCGCTGGCAACACTATTAATAATTGTAAAGGGACAGCCTATGTGCTAAAATATTGCTGTTATACAGGCAGTTCCGATCTGGGGGTGACCATATGCTCAGCACAGTGGCAATCGCCCTGCATCTGCTGGTCTCGATTGCTCTTATCGCCACAGTTCTCCTGCAGTCTGGTAAGAGCGCCGGCCTAGGAACCATTGCCGGTGGCGCCGAGGTCCTCTTCGGCAAGAAGAAGGGGCTCGATGAAATGCTCAATAAATGGACAGCGTATGTGGCATTCGGGTTCATGATTACGGCACTTTTAGTAACTGTGGTTAGGGGGTAAACCCTTAATCGGGGGCATCTAGTATGAGGCACCCCAACCTGGTTGGGGTGCTTTCTCTGCAGAGGATAGGGGGGTAAGCAGTGAACTATTTTTTCCTGGCTCCAGCTGCCGCAGTTCTGGCCTTGCTTTTTGCCCTGTATCTGGCCAACCGCATTAACCGCGCTGATGCCGGCACTCCGCGCATGAAGGAGATTGCCGAGGCCATCCAGGAGGGCGCCATGGCCTTTCTAGGGCGGGAGTACCGCACGCTGGCGGTCTTCATAGTCATTCTGGCGGGGTTCATCGTCATCAGCGGTATTACCACCAAGGGTGCTGCCAGCATGCAGCCAACCACCGCTATCGCGTTTGTCTTCGGCGCTATCTGCTCGATGCTAGCCGGATACATCGGTATGCGGGTGGCCACTAAGGCCAATGTCCGCACCACCCAAGCCGCCCGCAGCGGCCAGAACGCCGCCTTGGGCATTGCTTTCTCCGGCGGGGCAGTCATGGGCATGTCCGTGGTGGGTTTGGGGCTCTTGGGTCTCTCCATTGTCTACTACATTTTTGGCAATCCGAACAATCCTTACAGCTTTAACATCGTTAACGGCTTCGCCCTGGGCGCCAGCTCTATCGCCCTCTTCGCCCGTGTCGGCGGCGGTATCTACACCAAGGCGGCCGATGTTGGCGCCGACCTGGTGGGCAAGGTCGAGGCCGGCATTCCCGAAGATGACCCGCGCAACCCGGCGGTTATCGCTGACAATGTGGGTGACAATGTCGGCGATGTGGCCGGGATGGGCGCCGACCTATTCGAGTCATATGTTGGCTCCATCGTGGCCGCCATGGTTTTGGGCCTTACGGCCATTGGCCTCAATGGTATCCTGCTGCCGGCCCTGGTCAGCGCATCGGGTATTGTTGCCGCTATCCTCGGCAGTTTCCTGGTGCGGGCCGATGAGAACTCTAATCCGCAGTCGGCCCTCTTCTACGGCACTTATGGCGCCTCTGCCCTGGTGTTGGTGGCCGCTTTCTTCCTCTCCCGCTGGCTCTACGGTGGCCTGGGCGCCTTCTACGCCATTGCCGCCGGTCTGGTTGCCGGTGTGGCCATCGGCCAGCTGACGGAATATTTTACCTCCGGCGACCGTCCCCCGGTCCAGGGGATTGCCAAGGCCTCTCAGACCGGCCCGGCCACCAACATTATCGCCGGCCTGGCGGTTGGCATGAAGAGCACGGCCTGGCCGATCCTGGTCATTTCGGCCAGCATTCTCCTGGCCTACAAGGTGGCTGGCCTGTACGGCATCGCCCTGGCGGCGGTGGGGATGCTCTCCACCACTGGCATGACTGTCGCGGTCGATGCTTATGGCCCCATCGCCGATAACGCTGGCGGCATCGCCGAGATGTCGGAGCTCCCTAAGGAGGTCCGTAAGGTCACCGATAGGCTTGACGCAGTCGGCAATACCACTGCGGCCATTGGCAAGGGGTTTGCCATCGGCTCGGCTGCCCTCACTGCTCTGGCGCTCTTCTCGGCTTACACTACTGCCGCCAACCTTCAGCTCATTGACCTACTTAAGCCAGAGGTCGTAGCCGGCTTGTTCATCGGCGGCATGCTGCCCTACTTGTTCTCCGCTATGACCATGGAAGCGGTGGGCAAGGCAGCCTTCCAGATGATCGAAGAGGTTCGACGGCAGTTCAGGAGCATTCCCGGGTTGATGGAGGGCAAGGCTAAGCCCGACTACGCCACCTGTGTTGACATCAGTACGGCGGCGGCCCTGAAGGAGATGCTTATCCCCGGCCTGCTGGCGGTGGTGGTTCCCCTGGTGGTCGGCCTCTTCATCGGCAGGGAAGCCTTGGGCGGACTCCTGGCTGGTACGCTGGTCACCGGCGTGCTAGTGGCCATCCAGATGGCCAACTCCGGCGGCGCCTGGGACAATGCCAAGAAGTATATTGAAGCGGGTAACCTGGGCGGCAAGGGTTCTGAGCCGCATAAGGCAGCAGTGGTGGGCGATACCGTGGGTGACCCCTTCAAGGATACCTCCGGGCCCTCTATCAACATCCTGATCAAGTTAATGACCATTGTCTCACTGGTGTTTGCCCCGCTGTTCAGGTAAAGCCAGATTACGAGGGTGCCGGAGCCTCCGGCACCCTTTCTCTCATCTACCAGGGATAAGGAGGATAAGATTATGGATCGAAACCAGCAACTAATTGAAGTGAAAAAACATGTCAAGAATAAGAACCTGATCAAACACATGCTGGCTGTAGAGGCAGTTATGAGAGAGTTGGCCCGGCATTTCGGTGAAGATGAAGAGATGTGGGCCATGGCCGGGCTCCTGCACGACATTGACTACGACCTAACCAAGGATGATCCGCAGCGGCACAGCCAGGTTGGGGCAGATCTCCTGGCCGACCAGGGAATGCCCGCAGCGGTGGTTCAGGCGGTTCGGGTCCACAACGAAGTCCACGGCCTGGCTCGCACCACTCTCCTGGACAAGACTCTTTACGCCGTCGATCCAGTTACCGGGTTGATTGTGGCGGCGGCCCTGATCCACCCGGAGAAAAGGCTGTCGGCCATTGATGCCGATTTTGTGCTGAACCGGTTCGGAGAAAAGTCATTCGCGCGCGGCGCCAACCGGGAACAGATCAAGAGCTGTGAAGAGCTAGGGCTCGATCTGAGCCAGTTCATTGAGCTCAGCCTGAAAGCCATGCAGGAGAGCGCAGCAGACCTGGGATTATAGAGGAGGAAGTTAATGATTAGCCGAGATCGAGTTCTCGAGTACCTGGCCATCGAGGCCCCACATCCACTGACCGATGCTGAGCTGGCTGAGGCCTTGCTGGAAGCCGGGGACAGTCCCGAGACCCTGGTCAACCTCATTGAAGAACTGGTGGCCGAGGGGGACCTGGTCCGCACCCGCACCAGGCGCCTGGCGGTCCCGGAGAGGGTAGACCTGGTTTCGGGCCATCTGTCGGTAACCAGACGCGGGTTTGGCTTTGTCATCCCCAAGCGCGGCGATACCGGTGATGTCTACATCAGCGCCGATAGCATGGGGGGAGCCATGGACGGCGATCTGGTCATCGCCCGACTGCGGGCGGGGAAAGCCAAGCCCTCGCTGGAAGGGGAGATAATCCGCATCCTCCGGCGGGCCCACCGTACAGTGGTCGGCACTATCGAGCGCTCGCGCAAGCTGGCCTTCCTGGTGCCGGACGATGTCCGCCTGCGGGATGATATCTTCGTCCCCCTGGAGGAGCTGGGTGGCGCCACTGATGGCGATGTGGCGGTACTGGAGCTCACCCGCTACCCCGAGCCACGGCGCAGCCCGGAGGGAAGGGTCATTGAAATCCTGGGGAAGAAGGGCGACCCCGGGGTTGATATTACCGCCGTTATCCGTAAGCACGAGCTGAATGAGGAGTTCCCCGAAGCCGTCCTGAAGGAGGCAGCCGCCATCCCCCACCAGATTGCCCCGGCCGACCTGGAGGGGCGGCTCGACCTGCGGGCCGATAATGTTTTCACCATTGACGGTGCCGATGCCAAGGACCTCGATGATGCCGTCTCCATCGCCCGCCTGCCCGGGGGAGGGTACCGATTGGGAGTACATATCGCCGATGTCTCCCACTATGTCCGGGAGGGTTCGGCCTTGGACCGGGAGGCTTTGGCGCGCGGCACCAGCGTGTACCTGGCCGACCGGGTGGTGCCCATGCTTCCGCCCAAGCTTAGTAACGAGATCTGTAGCCTCAATCCGTATGTCGACCGTCTTACCCTCTCGGCTATCATGGACATTTCGGATGAGGGCGAGGTCGAGGGTTATCAGCTGGTCCGTTCGGTTATCCGCTCACGCGCCCGCCTGACTTACGAAGCGGTCAACGAGTTTCTCAACGGATACGGGAAAACGGGTGAGGGAATCGATGAGGTCTCCGGCCTGGCCTTGCGCGATATGAATGAGCTGCGGATCATTCTCAAGCGCGTCAGGCGCCACCGCGGCAGCATCGACTTTGATTTCCCGGAAGCCAAGATTATCCTGGACGACCGGGGCAGACCAACCGAAGTCGTGCGCCGGGTTCGCGGTCCCGGCGAAGAGCTGATCGAGGAGTTCATGCTGGCGGCCAATGAAACGGTGGCCAAGGTATTCAACCGCTTTGAACTGCCCTTTATCTACCGGGTACACGAGCGCCCCGATGAGGCTAAGCTGACCGCCCTCTCGGAGTTTCTGGCCCGATTCGGCCAACGCCTGAAGGCGATGAACCGAATTACCCCCAAAGACCTGCAGCAGGTGCTTGAACGGGTCAAGGGGCGGCGCGAGGCTGATGTCATTTCCACGGTTATCTTGCGCACCATGAAACAGGCGCGCTACTTTGAGGAGAATCTGGGCCATTTCGGTCTGGCTGCCGAACACTATACCCACTTCACCTCGCCGATCCGGCGTTATCCGGACCTTATCGTCCACCGACTCCTCACCGAGCTACTGGTGGAAGGCGAAGTGAGCGATGAACGCCAAGCTTTTCTCCGACATGAGATCCCGGAGATAGCTGACCAGTGCTCCCGTCGGGAACGCACCGCCATGGAGGCTGAACGCGAAGTCGATGACCTCAAGAAGGTTGAGCTCATGCAAGATAAGCTGGGCGAGATCTACGACGGGATTGTCAGTGGTGTAACCCAATTTGGCATCTTTGTGGAACTGGAGAACACCATTGAAGGGCTGGTACATGTTAGTACCCTAACCGATGACTACTACCATTTCGATGAAGCCACTCTGGCTCTGGTGGGCGAGCGCTCAGGGCGCCGGTTTACCATCGGCCAGCCGGTAAAGGTTCAGGTGGTCAAGTGCGATCTGGACCAGCGGCGCATTGATTTCGTCTTGACCCCGGAGAATTCCGGAAAAACGAAGGCCGATTCCAAGGCAAAGATTGCGGTTCCCAGAGGAGGATCCAGTGAGAAGAAACCGGTTGGGCGCGGAAACACCAGGGCGAAGGAGACAGCTAAGGAGCCAGGTGCCGTTGGGAAGGGTGGTACTAGAAAAAAAGGAGGACGCTGACGGAGTACGGGTTACCGGACCGGTACTGACTCTGCTGCAGCGGAACTTGCGGCTAATCTGCGAAGGTATCGGCCTTTCGCGCGGCGAAGCAGCTAACCGAACCTGTCGCAGAGGAGTGAGCGCATGAAGACACGCAAGGCGGAGGTTGTTGACAACTACCACGGCCACTTGGTGGCTGACCCCTACCGATGGCTGGAGGAGATGGAGGCGCCTGAGGTAAAGGCCTGGACAGAGGGACAGAACCGCCTGACTCAGGCCTATTTGGCCGGTAGTCCGGTGCGGGGACAGATCAAGGCGCGGCTTACGGAGCTCTGGGATTTCCCTAAATACAGCCTACCCCAAAAGGCCGGTGGTCGCTACTTCTACACCAAGAACGATGGATTGCAGAACCAGCCGGTACTCTGCGGCCAGGACGGACTCGCCGGAGAGCCCTTCGTGGTTATGGATCCCAATGAGTTCAGCGAGGATGGCACTATCGCCTTGACCGGTACCGGGTTTAGCAAAGATGGGAAGATGCTGGCCTATGCCCGTTCGGCCAGTGGCAGTGACTGGCAGGAGATCCGTGTCCGCCGCGTAGACACCGGCGAAGAATACCCCGAGGTGCTGCGGTGGGTCAAGTTCACCAATCTGGCCTGGACCCCGGATAACCAGGGCTTTTTCTATACCCGCTTCCCCGACCCGAGTATGGTCGCACCCGAGGAGACCAGCTACTACTCGAAGGTCTGCTACCACCGGATCGGAACTGACCAAGCGGCCGATGAGGTTGTATACGAGCGGCCAGATGCCAGGGAGTTCGGCTTCAGCGCCGATGTCAGTGAAGATGGGCGCTATATCGTGATCACCGTCTGGGTGGGCACAGACCGAAAGAACCGTGTCTACTACCGTGAACTGGGCAGCGATGGCCCCTTCATCCATCTGCTCGACGACCACGATGCTAAGTATACGCCGCTGGGCAACATCGACAGCACGATGTACTTCCAGACTGATCTGGACGCGCCCAAAGGGCGGATTATTGCCATTGATCTGGCCCACCCGGCCCGGGAGAACTGGCGGGAGATCATCCCCGAGGCTGAGCAGGCGCTGGATTATGCGGAACTGGCCGGTGGGCGGCTGGTCGTGGTCTACCTGCGTGACGCGCAGCATGAGGTCAAGGTCTTTGACCTAACGGGGTGCTTTGAGCACGAGATCCAACTTCCCGAAATTGGTACGGTGCTGGGCTTCTCTAGTAAGATCGCGGAGAGTGAGCTATTCTTAGTCTTCACCTCATACCTGACCCCGAATACGGTGTTCCGTTACGACCTGGAGACTCGGGAGCTTTCCCCGTTCAAGAAAATCAGTATTCCGTTCCGGGCTGATGATTACGAAACCCATCAGGTCTTTGTCCGCTCTAAGGATGGAATCAGAGTCCCCATGTTCATCGTCCACCGCAAGGGGCTGAAGCTGGACGGCAATAACCCCACTTTGGTCTACGGCTACGGCGGGTTCGCGATAAACCAGACTCCCGGCTTCGCCCTACCCTTCCTGGCCTGGATGGAGCGGGGCGGCGTCTACGCCAGTGTTTGCCTGCGTGGTGGCGCCGAGTATGGCGAAGAGTGGCACCGTGCCGGTATGCTGGAGAATAAGCAGAATGTCTTCAATGATTTCATCAGCGCCTGTGAGTGGCTCATCGAGAACAAATACACCCAGCGTGGGCGTCTGGCGATAATGGGCGGCAGCAATGGTGGCCTCTTGGTGTCAGCCTGCATGAACCAGCGGCCCGACCTCTTCGGTGCGGTCATCTGCCGGGTGCCAGTCACTGATATGCTGCGGTACCATAAGTTCACCGTTGGCCGTTATTGGATCGGGGAATACGGCAATGCCGAAGCCAGCGAAGAGCAGTTCAGGTATATGTATGCCTACTCCCCGCTACACACGGTCAAGCCGGGAACGGCCTATCCGCCGATCATGATCATGACCGCTGATACCGATGATCGGGTGGTCCCGCTGCACTCGTTCAAATATGCGGCGACTCTTCAGGAGGCGCAGGCCGGTGACAACCCGGTCCTGCTGCGAGTGGAGGCCAAGGCTGGTCACGGGGCGGGTAAGCCGACCTCCAAGATCATCGATGAGATGGCTGATATCTATGCGTTCCTGTTTAAAGTGATGGGCATCTCGTAACGAGTACGAAGGCAGAAGAGGAGCAGGCCCAATGCCAGCTCCTCTTCGCCTATTCCCCGCCGGGCAGTACTATGCCGAGAGAGTGCTTGCGACCTCAGCCCGGCTGAACAGACGGCTCAGGATATGACTAACCTGGTGGGCAAATGAAAGGGCCGCGGTCACGGCTCACCACCAACGAAAAACCGCTCCAACACCGTCCTGACCTGGTCGCCCAGAGAGAAAAGTGGTATTCGTTCATGCGCCACTTGTAGGTCAGGCGACGCATCAGGCCAATGATCACACCGGCCAGAGCTTCAGCGTTCAGGAGCGGGGCATCTCCACCTCTTGCTGGGCCTGTTTGACCATGGTCTCAATGACTTCTGCCCGCCGCTCAAACACTTCCCGCATCGCCGCCAGGACCACCGGGTCGTCACGAAAGATCTCCTCGGCGAAGATGACTGAGGTGATGGGCGGGTAATCCTGAAAGAATCGAGCCTGTGACTTCACGAAGTAGATGATAGCCTTCAGGCCGGTCAGGCTCGGTCGGCTGATTTCATGGACAGTGGCCTGGCTGAGGTCGGAGACCTTCCCGAGGCCCGACAAAATGATCTCCTGCTTGCCGGTGAAGTGACGGTAGATGGCCGGCTCGGTAACCTCCTGGCGCTTAGCAATCTCTCGAATGGAAAGCCCCAGAATCCCCAGTTCATCAATGATTTCAATGGCTGTACGCGTGATTCGCTCCCGTCTGCTCAGACTTGCGGCCAATGAATCGCCTTCCGTTAAACGCTCGTTAACACAGCCTCAGTTTACTCCTCGCCACTCTAGGTGTCGGAGGCTTTTGTCCTATCTCTCCGCAGGCAGTGACAGAAAGAGAGGGACCAGCTCCGGGTCGAACTGCTTGCCCCGCTCTCTGGCAATGGTCTCGAGCGCTCGCTCATGGCTGAAAGCAGCTCGGTACGGACGATCTGAGGTCATCGCCTCGTATGCGTCGCAGATGGAGACGATGCGGGCACCCAGCGGGATCTCCTCCCGTTTCAGCTGATCCGGATAACCCTCGCCGTCCCACCGCTCGTGGTGGTGGTAGACAATGGGGATGGCTTTGCTCAGAAACTTGATGGGCTGCAGGATTCGCACACCGAAAACCGGATGCTGTTTCATCAAATCCCACTCCTCGCTGGTCAGCGGTCCGGGCTTCAGCAAAATGCGGTCACTGACCCCGATCTTGCCAACATCGTGGAGGAGTGCCGCCTGGCGCAGGTGCCCCAGCTTCTCAGCGCTGAGACCCGCCCGGCGGCCAACTGCGAGCGCTGTCTGAGTTGTGCGAAGACAGTGACCGCGGGTATAGGGATCACGGGCTTCAATGGCTTCGGCTAGAGCCTGAATGGTATCAACATAGCTTGCCTCCAGGTCGCAGTAGAGCACCCGGTTATCAATGGTCGCGGCCAGCAGGCGGCCCATGACCTTAAGGAGATTGCCAGTGTAAACCGACAACCGACCGGGGAGCATCTTTACCACCAGGAGTGAGCGTGGGTAGTGGCTCGATGGGATCACCGCGACCGAGCACGGAGGGGCTGCCTGTCCCTCTTTCTCCCACTGGGCAACGGCATCGGCCAGTTCCAGCGGGGACAGGCCCACGATTATCGGTGAGGTGTGGTTCTCCCCTGGCCCGCCCAGGCAAACCGCACCGCCAGCGCCACCGAGGATGGTAAGCAGGCGGTCCAACACCGGTTTCAGGTTGCTCTGGGGGTCTGCAATAGTGGCGAGACCAAACTGCAGCGAGGTAAGCTCAACCAGTTCCTGGTTGAGCTCTGTCAGTTGCTCAGTGCGGCGCCTGACCTCTGTCCGGAGAGTTGAGGTCCAAGCCCGACTGATTACCACCGTAGCGCCGACGGCACCGATGGCCGCTAGCAGGATGATGGTAGCGAGCGGCACCAATCCCGGCCTGGCCGGTTGCTCGCCGAACCACCGCTGATAAATGCGAGCCTTCATGCCACTTTCTTCGAGAGCCACGAGACCGGCGTCGAGAATCGAGAGCAGCATCTGATCGTCTCGGCGAACGGCCATGCAGTAGCCAGATACCTCGCCGACCGGCGTCCCAATGATCTTCACCAGGTCATACGCGTCGTGAGTACGGGTATAGTAAAGGCCTGCGTTGCGGTTGCCAATAAAAGCCACCACCTGCCCAGAGAGGAGGGCGGCGAAGGCCTCTCCCTGGCTGGGGTATGTAATCAGCGTATAGGCGGGATCGCCACGCAGGAAATCGTGGGCATAGTCGCCGCTCTGCACGGCGATTCGCTGCCCCTTGAGGCTCTCCAGCCGGTCAACGCCCACTTCATCCCGGCGGACGAAGATCACCGAGGCTGTGTCAAAATGAGGTCTACTGAAGGCGTAGAACTGTGCCCGTTCCGCTGAGTATTTCATGCCCAGGAGGGCATCGATTCGCCCGGCTGAAAGCGCGGCAATTGCCTGGTTCCAGGGTAATGGAACCAGGTGGATATCAACCCCGAGCTCCAGACCGAGTGCTCTGGCAATATCGGTGTTGAACCCACGGTAAACATCGCCCTCCATGAACTCGAAGGGAGGATAATCCTTGTCGCCCGCCAGGATGAGGGTCCCCTTCTGCTCGAGCCAGGCTCGCTGTTCGTCAGTGAGGTGGACAGCCATCAAACCCGTTGCTGACCAGGCGGCAAGGCAGATGAGAATGAGGAGGGAACCCAGCACTACCCGAACAACTCTCAAAGTATCCCTCCAAGGTAGCCGCTTCCAATCTAGTATTCGAAACGGCTTCACTTCAGCTAAAGAGACGAGCCGCCGTTGTGTTCGACAGGGTCGATCTCCAAGGCTCCTAGGCGGTCTTGGGCTTTGATCTGGGCAGGCGCTCAAAACGCCTGGCCGGGGTGGCCCGATTGATCTGAGCCAGCTGGCGACGGATTTCACCGGTAAGGATTAGCTCACCTGGGCCGCAAGGATTTCGGCCATGACATAACGGAGAAAACGAGGTCTTCTGGCCGACCGTGGTTTGGCATCTGAGGTACCGTTGAGCAGCCTAATGGCATGCTTTCGGCGACAGCTCAGCACCTGTATAACATTGTTAATTACTTGCCTCTTTTGAGATGGTGATTTGGCTTTAGCGTAGATCTCGCGTGACCTAGCAACAAACTCCCGGCGACTCGGCTGCGACATTTTCAAAGAAGCTGAGTGATTGCGACTTCTTGACGTCAATAAGTATCCTTGAATCAACTGGGCAAATGGCGTATAATTCTTATTAAGACACACGATAATCGTACCCTCGTCGCCGTGGCGAGGGTGCTTTCTTCAGGTGGTCAAGATATGGAAAAGATCAAGATGATTACCGATAATCGGCGGGCGCGCCACGAATATCATATTCTCGAAACTTGGGAAGCCGGACTCTCGCTCACTGGCACCGAAGTTAAGTCACTGCGCCTCGGCCGCGTAAATCTAAAAGATGGATTTGTTGAAGTGCGCCAGGGCGAGGCTTTTCTAGTAGGCATCCATATCAGCCCATATGAACAGGGTAATCGATTCAACCACAATCCTGACCGCGATCGAAGGCTGCTCTTGCATAAAAGGGAAATTCTCAAAATGTACCAAAACGTGCGCGAGAAAGGGTTGACTTTAGTCCCACTTAAGCTATACTGGAAGAACGGACGGGCTAAGGTCGAGGTAGCATTGGCCCGGGGCAAGAAGCTCCACGATAAGCGTGAGGCTCTGGCTGCCCGGGACGAAATGCGCCGGGCCGAGCGGGCCATTAAGGAACGCTACGACTAACCTAATATGGGGGCGAATCAGTTTCGACGGGGGATGCTGGGGCAAAGACTGTCGAGCCGAGAGCCTACGATCTCGTAAAACCGTGGGAACTTAAAGTTAACTGCCAACGAAAATCTGGCTCTAGCTGCGTAAGGCAGCTACGTCTGACCTGACCTCGCCCGCGGGACAGGATTCAGGCGTCAAATAGCGGGATACCCGAAGCCTGGCGCCAGGATGGCTGACGGGAAACTAACTGGCTAGCTGAGACGGTACCCTGTCGCTAGGGGCCCGCCGAGGCGAATCCAAAATTAGCGACTACGCTCGTAGAGGTCTGCGTTGAGGCTCTTTCGGACAGCGGTGCAACTCCGCTCGCCTCCACACAGAGAAGAGGCCGGTCACCGGTAGAGGTGACCGGCTTTTTCGCACCGCCGGGCCGCGCGAGTAGATAGGACCAGCCCTAACCCCAACTGTTTCCACATAAGTTGGTAGTGAAAACAGGAAATAGTGCAACCGTGGCGTATTCAAATGGACGGACATTCGGACGTTTTTTGGACAAGGTGGTGGGCAGATGACTCTCAATCAGGTCAGGGCAGCTCTGGCCAGGGTGGGCCTTGTCGGCATCGAGGCCGATGAGGAACGGGGAGCGGTGGTCCTGACTGGCGCCGTTGCCAGCTGGGACCAGTACGTGTCGGCTGGCTATGCCGCGGCCGGCCAGGGATTCCGGGGTGTGGTCAACCGGGTGGAGGTCTCTGGTCTCGGCCAGCAGCCGATGGCCCTGCCGAAGAAAGCCGATGGGTCTTTGGATGGTCTCGAGTACGATGTGGTGGTCATTGGTGGTGGAGTAATTGGCTGCGCCATCGCCCGTGAGCTGACTCGCTGGAGCCTATCAGTGGCCCTTTTGGAGAAAGAGGAGGATGTAGCCAAGCATGCCTCCAGCCGCAATAACGGCATGGTCCATCCCGGGTTCGCTCCCACACCCGGGAGTCGTAAAGCCTACTATAACGTCAGGGGCAATCGCCTGTACGATCAGGTCGCCGACGAACTGGGTTTCCGGTTTGAGCGCTGTGGCTCATTGGTCCTCCTGAGCGCCAGCTGGCACCGTCTGCTCTACCCGGTGGCGGCCCGCCGGGCACGCCGGAACGGGGTCGACGGGCTCGGACTTCTGGGCCGGAGAGCCGTGCTGAGCCGGGAACCCAACGTCTGGCCGGGCCAGCGCGGCGCGTTCTATCTGCCGTCGGCCGGAATCGTCGCCCCTTACGAGGTGACCGCGGCCTACGCGGAGAATGCGCTCCAAAATGGGGCCGCTATCCACCTGAACACCGTCGCGCTGGGTTTCACCGTCCACCACGGGCGCATTGAGGCAGTGGAGACCAACCGCGGCACCATCCGGGCCAGGGCGGTGGTCAATGCGGCCGGCGTCTGGGCTGACCGTGTGGCCGAACTGGCCGGCGACCGCTTCTTCACCATTCACCCCCGCAAAGGAAGCATCGCCATCCTCGATAAGAAGACCGCAGTCCACCAGTCGATGGTCTTTGGCCTCCTGCGGCTGAAGGGGGTGGGTCACAGCAAGGGCGGGGGCATCACCCGGACCGTCGAGGGTAATCTGCTCATCGGTCCCAACGCCATTGAGGTCCCCGGCCGGGAGGACTACTCTACCGACCCGACCGATCTCGAATACCTGATGACCCACCATCTGTCGCTGAATGTGAAGCTCAGACCCTCGGATATCATCACCTACTTTGCCGGCGTCCGCGCCGCCACCTTTGAGGAGGAATTCATTGTCGAGCCCTCGCGGAGCATTGCCAACCTAGTCCACGCCGCGGGAATTCAGTCGCCCGGCCTGGCCGCGGCTCCGGCTATTGCCGCTGACGTGAGTGAAATGGTTGCGGCCCAGCTGGCCCGACAGATGGAGGTTAGGGCTAACCCGAACTTCCGGTCCCGTCGCCAGGTCTCGCCCCGCCTGGCCCAGCTGCCGCTGACCGAAAGGGCCAGGCTGATCAGGCAGAATCCAGCTTATGGCCGGATCGTCTGCCGCTGTGAGACAATTTCCGAGGGCGAGGTGGTCGATGCCATCAATTCCACCCTTCCCGCTCTGACCCTTGATGGTCTCAAACGACGGGTCAGGACTGGTATGGGACGTTGCCAGGGAGGGTTTTGTACGCCCGAGCTGATCAGCCTCATCGCCCGGGAGACCGGACAACCACCAACCGCGGTCACTAAGAGCGGGCCAGGCTCGGAGTTGTTGGTGGCGGAGACTAAGGTCGGGGCGACTAATGGGGGAGGTGGCCACCAGTGAAGCCTCACTGCGATGTCATGGTCATCGGCGCCGGCCCGGCCGGCCTGGCCGCTGCCGTCGCCGCCCATGATCAGGGAGTCCGCGTCTGCCTGGTGGAGAGGGAGGCCCGCCCGGGCGGCATCCTCAAGCAGTGCATTCACGACGGATTTGGCATCCTTCGCTACGAATCCAAGCTGTCCGGGCCAGAGTATGCCCAATGCGAGCTGGAACAGGTCATTGACCGAGGTATTGAGATCTTCCCGGAGACCTTTCTCCTATCACTGGGGCGGGGTAAGACCGGTTTCGAGCTAACCCTTCAAAACCGCTGGCAAGGGGTTTTCACGCTCACCGCCGCCGCTCTGGTCGCTGCTACCGGCTGCCGGGAGCGGACCGGCCGGCAGATCTTACTGCACGGCACCCGCCCGGCCGGAGTTTATACCGCCGGCACCGTCCAGCGGCTCATCAACATCGATGGCTATCTGCCCGGCCGACGCTGTGTTATTCTGGGCTCGGGCGATATTGGTCTAATAATGGCTAGGCGGTTGGTCCTCGAAGGGGCCGAGGTGGTCGGAGTCTATGAGATCAGGGACGAACCTTCCGGCCTAACTCGCAATCTAGTCCAGTGCCTTGATGACTACGGCATTCCGCTACACCTTTCGACCACCGTGACCAGGCTGCACGGCGAGAAACGGCTGGAGGGTGTGACGGTCTGCCCCGTCGATGCCGAAAACCGGCCGGACCCAGCGAGAGCCCAGTATCTGCCCTGTGACACGCTGGTACTCTCGGTGGGGCTCATCCCTGAGAACGAGATCCTTGAGCCGCTGGGAGTGGAACTGGACCGGGCAACCGGGGGGGCCCTGGTGGACCAGACGCTTATGACCAATGTTCCAGGGGTTTTCTCCTGCGGCAATGCCCTGCATGTCAGCGACCTGGTTGATCATGTTTCCGAGAGCGGAGAGATCGCCGGCCGGTGGGCCGCGACTCACGCGCGGCGAGTCCGTCGTATCGGAGCCAGTCAACCAATTGCTCTTGAAGGAGAGCTGCTTTACCTGGTTCCGCAGCGGCTGGATCCACAGGCAAAGGGCCCGGTTAACGCCTGGTTCCGCAGCCGGCGGACCCTGCGCCAGGCCAGGCTGGAGGTGTGGGCTGGCGAGCGGCGACTCTTGGAGCGGACCTATCCTCTGGTCCGGCCGCCGGAGATGGAGCGCATCGTGTTTGACCTGGATGGCCAGGCCTGGGCTGGCCAGCGGTTCCGGGTCATCCTGCGGGAGGTGAGAAGCGGTGGATGAGCGCACCAGGGCTTTGGTCTGTATCGAGTGTCCGCAGGGCTGCTGCTTGGCGGCCAAACAGCACGGGGATGAGGTGAAGGTGACCGGCAACCGCTGTCCCCGCGGGCTGGAGTACGCCCGGCGCGAGCTGGTCAACCCCTGCCGCACCCTGACTACCACTGTCCGGACCACCTTCCGGGATTATCCCCGCCTGCCGGTGCGCACCGCGGGCGAGATCCCTTTGGCCCGTGTTTTCGAGGCCATGGCGGCCATCAGAGGGGTCGTCGTCGATCGCCGGGTTCAGTCCGGCGAGGTGATAATCCCTGATCTCATTGGCACCGGCGTGGCGCTGATCGCCACCGGTGATCTCTCCCATCAGGAGGAGGGGTAAAGTGAAGAGTATCCCACCGCCGACATCTTCGACCGTCCCGTGCTCCGGGGCGAGCACCCGGAGGCCGCCGGGCTCGGCGCAGCCATTGTGGCCGCGGTGGGTCTCGGGTTCTACCCGGACTTCCCGCAGGCGGTAGCGACTATGGTCCGCCACCGGGACATCTTCTGCCCCCGACCCGAGGTGGCCGGGGTCTACCAGCAGCTCTACTTCCGGGTCTACAAGCGGATGCACAGCACCCTGCAGCCCCTTTACCGCGAGATCCGGGAGGAGCGGGTGAGGCAGCCTAAGGAGGAATAGAGATGGCCAGACATACAGAATTCCAGCCCGACTGGTATCACCGTCCGGCCCCGGAAAAGTCATACCGGTCGATCTTCCGCTGGGGCTATCCCGATTACTTCAAACATCCGAACCGCCGACTCTACCGGCTGATGAAGGAGGCTTTCGGGCTCACTGATGGGCATTTCCGAAGGCCTAGGGAGCTCGGGGAGGAGACGGTCAGCCTGGAGGTTCCCAGCCGTCTCACCCCCGAGCAGCTGGCCGCGCTGAGGCAGTTGGTGGGGGCGGAGAATGTCAAGACCGACGACTACTCCCGGCTCCGGGTAGCCTATGGCAAGATGACGTATGACCTGATTCGGCTGAGGCGGAAGATCACCGAGAACCTGCCGGACGCGGTGGTCAGCCCGCGCTACAAGGAGGATGTCCGGGCCATTGTCGCTTACTGCCACCAGCAGGGAATTGCGGTGACCCCCTACGGTGGTGGTTCCTCGGTGATGCGGGGGCCGGAGTGCGTCAGGGGCGGCATCTCCCTGGATATGCGAACCCACATGAACCGAATTCTTAAGCTGAACCCGACCAACCAGACGGTGACCGTCGAGCCCGGGATCCTCGGGCCGGACTTCGAGGAGGCGCTGCGGCAGGGCCCAGAGCGGTTCGGCGCCAAGCATCGCTATACCTGTGGCCACCTGCCCCAGTCTTTCCACTCCTCCACCGTGGGCGGTTGGATCGTTACCAGAGGCGCTGGCCAGAATTCCACCTACTACGGCAAGATCGAACAGTTGGTAGTCAGCCAGGAGTATGTGACACCCACCGGCGATATTGTCACCCGGGAGTACCCGGCCGAGGCCATCGGCCCGGATATTGACCAGATCATGATCGGCTCCGAAGGGGCCTACGGAGTGCTGGTGGAGGCGACACTGAGGATCTTCCGCTACCAGCCGCAGAACACCCGGTACTTTAGCTACATCTTTCGTAACTGGACCACCGCTTTGGAGGCAGTGCGCGAGATCTCCCAGGGCGAATTCGGGATGCCATCGGTTTTCCGCCTCTCTGACCCCGAGGAGACCGACATCGGGCTCAAGCTCTATGGCGTTGAGGGTACTGTCATTGACTCGCTGATGCAGGCCCGGGGCTACCAGCCCGGCCAGCGCTGTCTGCTCCTGGGCACGGCCGACGGCGAGCGGGGCTATGCCAGGCATGTCGCGGCTATGGTCGGGCGCATCGTCCGACGGCATGGAGGGATGAACACCACTGGCTATGTGGCCCGCCGCTGGGAGCACGGCCGTTTCCTGGACCCGTATATGCGGGAGGACCTGCAGGACTATGGCATCATCATCGACACTCTGGAGTGCGCGGTAACCTGGGAGCGCCTGGAGGAGGTCTGGCGGGAGGTGCGGGCCTTCTGCAAAGGGCGGCCCCAGACCATCTGCATGTCGCACTCGTCCCATTTCTACCCCCAGGGGACTAACCTGTACTTTATCTTCATCGCCCGCATGGAGCCCGAGGAGTATCTGGAGTACCAAGCCGGCGTCATCGACCATATCCTCGCCTCCGGAGCCGCGCTCAGCCACCACCACGGTATCGGTAAAATGCTGGCCCCCTGGTATGAGGCCCATATGGGCCGCAACCAGCTGGAACTGCTCAGGGCCATCAAGCGCCACCTTGATCCGAAAAACATCATGAATCCCGGCGGGACGCTGGCCCTCGACCTGCCGGATGAAGAGCGGCGCGGGATCTATTCCCCACGCGACCCGATATGAAAAAGACCAGTGCCCCGTGGCCCTGGTCTTGTCACCTGATCGGGATCATAGTTCCAGTTTGGTCTTGATTGAATAGATGTCTCCCCGGTAGCGGAAGACCATCCAGAAGAAGGGGATCCCGGTCGTGGTGTAGATGAGCCGGGTAAGCTGGAGCACCGGATGCCCCGGGTTTACCTCCAGCAGCCGGGCGGTATCGGCACCGGCCAATACCGAGCTGATCTCCTGGGCGATGCGTCCCGGCTTGATTCCCTTGTCATAGGCCAGATACTGGTAGAAGGAGCCTTCGAGCTTGGCCGGATCGACCTCTCCGAAGACATCTGGCCGGAGGAACGACTCCTCCACCGCCACCGGCAGGTCATTGGCGGTGCGCAGGCGCTTGATGTGGATGACCGAAGCCCCGGGACTCACCTGGAGAATCTGGCGGACCTCGCTATCAGGCACCTGGCGGTCATTGGCCAGGACGATGGTCCCCGGCCGGTAGCCTCGGGCCAACATCTCAGCGGTGAAGGAGATCAGCTGCTCCAACCCATCTTCCGGTCGCCGCCGGCAGACAAAAGTGCCCCGGCCACGCTGGCGATAGAGGTACCCCTCGGTTACCAGCCTCAACACAGCGCGTCGCACAGTATCCCGGCTCAAGCCATGGGCCTTCATCAGCGCGCTCTCCGGCGGGACTAGTGCATTCTCAGCCCATTCGCCGGAGATGATCTTCTGTTTCAGCAGCTCATAGAGCTGCAAGTAAAGGGGGACCCCGGGTCTGTCCAGGAACATCGCGCTCACCCCGGTCATCGGTGATTATCTACTTCACGCCTTCTACCTCGCCCGCCGGTTCCCTCCTGTCTCCCGCACGATATTATTCTTTGTTAGGCGGAATATAGAGCCGGGAGGGATGCATCCTGACACAACTGCCTACCGTCATCGACTTCCATGTTCACTTTCCCATTGGTTGGGGCGAGCGCTCCCCCCAGAGCGCTGCACCATCCGAGCCCACCCCCAATCAGGTCTACGCCCAGGCCCGTCGCGCTAAGTGGCGCCGGGAAGGGGGTTTCCCGAGCCGGAACCGAACGGTACCCCTGATCAGGCCATTCAGCGCTGGTCCGACGAGGTGGACCGCTATGGTCTTGAGCGCGTGGTCTTCGTCACCGGAGCGGGTGATTTTCGGGACTGATTCGAGCTGGTTCCCCCGGGGCTACTCCTACAAGTACCTAGACGAGCAAAGGCGCATCTGCCTGGAACTGGGGTTGTCTGATAGTGAGATGGAGGAAGTTTTTGCCGTCAATGCCCGCCGGCTGATCAGCGGGGTGGAGCGCCACAACCAGAGGCAGAAATTGGCGGGAAGAGACTTCTGGGTCGCCGGAAGGATTCAACAGAATTCGGGCCGAAATCTGGATTTATCAGGCCTTTTGGTTATTGGTCCTGATAATCCCCGGCAAGGAGCCTATTCCCATGACCAGAGCCAAGTCTTTTCTCATCCCCCTGATTGCCGTATTCCTAACGGCGGCCCTGGCCA
Source organism: Bacillota bacterium (assembly GCA_040758135.1). GTDB lineage: Bacteria > Bacillota > Sulfobacillia > JBFLWA01 > JBFLWA01 > JBFLWA01. Next base: position 10,275 of record JBFLWA010000012.1, on the reverse strand, counting down.
TTACCTCGTCCCCGGTGCTGGCCAGCCTTAAGATCACCTTGATCATTGATGGCCAGAAAGCCGAACCCGATGTGCCGCCTATGGTGATCAACAATCGGACTCTGGTACCGGTCCGTTTCATCGCTGAACACCTCGGCGCCCAGGTAGGGTGGCATCAAGAGACCCGCACGGTGACCATTTCCCGTCCCGGACAGGAGATCGTACTCAAGCTCAACTCGCGACGGGTGACGGTTAACGGACAGACCCGCGAGATCGATGTCCCAGCCATCGCCGTGGACAACCGTACCCTGGTTCCGCTCCGCTTTGTCAGTGAAACCTTCGGCTCCCGGGTTGAGTGGATGCCAACGCCACCCACCGTGGCTATCACGACACCCGGGTCGGTTACGGCAGTGACGGTTGACCCGTCCCAGGGCGGTCAGGTGACCATCGCTACGACGCGCCCCACCGATTACCGGGTGATGACCCTCACTGACCCTAACCGGTTGGTTATTGACTTCTCTGGGTTGGCCAACCAACTTCCGGCCGAGCTGAAGCTGGCCTCTGACACGATCCTCAGTGTCAGAACTTCGACCTTCTCAGGAGACCCGCTGATCACCCGGGTCGTCTTTGACCTGGCCGGGCCTCCTCAGTTCGACATTGTGAAGCGTCCCGACGGCCAGGGGATAGTGGTTCGCATCGCGACAGTGGGCGCACCAGCCAACCCGGCACCGACACCTGATCCCGGACAACCCCAACCCGGACTCAACCCCATCCTCCAGGGGCGGCGGATCGCCATCGACCCTGGCCATGGCGGTCACGACCCGGGAGCTCGGGGCGCTCTGGGGTTGATAGAGAAGGATCTCAACCTGGACATTGCCTTGCGGGTCCGAGAACTGCTGGCGGCGGGAGGCGCCCAGGTTATCCTCACCCGCGACGGCGATTACTACGTGAATCTCTACGAGCGGGCCCGAATAGCCAACGAAGCCGAGGTTGAGTTATTTGTCTCAATACACACCAATGCGACCTGGAGCCGGTTGGTCAACCAGACCGAGACATACCACTTCAAGACCACTACCAGCCGGGCTTTCGCAGAGGTAATGCAAGCCGCCCTCGTGGCCGAACTGGATCTGCCCGATCGGGGAGTGATCCGTCAGGATTTCGTGGTGATCCGCGAGACGATGATGCCCTCAATCTTGGTGGAGCCAGCCTACCTCTCCAACCCCGACCAAGAGCGTCTTTTCGCTGATGAAGCCTATCGCCAGCGAGTGGCCAGAGCAATTGTCAGAGGGCTGGAGCAGTTCCTGGCCCAATTGGGTGACTGAGTGTGAGTAAAGTATTCTTGGGTAGTTAAGAGCCTGTTGCACAAACCTCGGGAGGAGCGGTGAAGGTCTTTGGGGAATAGGGAAAGCCATTCATGAGCTTTGCGGGGGTGCCAGCGTGGCCTACAACATCCACCCGGTTGACCGTGAGCAGGTGTACCTGGTGCCGCCGAGCTTGCGGGACTGGCTCTGCCCGAAGACGACCTTGCCTGGTTCATCATCGACGCGGTAAAGCGGATGGAGCGGAAGCTTTTGACCAAGCGTGGGCGGCTGGTTTACCAAAAGCGCGGCCAGATCGTGGAGCCGGCATTTGGGCAGGTGAAGGTGGTGCGTGGGTGCGATCGGTTCATGCGATGGGGTCATTCGGCCGGCCGGAGCGAGTGGCGGCTCATCTGGGCCACGCACAACTTGCTCAAGTTGTGGCGGCATTTTCTGGTGAGGTGGGGTAAGGCCAGGGGGCTACTTTGCCCTCACAGGGTGGGTCCGGCCTGGGCGGCCTGACAACGGGGTGAAGAGAGTAGGGAAATACCCTGTCAAGGGGTGAACGGACAACGCCCTGAGCCGTGACCGTTCTCCCGTCCCCTATGTAACCGGCTGTTCCCCATCTTTGCGCGATAGGCTCTACAGTTACCTGGAATGTCTTAGCGCCAATCGGCTGGCATCAGGGTGAGAGATAATCTGCGTAAGTGTACCCGAAACGGGATCCAGCTGGTATACGCCATCACTGTTGTTATTCCCCCTGCTCCACGCTGCCAGGTACACATAATTCTCATCTGCGCAAAGGTCTACCGCTCCAAAGTCATCGGGCAGGACAATGGTTCTGATCTCATCCCCTTCGATTATCGTCAGGCTGCGCTGTGAATTGACATGGACTGAGGACCAGATACGGTTGAGAATATAAATGGTGCCGTTGCGTTCAGTACCCCGGTAGGGGTAGCCCGCCCCCCGGATTTCTTCGGTGATTGAACCTGTAGCCGGGTCAAATACAAGGAGGTCAGGGGCTCCGCTTTCGAAGGCGCTGTTGTTCAGAAGCAGGAACCTGTCTTTGTCCAGGGGGAGAATCGACCATACTGCCGAACCGGGGCCCAGGTACATATCGCCCAGGGGGTTAAAGTCCCTGTCAAACCACCAGATTGTGGTGTGGGATGAATGGGGAGTGCCTCCGGTACCATCATGGGCAGCCGCTGCCACCAGATAATTATCGCTGGCTGCGATTGTGGTCAAAAGCAGAAAATCCTTCTGGCCTTTGGGTACTGCAGTTGCTTCTTTGCTTGCCAGGGTATTCATATCCACCGACCACAGGCTGAAGCCGAAGCCCATCTCCGCGCAACCAGCCACTATTTGTCCATTGAACTCGACAATACCCGCTTCAGGGCGAAGGCCGACGGCAATCTCCTGAACCTTTTTGCCATCCTGCCAAACCAAGAGCTTGTTGTCAGATTTTGTGTCATTCCAGGCCTGTCCCAACCAAAGACGTTCTCTGCTGTCCACAAACATGCTGTCAATGTAAAAATCACTGAGACTGATTTTCTGAATCCGGCGACCTTTAAGATTGTAGCCCGCTAGACTGTTGCGGGAAAAACCTTCGCCCCGATTGGTACCTGCAACAACCCATAAGGCCACGCTCTCTTTCTGTTGAACATCAACAGAGCGACAGCCGGGCATGGCGGTTAAAACCGCCATGCCCACCAGCACCGCCAAGATCTTAGCTAGCGAAAAAGTAGACAATTTCATCGGACAGGTATATTTCGTCTGGGGCGACAGCGTAATAGGCGAAGGCTGTTCCAACGGCGCCGTATCTTGCAGTCAGGTATAAAGAGTAGGACCAGTGGTTGCTGTCAACGTTTACCCCCATGTACTGATGCATTTTCCATACCAGCTGGGAACAGTAGAGGGCACTGTCGGTGGTTTTGTTCAGATAGTTCCAGTTGTAAGGGGTTTGACCGTCGGTCCCGTAGGTGTTCTTTGCCCAGTTCAGAGCAGCTACAACCTGGCTGTGGCTGCGGTTGCGGGTATACCCCAGCGCTACTGGCTGACCCTGCTGCCAGGCAGATATAGGCAGAACTCTGACGCCGCTTTCCACCGATTCGTACACAGTGTTGTTTCCATTGTAAATGCCGGAATGGGAGTAGTACATCGAGTAGATGTTAAGGAACTTCTTATTGTTGATGTGCATAACATCTCCAACCCACAACAAGTTCCATGGAACCGAAGATTGTGAAGATTGTATTGTCATTTCGGTGTTTTCCAGATCCATGCCCCGGATATTCAGGGCCGCATCCCCCAGGCGTTTTTCCGCAAAGGCTTTGGCCGCAATAGCTTCTGCTCTGGCCAGCTTCCGGGCATAGGCAGGATCGGTGGCTCTTCGCTGCTCAACCATTTCAGATATTTCTTTGGCCAGCTCCTGGGCTTCCTGAGCGTTAGACACCTGCGAGATTTGCTCTGGCAGTTTGTCAAATGCCAGGGCAGAAAGGGGCAACAAGGTCACTGCAAAGAAAATTAAGGCTCCCGTGAAGATTTTGCGCAACAACACAATTCCTCCTGTAAATTGTTTTTTCGGCAGGCCGCCCCGCCGAAGCGGGGTTCCCATAAGTACCTGGGGCAATTATAGCAATTTTCTGCTATGGATGTAAACTGCATAATGTGTCTATATCACCCAAACTCCCGAAAGAGTGATATTTTGTCCTGATTTTGGCATACCCTAACGCCATATACCAGATAGACCGGTACCACTTGATGCGGGATGTAAGGCAACTCCTGTCGGGATCGAGCGAACTCGACGAAGCAATGCGGGGTGTCAAGGAGAACGCTCCGGAGAGACTACTGGAGGCGCTGCGAGAGCGAGAAAACGGCAAACTTTGAGGGTACTTTCAGCAGATATGCTAGGGCCGTGCGCCAGCTCGAAATGCCAGAAGTAGAGAAACGGATCCGGTTTGGGCGGGGTACCTCATTTAAGCAATCACCAGTGGTTTCACCTTTAAGCAAGCGCATCCCCCGATGAGAGATGCGGGAACAACTGCTTAGGGTGGTCTCTCGAAGCTCATGCGTGAGATCAGTCCAGCAATGACCATTTAACACAAACTAGCAACGGCACTCGGAAGCCTGTTATTTGTCCAAGACTTCTTGACTGATTATGAGTAAAGTAAAGTAGTTGGGTAATTGAGGATAAAAACTATGACAATGCCTGAAGCCTGCCGGGACTACCGCGTTCGCCTGCAAGAGATGGGTGTTACGGTTGATGGGATGAGAGGGTTGGGAGCAGCTGAGTCGAACATGGATCGGTTCGCCAACCGGGTGGAGAAGCAAGGTCAAAGCTGGGGCAGACGAGGACTGCAGGCGATCGTCCAGAGTCTGGCCAGGCAGTTTGAAGGGCGGCTGGAACAGGCCAGCGAGGAGCTTAACCAGACTACACTGGAGAAGGTGGAGAAGCGGCTGAGAGCGGGAGCTGGTCACGTTGCCAGAGAGATCGCCGAAGCATTCCAGTTCAAACAGGCACATCCACTGATTCGCTCGGCCGACACCACGGCCTCGGGCGGTCTGTCGCGGCTAATCGGAAAGCTCAGTTTGCCAGCCTGAGAAACAGTTTTTCAAGAACGCTCACTTCGGGAATCCGATAGATTACCCAACTCTGCTTGACAGACACCTTGACTGAGGGACACGTTGACAGTGTGGGTAGTTACTGGTATCATGTAAATAGTGAGCTTGTCTAATATTTCGGCCGCAGGCCAAACCCGGAGGTGTTGGTTTGACCACTGACGACCGTATTGTTGAGGAACTGGAGGTTCTGCTCCGCAGGGTAAACCGAATCGTCAAGAAGAGAGGCCGCGAGATTCTGGCCAACTACGACATCACGCCACCCCAGTTTGATGCTTTACAGGTTCTGATCAACAATGGGGAGATAACCATGGGTGAGCTCTGTGACCGTCTGTATCTGGCCTGCAGTACGGCGACGGATCTCATTGACCGCATGGAGCGCAATGGCTATATTGAGCGCCAGCGTGACCAGAATGACCGCCGGGTGATCCGGCTGAAAGTCACCGAAGCCGGTCATGACATCATCAGTGAGGTAATGAAGACCCGGAAAGAATATTTGGCCACAATATTGGAACACTTGGAGGAGAAGGATAAGGAACAGATGGTTCATGCTTTGAGCCAGCTGTACTCACTGATGACCAAGGATGTAGGTTAAGCCCTGCCGCCCCGTTAAGCAGCCCATTGGGGCTGCTTTTCTTCATGTAGATGGGAGGTGAAACCATGGAACCCCTGCTAGGGTATCTCCTGATCTTCGTAGCGCGCGTCACCGATGTCTCCTTGGGCACCGTTCGACTCCTCATGGTGGTCCGGGGCAAACGGTTGCTGGCCGCAGCTATTGGTTTCATTGAAGTTCTCATCTTTATAACCGCTCTCTCCCGGGTCGTTAGCCACCTGGACCAGGTGCTCAACATTGTGGCTTACGCCTTGGGTTTCGCCACCGGTAATTATGTTGGGAGCTGGGTGGAGGAGCGTATGGCCCTCGGTTACTGCACCGTCCAGGCGATACCCTCTTCCATGGAACTGGCCTACGAGCTCAGTGAGAAGCTGCGGGCCGAAGGGTATGGTGTCACTGCTCTCGATGGCCACGGGCGGCAGGGGCCACGGCAACTCCTCGTGGCTTCCTGCACCCGTCGTACCCTCAGCGGCATGCTGCAGACCATCGAGCAGATGGACCCCCATGCTTTCATCACGGTCCTGGACACCCGTTCACGGGTGGGTGGTGTCTTCTTCCAGCGCAAAGGCAAGTAGTACGGGAGGGTTAATATGCAGCGAATTGATGGACGGTACCCCGACCAGTTACGCCCTGTTCAGATTACCCGTCGCTACCTCAAGTATCCGGAGGGCTCGGCCCTGGTAGAAGTGGGCAACACCCGGGTTCTCTGCACAGCCATGGCTGAGGAGCGTCTGCCCGGTTGGATGAAGGAGGGTACTGGTGGCTGGATTACGGCGGAGTATAGCATGTTGCCGGGATCCACAGCCACCCGCAAGCCTCGCGAGTCCAGCCTGGGTAAAGTCGGCGGTCGGACTCAGGAGATCCAGCGACTGATTGGCCGTTCTCTGCGGGCAGTCTGCGACCTGTCGCAGCTCGGTCCCATGACCATCTGGATCGACTGCGATGTCCTCCAGGCTGATGGGGGGACCCGTACCGCGGCTATCACCGGTGCCTTTGTCGCGTTAGCCGACGCCCTGGCTGCGCTCAGGCAGCGGGGCGCAATTTCAGGATACCCGTTGCGCAGTTTTTTGGCCGCCACCAGTGTTGGTTTGGTGAACGGGGAGGCCTTGCTCGACCTATCCTTCGCCGAGGACTCGGTGGCCGAGGTCGATATGAATCTGGTAATGACTGGCGATGGCCGTCTGGTGGAGATCCAGGGGTCGGCTGAACGATCTCCCTTCGACCGGATCCAGTTTGACCGCCTTCTTGCCCTGGGCGAAACAGGAATCAGCCAGTTGATTGCCGCCCAACGGGCGGCGCTGGGCGCTGACGCCGCTGGTATCGGGCGGCGGGGCGAGGAGGAGTGAGCGTGCATAGGCTGGTCATTGGAACCACAAACCCGGGAAAGGTGCGGGAGATCTCCGCCCTCGTCGCCGATCTGCTGGTGGAGATTGTCTCCGCCAGTTCGCTGGACTTACCCGAGGTAGTGGAGGATGGCGCCACCTTCCGGGAAAATGCCCATAAGAAGGCGGCTGTTTTTGCCGCCAGTACCGGTTGCTGGGCCTTGAGTGACGATTCGGGCCTGGAAGTGATAGCCTTAGGCGGCGCCCCGGGCGTCCGGTCGGCCCGCTACGCTGGGGCGGGGGCCACTGATGCCGAGAACAATGCTCTTCTGTTGCAGCAGTTGGCCGGCATAGCTGATCGGCGGGCCCGCTTTGTCTCGGAGATTGCCCTTGTCTACCCCAATGGCCGCAGTCACTACGCGCGGGGTGAGTGCCACGGCCTAATCATTGATGGCCCGCGCGGAAGCGGGGGGTTCGGTTACGACCCTCTCTTCCTAGTTCCCGAGTATGGTCAGACCTTTGCTGAGATGGATCCCGCCCTGAAGAACCGCATCAGTCACCGGGCCAAGGCACTGGCCGGGCTACGTCCCATTCTCGAGGAGCTATTTGGCCGGAGGTAGAATCTCGTGCGGGTACTGGCCATGAGCGATACGCACGGTGCCCACCAGTCAGCCGCCAAAGTGGTCGCTCAGTGCGGCTGCGATCTGGTGTTACACGCTGGCGACCTCTACGAGGATGCCAGGCGAATCGCCGCGGCCACCGGGGTACGGGTTCTCGCCGTGGCCGGCAACTCTGACGGTATCCGGGCCGGCCCCCGTGAGCGTGTGTTCGAGCTAGGAGGCTTCAGGACCATGCTGGTCCACGGCCACCAGTATGATGTCAAGCAACGTCTCGACCGGCTCGTGTACCGTGGCCTCGAGATCGGGGCCCGGTTGGTGGTCTTCGGACACACTCATTTGCCAGTTGATTTCGCCGAGCAGGGAATCCGGTTCATCAATCCAGGTAGCCTGTCTACCAGGCGCTTGCGCACTCCCCATCCCACCTACTGCCTGCTGAGCTTCTCAGATGGCACCGTGAGCAGTAGAATAGTGGAGGTCAGGTAGCGTATAGCGCTTTGCCGGGGAGGAGCTGTCCATGCACAGACTGGCTTTCGCCAGTCGCAACCGTGACAAAACCTTATACCCGCCGCAAGTTACCGGGCTTTAGCCGAAGTCTTTTCTGGAACCGTATTACAGCAGGTGTTGAGCCATGTTATCATGTAGACATCAATATCAACGGGCGAAGCGGCTACGCCGCAAATACTACGAGCAGCGACTACGCACGGGTGCCCGAAGAAGCCGGGGTGGATTTATTCCCGGCGGAGTGTCATAAGCTAACTGAATTGCGCCAGATGGCGCGCGGACTGTCGGTGGAGATCATCTTCGGTGGCGCTTTGCCGATCTCACCCGTTGAGGAGGATGGAGCGACCCTCACCGGGAATGCCTTGAAGAAAGCGACCGCCTACGTACTGGCGACCGGAGAATGGGCTCTGGCCGACGAGTCCGGACTTGAGGTGGTCGCGTCGGCGGTGAACCCGGCGTTCTCTCGCCTCGCTACGCTGGGGAGGGTGCGAGCTACGAGGAGAACCGGCAACTGCTCCTGTCCGGCTTAGCGGGGAAGAGCGAGCGACGCGCCCGCTTTGTTTCGGTGATGGCGCTGGTGCACCCGTCGGGCGAGCATCATCTGGTGACCGTGTCTGCAAGGGTCAGATCACCGACGAGCCCAGGGGTAAGCTTGGGTTCAGCTACAGCCCGCTCTTCCTGGTGCCGGAGTACGGGATGACCCTGGATGAGATGCCTCTGGAGCTGGCCAGCGCAATAAACTCAGGAGCCCGAGCCTTTGCCCGGTTGAGGCCGGTTCTCAGGCGACTCTTCGGGTCGGTGGATGATAAAGGGGAGGGACCCAGTTGGAGCTACCGTCGTCGAAAGTCTGGGGATGGGCCGGGCCGTGCTCGAAGCCCACGGCGGTTTTCTTTTCGGCCCTAAGGCGGCTAAGCTTCCGGTTAAGGATCACAACCATACCGTTTTCTCAGTTTGTGATACTGATGAACTCTGCCAGCGGGCCATTGAGGCCATCAACCAGGTGGTGGGCGACCTAACTGAGCCGGGCGCCGGCATTCTGTTCACAGTACCAGTCGATACATGTGTTGGTATGGCACCCAATGGGTTGGTTAATAGCGTGGAGCCCGATGTATGAGTAAAGTATAGTTGGGTAATTGAGGACAAAAACAAGGACGAGAACCACCCTCTCCCGAAGTGAATGGTTGCTAAGGCCAACACCAAGGAGGTCGGTGCTCTCGTCGCTGGGGGTTCAGGAACCATTTCTAAGGCTTGGGGAGCGGGTGAGAGGGATGACGAGGCTGCCCGTGATGAGCCAGATGGGAAACGCCAGGTGCCGGTGTTGTTCGTACAAGCAGATGGTCTGGTCGCCGCCATGCAGCAAGAGAGAAGCCCCAACCGGGAGATCAAGATGGTTATGAGCCACGAGGGGTGGAGTCCCCGACACCCGGCCAGCGATGAATACGAGCTACTCCAGCGTAACTACCCTGTGACACTGGACGGAAAGGACTTCTGGGAAGAGGCCGGCAGGAAGCTCTACAGCATCTACGGCATCGATGAGAAGACCTGGGCAGTGATTAACGGTGACCGGGCTGGTTGGATTCGTGAGGGAGTGAAGTACTTTCCCCGGGCGATCCACCAGATAGACCGGAAGAGCTGTTGGCAGCCCTGGCAGTGGCCGAGAAGGAATGCCCGGACGAGAAGCGGCAGGCCGCCATCCGTGCTTTGAAGGAAGACCTTATGACAATGCCTGAAGCCTGCCGGGACTACCGTGTTCGCCTGCAAGAGAGGGGCATCTCGGCTGAAGGGATGAGAGGGTTGGGAGCAGCTGAGTCGAACATGGACCGGTTCGCCAACCGGGTTAAGAAGCGAGGTCAAAGCTGGGGCAGACGAGGACTGCAGGCGATCGTCCAGAGTCTGGCCAGGCAGTTTGAAGGGCGGCTGGAACAGGCCAGTGAGGAGCTTAACCAGACTACACTGGAGAAGGTAGAGAAGCGGCTGAGAGCGGGAGCTGGTCACGTTGCCAGAGAGATCGCCGAAACATTCCAGTTGAAACAGGCCATCCACTGATTCGCTCGGCCGGCACCACGGCCTCGGGCGGCCTGTCGCGGCTAATTAGAAAGCTAAGTTTGCCAGCCTGAGAAACAGTTTTTCAAGAACGCTTACTTCGGGAATCCGATAGATTACCCAACTCTGCTTAACAGACACGAGCCCGATGAGGTAAATGTCAACGGACTGTGAAAATGTCACCCCTTTGGTGCCGAAATGGGACTGAGAAAATGTCCCCCGGTCAGTCGCTGGAATGGTAGAATAGATCAGCCGGATCTTTCCTGTGGAAGAACCTCTCAACG
>JBFLWA010000011.1:0-51378 GCA_040758135.1 Bacillota bacterium | reverse complement strand
GCGCCGGAAACAACTGCTTAGTAAACTTTATTAAGAAACATGAAATATGTATTACATGAACAGGAGAAATAAAAAGTTTGTCGAATCTGGCGCATCAATACAAAGACTGTGCGTGAAAATGGGCGCTTGTGATAGACTATTCATTGAAAAAAGCGAATGAGAAAATCCTCCGGCGCAATGGCTTCTACCGGAGAATTAACAAAGTCCTTTGTGTTGCGCGTGATGATGTATTCAGCCTTGGTGCGTTTGGCGCAATGCACCAGTAGAGCATCTTCATAGTCGGCTATCAGCAGGTCAAAGGCTTTAATACAGTCATTTTTGGTAACATCGACAACATCCAGAACATCCATCAAACCGAGCATCGCCTCTTTGACAACTTCTTTGCTTGAAATATGTTTCCTAAGCAGATAATAAATGTCCGTTTCATAGACAGAACCAGGGCTGCTACAGAGGCTTCCACAAGGAGGAGTGGCGATGGCGGTTATCGAGCACGAGGCCACACTGGAGAGAGGTGGCGCACCGGACATCTTCTACCGGGTCTGGCAGCCCGGGGCGCCCAAGGGCATCGTGGTGATCGTCCACGGATCCGGTGAGCACTCTGGCCGCTACCAGCCGACCGCTAGCTTCCTGGCGGAGAACGGTTACTTTGTGTACGCACTAGACCTGCGGGGGCAGGGGCGTTCCCAGGGGCTCCCGGGCCATGTGGACCGTTTCGACCATTACCTCGATGACATTGGTGCCGTGCTTGAATTGGCCCGGCAACGGTCGACAGCCCCCTTGTTCCTGTTGGGACACAGCGTGGGCGGTCTTTTGGCGCTCACCTTTGGGTTGCGGTACCCGTCCGGACTGGCTGGGGTTATCGCTTCCGGGCCCTGTCTGGCTCTCTCGCTGGCCGTGCCTCCTCTGAAGGCGGCCGCCGGGAGACTCCTTTCCCGACTGTGGCCCACTCTGCGCCTTCCCAGCGGCATCCGTTCCCGCGATCTGGCCAGCGACCCCGAGGTGGGGCGCCGCTATTCGGCCGACCCGCTGGTGGTCCGGGTAGTGAGCGCCCGCTACTATACCGAGCTGGAGCAGGCCATGGCTTTTGTCCGGGGGCAGGCGACCACCTTTGCTAGACCTCTCCTCATCCTTCAGGGTGCTGACGACCGGCTGGTCTCCTCACCGGCGGTGCGCGAGTTCTTCCAGGCAGCCGGCAGCACTGATAAGACCCTGGAGTGGTACGACGGGGCCCACCACGAGCTGCTCAATGATTACAGTGGTGACCGGGTGCGCGCTACCATCCTTGACTGGCTGGATAGGCGGGTAGTGCTGTGAAATACATGCTAGCTCTCGATCAGGGGACCACCAGTTCCCGGGCGATCGTGTTTGACCTAGACGGCCGGGTGGTCGGGCTGGGCCAGCGCGAGTTCACCCAGCACTATCCCCGTCCGGGGTGGGTAGAACACGATCCGCTGGAGCTCTGGGAGACCCAGCTGGTCAGTGCCCGTGAGGCAGTAGAGACAGCCGGCATATCCTGGGGGCAGGTGGCCGCGATCGGCATCACCAACCAACGAGAGACCACCGTCGTCTGGGATCGGGTTACCGGCGCACCGGTGGCTCCGGCCATCGTCTGGCAGTGCCGGCGGACCGCTCCCCTCTGCGACCAGCTGACCGCCGAGGGCTGGGCAGAACGGGTCAGTGAGCGCACCGGGCTGGTCATTGATGCCTATTTCTCTGGTACCAAGCTGGCCTGGATCTTGGAGCACACCCCGGATGCCCGCGCCAGAGCCGAGCGGGGAGAGCTATGCTTCGGGACTATCGATACCTGGCTCATCTGGAAGCTGACTGGCGGGAGAGTACATGCCACCGATCCATCCAACGCCTCCCGTACCATGCTCTACAACATACATACCGCTAACTGGGACGATGAACTCCTGGCCCGGCTGGCCATACCCCGCCAGATACTGCCGCAAGTGCGGCCTTCGGCCGGCCATTTTGGGCAAACCGCCGACTGCCTGCCGGTGTCGCTCCCCATTACCGGCGTGGCCGGCGACCAGCAGGCTGCCCTCTTCGGACACGGCTGCCTGAAGCCGGGGATGGCCAAGAACACTTACGGCACCGGCTGCTTCCTACTGATGCACACCGGACACCAGCCGTTCCGGTCGGCCTCGGGGCTCCTCACTACCATTGCCTGGGATCTGGGCGATGGCCCCGAGTATGCCCTGGAGGGAAGTATTTTCATAGGTGGTGCCGTCATTGGCTGGCTGCGGGATGCCCTGGGACTGATCCCCGATTCCGCGGCCAGTCAGGCGCTGGCTGAGTCGGTTCCGGATAACGGTGGGGTCTACCTGGTACCGGCCTTTGCTGGGCTGGGCGCCCCCTACTGGGATATGTATGCCCGGGGTCTGATCATCGGGCTAACCCGGGGAACCGGCCGGGCCCACTTGGCCCGGGCGGCATTGGAGGCCATCGCTTACCAGACCCGCGATGTTCTGGCGGCAATGCAGAATGACGCCGGAGTTCCCCTGAACACCTTGATGGTGGATGGCGGAGCCACGGCCAACCACTTTCTCATGCAGTTCCAGGCCGATATACTGGGTTGCCGCGTCCAGCGCCCGGCCCTGGCTGAGGTCACCGCCCTGGGTGCCGCCAACCTGGCCGCTGTCGGCCTGGGGCTCCGGTCCCGGGAGGAGCTGGGCCAGACCCGCAGCTCAGCTGATGTTTTCGCGCCAAGAATGGAACGGGCCACGGCCGACAACCTTTACCGCAACTGGCAGCGAGCGGTTGAGCGCAGCCGGACCTGGGAAAGGTAGGGGGAGATATGGAGAGAGAGCGCCTGCAAGAAGCCTATCAGTGGTGCCGCCAGCTTAACACTGCCATCCAGACAGTGCTGGACGGTACGGCTAAGCAGGGCACCCGCAGTGCCGAAATTCTTGAACTGGTGGGGCGGGTTAATGAGGCATTGGAGAGTGTCGCCACCGGTACGGCCCAACAGGCCCGCGATGTGGATCAGACTCTATTGCTGGCCCAGGAAATGGCCGACTCAACGCAGACTATCTCCGATAGTGTCAACAACCTGGCCCAGGCGGCGGCAGAGACCCTGAAGGCAGCCAATGTGGGGGCCCGGTCAGTGGTGGAGACCATCAAGGGTATCACCGAACTGCGCCAGACGGTGATGGCTTCGGCGGAGAGTATAGATTCCCTGAGCAACCAGTGGAACAAGATCCAGGAGATACTGGCGGTCATCGAGGATATCTCCCGCCAAACCAACCTTTTGTCACTGAACGCAGCCATTGAGGCAGCCAGGGCCGGAGAGCACGGTAGAGGCTTCGTCGTGGTGGCCGAGGAAGTCCGGCGCCTGGCTGATCGGTCTGACCGGGCGGCCAAGGAGATTGGCCAGCTGATCCAGGAGATCAGACGGGGCAACGAGAATGCCGTCTGCAATATGCAGGCCCAGACGACTCAGGTAGAGGAGGGGGTAGGCCTAGCCGAGGCGGCCGGTGAGGCACTGCGCCACATCGAGCAGACGGTGGCCGTCACCAATGCTCAAATTGAGACGGTGAAGCAGCATACCGATGGTAACCACCGCCGCATCACCGGTCTGGTGACCGCCCTGCAGAGCATTGCTGCCGTCACCGAAGAAAACGCAGCGACTACCGAAGAGTTGGCCGCGGCCAACTGGTTCTCCAACGCTGTCCGGGGCTTCAGAGACCAGGTGGAGGAGACCATGAGGGCCGCTGACCAGCTGGAGGGCGACCTCCGCCGGCTGGCTACTCTTCTGGAGCCAGGCGATACCGAAACCGGCCAATGAGGGCAATCTTCGAGCTAGTGGTAGATGCCGATGGCCGTGGTGCCACCATCTACGACTATCTGCGACGCACGGCCGGGGTTTCTCGTGGCCTGCTGCGGCGACTGAAGACTGATGGTTGTATTACCTGTAACGGCCAGGAGGCCAGGCTCAGGTCGGTACTGGCACCCGGCGACCGTTTAGTTCTCTATCTGGCTGATGAGCCCAGTCAGGGAGTGATCCCCGAGCCCGGCTCTCTCGAGATCCTCTATGAGGACCATCACCTGCTCATTGTGAATAAGCCCGCCGGCATGGTCACACACCCGGTGCGGGAGACCGTTCGCGGGACTCTGGCCAACCGAGTCGCGGCCCACCTGGCCGGCGCCGGGGTGGCCGTCCGTCCTGTGCATCGGCTGGATCGGGACACTTCCGGTGCCGTCCTTTTCGCCAAATCGCCCTACGCTCACCAAAACTGTGCCCGACAGCGCAGCCAGGGCGGGTTTCACCGGCTTTACCTGGCGGTACTGGCCGGGCGGTTGCCGGCCCGGTGGGGCACCATTGACCGGCCCGTGGCCCGTCTCAGCAGCCATCCGGTTCGTCGCACCACTCGGGCTGACGGGGCGGTGGATGCCCGCCCCTCTCTTACTACCTTTCGCACCCTGAGACGCTGGAAGGGGGCTACGCTAGTAGCTGTACGGCCCGAAACCGGGCGCACCCATCAGATCAGAGTCCACTTCTCTGACTTGGGCTTCCCCTTGCTGGGCGATGTCCTGTACGGGGCGAGCCCTACCAACCTCATTGGCCGCCAGGCGCTCCATGCCTTCCGCCTCAGCTTTCGGCATCCGGTGACCGGCCAGCCCCTACTGGTGCAGGCACCGCTCCAGCCCGATTTCATTTCCCTTCTCAGCCACCTGGAATGACCGCCCCGGCATCCCACCCTTCGATGTGCAGGAAGTAGGTTTTGGCCGCGCCCTTATCCCAGAGAAGGTCGCGGGCATCTACCGTGTGCTGGGTGATAAGGGGAAGCCCATAGATGAAGCCGGTGACGATAGCCGTGTGGTCGATACGCCCGTCGCCTTGGAAATCATAGTGGATGAGGTCGCCCAGTTCTAGTTCGGAGGCTCGTTCTCGCAGCGACGCCCGGGGCCCGCGGATCGGAGCCGGGCGAAGCAGGTAGCGGTTCTGGGCATCAGCCACGATCCAGCTGGGTGCCCAGGCGCTGGCCGAGTAGTAGTACCAGGCCGGCGGATCCATCCTGGCCTGGCCCCCTTCGTGGAGGCATTGGGAGGTGAAGTTGGTGCAATCACCGCCCGCGGTAGTCCAGTCTTTATACTTGGGGTTCCGCCGGTTCCACCAAGCCAGGGCGTACGCCGCAGCCCCGGGGCGGTCATAGGCGGTGGGCGAGGCGGCTGAGATGACCGGGGGGCGGCAGCGCATTACCGGGCGGCGGATCCGCGGCCTACCCACTGTGAAGTCGTTGTCTGAACTGAGCTCCACCACCACCCACCTCCCCTTTACCGGACGACAGCGCAGATGGTGGCCGGCATTGGCCACCTGGCTCTGAAGGTAGCCGGGCCATCCAGAGGCAGTGGCCGTCAGTACCAGATTCTCGATGGCCTCCACCAACCAGCTGCCTCGCTGCTGCGACATACGCCAGGTCACGGCCAAATCGCAATCGGTGACCTGGATCCCCCGCTTGAGCAGGGGAGAGCGCAGTGCCCTGAGCTCAGGGGCCTCGAAACCGGCCCACACCCCCGGGGCCAGGAGTCGCTGGAAGCCAGCAGTGTCGCCGGTTAGCAAATAGCGCTGGCGCGCGCCGAAGTAGGATGATACTAACCCCTCAATGGTCTCGCTCAAACCGTCACCACCCCATCCGCATCTTATGCGCATGCCCGTTGGCTGGCGGCCGTATCTATTCCATGAGAACCGCTGTGAGGTGGCTATATGGGCGCGCGACAAATCTCCCTTTGCCTGCTGGCTCTGGTACTGGCGTTGGCCGGCTGCGGTCGGGATCCGGAGCCCAGTCGTGAATCGGTTGAGGTGGTCCGCCTCGGCTGTCTGGTGCCGGCCAGCGGGCCACTGGCTGAAGCCGGCGCAGTTTTCCGGGAGGCCCTGGCCGCCCGGGTGCTGGCCGCTAACCGGGAGGGGCCGGGCGGGCGGCGGCTGGAGCTGGTCGTGGCTGACCAGGAGAGCTTGCAGTCGGCGGTCCGGGAGCTGGCGGGGGCCCAGGTGGTGGCCGTAGTCGGCGCTTTCGGTGCTCAGGCCGCCGAGGCGGCCGCCGGTCTTCTGGCCGCCCGCCGGATCCCCCTGGTCTTCCCCGTCAGTGGTCTGACCCGGCTGCAGGAACCCACCCAGCGGTGGGTCTTCCCGGTCCGCCCCACCTACACCAGGGACGGGCGGGCTCTGGCTGGTTACGCCATCTCCCGTCTGGGCGCCAAACACCTGGCGGTGATCTACGAGGAGAGCGACCTGGGACGAGAGGGACTGGCCGGCATCAAGGCTGTCGTGGCGGAGCGCCAGGGGATCGGGCTGACCGCGGTGGGCATTAAGCCGGGGCAAAGCGGTTTTGGTGACGCGGTCAGGCAAGTAAAGGAAACTGGTCCGCAGGCCGTGATCATCTACACCTCTTTTGTCCCGGCCACCCTTATCGCCCGCGAGCTTTCCCGGCAGCGGGTGGAGGGCCGGCGCCTCACCAGCTACTTCAATCTAGACCCACTTGGGCTAGAACTGGCGGGCGAGGCTTGGAATGGCATGATCATGCTGCGATGGCTCCCCGAGATCTATACCGTAGACGAAAGGGTGCAGGAGTGTCTGCGCGGGGTACCCGGGGTCGAGCGGCATCCTTCGTACGCCCTCATGGGATTCCTGGCCGGCGAGATCCTGGACGGGGCCCTGCGGCGGGTGGTGGGTGAGGTAACGGACAGCCGGATGAGAGATGCCCTGGAGAGCCTGGGGTTCCTTCCGACTGCCGTCGGGTGCACTGTCGGCTACTCGGCCGACGGACACCGGGGGATCACTGCGGTGGAGGTGGTACGGGTCAATAACGGCATCTACCAGACACTGGAGAACGAATGGCCTCTGTGGGTGCCCTGATAGGCGGTCAGGCCGGTAGCCGACCGAGAGCGGCCAGAGACTGCTCCACCTCGCGCCAGTCGGTTACCCGGATGAGGTTGGCAGACGGCGGCACCTGCCGGTTATAGGGCCAGTCGAAGAGGAAGACCGGCAGCAGCTGGGCCAGACGCTGGGCGGTCTCCGGATGGTCTTCGAAGCCCAGCGTCAGGCCGAGGGACCGGGCTATCGCTACCTTATCATCCGCATTCATGATCAGTTCGTCAAAGGGAATGAACGACTGCCTGAGCCAGGCTTCGGTGATGGGCCGGGCCTCGTGCCGCCGGGCGGTGACGATGTAGATATGGCTCTCCTGCTGACGCAGACGGGCCAGGACGGCCGGGGCATGTCGGCAAAGGAGCGAAGTGGTCTCGAAGACCCGCAGGTGGTTCTGCCACCACCAGCGAGCGTCTTCTTCTTCGCTCATGCCGTAATGCCGGGTAATACGATAATCGGTGATATCTTCCTCCGAGAGGTTTATCCCAGTCTGGGCATTGAGGAGTTCCCGGATGGCTGACACGCCGATGGTGCCATCGATATCGAGCAGAATGCGGGATGTATCCATGGGTTCCTCCGGTTCTTATAGGGGTACTAATTATCTTAGTACATTTACCCCAATGCGTCCAGTCATCCGAACACCACCGGGGAAAGAAGGACTTCGTGCGCCCAACTCCGAAAACAGAGATGGGCAAGGCAACTAGCAGGCATGCTCCGCCGTTGCCCACAAACCATTTAGGGGGAGTATTAGTTGGCAGACCCGAAGAAAGCCGGCTTTTCCACGCGTTGCGTCCACGCCGGGCAGGATCCCGACCCTTCCACAGGGGCCCTGGCGACACCTATCTACCAGACCTCGACCTTCGTCTTTCCTAGTGTAGAGCGGGGCGCGGCCCGGTTCGCCGGTGAGGAACAGGGTTATATCTATACCCGGTTGGGCAATCCGACTCAGGCCGCCTTCGAGGCTAAGATGGCCGCCCTGGAGGAGGGCGAAGCCGCTCTGGCCTTCGGTTCGGGCATGGGCGCTATCTCCGCTACCGTCCTGGGCGTTGTCCGTCAGGGTGACCATCTGGTCTCTGACGAGACTATTTACGGCTGTACTCACGCCTTCTTCAGCCACATGCTGCCGAGTTTCGGCGTGGAGGTGACACTAGTCGATGCCTCCAGGCCAGAGGCGGTGGAGAAGGCGATCCGGCCCAATACTAAGTGCATCTATATTGAATCGCCCTGCAACCCCACGTTAAAGCTCATTGATATGCAGGCAATTGCGGCCATCGCCAGGCGGCACGGGATTACCACTATCATGGACAATACCTTTGTCTCGCCCTACTTCCAGCGCCCGCTGGAGCACGGGATTGATGTGGTTATCCACAGTGCTACCAAGTACATCAGCGGCCATGGTGATGTCATCGCCGGCGTAGCGGTCGGTCGCCAGGAGTTCATTGACATGGTCCGCATGACCACACTGAAGGATATAGGGGCCGTCATCAGCCCCTTCGACTCTTGGCTGTTGCTGCGGGGTCTGAAAACCCTGGCGGTACGGATGGAGAAGCACCAGGCTAACGCCCTGGAGGTGGCCCGTTTCCTGGAGAACCACCCCAAGGTTGAGCGGGTCTACTACCCCGGTCTGCCATCCCATCCCCAGCACGAACTAGCCAAACGGCAGATGGATGGGTTCGGCGGGATGATTGCCTTCGAGCTGAAGGGAGGGTTGGAGCAGGGCAAGACAGTAATGAACAGCGTGCGTCTCTGCCGGTTAGCTGTCAGCCTGGGCGATGTGGATACCCTGATCCAGCACCCGGCCTCTATGACCCACTCGGTAGTCCCCGAGGAGGACCGGCTCAAGGCCGGGATTACCAATGGGCAGGTACGGCTATCGGTGGGGATCGAGGATGTCGAGGATATCATCGCCGACCTAGAGCAGGCGCTGGCGAAGATCTAGAAGCGGAAGAAAGGGGCGGGGAGACCCCGCCTCTTCTGACTGATCAGCCGTTCCGGGTGATTGATCTACCAGACCCGCCGACTGGCCGAGTTCCGCGCCTCGGACGAGGGCCCATTCACAGCTTCGAGTCACGGTAGGCCTCACCACCTTCGCTGACCTGCACCTGGGCATTGGTCAGGTTGATAATCCGCTCTCGAAAGGCTGGTGCTTCATCCACTGGCACCGCCACCTGCATGGTCACTCGCTCCAGGTAAGATACTTGTTCTACCGGAAGGCCCTGTCGTTCGATCTCCTTCTGTACCCGTCCAAAGAGCGGGTAATCGACGGACACCAGCACCGAGCGATGCAGCCACCGCCTGATCACACCGGCGGTCGCGATGCCATCTGAGGCTGCCTGCCCGTAGGCGCGGATCAACCCGGCTGCCCCCAGCAGGGTACCGCCGAAGTAGCGGGTGACAACAATAGCCACATTGCGCAAGTTTGCCTTTTTTATCACCTCGAGCACCGGGCGGCCGGCGGTACCGCTGGGTTCGCCATCATCGCTGGCCCGTTGGGTTTCAAGCTCGAGGCCGACGGAGTAGGCTGGTACATTATGGGTCGCTTGCCAATGCTGTTTGCGGATCTCCTCAACAAAGGCCAGCGCCTCCTCTTCCGAGGTGGCGGGGCGGACGTGGGCGATGAACCTGGATTTCTTAATGATCAGGGTGGTCTCGGCCGGGCCGGCCACCGTCAGATACTCTTTGGGTAGCAGAACAGAAACCCCCCTCACGGCGACGCCGCTACGCGGCGCCGTGAGAGGAGGTTCGGTGTGCTATCGGTGAAAACCTGCCTGTCAGGCGATTCCGCCACAGTGGCGGTCCAGTTGGCGCACTACCCGGCGAACCAGGGCCAGATGCTTCTGACGCCCGAAATGCCACCCCCGGTCGTAGCTGGCCAGCTTCCGGGTGGGGCCCTCGGGGTCGCCGGTCAGCTTCTGGTAGATCACCAGCCGGGCCAGGCGGCTCCATCCTTTGTAGAGGGAGTCGGGATCCAGCCCATAGCTAACGGTTCCCCTGGTTAGGCGCGCCTCGTAGGTATAGCTGCCCAGTTCTCCCCGGACGTATCCTTCCACTGGCTGACGGCCGAGCAGAGAGGCCAGAAGGGACATGTTCAGTCGCTCCTCTGTGTAGAATCTCTGAGAGGATTATGGACCGGGGAGCTAAATGATAAACATAATGATTCAAAAAAGCTGAACTTGAGGTGTGACAATGTACCTGATTCCCTACGGCAAGGGCCGGACGGCTACTGCTGCCTGGCCACTGGCCCGCAGCTTTAGCACCCCGGTTGCTTCCGGGCCAGCAATCATCGCCCAGGCCGGTTTCGACGAAGACCGGCTCTACCTCACGGTGACCGTCACTGGTCCCTGGGGGAGCGATGGCGACCGTAGCTGGCGCTATGGTGACGGGCTGCAGGTTACCATCAGCCCGGAAACGGGTCCGGTAGCCAGCCGGTACTATACTTTTGGCTTTTCCCTGACTGCTGGCGAGCCCCAGCGGATCCTGGTCAACCGCGACGGCAAGTGGCTACTGGCGAGAGAGATACCGGGCACCGCGCTGGAGGTAGAACCCATCGCCAATGGGGCCGTCTACCGTATCAGCATTGATTGGGAGACCATCCCACCGCTCCACGGGTTGATCAGACAGGAAATCGGCCTGAATATCACCTACACTGGCCTGGTGGAAGGGGAGAACCTCTACTACCAGCTGGTTGAGGATGAGCATTTCGACACCGAGCTGACCAATGAGCGTCGGGTGGCCGCCTGTCGTCTGGGCCTGGTCGACCCGACCGAGCTGGTGATCCGCTCCTGCCGCAACCGGACCCACGGCGGCGATGGCGATGACTGCGATATCCGGGTGGCGGTCTGGACCCCCGAGCCACTGCGGGCTACGGTGACACTCCTGGCCCGGTTAGGCAGTGAGGCCATTTCGGTCCATACCAAGCCCATGCAATTCCAGCCCGGTCTCAGGGTGTTCAGCCACCCCTGGCGCTCGGGGTCACTGCCTGGTGGCCCGTACAGCCTGGAGCTCAGGGTGAAGATCCAGGGGGAGCAGGTCTACCGGCAGGACTATCCTTTCTTCAAGCTGCGCGCCGCCGATCTGCAAACCCTTAAGGAGCGCTTCCGGCAGGCGGCGGCGGGTCCGGGTGCCGCTTGCGCCGGCTCGCATCCCACCATCGAGGCCCGCTTCGACTGGCTGGAGCAGGGGAGGGCCGCTCTGGGGCCACTAGAGGACCCGGAAGGCCTCAGAGAGACTTGGGAGGAGCTTAAGACTATGGTCGGGGAACTGGCCGCAGGGAGTGACCCGTTGGCCGGAACCGTAGGCTACCAGCGCCGTGCCTTCCGGTCGTCCATCGACGGGACCCTGCAGCCTTACTCGGTTTTCATCCCCGGCCGCCTGCCGGGGAAGGAGGTTCCCCTCC
Source organism: Bacillota bacterium (assembly GCA_040758135.1). Lineage (GTDB taxonomy): Bacteria > Bacillota > Sulfobacillia > JBFLWA01 > JBFLWA01 > JBFLWA01. Next base: position 40,111 of record JBFLWA010000011.1, on the reverse strand, counting down.
TGGTGATGCTGCACGGGAGTGGAGTGGACGAGGTGAGGACAGCGCGGAACCCATTGCTCCAGGCCCATCTTGAGGAACGGGGCTGGCTTCTCTGTGCCCCTCAGGGCCGAGATCTCTCCGGCTGGTACCTGGGGAAGAACGGGCTCGACGTGCTGGAAGCCATCGAGGCCTGCCAGAGAACACTGCCGGTGGATGCCGAGCGCATCGTGCTCGGTGGGTTCTCTATGGGTGGGTTCGGGACTTGGCTCCTGGGCCTGGCCCACCGCCCGCGTTTTCGTGGGCTGGTAGTGATGTCGGGTCGCCCCGATTACCCGATGGACGACAGCCCGGAGGCTGATCCTCGCTGCCACCTCGGGCAGGCGGAGGGGCTGGACATAATGGTGGTCCACGGCGATGCTGACCGGGCCTGCCCGGTAGAGGCTACCCGAGACTTCGTGCAGGAGGTCAGGGAGCATGGGGCCAGGGTAACCTACGTGGAGCTCCCCGGTGCCGCCCACGGCAACTACGATGCTTGGCCCGAGGTCTTCCGGTGGCTCGATGGGCTGCTGGGTGAGGGTTAGACTGGCCGGCAAACAAAGGTACGATAGAGCGAGGCTTCCCGGTGGGGGAGCCTCGCTCTGGCTATGCGCCCTATTCCAGCGGCTGCGGAGGGGTCTGGCGGTCGGCCGGCACTCGGAAGAAACCTTCGGTCTCCAACCCGTAGCTGGCACATAACTGCTGCACCTGAAGCAGCAGCTCTTCGCCGAAGCGCCCCGCCAGGCCGCAGGAAGAGCTGATCTGGCGCGGGACCGGAATCAGGCAGGTCTCTACGCCCTCTTGACGGGCGACTCTTTCGTAGCGCAGGGCCAAATGGGTGGAGTGGAAAGTGACCACGCAGAAACTATTGCCCATCACGATGGCCTGGTGAGGGTAAGGCAGTACCCGCCGTCAATCTCTTCGACCATTACCGACCAGCCAGCATTCCTGGCCATGCGGCTGACATTTTCGCGGGCCGCCACTGCATCCACCAGGACGGTCAGCTGGTCACCGGTCAGGCTATCCAGGGCCCGCCTGGTCAGGAGCACCGGCTCCGGACACCAACGCCCACGGGCATCAACGATCTCAGGCGCCAACGCTCATCGCTCCCTTCTTGGCAGTGGTGGCCACCCGGCTGATGGAGGCGAAGGCGATGCCAATGGTTACAACCAGACCTACCACCACGGCAATCTTGCCACTGGCCGGAACCCCGGCCGGTGAGGCGGCTAGCCCGAAGTTATGGGCTAAAGCGGCGCCGGTCAGCATACCGAGGAAGGTCACGGCTGAGTCGGTATTACCTTCGCCGGCCAGGATAGTCTGGCGGAGAGGGCAGCCGCCCAGCAGGACCGAGCCGAGACCGGCCAGGGCCATACCGAGGAAGTTCCAGAGCCCGTCGTTGTGGGCTATCGGCTGTCCGGCGAAGCCGGCCGGGCCGAAGTTGCCCAGAGCCAGGTTGAAGACGAGGGCGAAGGCGAATATGGAAAGAAAACCAATAACCAGGTGGGGATCCCTAATGAGGATCAGATCACGGAGTCCGCCGGCCAGGCAGATTCGGCTGCGCTGAGCCAATATCCCCACCAGCAGCCCGGCAGATAGGGCGATGAGCAGAGGGGCGTGGGCCGCACCCGGCCCCTTCTCACTGAAGGCAATGAAGCTGGGCTGCAGGATGAGGAAGGTGATCAGGCCGACCGCGGCCAGCGGGAGCAGGTAGCCGTTGACAGTTGGCTGCCTGTAGCTGCGGCCCAGGGTGAACCCCTGGCGGAGGAAGTAGGTGCCCCCGGCAATCCCCGACGTGAAACCAGCGATGCCCAGCAGAGCGTTGAAGTCGCCGCCAGCCAGGCGAAGGATCATCCGCAGCGGGCAGCCCAGGAACACCAAAGCGCCAACCATGACCAGCGTGCCCAGGAAGAACCGGGTGAGGGGAGAGGAACCACCGAAGGGCCGGAACTCCCGGTTGGTGAGGGCGATGATGAAGGCGCCCAGAATAAAGCCGGGGATCTCAGGGCGGATATACTGGACCACCGACGCCTGGTGCAGTCCGATGGCGCCGGCAATATCCCGGATAAAGCAGGCGACACAGATCCCCATGTTCTTCGGGTTGCCGAAGTGGACCAGCCAGGCAGCCAGAGTGCCGATGACGGCACCGGTAAGGACCATACCATGTCTGTTACTCAATGGATCAACCCCTTTTCGGACAGTACTCCACCGACGATTATATGGGCTGATCGTATACCCGACCAATTGTAAAGAGAGATTAGGCCTATGGAAACAATAGAAGATGCCTATGCCCCGTTGACGCAATGGGCGCTTCGTGGGATAGTGGAATGGTGAAGAAGGAGGGAGTCCGCGTGAACTTCAGGCAGTTGGAGATCATGATCAGTATTGTCCGCCATGGCAGCTTCACCGGGGCAGCCAGCGATCTCTACCTGACCCAGCCGACCATCAGCGCCCAGGTTGATTCCCTCGAAAAGGAGCTGGGCGTCCTTCTCTTCGACCGCCAACCCCGACGGACGGTTCTGACCGAGGCCGGTCGGCTCTTCTACCCGTACGCCCTGGATATCATCGAGCTGCGCAACCGGGCGTGCGAGCGGCTCAAACACTACCAGGAGACGGTGGAGGGGACGGTACGCGTCGCCGCCAGCTCCACACCAGGCAACTACCTGCTTCCCCGCCTCATTGGTCCCTTTGCCCAGCGCTTCCCAGCGGTTAGCTTCCAGGTGGCGACCTCCAGCACCGCCCAGGTCGTCGAGGCCATTGCCGACTACCGGGCCGAGGTGGGGCTGGTTGGCTCGGTACCAGCGCATGAGCAGTTCGGCTGCCTAACCATTGGCCGTGACCGGATGGTGGCCATTGCTCCACCTAATCCGGAGTTGGCTGATAGCGGCCAGGTTGGCCTCAGGCAACTGACGGAGAGTCCTTTCATCATCCGCAGGCCGGGATCGGCCACACGGGCCGTCCTGGAGCAGGCCTTAGCCGGAGTTGGCCTGAGCATCGGCGACCTTCGGGTGGTCCTGGAGACCGATAGCCTTGAGGCAGTCAAGAATAGTGTTCGGGCCGGCCTCGGCATCTCGGTGGTACCCGAGCTGAGCCTGCGCGGTAACGAGGGAGTCCGCCGCCTCGCCCTGGCCGACCTGGAGATTACCCGGGAGTTCTACGCTGTATTCCACCGCAGGCGGGTCTTCTCGCCGGCGGTCAATGCTTTTCTCAAGTATCTGGAGCAGGAGGTGGCCCTGAGGTGAAGCCCCGAGTCTATTTCGATGCCGCGGCTACCAGCCGCCAGAAACCTCCGTCAGTGCTGGCTGCTGTCCACGAGTGCCTGGCTGAGATCGGGTGCAGTCCGGGCCGCGGGGGTTACGAATGCGCTCTAGACGCTGGGCGCCTCGTCCTGGAAACACGGCTGGCTGTAGCCGGGCTCTTCAACGTACCCGCCCCGGAGCAGGTGGTCTTTACCCACAACATCACCTATGCTTTGAACATGGCTATTAAAGGGCTGCTCCGCCCGGGTGATCACGTGGTGACCACGGCCATGGAGCACAATGCGGTGGTCCGTCCGCTATGCGGCCTGGCCCAACGGGCTCAGGTCAGCACCACCTTTGTCCCCTGCGACCGGCAGGGACGGCTTGATCCGGCCGATGTGGCGGCGGCCATCCGGCCCAATACGCGGCTGCTGGTGGCGACTCATGCCTCCAATGTCACCGGTACCATCATGCCTCTGGCTGAGCTGGGACGGGTTGCCCGGGAGAGCGGGGCTTTCTTTGCAGCTGACACTGCCCAGACCGCCGGTGTCTGCGATCTGGATTTTCAGGCCCTGGGCCTTGATGTGCTGGCTTTTACCGGCCACAAGGGCCTCCTGGGGCTCCCCGGGACCGGCGGCTTTGCCGTCAGCCGGCGGGCGGCCGAGGCCATGGTCCCTCTGATTGAAGGGGGCACCGGGAGCCTCTCCGATCGCGAGCTGCAGCCTGATTTCCTGCCCGACAGGTTCGAGAGTGGAACCATGAATACGCCTGGCTTGGCCGGGTTGAGGGCGGGGATTGCCTTTCTGCAGCAAGAAGGCTTGGCCAGAGTCCGCCGCCACGAGCAGGAACTCACAGCCAGGCTGTTGGAGGGGCTAACTCAGCTGCCAGGGGTCACGGTCCACGGGCCGGGCGATACCCGGCAACAGACCGCTACCGTCTCCATCACCGTTGACGGGTGGGACCTGGGAGAACTGGCCTTTGTCCTGGATGACCGGTTCGGGATCATGACCCGTTCGGGATTGCACTGCGCTCCCCTGGCCCACCAGACCATCGGGACCTACCCGGCCGGGACCCTGCGCCTGAGCCTCGGTTACTTCAACACGGTCGGGGAGGTAGAATATGTGGTGGAGAGCCTGGGGCGCCTGTGTCTATCACCCGGGTGCCAATAGCTGCCAATGGCCGCCCCAGCGGGCAGCCTGATATCATCTTAACGGGTCGGGCTGGTCAGGTGGGTAATAAAGGGTGGCAAAGTGAAACTGGACCGGTGGTAGTCACTGGAGTAGTAGCGGGTGGTGAAATCCGGCCGGCGCCGGGGTTGGCTGGGATCTCCTCTCAGGCTGCCCACGGTGAATGACCAGAGGCCACTGGGGTAGGTGGGGATACAGGCCAGGCAGGTACCGCTCTGGGGATAGAGCTCCGCTACGGTACCGGCCACCTGCCGGAGCAGCTCGCGGTTGAAGAAGGGCGAGCCGCTCTGAGTGCAGATTACTCCCTCTGGGGCCAGGCGCTGCCGGACCTGCTGGTGGAATTCCCGGCTGAACAACCCCACCGCCGGACCGATGGGATCGGAGGCATCAACGATCACCGCGTCCCAGGTCTGGTCGGTCTCAGCTACGAAGCGAAAGCCGTCAGTATAATGAAGGCGGACTCGCCTGTCATCCAGGCTGCCGGCGATCTCGGGGAGCCAGACGCGCGCTGCCGCCACTACTCTTTCATCGATCTCCACCAGGTCGACCGCGTCGACTGTTGGGTGGCGCAGGGCCTCCCGGACCGCCCCGCCGTCGCCGCCGCCGATAACCAGCACCCGACGGGGGGCAGGGTGGACAAACAGGGGAGTGTGAACGATCATCTCGTGGTAGATGTACTCATCGCCCACGGTGGTCTGGACGATATCATCCAGCAGCAGCGCCCGGCCGAATTCAGCCAGCTCGACCACGGTCAGCTGCTGGTAGGCGGTTCTCTCCTGGTGCAAGAGGCGCTTGACCAGCCATCTTACTTCATAGCCATCGCTCTGACGCTCAGTAAACCAGATGCTCATTCCCATCTCCTTCCTCTGGTTTGTCGGATTAGGTGACCAGACTCCCGCGCGCTACCACGCGTCTGACCTGCCGCAGGGCGCCGATATCCACTAGCGGGTCTCCCTCCACCAGCACCAGGTCGGCTACTTTGCCGGTTTCAATGGTGCCAATCTCTTTCTCCAGTCCCAGACAGCCGGCGGCCACGGTGGTGGCCGAGTGCAGGGCCTCCTCGGGCGAGAGCCCAGCCTTCACCATCAACTCCAGCTCGATGACCATGCTGCCGTGGGGGTTCATGGGGGTACCGGCATCGGTGCCGGCGGCGATACGCACGCCCCGCCGACGGGCCAGGTCGAAGCTGGCCAGGTGGGCCTCATAGGTTTGCTCAGCCTTGCGCACTGCGAACTCGGGGATACCAGCGGCTACGCCGTGGCTCACGATATAGTACGGGGCGACCAGGGTGGGGACAAAGTAGACCCCGTGCTCAGCCATGTAATCAACACAAGCCTCATCCAGGTAGATGCCGTGCTCCACCGAGTCAACCCCGGCCCGAAGAGCGTTCATCACCCCGGCAGTCCCCTGGGCGTGGGTGGCGGTACGCCGACCGGCCTTGTGAGCCTCCTCGATGGCGGCTCGCAGTTCTTCTTCGGTCAGCTGGGGCGATCCTGGTTCGACGCCGGGGGTCATCACCCCGCCGGTAGCCATGACCTTGATCACATCCACGCCCTGCTTTAATAGGGTACGGGCGGCTTTGCGTGCCTCGTCGCCGCCGTCGACCTCGATTCCCATGAAGTGGCCGTGGCCGCCGGTCATGCAGATGCACTGGCCCGACACCAGCAGCCGGGGACCTTCCACCAGCCGGTCAGCAATGGCCTGGCGTAGCGCGGTATCGAGTCCGGGGAGAGATCCCAGGTCGCGCACGGTGGTCACTCCGGCCCGCAGGGTAGCCTGGGCCCGGTCGGCCGCCGCATAGGCAGTGAGGTAGCTTCCCTCCCGTAGAAGGCGGGTGACGGGATCAGGGCTGCCGTCCATTATCAGGTGGGTGTGGCAGTTGATCAGACCAGGAATGACGGTCAACCCTTCTGCCTCGACCACCGTGTCGCTGGGAGAGAGGCATTGGCTGGCACCCGGCTCGACCCGGGCAATCAGATGCTGATCGATATAGATGGTAGACACCTCGGCTGGCTGTCCCGCTAGACCCGTCCAAACCCGGCCTCCGCGAATAACGAGCATGGTAAAACCCCCTTCGGCTCATAGCTGGTCTAGAGCAGACCTTCCACAGCCGAGGGGGGATTCCCTGCCGGGGCCACCAACTATAGGAGGCGGGTGGGGAGACGGACCATGCCGTAGCCGTAGTAGCGGCGGCTCCGGTTGCTGGTCGGGTAGCGGGCGGCCGACCGCATCATCAGGCGGATACGATGCATGGTATAGCCGGGCAGGCGCGCTTTGATGAGGGCGGCGATTCCAGTTACATGCGGACAGGCCTGCGAGGTACCGCTGAGGGTGACATAGCTGTTTCCGTAGTAGGTGCTGTAGATGTTCACCCCGGGGGCGCACAGCTCTAGCTGCTGGCCACAGGAAGACCAGCGCGGCCGGACCCCGTTTCTGGCGATGGCGCCCACGGCGATGCACGGCCAGAACCGCGCCGGGTAGAGAATCGAGGAACCCCGTCGGCGGCAGCCCTGGTTGCCGGCGGCTGCCACCTGGAGGACTCCCTGGTAGTAAGCGTACACACAGGCTTTCCTAAAGGCCCGTGAGTAGGCGGTGCCGCCCAGGCTCAGATTGGCGACGTGGACATGGTTGCGGACGCACCAGTCAAGGGCGGCAATGACCCAGCTGTAGTAGCCATAGCCGCGGTAGTCCAGGACTTTCAGCCCGTAAAGGGTACACCCGGGAGCACAGCCGACCAGATGGTAGCTGCCGTTAGCGGCGATGACCCCGGCCACGTGGGTGCCGTGGCCGTTGTCGTCGTCGAAAAAAGCGTTGTTAGCTACAAAGTTATAACCACCGGCAATATTGGCCCTGAGGTCTGGGTGAGTCCGGTCCAGTCCGGTGTCGAGCACGGCGACGCGTACCCCGGTCCCATCGGTCACCCGCCGGGCCCTGCGGGCGCCTACTTTGATGATGTTCCAGGGGACAACGAGGTCTACGGTCTTGACTTCCCGGTCGGGTTCAATCCGCTCAAAATGGCCACTGCCCTTCGCCTGGGCCAGACCGTCCTCATCCAGGTTGAGGACAGCCACTCCCAGGTGGTCGTAGACAGCGGCCGCTGGGTCAAGCCTGGTGATCTCGGCGGAACTAGCCGCCTCCCGATGGCGAGGCATAACTGCCAGGTAGCGCTGGGTTTCGCTGCTCATGCGCCTCATCTCCTCGGTCTGTCTTATGTATCGTATGACCGAGGTTACCATTGGGTGAGAGAGCGCACTATAAAGAAAACGGAACCCGGCTGGTTCCGTTAGGTGTAGCTTCCACGCTTTCAGTCGGGAGTGGCTCGCCCAAACCCCTCGCCCAGTACCTCCCGGGCATCGCTGACCACCATAAAGGCCTTAGGGTCGATCTGGTTCACCAGGTGCTTCAGGCGTCCTATCTCACTGCGGGAGACTATCACATAGAGGACATCGCGCTCCCGGTCGGTGTAACCACCGCGCCCCCTGAGCAGGGTCGTCCCCCGCTTCAGGCGGTTCATAATGGCCTCGGCGATGGGCTTCGGCTGGTCGGAGATGATGGTCACTGCCTTGGCTGTGAAGGTTCCCTCCTGGACGAAGTCGATGACCCGGCTGGCGATGAACATAGCCACCAGGGAGTACATGGCCACTTCCTTACCGAAGAGGAGAGCAAACCCGCCCATGACCAGGATATCAAGGCTGAAGATGGTCTTTCCCATCTCAATCCCCCGGTATTGCCAGAGAATGCGGGCTAAGATATCGACTCCTCCGGCCGTGCCGCCAAAGCGAAAGATGATCCCCAGCCCCAGACCGGTAACGGCACCAGCATAGAGCGCAGCCAGGAGCAGGTCGCCGGTATTCACCGCCAGGCCCTGGGTCAGCTGGGAGGTGACGGCCACCACTGCTACACCGTAGAGGGTGCGTACGGCGAAGCGCCAACCCACCAGCCAAAGGCCGATGAAGAAGAGGGGAATGTTCATGAGCAGCAACACCAGGCCGAAGGGGTAGCCAGTTAGGTAGAAGACAATGAGGGATGCCCCGGTCACGCCGCCTTCGGCCAGATGGTTGGCGACCACAAACGCGTTGAGGCCAAGGGCAAAGATGATTGCTCCCAGGGTTATCCCCAGGTAGGTCTTGACCAGGTGCATAATCTGCCTCCTTGTGGTGGATGGTCAGGGTAAATGGTCGCTAGTTCAGGGTGATGAGATGCGAAGCCCGGTTCAGGAGATCAACAATGGAGTACATGTTGCCGACCTCACCGACGGCCAGCTGCTCTTTGAGGCCAAAGTAGTCCAGGCAGGTACCGCAGGAGATAATGCGGCAGCCCAGGGCGGCCAGTTCTTCCAGAGAATCTAGGACCGGCGAACCCAGGCAGCTCAGACGCACCCCCGAGTTGATGAAGACCAGACAATCGGGACGCTGGTCAGCCTGGGTCAGGGTATAGAAGAAACCCTTGGCCAGTACCTGTCCTAGCTGTTCATTGCCCCGGCCCAGGGTCTCAGAGCCAAACAGAACCACCCGGGGGCCGTAAGCCATGCCGCTGCGGTGGGGCACGATCTCGGGTTCAGGGGCGACCGATACCGTCTCGCCCGGTGTGAGAGTGAGCCGATAGTGGCCTTCACCCTCAGAGACAGCTACCCGGTAGCCGCGGGACGCAGCGAAGCGACTGACATTAGTACGGGCAGCATCGTTGTCTACCAGTACCTCCAGGGGAACGCTGACATTGGCTTCGATGAAGTTCTTGGTCTCCACCACCGGCCGGGGGCAGGCCTGGCCCCGGCAATCGAGGGTCTCCATGGTTTACCTCCTCACCTGAATCTTCTTCCCGGGATGGTCCGCCATCCGGCCCACCCAGGCCGCGGCAACCCCGGCCCCCTGCAAGTCATGGAGCAGGGACTCAGCCGCCTCCTCCGGGAGGGAGATGAGCAGCCCGCCAGAGGTCTGGGGGTCAAATAGCAGATCCAGCTCTTCGGGGGTCAGACTATCTTCAGCCAGTCGGCAGGCGTAGAATTCCCGGTTGTGGTAGGCCCCGGCCGGAACCATACCCATCGCGATCAGTTCAGCCACGGTGGGGAGTGCCGGGATCTGACCGGCAAAAACGACTGCTCCCAGATGGCTGGCTGCGGTCATCTCACTGAGGTGGCCCAGGAAACCGAAACCGGTAATGTCGGTACAGGCGTTGACCGGATGACGGGCCATAACCTCGGCCGCTGGCTTGTTCAGGGCCCGCATGGTCTCGTGCATGGCCAGGACTGCCACCTCCGAGGCCAGACCGGCTTTGGCCGCGGTAGCGATAATGCCGGTGCCCAGTGGCTTGGTGAGGATGAGGGCATCGCCCGGCCGGGCCGTGGCGTTGGTCAGCACCCGGTCAGGATCGGTCACGCCGGTTACGGCCAGCCCGTACTTGGGCTCATCGTCCTCGATGGTATGACCGCCCAAGATGACGGCTCCAGCCTCGGCCACCTTCTCGGCCCCGCCCAGCAGCACCTGTTCCAGTACCCCTGAGGCCGCCTGAGCCAGGGGAAAGGCCACCAGGTTGAGGACGGTCAGCGGTCTGGCTCCCATCGCGTAGATATCGCTGAGGGCGTTAGCCGCCGCTATCTGGCCGAAGAGGTATGGGTCGTCGACGATTGGGGTGAAGAAGTCGACCGTCTGGACTAGGGCCAGATTACCGAGCCGGTAGACCCCGGCATCATCGGAGGTCTCGGGCCCCACCAGAAGGTTGGGGTCATTGCTCGCCGGGAGCCTGCTGACGATTTCGGCCAGGACCCCTGGCCGCAGTTTGCTCGCTCAGCCCCCACCCCTGGTCAGGCTGGTCAGCTTCATCTGTCTATCGGTCAAGGTGTTCACCTCCGGGCTCGGGCTTTCGGGGCACCGATGTGCCCTTCTGTACCTCTCATTATAACGCCATTTAGGCCCTTTGCATAATCAGCTTTCCCCGTGGTTGTTCTCGGGTTGTAATGAAAACAGGGACTCCCCGGAGGGAGTACCCTGATACCCCGAATCGCGGTGTAGCATATCTGGCCCCTCAGTTTGCTGCACCTTCTTCTGACATGAGTCCCATAGTTCCTTAACACCGGGCCGCGATTCCCACAGTGTTAACTCAGAGGTAATTGGCGCAACCAGGCGCGGGCATCCTCAAAACTGGTTCCGGGCTTTCCGACGCTAAACATCCCAGATGGGCTCCGGTTCTTCCACCCATTCCTATGTGTTGTTCAAAGAGAATAGCGCGTTGGCAAGCCAGGACCCCTTTAAGATTGTCCCGGACCCAGAGTCTTAAAGGGTTGTCCGGGTTCCCCTCAAAGTCATAGCCGTTGTGGTTAAGTGCCGAAAAGAGCAGGAACAGAGGGTGTAAATCGCAAAACTCAATGTTAAAGGTACTCACCTCCCACCGTTGATCGGCGATGGGGACCGGACCATGGTCACTTCTGCCTCAGGTAAATATAGTAGTAGGTCATGCCCACCAAGACCGCACCACCCACCAGATTGCCGAGGGTCACCGGGATCAGGTTATTGACCAAGAAAGTGCCCCAGTTCAGGCTGGCTATATCCGCGGCGATGGAGGTCGGGACAGCGACTTTGGCGGCCATAATACCGGCCGGGATGAAGTACATGTTGGCGATAGAGTGTTCGTACCCGCTAATGACGAAAAGCATGATCGGGAAGAAAGCGGCCCAGATGCGGCCAACCGTATCCTTGGCGCTATACACCATCCAGACGGCCAGGCAGACTAGCCAGTTGGCCATAACCCCGCGCACGAAAGCCTCAGTGAAGCTCAGCTGGATCTTGGCGTAAGCGGCCTTGACAGTAGCCATGGCGAACCCGGCGCCATTCACCTTCCACAGTCCCGAGTAGTGCATCAGCCCCACGATGATCAGAGCACCCAGCAGATTCCCGAGGTAGACCACGACCCAGTTGCGCAGGATTAGGCTCCCGCGGTAGCGGCCGTTAAGCCAGCCTACCACCATCAGGACATTGCCGGTGAATAGCTCGGCTCCACCGATCATCACCATCATGAGACCAACGGTAAAGACAGCGCCGGAGACCAGCTTAGCTACACTGTAAAGCGGCAGGTCCTGGGTGGCCATGGTGGCCCCAACGCTGGCGAAAGCAATGTAGGCACCGGCCAGGATAGCCAGAACCAACATGGGCAGCAGTTTTTGGGTGGCTTTTTTCTCCCCGGCTTCAGCGGTGACCAGGGTAATCTCTTTGGGGGTCAGGTAGTTCATTGGTGGAGCCTCCTTTTCGCCCAGCATTCTGTACCATTTTACCTTGGTGTCCTGGCACGGTCAATCTATTACATTTGGTGAAATCAACAGACACGAAACGGCTTCTGGCAGGTAGGGCGAGGACGCTAGCGAAACCTGCAGTAAGTGGGCCCGGAACAAGAAATGGAAACCCTCGTCATATAGAAGAAGATAGGCTAGAGTGGGGGAGGTAGCAGAGTTGCGGCCCAAACACTGGATGATCCTCTGTATCGTACTGGCGGGTCTGGCCGTCATCTATATGGGGACCCGTCCCAACCTGGCTGTGGCCAGCCAGATGCTGCTGGAGCTGTCGGGGCTTAACCGCGCCAACATCACCGGGATAACCTATTTTGAACTGGTGCATGGCGGTAGAGAGCCCACCCAGCAGAGGGTAGTAGATAGCGCCAAGTTCCGGCTTTTCATGGAGGAGCTCAAGAAAGCCCGCTGGGCTGGCGCCCCCCCCCAGCGGATCACCCATGAGATCAGCGTCTCCCTGGATTGGGGTGACAGTATCCACTTTTCCTACGACAAGAGCAGCAATATCCTATCGTCATATGGTTTGAACCTCAGGGTCAGCCAAGGGTTCGAGGCTCTGTTCGAGGGGGGCGGGGGCCAGTGAAACAGATTGCTGCCGTAATCGTTATTGCTCTAGCCCTCCTCGGCCTGGCCGGCCTGGCCGGGGCCGAGCCGGCCGTCAGCCTGAAGGTCGAGGTCGGGTACGAGGGTCGGGCCAAGATTACCCATTGGATGCCGGTCTGGGTTACGGCGACTAACAACGGCACCAATGACATGGCCGGGGAGCTGCGAGTCGTGGTGCCCAACAGTGAGGGCACGGCCAGCAGCCGGTACACTACTCCAGTGGTTCTCCCGGCCGGTACGACCAAGGAGTTCCGGATGAACGTCCCCTTTCACCAGTTCGGGCGCTGGCTGGATGTGGAGCTTTTCTCCGGCGGTCGGGTAGTGGCCGCAGAGCGGGGTCAGCTCTCCGGGATGTCCCTGGCTGACCTGCTGGTCGGGGTCCTAGGCACCGATTCCGCCACCGGCGGCTTTCTGTCGAACCTGAAGGTCAAGGCCCAGATGGGCCGGGGGATTCAGGTGGTCCGTCTCGATTCCAAGCTCTTCCCCGAAACAGCTAGCCTGATGAAGGCTTTCGACCTGGTCATGCTCAACGACTATGATCCCGGCCAACTTAGCCAGGGGCAGCTGGCTACCCTTTCCGCCTGGGTACAGGCCGGTGGGACACTGGTGGTGGGCGGTGGCGACCATGCGGCATCAACTATAGGGAGGCTCCCGGCCGGGCTGCGGCCACTGGACCCGGACGGCACACGGACGCTAGCGGGTCTCTCCGCCCTGGGGAACTACGCCGGGGCGGCCATCAGGGATCAGCGCGTCGTGGCTACCGTGGGCCAGCTGGCCCCGGAGACCAAGGCGCTGGCCAGTCAGAACGGGGTGCCGGTGCTGGCTGTTCGCCGGGCCGGCCAGGGTCAGATCATCTACTTCGCTACTGATCTGGCCATGGAGCCGCTGCGCAGCTGGGATGGTAATGAGAAGCTGTGGAACCGCCTGCTGACCGAGGAGACTGGCATCCTGAGCGATGCCTATCTGCGCAGGCTGGAGCAACACCAGCCGTGGGTGCTGGTCAAGGCCCTGTCCGATCTGGCCGTATTCCAATTGCCGCCCGTCAGGGCGCTGGCTGTTTTGGTCATCATCTACCTCTTGCTTATCGGCCCTGTCAACTACTGGGTGCTGCGCCGTCTGGACCGCCGCGAATGGAGTTGGGCCACGGTCCCGCTATTGGCGCTGGTAATAGTGGTGGGGGTCTATAGCCTGGGGTTCAAGGCTAAGGGGTTGGACGTAATCACCAGCGATATTACGGTCATGGTCTTCGAGGAGAGCTCCAATTTCGTCAACCTTCAGACCTACATCGGTGTCTTCGCCCCTAGCCGCAATACTGTGGAGCTCTCTTTGGAGGGTGGCAGCCTGGTTACCCCGGTCTCCCTCGGGGGCTATGACCACTACTACGGTACCCGCGGCCGCTCCGAAGTGACCACCACCATCAGCCTCGGCTCCCGCAATACGGTCACCTTCATGAGCCGCGATGCCTACCAGATGCGCACCGTCCGGGCTGAACGCACTATGGTCTGGGAGGGACGGATCGAGGCTGATCTGGTTACTGCGTCCGGAAGGTTGGTGGGGAGGATTGTTAACCGCACCGGTCTTCCGCTAACAGATTGCGTCCTGCTGGGTCCGGCCGGCTTGCAGCGCCTGGGCGACCTAGCGCCAGGCGCTGAGGTGGTAGTCGACTTCGACCCCGCGGTGAACCTGGACTTCCGCGGTCCCGTCTTCCAGCGGATCTTCGAGGATCTCTCCTACGGGCCACGGCCAGGCAAGGCCGAGCGGGAGGCCATGCGAAAGAGACAGATCCTCGAGGGGGTCATGGGTTACGGCAGCGAGTTGATGCCGGCTGATCTGGCTTTTATCGGCTGGAGCCAGCTTCCGGTGACCGAGATCGCGTCAGACAACCGGGGGACCCAGTTCCACACCACCTTGGTCCTGGCCAAGGTGGGGGCCAAGTATACCTCGGGTGGCCGGGCTTCAGTACCGGCCGGTTTGGTCTATGCCCGTTGGGCTCCGGCAATGCCGGATGAGGCCTTTAGCGCTCATTATAACAAGGGGGGCTATGTGCCGTCCGGCCGGGTAACGCTGGAGGTCGACCTCCCTGGGCCGGGCATCGAGTGGGAGAATGTAGTGGTCCACACCTGGGCAATGCCCCATGGCGGTCGGGAGTACCTGGTTGAGATCTATAATGCCCGGCGCGGCGCCTGGGAGACTCTGGGTTCGGTGCTGGCCAAGGATATGGCTGGCCAGTTCCCGCTGGGCCGCCCCGACCCTTACCTGGTGGCACCGGGTACCATCCGTCTGCGGCTATCGGCCGTGGTAGACCCCCACGGGCCCAAAGAGGGCTCCATGGAGATCATCATGCCGACCGTCTCGGCCGAAGGGAGGCTCCGCTAATGGTGCGTGTTGAGAACCTCTCCAAGCGCTACGGCCGCCACTGGGCCCTGGATAATGTCAGCTTCGAGGTGCCGGACGGGTGCGTGTATGGCTTTGTTGGGCCCAACGGGGCCGGCAAGACCACCACCCTGAAGATCCTGGCTACTCTCCTGGAACCGACCTCGGGCCGGGCCTGGGTAGGCGGGGCAGAGGTTACCACCTCGCCCTATGCCGTGCGTCGCAAAATCGGTTATATGCCCGACTTCTTCGGGGTCTATGACGATCTCCGCGTCCTGGAATACCTGGAGTTCTACGCTTCGGCCTACGATATCGATCTGAGCCGCAAGGAGCAGCTATTCCAGGATCTCCTGGCTCTGGTTGACCTGGAGGATAAGGCTGATGCCTATGTGGACACCCTGTCGCGCGGGATGAAGCAGCGGCTGTGCCTGGCCCGCTGCTTGGTCCACGATCCGGATCTCCTGATCTTGGATGAGCCCGCTTCCGGCCTCGACCCGCGAGCCCGGGTTGAGATGCGCGGGCTTCTCAAGGAGCTGGGAAAAATGGGCAAGACCGTCATCATCAGTTCCCATATCCTCACCGAACTGTCAGAAATCTGTACTGATATCGGGATAATCCATAATGGCCGCCTGGTTTACAGCGGCCCGGTGGCCGATGCCATGAACCGGATGACCCGGGGGAGGGACTTGGAGATAGCCTGCCTGGGGCCAATCGCCCCAGCCTGTGCTTTCCTGGCTGCCTATCAGGGGGTACGTCAGGTTAAGACCATTGGTGATCAGCTTCTCCAAGTGGCCTTTGAGGGCGACCGGGAGGCGCAGAGCCGGCTGGTGGCCGACCTGGTTGGGGCGGGAATCGCCATTACCTCATTCCGCGAGGTCGGAGGTAACCTGGAGGATGTCTTTATGCAGCTTACTGCGGAGGTGGCCGGCCGATGAAAATACAGCTGCCCCAGATCAACTGGCGGGCCTTGCGCAACCCCATGCTGGTCAAGGAGCTGCGCTCACGGACCCGCACCTGGCATTTCCCGGCTCTGCTCACAGGCTATCTGGCGCTCCTGGCCGGAGTCGGCCTGGTCTACTACTACCTGTGGGTAAGGAACGCCGGGTACGGCTCCTTTGGGCCGAGAGTAGGATTGGACATATTCATGCTCCTGGCCATCTTCCAGCTGATCCTGATTAACTTCGTCACCCCGGCCCTTACCTCTAATGTCATCAACGGAGAGCGTGAACGGCAGACCTTTGACCTTCTGCTCTCGACGCCCCTGCCGCCGGCGGCCATTGTCCTGGGGAAGCTGTTCTCCTCGGTCAGCTACATCCTCTTGCTGATCCTGGCGTCACTGCCTCTGTACAGCATCATCTTCTTCTTCGGGGGGATCTCACTTCACCAGTTCTTCATCCTGGTCTGCTTCTACCTAGTCAACGCCATCGCCGTAGGGGCCATGGGGGTTTTCTTTTCGGCCCTGGTAAGGAAGACCCAGCTTTCCACGGTGCTGACCTACGGCGCGGTTCTCTTTCTTAACCTGGGAACGGTGGCCATTGCCATCTTGCAGCGGATCTCGAATGACTGGGAGGGAGCAGTACTGCTCTTCCACACCCCGCTGATGGTCGCGATTAACCCGGTCTACGCCATGCTGTCTGTGCTGGCCGGAACATCCGGAGCCATTCAGGTGCCCCTGGTCGGCCAGATTCGCCAGCCGATCCCGGCGGGCCTGAGCCACCTAGTGACACCAGCCTGGCAGACCACCCTGCTGGTCTACGGGGTGTTGACCGTCGCCTGCCTGACTATCACCATTCTCCTGGTCGACCCCATCGATCCGGTTGACCGGTTGTTGAAGCGGAGGCGTGCCAAAGGAGAGGAGCAGAATGTCCGGACTGCTGTCTGACTGGAGCGCCCTGCGGCGGACCTACCCCGAGCTGGCTGAAGGGCTTTGGCCCTTTGCCGCGCGCCTCAGACGATACCATCTGTTGACTTGGCTCGTTCGAGGCGGCGCGGCCGGCCTGCTTCTGGCCATCCTGGCCTACTGGCTGGCCTGGTTCACCCATCAGTCCGGCCCCGGGCGGTTCATGGGGTTCGCCTTCGGTCTGTGTCTTCTCGGCGGTGTCGGACTGGGCTTGTGGCGACGCCACACCCCATTGGCGGCAGCCCGTCTGGCCGATAGCCATGGCCTAGAGGAGAGGGCGGTTACAGCTCTCTGGTGCCCTGCATCCCCCGACTTCTTCCGGGTGCGGCAGCGTCGGGACGCGCTAGACCACCTGGCGCGCATTGATGCACGCCTGGCTCTGCCTTTTCGGGTACCACGTCGGGAGGCAATGGTCTCGGGCCTCTGTGCCCTGGCCCTCTTGGCCCTGGTCTTTTTGCCCACACCGATGCGGACTGATTTCGCCCGCCAGGCCGGGGTGGCGGCCGCCATCGACCAGGCTGCCGAACGGCTGAAGCAGGTGGCCGAGACTATCCAGCGGCAGGCACAGGCCTACCCCCAGCCGCGGGCGGAGGCGACCCTGGCGACCCTTGAGGAGCTCCTGGATAGGCTGCGGCGTAGCCGTACTGCTGATGAGGCTATGAACCAGTTGGGGCTGGCCGCCGAACGCCTGGGGGGGCTAGGTTCCGGTTCTTCCACCTTGCAGCAGCAGGCCCTGGCCCAGGTCGCCGAGGCCTTCCGGCGAACCGATCCAACCCGGGCCGTGGGCCAGGCCATGACGGCCGACGACTGGGCAGCCGCCCGGTCGGCCATGAAGGAGCTGGCGGAGGCGGTTCCCGAGATGGGACGGGAGGAACGCCAATCCCTGGCTGAGGCACTGGCCGGGGCAGCCGATGCCGCCCAAGGCGAGCTGGCTGGACTGGCCTCTTTGCTGGCCCAGGCTGAGACAGCGGTGCGCTCGGGAAGTTCCGCGGCGGCCGGCGGCGCCCTCAGCCAGTTGGCCCAGCAGCTGGCTGCTACCGGGTCGCAGGTAGCTGCCGGTAAGGCCGTGGCAGCCGCCCAGTCGGCCGTGGCCACGGCCATCAGCTCTATCTCACAGGCCCAGAGTGGCCGCGCTACCATCGCAGCCGGCCAGGTGGGACAGGGAGGGAATACGCTCCGCAGCGATAGCGGGGGCCAGGCCAATCCCAGCTCGGGCGGAAGTTCGGGGGCAGGCCAGAGGCTGGCCAACAGCGGTCAGGGGAGCTCAGGCCCTGGCCGAACGCCAGGGCAGGCCGGGCAGCCGGGGAGCTCGTCGGGAGGAGCGTCCCCCAGCGGCGAGGGGCGGTTAGAGCAGATCTATGTGGCGGAACGACTGGGCGGTGATGGTGACGCGAGTCAAATCAGCGGGCGGTTGGGGGAAGGCGGTGACAGCCAGCAGGTTAGCCTCAACTCTCCGCTGGGGCTCGGCACACTGGTCCCCTACCAGCAGGTCTTGGCGCAGTACGCCCAGCTGGCCCGCGACAACCTGGCCCGGGCGGAGATCCCTCCGGCACTGAAAGACTTGGTTCGTGAATATTTTAGCTTACTGGAAGGTGAGGGGAGGTAGGGAGCAAGTGATGGTAACAGAAAGCCCATGTTCCATTGGAGAGCAGATCGAATCCTTCACCGAACTGACCCGTCGGATGGAGCAGGAGATCGGGAAGGTTATTGCCGGCCAGCATGAGGCGGTGAGCCAGGTTCTCACCGCTATCCTGGCCGGAGGCCATGTGCTCCTGGAAGGGGTACCCGGATTGGGCAAGACGGCGCTGGTGCGCGCCCTGAGCCAGCTGATGGATGTGCAGTTCTCACGCATCCAGTTCACCCCTGACCTAATGCCCGCCGACATCCTGGGCACCAACATTATCAGCGAGGATACGGCCGGCCGCCGCGGCTTCATTTTCCAGCCGGGCCCCGTTTTCGCCAACCTGGTCTTGGCCGATGAGGTGAACCGGGCGACCCCTAAAACCCAGAGCGCCCTCCTGGAGGCGATGCAGGAGCGCACAGTCACCGCCGGAGGTGCCACCCGGACCCTTCCCGAGCCCTTTTTCGTTATGGCCACCCAGAATCCATTGGAGATGGAGGGGACTTACCCCCTGCCCGAGGCCCAGCTCGACCGCTTCCTGTTCAAGGTGATGGTGCCCTTCCCCGATGCCGAGGTGCTTCTGGAGATTGCTGACCGCACCACTGGCGGACGCTCCTCGGTAGCGGAAAAGGTGGTTGACGGACCGTCGGTCATCAGCCTGATGCAGCTGGCCCGGCAGATTCCCCTGGCTGAGCCGGTGGCCCGTTACGCGGTCCGTCTGGTCACCGCTACCCATCCGGACCGTACCCCGGTGGCCGCGGTTCGCCAGTACGCGCGGTACGGTTCCAGTCCCCGGGGCTTACAGGCGCTCATCCTCGCCGGAAAGGTGACTGCCCTGCGACGCGGCCGTTATAACGTGGCCTTCGCCGATATCAGGGAGGTAGCCCTCCCGGCGCTCAGGCACCGTCTGGTCCTGAGTTTCGAGGGTGAAGCGGCCGGGCAGACCGCTGATTCTCTTATTAACGAGATTATGGATCAGGTTCCCGAGTACGCGGACGGAGGCAGCTGATATGTCACCCCGCCTGCCCTCCTTTGTGGACCAGGATTTCATGCGGCAGCTGGAACGCTTGGAACTGGTGGTGCGCAAGAGCGCGGTAGGGAAGACCAGCGGCGAACGACGCTCGATCAAAAAGGGGCGGTCAGTTGAGTTCGCTGATTTCCGGGACTACGCTCCCGGAGACGATACCCGGCTGGTGGACTGGAACGCCTATGCCCGGCTGGAGCGGCTTTTCCTCAAGCTATACCTGGAGGAGCAGGAAGCCACTGTTAACCTGTTGCTGGATGCCAGTGGCTCTATGAGCTGGGGCGAGGCCGCGGCCGACAAGGGGTTGTTCGCCAGGCGGGTCGCCGCGGCCATCGGTTATCTGGCCCTGCGCGCCTACGACCGGGTAGCGGTTGGGGCCCTAGCTGATGACCTGGTGGGCTATCTTCGCCCGGTGCGGGGGATGGCCAGCCTCTGGCGGCTGTGGGAGTTCATTGAGGGGGCGAAAGGTGACGGCCTCACCCATCTGGCCCGCTCGGTCCGAAGCTGCGGGCGCTTCATAACCGGCCCCGGTGTCACCATCCTCATCTCCGACTTCCTGGCTCCCACCGGTTACCAGGAGGCCCTCGATTATCTCCTCTTTCTTAAGCAAGAGGTTACAGTGGTCCAGGTGCTGGCTCCCGACGAACTGCAGCCGGCCCTCAGCGGCGATCTCCGGCTCATCGACCGGGAGAGCGGCGCCAGCTGTGAGGTATCGGTCACGCCTGGTCTGCTCCGTGCCTACCGGAGGCGGCTAGAGGGCTTCCGGGAGGAACTGAGCGGGTTCTGTCTGACCCGTGGGATCAGTTTCATCAGCATAAGCAGCGCGACCCGTCTGGAGGAGGCCCTCTTTGACTGGCTTCGCCGGGCAGGGCTGGTCAGCTAGATGGAGCTTCTGACCCCAGCCTACCTGAGCTTCGCCCTGACCGCCCCCCTCATTGTGCTGCTCTACTTTCTCAAGCTCCGGCGACGGGAGGTAACTGTTAGCAGCACTTTCCTCTGGCAGCGCGCCCAGGACGAATATCAGGCTAACGCGCCGTGGCGCAGGCTGAAGACCAGCCTGCTCTTGTACTTGCAGGTAGCTGTGGCCCTACTGCTGGCTCTGGCCCTGGCCGGCCCTTACTGGCGCGCCACGGCAGCTCTGGAGCACTCACTGGTGTTGGTGCTTGATTGTTCGCTAAGCATGCGGACACAAGAAGGCAACCAAACCCGCTTTGACCAGGCCATTGATCTGGCACGCCGTGCCGTACAGGCCATGGGCCGTCAGGATGAGGCTACCATTATCGCTATGGGCGAGGAGCCGGTGGTGCTAGTCGCTCATGAGCGCGACCAGGGGCGGCTGCTGGCCGCCCTAGACAACCTGCAGCCGGGACGGGGCCGGGCTAACCTGGACGAAGCCCTCAAGCTGGCCAGGGTGGTGAGCGAGGGGCGCCCCCACCCGGCTTTGTACCTGATCAGTGACGGGCGGTTACCCGCTCCCGACCCGGATATTCTCTACCCCGGCGAGATCCGCTTCCTCCCGGTGGGTCAGGCCCGAGACAACCTGGCCGTAGCCGACCTGTCGGTCCGGTCGGTCGGTGGAAACCTGGCGGTACTGGCCCGCATCGTGAACTTCGGTGCTGCCCAGCGCCGGGTAGAGGCCGAGCTACACACGGACGGTATTCTGCATTCGGTTAAGGCAGTAGATATTCCGGCCGGGCAGGCCTATGCGGCCATCTGGCCCTCGGTTCCCGAGGCGATGGCATTCTCGGTCCGCCTGCGAAGCAGTGATGCCCTGCGCGAAGACGACCAGGCCTGGGCCGTGATAGCGAGCGGCGAGACACGCCGTGTCTTGCTGGTGACCAGAGGCAATGCTTTCTTGGAACGTCTCCTGGCGCTTCTGCCCGGGCTCGATGTCTATCGGGTCCAACCCGACAGTTATACCGGTGCCGCCGGCTATGACCTGGCCATCTACGACCGTTTTCTCCCCGAAGGCGACCCGGGCGTCAACCTGCTGGCCTTCCGCCCTCCGGCGGGCTGGTTGGTATTACCTGGAACAGCGCGACCAGGGCATGGCCCGGTCCGGGCCGGCCACGAGCGGATGGACTTAACTGCTTATGTGGATCTCTCCGACGTACATGTGGGCGAGACAGTGGATCTCTCCAATGCCGGCTGGGGTAAGGCTTTTCTGGTTGACGATGGTGGCTCGGTGGCCGTAGCCGGCGAGGCCGGCCTGCAGCGGCGGGTAGTATTTGGTTTTGACCTGCACCACTCGGATCTGCCCCTACGCACGGCGTTTCCTCTCCTTATGTATAACGTTATTGACTGGCTGCTGCCGCCGCCGGTAGGGGCCAGCGGCCCGGTGTTGCCCGGAGCGGCGGTGCCGCTTTCGGTCTCGCCATCGGCCCAGAGACTGACTATCGTATCGCCTTCCGGTCGGCGCTTCACTTATGAGACTCCCCTGCCCAGGGTATTCGCGCAAACCGACGAGCTGGGCGTGTATAGCGTGGTACAGGAAGCCGGAGGACAGCAGAGCAGAGGCTGGCTGGTGGTCAATCCACCGGTGGCTGAGAGTGATCTGACTCCTGTCAGCAGCCTGTCCATGGGCCGGACCGAGATAGGCGCCGCCGGAGCGCAGCGCGGCAACCAGGATCTGTGGCCCCTTCTGGCCGCCCTGGCCTTGCTGATTCTGGCCGGAGAATGGTGGGTGTACTGCCGTGGGTCTTAGCTTCACCCGCCCCTGGTGGCTGCTGC
This sequence comes from Bacillota bacterium, assembly GCA_040758135.1. Classification (GTDB taxonomy): domain Bacteria; phylum Bacillota; class Sulfobacillia; order JBFLWA01; family JBFLWA01; genus JBFLWA01. Next base: position 18,146 of record JBFLWA010000011.1, on the reverse strand, counting down.
TCCTGCCTTTGGCCGTTTACTTCGCCTGGCTTTGGCGGGGCGATCCCTGGTTCCTGGGCGCAGTGCGCCGCCGCCTGGTTCTGGCGGTGCGGTTGGCCATCTTCTTCGCGCTGGTGCTGGCCCTGGCCGGGGCGCAATTAGTCTACCTCATTGGGCGCCAGGCCGTGGTCTTTGTGGCCGACCGGTCGTTGAGTGCCGATGGGTGCCGCCCCCAGATTGAGCAGTGGATCGCCGAGGCTATGAACTACGCCGGCCGGGACGACCTGGCGGCTGTTGTTTCCTTTGGAGCCAATGCCATGGTGGAGCTGCCCATGAGCCGTGATTTCCAGCGCTTTGCGCAGCTGCAGGCTGTGGTTGAGTCGTCCCACAGTAGCCCGGCGGCCGGCCTCCGCCTGGCCGCAGCCATGCTGCCCAGCGGCTATCGGCGACGGGTGGTGGTTCTTACCGATGGGCTGGAGAACCTGGGCGATGCACTCACCCAGGCCGCCCGCCTGCGCAGCCAGGGGATCAGGGTCGATGTCTATCCGATCGGCACCGAGCGGGGCCAAGACCTGCTGGTTGAGGCCTTGACGGTCCCACCCAATTTGCGCGAGGGCGAGCGCTTCTCGGCTGTGGTTGAGCTGGTCAGCAGTTATGAGACTGAGGCGCTTCTGCGGCTCTACTGTGACCGGCGGCTCATTGCCCAACAGGTGGTGAGAGTCTCGCCCGGGCACCAGCGTCTGCTGATCCCGCTGGAGGCGGGGGAGAGTGGGTTCCGGACCTACCAGGTGAGGGTTACCGCCGCCGCCGATGGGCTGACCCTGAACAACGAGGCCTGGGCCCTCAGCCAGGTGCAGGGTAAGCCTTCAGTCCTGATCATCGAGGGGCAGCCTGGGGACGGGACCAACCTGGCCCGAAGCCTGAGCGGGGCGGGGGTTAGATGGGAGCTGCGTCCGGCGGCGAGCTTTCCGGCCAGTCTTGGGGAGCTCCAGTCCTTTGGCAGCCTGGTGCTGGCCAATGTGCCGGCCGATGCGCTGAGCGACACCGCCATGGAGATGATCGAGTACTATGTGCGTGACCTGGGACGTGGTCTGGTGATGCTGGGGGGAGAAGAGAGCTTCGGGCCTGGAGGCTACTTCCGCACCCCTGTTGAGCGGGCCCTACCGGTCTGGATGGATCTCCGGGGCAAGGGGGAACTGCCCAACCTCGGTCTGGTGCTGGTCATCGACAAGTCAGGCAGCATGGGAGGTGGCTCGGCCGGTCTCACCAAGATGGATCTGGCCAAGGAGGCAGCTCTGCGGGCCACCGAAATTCTGGGCGAGCAGGATCAAGTGGGCGTAATTGCCTTTGACTCCACCTACCGCTGGGTGGTGCCCCTGCAGTCTTCGGATGACCTGGTGGGTATTCAGAACCTGATTGCCTCCATCCGGGCCGACGGAGGTACCAACATCTACCCCGGGCTCGCCGCGGCCTACCAGGCACTGCGCACCGCGGATACCAAGCTCAGACACATAATCCTGCTCACCGATGGCCAGTCGGCCACGGGCGGCGACTACGAGGAACTGACCGCCGATATGCGGGAAGCCGGGATTACCCTGTCTACGGTGGCGGTGGGTCAGGATGCCGATACCGCCCTCATGAGCCGTCTGGCTGAGCTGGGCGAGGGACGCTACTACTACACTAATCAGTTAGCGGCTATCCCCCGGATCTTCACCAAGGAGACCATTCTGGCCAACCGCAGCTATCTGGTGAACGCCAGCTTCGTTCCAGCGCTGGCCGCTCCCAGCGCGATCATCGAGCCCCTGCTGGAGCGGGGCGTGGCTCCCCTCACCGGTTATGTGGCCACTTCACCCAAAGCGGCGGCCACGGTGGTGCTGGTGAGCCACCAGGATGAGCCGATTCTGGCCACCTGGCAGTACGGGCTCGGGCGGTCGGTAGCCTGGACACCGGATGCCAGCGGCCGCTGGTCCGCGCTCTGGCTGACCGGTGCCGGATACCAGAGCTTTTGGAGCAATCTGGTCGCCTGGACCCTCCCGTCAGTTGAAACAGACGGCACCTCAGTCGTTGTCACCTCGGAGGCCGGTCGCGGTTGCATCACCCTGGAGACCCACCACCTGGAGGAAGGGACCGGGCGGTCGATGGCCCGGGTAATCGGTCCCGATTTGGCCGTTCAAGAGGTAGAACTGGTGGCCTCTGGTCCGGGTCTCTACCGCGGTGATTTTGATGCCTCGGCTCCCGGGGCTTATCTTCTGCAGGTTGTCCAGGGCGACCCAGCCAACCCCGCGTTGAGCCGCACGGCGGGCACGGTGGTCCCGTATTCGCCCGAGTATCGTCGGTCAGGAGTCGATCAGCACTACCTGACCCAGCTAGCAGTAGCCGGCGGTGGTTCAGTCCTTATGTCGCCGGCCGAGAGTTTCTCGGATAATCTGCCCAGAACCAGTGGCCAGCTGCCGTTGGCCCGGCTGCTGCTGGCCCTGGCTGCGGTCCTCTGGCCCGTGGATGTGGCGGTCCGAAAACTGTTTCTGGCTATAGGTGACTGGGTGACTCTCTGGACCAGGTGGCGTCGAAGATCGGCCGGTTCGACGCCCGGGGGCAAGGCTACACTGGCCTCCACTCTGCGGCAGGCCCGACGCGAGCAGATCGCGGAGAGTCCACCTCTTACGCCCACGGCTCCGGCGGTGAATGAGGAAGAGAGCACCGGAACCACCGTACCACCGGCTCGGGCCAGAGGGCAGGCGGCACCCCCGTCAACCACCTCGGAAACACTGGCTCAGCGTATGGCGCGGTTAAAACGGGCCAAGGAAGAGGCAGCGGAGCGCTGGAACCGGGAGAGGTAGCTGCCGGGCCAGGGTCGGCCAGGTATGAGGGCAGCCCTTCAGATGTGGGCCAATAAGTGATTGCTTACGGCCAGTTGCACCAGCTCGGCCGGGAGGTGGTGCCCGGCACCCTCGATGGGCAACAGGCGGTTGCTGGAGGTTTCAAGGGCATGGTAAAGCTGCTCAGCGTGGCGGAAAGGGATTACCGTGTCCTCGGTGCCATTGACCATGAGAAAATCACTGAAGCGGTTGGCGAAGTTCAGGGGCTCCCACTCGTCCAGCAGGGAGCGAACACGCGAGTATAGCTTAGAGAAGACGGGCCCGGGAAGGTGCAACTGCATCAGGCCAGCGAAATCGCCCCCTCCGGCAACCGCGGCGCCGGTGCAGAAGAGCTCGCGGTAGCGCCCGAACAGAGCACAGGTGATGAGACCGCCCAGAGAGTAACCGGCCAGCGCAATGGGGTTATCGGATAATCGGCGCAGGAACTCCAAACAGGCCAGTACATCCTGCCCGACCTGGCGGAGTGCATCGGCCACCAGTTCGGGCCGGAAGACCAGCCGGTAAATGCTTGACCCCAGAGACCGTTCACCGTGCAGCGGAAGGTCGGGCATAAGGACATTGAAGCGCCCGCTGTTGCCGAGATAGGCAGCGGCCTTTTCTTTGTTCTCGCCAAGGCCATGCAGGAAAATAACATCAAGAGGCGCGCCGCTATTAAGATAGAGGCAAGGAAGGCTGACTCCGTTGAGACAGGGTAAAATAACGCGTTCCATGGGGGCTCCTCCGATCAGTACATGTCATTAGTTTCTCTCCCTTATGTAAAATAAACCGAGTTGAGATGCTCTCAGCTGTCGGTTTTGTGGTATTCTTTAATGGGAAAAACACCAACTGACTGGGGGAGTAGGCAAAATGCAGAATAAACCTGTCAGGCGCCTGGTTACGGCTGGACTTCTGGCCGGCCTGGTTCTGGGTGCTACCCTGATCCGGGTGGTGCCCAGCGATAAAGCCTATTTCAACCTGGGGGAAGCCGTCATCTACGCCATAGCTCTCGTCTTCGGCCGCTGGTACGCGGGAGCGGCCGGGGCGGTCGGTTCGGCCCTGGCTGACCTGGTTTCAGGTTACGGAGTATGGGCACCCATTACTTTCATCATCAAGGGTGTTGAAGGGTATGTTGTCGGCACTCTGGCCCAGGGGGGCGGACGGGCGCGTACCGCCATCGCGCTGCTGGCCGGCGCTGGTATTCTCATCGGTGGCTACGTGACTGCCGCCTATTTGATGTACGGCATCGGTGCCGTCGCCACTGAGCTGGTGGTCGACCTGCTGCAGGCGGCAGCCGGCATAGTTATCGGCCTCTTCCTGGCCGAGGCTCTAAAGCGCGCCGCTCCCTGGCTGGGGGGGCGAGACTGAGTGGAGTACGGTAAGCTCTCACCAGCAGCCCTGCAGAGGTTGATCTTCACCCGCCTCGGCACACCGCGCACCGAGGTGGTCAATGGGGCCGCCGTTGGCGAGGATTCGGCCATTTTGGACCTGGGTGGCGACTGGGTAGTAGCTTCATGCGATCCGATTACCGGGACCACCACCGACCTTGGTGGTCTGGCGGTCCATGTTTCCTGCAATGATATTGCGGCCAATGGAGCCAGTCCCGTCGGGGTTCTACTCACCCTGCTCCTTCCACTGGGCACTCCGGAGACGAGCATTGCCGAGATCATGGATGGTGCTTCGGAGGCCTGTCGGAGACTGGGGATCGAGATAGTCGGGGGACACACAGAGCTTACCCCCGCGGTGGTCCAGCCAGTGGCCGTAGCCACAGCGCTGGGCCGGGCTCGGCCTGGCTCCCCGATCCGCAGTGCGGGCGCGCTCCCCGGTTTCCAGGTCATTATGACAAAGGGGGCCGGTCTGGAGGGAACCTCCATTTTGGCTCACGATTTTGCCGATGAGCTAGGCCAGAGCCTCGGTGTTGAACTGGTCAGCCAGGCGCAGGCCCTGCGTGACCAGATAAGTGTTGTCCGGGAGGCAGCCATCGCTGCCGCCCACGGGGCGGTGGCCATGCACGATGTCACCGAAGGAGGCTTGCTGGGAGCAGTTTACGAGCTGGCAACCGCATCGGGAACCGGCATTACCCTCTGGCGGGAGAAAATTCTCATCCGGCCGGAGACAGCGGCCATTTGTTGTTATTTCGAGATTGACCCGCTCCGCCTCATCTCCAGCGGCACCCTGCTGATTGTGGCCCCCGATGGCCTGCGCGTCATCGAGGCGCTCCGCCGTGCGGAGATACCCTGTGCCATCATTGGAGAGGTAACCCGCGGGGAGACGGTTCTGGTGGAACAGGGAGAAAGCCATCCCCTGGCTGCTCCTGAATCAGACGAACTCTGGCGGTTTCTGGCCAGCCGACGCCCAGCCGGAGGTTAGGAGGGGGAAAGCCCATGCGGACCGCCAAGATAGCCGTGATCATCCTGGTTCTGTTGATCATCGCGGGTTGCGCGCGACCGGTCAATCTGGCGCGCGAGTACGGCCTGGCGCGCACGGCCCAGGTGGTTATCGTCCCGCATCCCCGGCCCTCGGTGGGCCAGCCCATGGGTTTCGAACCGGTGGTCATCACCGACCCGGAGTTCATCAGGTCACTGGTGGCCGCGCTGAACCTGCGGCTTCCCCTGGCCCGGCGGGCCATCACCGGTCTCGGGCCTTTTCAGCTATCGTTCCTGGCTGAGTCCGGTAGCACTCTGCTCACCCTCAACCTGGCCCTCGGCCAGTATCAGGGAGTGGACCGCTTCATCAAGGTCATCGGCCGCTATCAGATCCCGGTGATCCCGGGCGAGATGGCGGTCGCCCTCAACCAGGCTATGCAAACAGTCTTCCGCGCCAACCATCGCTATCCCCATTGGATGACTGCCAGCACCCTCGTTTTCTGGAGCGAGACCCCGGGGGGCTGGGCTCTGCGTCAGTATGATCTTACCACCGGTCGGATCAGTTCCCACGAGACGGTTAACCGTCACCCTGATCTTGTCTCCTGTCTAGCCCAGGAGCACCTTCCCCCGCCGGCCTGGTCGGACGCGGATAAGTTCCTGATAGCACCGCCCGGCGTCAATTACTGGGTACTGGTGGACCTTCTCCACCAGCAGATCCGAAGAGTGGCCATACCCGAGCCTTCCCTGCTGGTAGCGGGGGCATTGGATCCGCGCGCCAACCGTCTGCTTTACCGGACCACTGGGACTGATGGAGAGATCAAGCTCACTGACCTTTCGCTAGGAAGACCGGTGTCAGTCCAGCCGATTGGATCAAGGCAGCTGGCTGCCGCGGCCTGGGCGCCCGATGGGCGCTGGGTTGCCTATGTCCTGCGCAGCGAGAACCCGGACCCGCTGGGCCCACCGACCGTCAGCTATGCACTGATGTTGGTCGGAGCCAGTGGCCAGAATGCCCACCAGCTCCTGGCGGCCGAACTCATCACGGGCCTCCGATGGAGCCCCGATGGACGCCAACTGCTGTTTGGCTACCGGCCAAAGGGGGTAGCGCCCGGGATTGCCCCTACGGTGGTGCTCTATGACCTCTCGACCCGGGCCTTGGTGGCTCCCGTAGATCGGGCAAATGCCGCCGAAGGGTTGGCCCGCATCTCGCCCAATGGGAGGTGGCTGGCCTTTGTCTCAGGCCAGCCCGGCCAGGAGCTACTATTCCTGGCCGAGACCAATGGTGATAACCTGCACTGGGTGGCTGGTCGCGGCCCGGTCACCGACCTCAGCTGGTCGCCAGACAGTCGGTACCTGGCTTTCATCGACCAGGTGGAGGACACGGCCAAGCTCTTCATCTACGAAGTGAGTACCGGGAAAGTTATCAGAATTGGGGGGTGAACGCCCCCGACCTCACAGGAGCCGGGAGACAGGCACCGCTTTTTTTGCTATTCGTCAAATGTTGGGGGTGGATTTTCTTAGGAATAAGGAAGGGACTCCATCTCCGAAGGGCGATTGACGGGTCACGGCTCTTTGAGCTTCCGCCGGATCAAGAGACACCACCACCTCCCCATGCTGGCTTAGGCTCTTAAGAAGCAGGTCAATGCCAGGGTTATCTACCACAGTGAAAACGGCCTAAATCACGCGAAAAAAGGCCATCATGTCGGTAATTGCCCCGACGACAGCCTGAATGGTAGGCTTGCACCTGCATCATCTTTCCTTAAGACCCACAACGGCTAAGATATCCCCTGCGGCCGTTGCAGCCGGTCTGGGGCTCTTTGGGCTAAATAACTTGATTTTCACCCCGCAATTCGGCAGCCGGGTCCGCCTAGGAGCCATTCTGGTAAAGTGACTTTATCAGTCCCTCAATTTTTCGGAAGGTGCGTACAACCCTGGGGTCAAATTGGCGGCCTGCTTGTTCCTCGACATAGGCGACCACATCCGGCCAGGGCCAGGGAACCTTGTAGGAACGCCGGCTCGAAAGCGCATCCACTACATCCGCCACCGCAACCACACGGGCGGCGAGCGAAATCGATGCTCCCTTCAGACCATCCGGGTAGCCCTCGCCATCGTAGCGCTCATGGTGCCACCGCACTATCTCGGCCGCGCGCTCGGCCCAGTGTTCCAGCCCAGGTATACTCAGATGCTTCCGGACCAGATCTTCACCGATGGTCGTGTGTAGTTGCATCAGCCGCCGCTCTTCCGGGCGAAGCAGTCCGGGTTTGAACAGGATTCCCTCTGGCACGGCTATCTTGCCAATGTCGTGAAGAAGCGCCAGGACCGCGGTCCATTCTCTCTCCTCGGGTCGCCAGGAGCACTCGTCATCGTTGGCCAGGAGCCAGCGGACGATGGTTTGAACGCGCTCCAGATGACCGTCGATGTCCGGGTCGCGCACCTCTGCAATTTTACTGATGGCTAACACCATATGCTGAAAGATGATCAGACTTCCCTCGGTCTCTTGTAACGGCAGCCCCGCCACAGAATCGCTTGGTTGATACCCGGCGACTGCCCATCCAAAAACGGTAACATCGCTGATGATCCCAACGTAACCCAGCCGGCGCCCTGCTTGCTCAATAGGAGTGATGCTCAGGTGGGCCGTCCAATCAGTTCCGTCGGGCCTGGCGACGCGGAGATACCCGCTCCACCTGCCGGTGGAGTATAGGCTTTCACTAATAACGGCGAGAGGATCCTGCCAACCACGGGGACTACGCACAAGTAGATGGTTTCCAAGCAGCTGCTCCCGGGTGTACCCAGTCAAGAGGCAGTATTCGTCGTTGCAGGACACTATGATTCCATCGGGATCTGTGACGACAACACCGATGGACAGCTTCAGATAAGGAGAAGCAAGCTCTAACAACGAGTTCTCCATCGTTCTTCCCTTCTATCTCTGCAATCTGAAGTTCCAGGGAACCGAGCGGTAGAGCCCTAATGAAATAGAGATCTTGCCATAATCTATCAGGATATTTCTACGCACCTGGAACGTCGGTCTAGTGAGACGGTTTTTTTCTGTTATTCGTCAAATGTTGTGGTGGTTGGGCGCTACCCAGTAATCCAGTAGTCTACCGGTAGGTGACTAGTTGGCCAGTAAGATCTTCCGCCGGAAGTTCTTGAACGATCTGAAACCGTAAGCTTGCCTTTTAATGACCTTGATCTTGTTGTTCACCACCGCTCGCGAATCCTTTGGAAACGCCCCGGCCCGATGCCTGTATCTTCAGCAACTGCCTTAACTGGACAGGCCATGATGAACGGCCCACATTGGCACCAGTATCCATGGCATCATGAACACTCTTTCTGGACATGGGGAGGCATATCTTACTAATTAGTTACAGGTCTCACAGATGTGGCAGGCGTAGTAGGGCAAAACGCCGTGTTTGCACTGACATTCATAGGTTCGATCCACTAGCTGATTACCCTGCTCGTCATAGCCCCGAAGAGTGTCAATAAAAGTCTGTCGATGACAGAACCCTCATACGATCTCCTTCTGCTCTATGTTTTCGGAATGATTATCAGACAATAAGCAAGGGATTCCGCAATATCAACTGGGAAGTTAGTAATCTTCATTGAGCATGGCCAGGAGCAACCCTGAGGGGGCTGGGCCGACAGGACAAGGAGTGAGTTGATGAGATCGCCACAATCCAATTGGTCGGCGGTACGCAGCATTTTGCGCCTGTTGGGATCGGTCCGGGTCTGGTTGGTTGGCGCCATCGTCTGTTCGCTGGCCATGACGGCCACCACCCTGACCTTCAGTCTCTCGTTGCGCCGGTTAACCGATATAGCCCTCAGCGGTTCGGCTACCGGGTTTGGAGCGGCAGCCGCGATGGTGGTGGCCGCCGTTCTGGCCATGATTCCCTTATCGTATACTCGCAGCTACTGGCGGGGAACTTCAGTGAACGCACCCTGGCCCGCCTCCGGCAGCGCCCGGCTGAGCAGTTCAGCCGCCTGCCAGCCTCCTACTTCGAGAGTCGGCATACCGGGGATCTGGTGTCGGTAGTCAATGCCGACTTGGCCACCCTGAGAACCCTGACCGAGAATGACTTGATTGAGGTCTTCTCGCAGGCAACCACCGCGTTGGCGGCCCTGGCGGTCATGGTTTACCTGAGCCCTCAACTGACTGTCGCCACCCTTGTACTCATCCCGGTTTCCTATGTGCTGATGTACCGAGTCATTGGTCCCATCTCAGGACGGGCCGCGGAGTTCCAGCGCGAGGTCGGTCAGGTGAGCAGCGTCGCCCAGGATGCTCTGGGTGGTCTGGCAGTGATCAAGGCCTTCAATCTGGAGGGAGTAATGGATACCCGCCTGAACCAGGCCAACCGGCAGGCACTGGGCAAGGCCTACCGGGTAGCGCGCCTGCACTCCGCGGCCAATGCCCTCTCCAGAGCGGTGCCCATGCTGCCGTTTTTGGTCGCCTTCGGCTATGGCGGCCATCTGATCATCGGCGGCGCTATGACCCCCGGGAGCCTATTTGCCTTCATCTTCCCGGGAAGCATAGCTGAGAACATCTCGTACGGCAGGCCGGGCGCCAGCCGGCAGGAGATCGAACAGGCTGCCCGCCTGGCCAATATCCATGACTTTATTTTGACCCTGGACCTAGGGTACGACACAGTGGTGGGAGAGAGGGGGGGCGGCTGTCCGGCGGGCAGCGCCAGCGTCTGGCCATTGCCCGGGCCGCACTTAAAGGTGCCCCTATTCTGCTGCTGGATGAAGCGACCTCCGCCCTGGATACCGAATCCGAGAAGCTGGTCCAGGAGGCCCTCGACCGCTTCATGAGCGATCGGACCACACTGGTCATAGCCCATCGGCTCTCCGCAGTCCGCCGGGCTGACCGCATTCTGGTGATAGAGGAAGGACGGGTGGCGGAAGAGGGAACCCATGAGGAACTACTGAACCGGGACGGGGTTTATCGCCGTCTATACCTGGCCCAGTTGGCTTCGAATGGGCAATCACTTGTCGCCGGGGGAGGGGAGTAAGCGCCATGTCCGAAAGGCAAAGAAACAGCGGACTGGGCACTCTGATCCGCTACCTGGAACCATACCGCAGTGCCTATCTGGCAGCCCTGGTCGTTCTGGCCATCACCCTCACCACTGAGCGCCTGGCTCTGGGCCTGATCTTCCGGGACCTCACCAATGAACAAGGGTATAGGATCGAGTTGTTCAGCGCACCTTAACGACCTACGGGCCGGTTTCCGGGTAATCCGCATGTTTAACCTGGGGCAATGGGCCACCCAACGTATGGCTGAGGCCAACCGCCAGGTAATGCAAAACCAGCTCTATCGCGTGCGGTTGGAGTCCTGCCTGGCTGCGACCAACAGCCTATCCGGCTTCTCCTTCTTCATCCCGATCGCCGTTGGCGCCTACTGGGTGCTCAAGGGACAGACCACCATGGGTACGGTGGTGGGAGTCATGCAGCTGTATAACGGGTGCAGATTTTCATCTGGACGGTAAGTGGCGCCTGGGGTCGGCTGCAGGGGGCTGTGGCCGCCGCGGAGTGAATCGAGACACTACTCAGCGTGGCGCCGGGACAAGTGGCGGCTCTGGTCGGTCCCAGCGGAAGCGGTAAAAGCACCATCCTCAAACTGTTGCTTGGCTTCTACCAGGCGCGGAGCGGGACCATTGGTATCCTGGGCCGGGAAATAGCCGACTACTCCCTGACTAACCTGCGCCAGCAGTTTGCGCTGGTCCCACAAGAGGCCTACCTCTTCTCCGGGACCATCATGGAAAACATCCGCTTTGGGCGGCCCCAAGCTAGCGATGAGGAGGTCATCGCCGCCGCCCGGGCGGCCAATGCCCATGAGTTCATTCTGGCGCTTCCCCACAGCTACCAGACAGTGGTGGGCGAGCGCGGTTCGCGCCTGTCTGGCGGGCAGCGGCAGCGTATCGCTATCGCTCGGGCCCTGCTCAAGGATGCCCCCATTTTGCTGCTGGATGAGGCCACCTCCGCCCTGGATAATGAATCGGAGCTGCTGGTTCAGGAGGCACTCGAGCGCCTGATGATCGGCCGGACCACCCTGGTGGTGGCGCACCGCCTTTCTACCATTGAGAGGGCCGACACCATCCTGGTCATCGACGACGGGGCAGTGGTGGAGCAGGGGAGCCACGACGAGCTGCTTTCAGCCAACGGCCTGTACTGAAGATTGCACGATTACGCCAGCCATCAGCCAGCCGCCTGTTAGACGGTATCCTGGGGCGAAGGTTTAGGTGGGGCGGTAAGTGGGCAGGCTACCTATGATGATACCGGCCGAGGAGGGCTGGCCATGTCACGGACAAATCGCACCATAGACCTGCGCTGCCAGATCAGTAAGGATGATATACCGGGAATCCGTCGGGCAGTAGAGGAGATGGAGATCGGTGAAGAACTGACCCTGGTGGTAGAGCGCCAGGATGCCCACGAAACCGATCCAATCTTCTCGGTTCTGGACGAATACGGCTTGGATTACCAATCCCGATCCGGTCGTGACGGCGGTTACCGGATCGTAGCTAAGACGAAAGGCGATGGCCGTGACAACTTAAACTACCATCCGCCGACCATAACGTAGTCAAGAAACGACCGAAGGAGGCTGGCCGGGCGCCAGCCTCCTTCGGTTATAGGAGGGGTCTGCTGGGAGACTTAACTCTGGGACCGGTCGCCCAGGACGAAGAGCATCTCGGCCTCGGCTACCAGCCTATCATCGACCAGGGCCCTGCCGGTGCCGCGTCCAGCCGGGCCGCGCACCCGATCTAGTCTAACCTCCAGGCGGAGCCGGTCGCCGGGACGTACCTGCTGCCGGAAGCGGCAGCGGTCGATACCGCCGAAAAAGGCCAGCTTCCCTCGGAAGTTCTCAGCCGAGAGGATGGCGACCGCACCGGTCTGGGCCAGGGCTTCGATGATCAACACCCCGGGAAAGACCGGGTGCCCCGGAAAGTGACCGGCCAGCACCGAGTCATCAGGCCGCACCAGGTATTCGGCGGTGGCAGCGACACCGGGCTCCAGCTCCGTCACCCGATCCAACAGGAGGAACGGGGGGCGGTGGGGGAGGACCCCCATAATCCAGTCGCGATCGTGCATGATTCCCTAACGCTCCTCCCAGGCCCGCAGGGCGATAGTGGCATTGTGCCCGCCGAAGCCCAGCGAGTTGGAGAGGGCTACCTTTACCCGGGCCGAGCGGGCCTGGTTGGGAACATAGTCCAGATCACACTCGGGGTCGGGGTTCTCGTAGTTGATGGTTGGTGGCAGCTGGCCGCGGTGGAGCGCCAGGGCAGCAGCGATTCCTTCGATAGCTCCAGCTGCGCCCATCAGATGGCCGGTAACGCTCTTAGTGGAACTGACCGCCAGTCGGTAAGCGTGATCGCCAAAAACCTGTTTAATGGCCATAGTTTCGAACTTATCGTTGAAGGGTGTTGAGGTGCCGTGGGCATTGATATAGCCCACTTCGTCGGGGGTGACCCCGGCATCGCGTATGGCCAGAGCCATGGCCCGGGCACCGCCCTCGCCGCCGGGCGCCGGCTGGACCACGTGATAGGCATCGGCAGTGGCACCGTAGCCCACCAGTTCAGCGTAGATGCGGGCACCGCGGGTCCGGGCGTGTTCCAGCTCCTCCAGAATCAGCACGCCGGAACCTTCACCCATGACAAACCCATCGCGGTCAAGGTCGAAGGGACGGCTAGCCCGCTTCGGCTCATCGTTGCGGGTGGACATGGCTTTGGCGGAGCAGAAACCGGCCAAGCCCAGTGGAGTTATCGAAGCTTCCGTACCGCCGGAGACTACGATGGTGGCCTCGCCCCGCTGGACCAGACGGAAGGCATGACCGATGGCATCGGTTCCGGTGGCACAGGCACTGACCGGACCACCGCACGGTCCTTTGGCACCCAGCGTGATGGAGGTCTGTCCGGCCGCCATGTTGGCGATGAGCATGGGGACGAAGAAGGGGCTCACCCGATCCGGGCCCTTCTCCCGCAGGATTACGGCCTGAGCCTCCATGGTTTCCATACCGCCGATTCCCGAGCCAATCCAGACGCCAATGGTCTCCGGGTCCTCTTGGGCCAGGTCAATACCTGAGTCCTGTATCGCCCGGACGGCCGCCACCACCGCGAACTGGGTGAACCGGTCCATCCGGCGCGCATCCTTGCGGTCGATGATATCCGAAGGGTCAAAGTCCCGGACTTCGGCCGCGATGCGGGTGCTGAAGGCAGAGGCATCAAAGCGCGTGATGGTATCGATTGGTGAGTTGCCGGCCAGCAGGTTGTCCCAGAACGTATCGACGGTCTGACCGACCGGTGTCACCAGCCCGAGGCCGGTGACCACTACTCGTCTGGTCATTGGAATCACCTCGTCAGCTTATTCGCCCAGCTTGGCCTGAATATACTCAATCACCTGGCCGACGGTACGCAGACGCTCGACCTCTTCGTCAGGGATCTCCACATTGAACTCTTCCTCGAAGGTCATCATCAGTTCGACGATATCCAGTGAGTCGGCCTCGAGGTCGTCAATGAGGCGTTTCTCCAGGGTAACTTCCTCTACTTCCATTCCGAGCTGGTCAGCAATGAGTTTTCTGACTCTCTCGATTTCCATTCTTCTTCCTCCTCCAATACAAGGGTTTTTGGCTAGCTGGTATGCAATCCGCCGTCGACCTGGATGATTTGCCCGGTGATGTAACTGGCCACCGGTGAGGCCAGAAAGGCCACCAGGGCAGCAACCTCATCGGGTGACCCGGGGCGGCCCAGCGGAATGTTGGAAACATAGGTGGACTTAACCGCTTCGGGGAGGCCGGCAGTCATGTCAGTCTCGATATAGCCGGGAGCGACAGCGTTAGCTGTGACTCCCCGGTTGCCCAGCTCCCGGGCCAGACTCTGGGAGAGAGCGTTGAGACCGGCCTTAGCAGCCGCGTAGTTGGCCTGCCCGGCATTGCCGGTAAGTCCCACCACAGACGAAAGATTGATGATTCTCCCGTAGCGTTGCTTCATCATAATCCGGGCTGCCTCGCGGCAGGTTTCAAAGGCTGAGCGAAGGTTGGTGGTGATCACTTCATCCCAATCCTCATCCTTCATGCGCACAATGAGCTTGTCCCGGGTGATTCCGGCGTTATTAACCAGGATATCGAGGCGTCCGGCCTCTTCGAACACCCGGGCTACCAGACGGTGACCTTCGCCAGGTTGGGAGAGATCGCCCGGGAGCAACGATGCCCGGCCTCCGTTGGCTTCGATGGTTGCCCTGACTTCTTCAGCCGGGGCAGTACCGCTCCGGTAGTTGATATAGACAGTAGCGCCTTCGGCCGCCAAGGCCAGGCAGATGGCGCGACCGATACCGCGTGAGCCGCCAGTGACCAGGGCGACCTGTCCCGCCAGCCGACTCATGCGCTCACCTCCTTGGTCTCCTTCAAATAGGCAACGGTCTCGGCCAGACTGGCCAGATCCGAGACACTGCCGGTCCAGACCGACCGGTCGATCTTCTTGGTCATGGCACCCAGGGAGCGGCCGGGGCCGATCTCCACGAAATGGTCAACCCCTTCGGCAATGAAGCGGCGGATGGTCTGCTCCCAGCGCACGGGCGAGCTGACCTGAGCTACCAAATTGCTGATGATCTCATGGCTTTCCCATTGCGGAGCGGCCGTGACATTACTGAGGACTGGGAAGGCCGGGCGCTGCCAGGTAACACCTTCCAGGGCCGGAGCCAGGTTTCGGCCGGCCGGTTCCAGGCGGCGGCTGTGGAATGGGGCGCTGACCGCCAGAAGTTGGGCCCGGCGGGCACCAGCCGCCAGAGCCAGGCGGCACGCTTCTTCCACTGCCGGGATATCGCCGGAGATAACCAGCTGGCCCGGGCAATTATAGTTGGCCGGCTCCACCACGCCCACCGCTGATGCCTGCCGGCAGACCTCCTCTACCTGCTCGGCCTCAAGGCCGAGGATAGCGGCCATGGTGCCCTGGCCCAGGGGCACAGCTTCCTGCATGTACCGACCCCGCAGGCGTACCAGGGGGATGGCGGCGGCTGGCGTAATAGCATCCGCCGCGACCAGTGCCGCGTACTCGCCCAGGCTAAGCCCGGCGGCACCGTCGGGGACCAGGCCGGGCAGCTCGCTCTGCAGCGCGGCGAGAGCGGCCAGGCTGGCGGTGAGAATAGCCGGCTGGGTAATCTCGGTCCGGGACAGCTCCTCAATGGGGCCACTGGCGATGAGGCCGGCCAGGTCGTAGCCCAGGGAATCGTTGGCGGTCTGGAAGATCTCGGCCGCCGCCTGGTGGCGGGTGGCGAAATCCAGTCCCATCCCGACTGTCTGAGCCCCCTGACCGGGGAAGACAAAGGCTAGCTTCATATCGGGTACCTCCTGAGATTAGCCAAAGTGGTCTCGGCCTCAGCCATGAGGCCGGCGATAATCTCCCGGACGGGCCGGATATCGCTGATCATCCCGGCGATCTGCCCGGCCAGCACCGTGCCGTGGGTGATATCACCATCGAGGCAGGCCGCCCGGTAGCGCCCGGTGCCCAACCGCTCCAGCTCTTCGGCGGTGGCATTGGCCGCCTCCAGCCGCTCGAACTCGCGCGTTAGCTGATTGCGGAGGGCGCGCACCGGGTGGCCGGTGGGACGGCCGGTAACCGCTGTGTCGCGGTCCTTGGCCTGGCAGATCATCTCCTTGTAGGAGGAGTGGGCAATACATTCGGTGCTGCAGACAAACCGTGTCCCCAGCTGTACCCCCTGGGCTCCCAGGGCCAGGGCCGCCACGAACCCGCGGCCGTCAGCAATGCCGCCAGCCGCAATGACCGGAACCTCCACGGCGTCTACCACCTGAGGGACCAGAGCCATGGTGGTGGTTTCACCGACATGGCCGCCGGATTCGGTCCCTTCGGCTACCAGTGCATCGGCCCCCTGGCGGACTAGCCGCTTGGCCAGGGCGACGCTGGAGACGACCGGGATCACCTTGATCCCAGCCTCCTTCCAGGCGGCGATGTAGGGGCCGGGGTTTCCAGCACCGGTGGTTACCACTGGTACATCTTCCTCGATGATTACCCGGGCAATTTCCGGGGCATAAGGGGAAACCAGCAGCAGGTTGACGCCAAAGGGACGGTCGGTACGGGCCCGGACCTGGCGGATCTGGTCGCGCACCCAATCGGCCGGGGCGTTGCCCGCACCGATGATCCCGAGGGCACCAGCCTCAGAGACAGCCGCAGCCAGCTGGGCGGTGGCCAGATAGGCCATTCCGCCCTGGAAAATGGGGTATTCGATGTTGAGTTGGGCGCAGATGCTCGTTCTAATCAACTACAGTGCCTCCCCAGCGGATGACAGTGGCGCCCCAGGTCAGGCCGCCACCGAACCCAACGAGCACCACCAGATCCCCATCCCTGATCCTTCCCTGTTTTACTGCCTCGTCCAATCCCACCGGCACTGAGGCTGAAGACATGTTGCCATAGCGGTCCAGGTTGACCACGACCTTCTCCATGGGGATCCCCAGGCGCCGGACGGCCGAATCGATGATTCGCTGGTTAGCCTGATGGGGGACGAGCAGGTCAATCTGGTTGGGGGTCAGACCGCATTTGGCCAGGGCCTGTTCAGCGGCTTCGTCCATGATCCGCACGGCGAACTTGAACACCTCATTACCGGCCATCTGCAGGTAGTGCAGACGATCCCTGACCGTTTCTTCGCTGGCGGGGAGGCGGCTCCCTCCCGCCGGCAGGCGCAGGAGATCAGCGCCGGAACCATCGGCCCCGAGGATGGAGGAGAGGATCCCATAACCGTCGGCGACGGGACGCAGGACTGCGGCTCCAGCACCATCGCCGAAGAGAATAGCAGTGGACCGGTCCTGGTAGTCGGTAATGCGGGAGAGGGTCTCGGCGCCGATGACCAGCACCGTATCGTACACGCCGCTGGCCACGAACTGCTGGCCAATGGCTAGGCCATAGATAAAGCCCGTACAGGCAGCCTCCAGATCGAAAGCAGCGGCCCGGGTAGCACCCAGGGCCTGTTGGACCAGGCAGGCAGTGGAAGGAAAGGCCATATCGGGAGTGACCGTGCCGACGATGATCAGATCGACCTGGTCAGGAGAGAGGCCGGCCCCATGAAGGGCCCGGCGGGCGGCCAGAGCGGCCAGATCGGAGGTGGCAGTATGACTATCGGCTATACGTCGTTCCTTAATACCAGTGCGGGTGGTAATCCACTCGTCGGAGGTCTCCAGCGTGCTCTCCAGATGGGCATTGGTCAAAACCCGGTCGGGCACGGCAGCCCCAACTCCGACTATGCCGACTGCTCGTGACATGTGCATATAACACCTCTTCTCCGAATCAGTACTATGAGCACCAGAATACCATGGTGATACTAGGTACTACATGTAACGATTAGTATCAGGTAATAGCATTATAACGCGGATGGGAGAAGTTTGACAAGGGGGCAGGTACTGCCAGTGTCTGTCATGCAGAGTTGGGTAATCTATCGGATTCCCGAAGCGAGCGTTCTTGAAAAACTGTTTCTCAGGCTGGCAAACTGAGCTTTCTAATTAGCCGCGACAGGCCGCCCGAGGCCGTGGGTACCGGCCGAGCGAATCAGTGGATGTGCCTGTCTGAACTGGAATGCTTCGGCGCTCTCTCTGGCAACGTGACCAGCTCCCGCTCTCAGCCGCTTCTCCACCTTCTCCAGTGTAGTCTGGTTAAGCTCCTCGCTGGCCTGTTCCAGCCGCCCTTCAAACTGCCTGGCCAGACTCTGGACGATCGCCTGCAGTCCTCGTCTGCCCCAGCTTTGACCTCGCTTCTTAACCCGGTTGGCGAACCGGTCCATGTTCGACTCAGCTGCTCCCAACCCTCTCATCCCTTCAGCCGAGATACCCATCTCTTTCAGGCGAACACGGTAGTCCCGGCAGGCTTCAGGCATTGTCATAAGGTCTTCCTTCAAAGCACGGATGGCGGCCTGCCGCTTCTCGTCCGGGCATTCCTTCTCGGCCACCGCCAGGGCTGCCAACAGC